>JAJDDT010000025.1 GCA_029260165.1 Phycisphaerae bacterium | reverse complement strand
TCCGCATGGCGAGCACCGACCTCCGGTCATTTACCCGGACGAAGTCAACGCCGTCATTGCAGAATCGCTCAGATGCGGCGATCGGCAGATTGCCGAACTCGTGGTGTTCGTATGCGAGGGCGGGTTTCGTTTTCAGGAACTTCAATTCCTCCAAGTCAGGGATATCAATCTCGCTGATCGCGAGATCGCGATCGACGTGAAAAAGCCGGATCCCAATCTCGTTCTCCCCGGATTGCAGCGAAGGTGCCTGTCGGCAGATGGGTATTGGAAGCCCAAAACACGTGCCGGATGTCGAGCCGTTCATATCACTTGCCGATTGGCAGACGTGATTGGAATGATGGGCCTCCGGCAGCCAACCGACTGGGTGTTCGTGAACAGCGTGGGAAATCAAATCGCCGGAGACAAGACACTCCAGCGACTGAAGAACCATGCACTGGCAGCCGGTGTTCTGGTTGAGCGGCATCCGGTGACGAACACAAGATGGTCAGCCATCAGATGGCACTGGCTGAGGCACTATCACGCGATGCAAGCGAGCAAATGCAACATCCGCCGTGACGTGTCGAAGAAGGCCATGGGCCACGCCGATGATCGTGTGCATGACCATTACCGTGGGATGATGCCGTCAGTGTTTCACGAGGAGTACGCCAAGTTTGACAGCGGACTCAACGTGGCACTGCTGAGTGAGATTTGATCCTCGAAAACGTGTGTTTCGCTGGTACTTTACTGGTACACGTTTTTTCGTAGCCGTAAGTGCTTGTGAAATAGCACCTCAAAATCGGAGAGGGGGGGATTCGAACCCCCGGTACAGTCACCCGCACACTGGTTTTCGAAACCAGCTCCTTCAGCCGCTCGGACACCTCTCCATTGCAAGCCTGCAAAGGCCTGACGGCCCACACACAAAGGTCGACAAGGGTGGTCGTGAATTCCACAGACCCCACTTCAGCATGTCTGACGGCCCGTACTATACGCCTGATCCATCCGCACGCAACAAGCATCGCTATCGCGTCACCGAGGAATCCGGGTTTGTTTTCATGTGGCGTCGGTCTCTCTTTCTGATGAGGTGAGAATTCGGGAATAAGCCGTGTGGCGGGTGGAAGTACCCCTTGCACAGTTATTGGTGTTGACGTCTCGCCCGTGCGACGAAGCGTGTCGGTTGCCGGCGTTGTCGGTCTCGCGCTTTTCGGTCTCGGCGCTATCGTCCACGTCTTGTTGCACCCGGTAAAAGTGATTAAGCCCGAGGGACAGGTGCGAGCACCTGCCCCACACCTGGGGTTGGTTGGGGTTGTCCGGATGTGTCGTGATCGTGTTTTGCGTTCTCTGGTCATGGTCATTTCCCTCCACCCTAAAGAACGTTGCAGGCGATCGAAGAAAAATTTTTGTTCGATCAGATGCATGCGCCTCTGGGGAGGTGTTTTTATCGGATGTTGTCTTGGGGAAGGGCTGATCCTCGTCCTGATTTGCTGCGGGGTGGCAATGGCAGGTGGTGACCCGGTCTGCGGAATCTAACGCATTTGGTGGATTTCTTGAGCGTTTCAATTGAGTGCATTGCGTTTCGCCGGTCCGTTGAAATCCGGTAGAATGTCGGGCGGGTATTCCGCGTGTCAGGCGCGAGTACTCGGTCGCGTTGGGCAGAGCTTCCGCATCTCCGACGACGACCCGCGATTCGAGTGTCCGATTCGTCTCCGAAGGGAGGTTTGGGTCATGTTGTGTGTCAAGTTCATGGTGTTGGTTGGTTTGTTGGGCGCGGGGAATGCGGTTGATCCGTTGCCGACGATTGAGGTCACGCCGATCTTGCATGAAGAGGAAGCGACGCCTGGGATTGCGGGCGGGGTCGTGGAGTTTCTGTTTGCACCGCAGATTGATCTGGCGGGGAATGTGCTTGTGCGTGGGTTCTACTCGCTGCCGCCGTTTCCTCAGCTTTTTGACGCGGTGTGGTATGGTCCGCCGGGGGCGTTGGAGCTTGTGCTGCGACATGGGATGCCGGCGTTCGACATGCCCGAGGGGATCACGATCAGTTTTCTGGACGACCCGTGGTTGGCGGAGAACGGGACGATCGGGCTGACGGTGACGGTGGAGGGGGAGGGAATCGTTCAGAATGTCAACGACTGCGTGATTTTTGCGGGTCGGTTGGGATCGATTCGCAAGGTGTTGCAGTCGGGTGATCCTGCTCCGGGGTTGGACGATGGGACGCTGATCGGGACGCAGAATTTCGGGATGGAGCCTGCGCTCAGTGACAACGGGACGATGAAGACGCGGTTGTGGCTTGTGGGGCCTAATGTGGATGAGTCGAATGAGACGGGTTTCTGGGTGGGTCCGCCGGATGATCTGCGGATGGTGTGGCGACGTGGGATGGCTGCACCGGGGGCACCGCCGGGGTCGGTTTTTGCATTCGCGGGTCTGGAGGCCTTTAACGATGCTGGGGAGTTGAGCTTTATCGGCGGACTGGAGGGGCCGCTGATCATGGACCCCGACGACAATGGCCGGTGGGTTGCGATCGAGGGGGAAATTCGGGCGTTCACGGCACCTGAGATGCCGGTCCCTGAGATAGGTGAGGGTGTATCGATTCGAAGGGGAGGGGCGGGTAACGATAACCAAACACACAGAGGCACAATTTCGGACATAGCTTTCTTGAATGGACCGGGAATCGAAGAGATCAATGATCGTGTTCTTTTGACAGGTCGTCCGGACGATCTTCTTGTCGTTGCGCGAGAGGGCGACTTTGCTTGGGACGTTGAAAATGGCGTCACTTTCTCGTCGGTAGGAGGCTTGAATGTCAATGCGCAAGACGAAATCATTCTCAGAACACGATTGACCGGGCCAAGCATCACGACGGAGAACGAATGGGCCATTTATTTTGGTGGGCTGGACGCACCGAGTTTGCAGTTGCGCGACGGTGATCCCGCACCGGGGTTTGATGACGGCATCGTGTTGTCGGGTGTTGGATTTGTTCCTGCGATCACATCGATGAACGACTGCGGCGGTATCGTCGCTGGCACGGAAATCGAGGGGCCTGGTATTGACGAAACGACGCGTGTGGTTGTTTTGGGGAAGGATCCTGTGCGTGACGGCTGGTTTCCCTTCCTGCGCGCAGGCGATGAGATCGGAAGTCGGAGGATTCAGTGGAACAGCGATATCGATCTGATCAGCGCGTATCACGATATGACGGGTGGAAGTGACGGGAAGAAGCAGAGCCTGAATGACTTTGGTCTGCATGTTCTTCGCATCGAGTTCACCGACGACAGTCATGGGGTCTACATGCTTCGTCCGCGATGGATGGGCGATGGTGATTTCGATGGTGATAGTGATTTTCATGACTTTGCTGTCTTTCAACGTTGTGCTGGGATGAGTGAGAATCTGTCCGCTGAATGCCAAGCGTTTGATCTCGACGGCGATGGTGTCGTTGGTCTGACGGATTTTTCGAGTTTTCTTGGGCAAACTACGGGACCATTTTACTGCGAATGGAGGTGATGTTCCTTGATTGGGTGAGATGAGTTTGGCGCAAATCGTATCATGCAGCGGTAATTTAGGTAAGAAACAGTTTTTCCAGATTAACAGGAGACAAGAGATGTTTACTGTACAGAGAAGGTATGCGCTGATTTCAGTCGTGGTGAGTTTGGTTGCGTGTCCGATGCTGCCAGCCGCGGATGTGTTTTGGACAGGGAATGGTTTTGGAGACAATTGGAGCGACGACGATAATTGGTCGTCGGTTTCGGTTCCCAATTCAGCCGACGATGTGTTTCACCTGATTGGCGGCACAATCGTTTTCGATTCCGGTTTGCCGATTCGTTCGTTCACGTTCGCGCCGGTATCGGGTGCGGGGTTGGCTTTGGAGAGTGGGACTTCGTTGAACGTGGCGACGGAGTTCAAGCGTGACGCCGGGAGTTCGTCGGGCTTGTATGCACTGGAGTTGAAGCAGGATGCCGAGTTGGAGATCGGATCTCGTCTGGAGCATGTTGACGCTGTTCTGCGTGAGGGGACCGCACCCAACGAGACCAGGTTGAATCTGATATTCGGTCAGATCGTCAACAGCCGCGTCACGAGCGAGACGAACTCTGCGGTATTGGCCAGTTCAATTGATCTCACGGGCGCGACCGGAGTGACGAAAGATTGGACCATCGCGGGATTTTTGGAGGTCAAGACCAGCGTGCTTGGCGGCGGCAAATGGACGATTGGTGCGGGACAACCGTTCAATCCGGCCGTCCTGGATTTTGAACAACGTTGCGAGTTGGAGGTACTCACTGTAGAGCCCAATGGTCGAGTGCTGTCAAACGCGGGAATTCTCGCGATTGATGAAGAACTCATTGTGACCGGAAACGGGGCGGCCATCATTCTTCAGGATGGATGGATTGAAACCGGAGAACAGAGCACTGGTTAAGTCGTCAAGGTTACCAAATCGGTTTTGGTGATATCGGGAACCTTCCCATTTTTTGGAACTCCACCGGTCAAAATCAATATTTTGGCATATGGACCGCCATCGTCTGGACCGAATGTTTTTACGATCAACTCCGGGCTCGAATTTAAGGGTCCCGACTCGGTCATAGGGCCGTTGGAAGGCTCGGGTGGGCTGGCCCGACTGAGCCTGAGCGCTTCAATTGGCGATGTCAAGATCGAGTCCAAAATTCACGATGAGGCGTCGGGTTGGGACGCTAGTGGAGTTGATTTTACATACACAACGCCCTCATCGACGATCCCTGCCCCGCGCCACTTCGAGGCAAATTCACCCGATTTCGACGGGATTTGGTTTGATGATTCTCCCTGCATCAAGCCATGGGGAAGCTTGAAAGTTGAGTGCTTTGCACTCGCCTCTGTACAGTGTGATCCATTTACGTTGAGTGATTTTGAGGTCAATACGGGAGTTTGCTGTGCGGGATCCGACGAGGCGGTGTATGTGGACGGTGATTTGATCATGACCGGCTTTCTAAATCGCGTGGATATGAACGGATTGAATCTCTACTACACAGGTACACTGGATGTGAATTGTCCAAGTATCACGTTCTTGAACAATGAATGTCCGACGAGTGTTGAGAAGACGCTTTACGGGGACTTCGACGGGGATTGTCAAATCACGCCCCTTGAATTGTTCCTGCTCAGGCGACGCATCAACGGTGTTGATCCCTATGATGCGCTCTTTGATTTCGATTGTGACGGTGTGATCAACTCGACGGTTGAGCTGAGTCGATTCATGATCAATCTGTCGCAGCAGCCGGAGTGTGGACAGGAAAACGCAACGGGCGGTGGTGGGAGTCAAATGGCTTCGGGAGGATTGGGCGTGGGTGTGGCGCAGGTGGACGGTCCTGCTGAGGCTGATCCCTTGCGTGATTGGCGGCCTGGGTGGCGGGTGCTGTGACGGTGGCGGAACTTTCTGAGTACGCAGCAGCGATCGAGGACGCTGCGGGTGCTTATTCTGGTTCGCCGTTGGGGATGCAGCTTTCCGCGTTCGCGTCGGCACTGAACGCTCAATAGCATGGCGTTTTGTCCGGCGGTGAATTCGGTGAGCTACGACGCGGTTTCAGGTTTTGCTGCGGGTGTAGTGGCCTGATTTTCCGCCGGATTTTTGTTGTAGTTGGATGGGGCCTATGGTGATGGACTTGTCGGCGGATTTTGTCATGTCGTAGAGGGTGAGTGCGGCGATTGATGCGGCGGTGAGGGCTTCCATTTCGACGCCTGTCCTGGCGGTGGCAATGGTGGTGGTGGTGATCCTGATCTGGTTGTCGCCTACGGTTTCAAACCGGACGTCGACGAGGTCGAGGGGGAGGGGGTGGCACATGGGGATGAGCTGGCTTGTTTGTTTGGCGGCGTTGATGGCGGCGATTTTGGCGGTGGTGAGGGCTTCTCCTTTTTTGAGTTGTCCTGCGAGGAGTTTTGATCGGACGTCGGGTTGCATGGTGACGATGGCGGTTGCGACGGCTTTTCGGGTTGTGACGAGCTTGTCGGAGACGTCGACCATTCGGGCGTGTCCGTGTTTATCGAGGTGTGAGAGGGGTGGGTTGGGTTGGTCGTTCATGTTCAAGGTCCTGATGAGTGATTTCCGATAGGGTAAATTCCAGAAGGTATTGTAGTTTATGTAGTGCGTGTTAGAGGGGACAGGGGTCAGGCTTTCCATCTCCGGGGCGACGCAGGCAGATCATGAATACGAGCACATGTAACGACATTATGATGGTACCGGTCCGCGCTGCCAAGGCGGGTTGGTACGGCGATTGGGTTGACTGGTATGTGGGCGCGCGGTCTCATCGGGTGGCGTGCTTTTTGCTGGGGATGCTGATTATCAACGCTTTTGACGTGACGTTGACGTTGGCTGCCCATTCTCAGGGTATGCTGGAGGAGTCGAATCCGATTGCGCGGGCGATTTTGGGACGAAATCCCTACGCGATTGTTCCGTTCAAGCTGGCGTTGGTCCTTTTTCCTACGGTGGTGTTGTACCGGTATCGGGACCGTTGGTTGGCGGAGCTGGCTGCGGGTGGGGTGATGTTTGTGTATGTGCTGGTGGCGTTTCAGTGGCATCTTTGTTACGAGCTTTACGCGGTGGCGGCGTCTGGTGGAGCCAGCATGCAGGATGTTGACAGCGTTTGCCTGGGTAATGTTGTGTCGCGGTTCGTCTTCTGAGATTTTTTGGTCCTGAAATAATTGGTGGTTGCATTCGTTCTGCTCTCGTGGGAGGTTGTCTGCGGGAGTTTTTTGTTGCGCTTGTTTTGGGACGTTTTGCGGAGCGTGAATGCGCGTGGACGGTCTTTGGTTGGCGGTAATTGGTTTGTTGGCGGGGGTCTGTGGCGGGTTGCTGGGGATTGGTGGAAGTGTGGTGATAATTCCCGGGATGACGCTGATTCTCGGTCCTCGTCAGCATCTATATCAGGCGGCTGCGTTGATTGTGAATTTTTTTGTGGCGGTGCCCGCGGTGGTGCAGCATGTTCGTGCGGGGGCGGTTCGGGTTGGTGTGTTGCGTGTGTTGCTGCCCGGGGCGGTGGTGGGTTCGGTTTGTGGGGTGGGGTTGAGCGAGTTGGGGATTTTTCGTGGGTCTGGTTCGATTTATCTGACGGGGATGTTCGGAGTGTTTTTGTTGTTGGTGGGGGTGAAGGACTTGCGTTTGATGTTTGGGGCGGGGAAGGACGAGCGTGTGGCGGTTGGGCGTGATGGCTGGTTTCGTGGGGTGATGTTGGTGGGTTTGCCGACGGGGTTGATTTCGGGGTTGTTGGGTGTTGGAGGTGGGGTAATTGCGGTGCCTTTGCAGCGGCGGTTGCTGGGTGTTCCGTTGCGGTCGGCGATCGCGAATTCGGCGGGGATGATTGTGGTGTTGAGCGTGGTGGGTGCGGGTGTGAAGCATTTCGGGATTTGGCGACACCATGCGGAGATTGGGCTGGGCGATCCGGTGCGGTTGGCGGTGTTTTTGATTCCGACGGCGGCGATGGGGGCGTGGATTGGGGGTCGCTTGACACATGTTTGGCCTTTGCGGGTGGTTCGGGGCGCGTTTGTGGTGTTGTTGGTGGTCGTTGGTTTGCGAATGAATTACATCGCGTGGTGGGGTTGATGGGTGGCGCAGTTTTTGCGCGAGCGTGTTTGGTGGACAGGAAGGCTGCAACTGGCGGGATGGTGTGGCCGATAATGGTGGAAGAGTTTGTGGCGGAGTTGCTCGCGGTATGCATGTTCAGGAGTTCATCGATGGGTCGTCAATTGACAGGTCGTCTGGGTCGGAAGTTTCTGGTGTTGGCTATTGGGGTGTGTGGTCCTGCGACTGTTTTCGGTAACAGTTGTGCGGGTGAGCTTGGGACACAGTTTCGTACGGCTGCGGGCAGCAGTGTCGAGCAGGGTGTGTTGTCGATTCTGACAGGCCTTGTTGAGGGCGTGTTTGCGGTCATCGAGCCTGTGCCGACGGGCACGAACTAATCGGTGATCAGAGGTTGAGGCGGCGGTCTGTCGAGGTCCATTCGAAGCATTCGGCATGTCTTGCCGTTGGATTTGAAATTGTGGGTTTCGACCCGGGTGGGAAGGAACCCCGCTTTTTCGTAGCATTTCACGGCGGGTTCGTTTTCGGGGAAAACGATGAGTGAGACACGTCCTGCGTTGTGATCGTTGAACGCGATCGTCAGCAGTTTTTTTACGAACGCCAAACCGATGCCCTGACGTCTGATGTCAGGGTTGATGATGATGTGGCCTAGCCAGTAGTGGTGCGGGTCGTTTCGCATTTGATTCAGCTCGCCATATCCGACGGGGTCGTTTTGTTGATTTGAGAAGAGGAGCAGGCTGATATTTCTCGGTCCTGCCCATGCGATGACCTTTTGTGGGGTGAGCGGTGCTTTTGTTCGGGGTGCGAGCCAGAGCAGGTCGGTTTCGGATTTTACCCATCCTGCAACGACGCCTGCATGGTTGTCGTGGAATGGCTTGAGAGTCCATGTTCGGTCGGCGGGCGGGTTTGTCGGTGAGGTTGGTCCCATATCAGGTGCCTGTTTTAGTGAGGTTGGGCTGAGAAGACAACGAGCGAATGAGATGGGCGGTAGTGCGTATTCTCGGACAGGCGTCTTATTGCGGGGTTTTGGGGGTCCGATAGGGGTTTGTGCGGGGGGTGGTAATCAAGGGGGGTGTTCTGTGACACGATGAAACGGACGGACGGATGTGTGTTCGTCTGTTGGGAGGTCGGTTTGGGGATGTACAGGGAAACCGCGCGCTGATGAAGCCTGATCGATTGAAAAAGCTGTTTTCGTCCAGGGCGGGGCCGAGGCTGGCGGGGGTTGCGCTGCTTCTGCTGGTGGCTGCAAGTGTTCCGTTGACGTCGATTCTGAGCACACGCGCGGCTGCGGATCGACAGGTATCGTCGTGGCGTGGGTCAACCGAGCATGGTTTGAGGATGCTGTCGTCGCGGATTGGGGAATTGCCTGATGGAGACGCGTCGGTTTATCAGCGGGTGTTGCGCGAATTTGTACGCGGTGGGAAGTGGCGGGAACTGCGATTGATTGACGACGGTCGGTTGATTGTGGCGTCGACGCGTGTTGAGCAGATCGGGAAGCTGTGCGAGGTTGGCCTGAGCGTCTCCGCGGCAGACCACGGTGTTCGTGGTCGGGCTGACGGGGATAAGGACGCCGGGGGGAATGCGTATCATTTTCAGGCATCGTTGGCGGACGTGGTGGGGAAGGGGAAATGGTACCTGGATGGTGTTGCGTTGACGGACGTGGGGTCCGGGGTTTTGTCGGTTCCGGCGTCGGTGCTGGTTTTGGCGGCGGTTCTTGTTGGTTGTGTTGCGATGATTGCGCGCTGGGTTGGTCGTCATTATCGTCATATGGGTCGCATTTCGGAATCGCTGTTGAGTCGTGGTGAGCAGGTTGAGAAGGATCTGGAGGTATTGCGTTTGGCGGATGCGTCGGACGCATTGGGTATTCAGTGGAACAAGCTGATTGACTTTGCGCACGATCTCGAGGTGGGTGCGAAACGAGCGACGGCGGAGAACGAGCTTAAGGCGGTTCTGACGAAGTCGCGCAAGGGAGATCTGGACGAGGTGGTCGACGTGCTTCCTGACGGCGTGCTCCATGTGCAAAACGGTCAATCGCTGTCGTATGCGAATGGTGCAGCGAGACGGTTGCTGGGTTTGCCGGACGAGCCTGTGAAGCGGAGATCGCTGGAGGAATTGACGGATACTGAGACAGCCGGGTCGGTCGTGGGTCTGATTCGCGAAGCGATTGATGAGTCGGGTGCTGTGCGGGCTTCGTCATCGGTGATTGAGGAGGATGATGGTGAGACGCACTACCGTGTTCGCGTGATGCCTGCGGGGAAGCATGTGGGACGAGGTGAGTGTGTTGTGACGATTTCGGACATTAGTCAGCAGATACGGGCGGAGCGTTCGTCGTCTGAATTCGTCGCGCAGGTAACGCATGAGCTTCGGACGCCGTTGACCAACATTCGTGCGTACACGGAGACGTTGTCGAGCGGTGTTTTTGATGATCCGCAGATGATTACGGAATGTTACAACGTTATCACGAAGGAAACCCGCCGTCTGTCGCGTTTGATTGATGATGTTTTGAGCATGTCGCAACTTGAGGTTGGCTCGATTCAGCTTGAAATGCACAACGTCGATCTTCGGGCGCTTCTGGAGGATGCTGTTCAGGATATTCGCGGATTGGCGGACGACAAGAAGATCGATATGCAGATGAAGCTGCCCTCGAAGCTGCCGGTGCTTCGAGGTGACCGTGACAAGCTTGCGGTCGTGATGAACAACCTTCTGGGCAATGCCTTGAAGTACACGCCCGATGGGGGGTTTGTTTTTGTGTCGTGTCAGGTGCATCCGGATGAGCTGATGGTTTCGGTGAAGGACACGGGGATTGGGGTTGATCCCGCGGACCACGAAGCGATTTTCAAGAAATTTCAGCGCGGGTCTGCCCCGGAGACGTCGGACATCGAGGGGACGGGAATCGGGTTGACGACGGCGCGGGAAATTGCCAGGCGTCATGGCGGGGATATTGAACTGATGAGCGTGCGCGGCGAAGGATCGACATTTATCGTGCGGTTGCCGTTGGCGGAGCTTACATCTTCGTTGCCGGTCTCCGCGAAGCAGGAGTGATGTGTGATGGCGCGCATTTTGGTTGTTGAGGATGATGCCCACATCATACGGGTCATGTGCATGTGGCTTACGAAGTCAGGCCATGACGTGACCGAGGCGAAAAACGGCGCGGTTGCTCAGGAGTTTCTCGCTGAAGGCGATTTCGATCTGATTGTTTCGGACGTCAACATGCCGCGTGTGACGGGTCTGGAGCTGGTTCGGTGGTTGCGGCAGGAGCGATCGTGTAACACGCCGATGATCCTGCTCAGTTCGCGTGCGGACCAGGCGGGCGTCCGGTCTCAGTTGGAGGAATTCGGGGTCGATCTCCATCCGAAACCCTTTTCGCCGTCACGGCTGATTCGGGATATTGAGCGGCAACTGGGGGCTGGGGCGGCTGGCAACACGGGTTAGCGATGGGCGATTTTTGAGGCAGGAGTTCCGTTGGCTGACAGGGTAGAGACATCCGGCGATCGACAAAGACTGGAAGACCTTTCTGCGTGTGAGGTTGTTTCCGAGTTGCGTGGTGCGCTTTTGGGCGGTTCCTGCCCGGGTAAATCGGTTCCCGGCGGTGCAGTGGTCGAGGCTGCGCTGGAGGTGTTGAGCGAGCAGGTTGACCGCATGTCGCGCGAGCAGGAAGGGATGGCCAACGCGTTGATGCGGTCCTATGAGCAGCTTGGGATCGTGTTTGAAGTGACGCGTAACATGCTGACTCTGGAGAGCGAGAGTGAGGTTGTCGCGAGGTTGATGGAGAGCCTGCGCGCGACGTATTTCGAGGATGATATTTTCACCGCCTGGGGTGATGGTTTCAGGTGTCACCTTGCGACGGGCGAACCTGCTGCGGGTTTTGAGTGGGAGTCATGGCTTGAAGATGGACTGAAGCAGTCGCGGGATGAGCGTTGTGAGCAGGTCGTCGGGTCGCCGGATGGTTCGCAGGAAGCGTTGATCTCACCGATTTTTGCCGGTGATGTATTTGTTGTGGCCAGTGTGCTGACGCGGAAGCGGGAGCCTGGTGATGATCGGGAGTGGGAAAGCGGTGACATGCAGGTTCTTGAATCGCTGTCGTCGTTTTGCGGTGACGTGATTCAGAATTTTCGGCTTGTGCGCGAATTGCAGAACACCAACACCGAGACGGTGCGAACGCTCGTCACCGCCGTCGATCAGAAGGATCCCTACACATCGGGACACTCCACGCGCGTCGGTTATTACGCGAGGCTTTTGGCGAAAGAGATCGGTTACGACGCGGGGGCGTTGCGGCTGCTGGAGTGGTCGGCGTTGTTGCATGACGTCGGGAAGATCGGGATTCGCGATGATGTGTTGAAAAAAGAGGGCAAGCTGACGGACGAGGAATTCGCGCACATCAAAGAGCATCCGATGCGTGGTTACGAGATTATTCGTGACAATTCGTACATGCGTCCGTGTGTGGATGGTGTGTTGCATCATCATGAGCGGTATGACGGAAAGGGTTATCCGTTCGGGTTGACCGGGGAGAATATTCCCCTGGACGGACGGGTGATTCAGATCGCGGATATTTTTGACGCGTTGACGACGACGCGATCGTATCGGGCAGCATTTCCATGGGAAAAAGCGATCGAGATATTGAAGGAGGAGGCTGGCACGGTCGTGGATGCGCGGTTGTGCGGACGTTTTGTGGCGATGATCGAGCGGTTTTACAAAGACAATCCGGATGCGTTTAACGACATCGGGAATACCTCCGCAACGTTGTGTCTGGTTTCTGGTGATAACGGAACGTCGGTGGAGACTGAACGGGGTATGGCGGTTGTTGTCGAAGAGCCTGTCGGACAGGGGAGCGCCGGCTGATGATTATGGACGTCATGCTTCCCTGGTTTCCGGTGGTGGTTGGTGCGGGGATTGGTGGTCGATTGATCGGGCAGTCGCGTGCGACGTGGCTTGGGATTATGTGCGCGTTGTATTGGGTCGTCATCGTGCAGGTAACGACGCGGACCCCGTTCTGGGCGGATGCGAGTTTGTTTTCGGCGTTGCTGGCGGGTGCGGCGGCGATTGTCGGGTTGGCGGACTGGTCGTCGCGGGCGCGGGCTGGACATCGGAAGGGGCTTGAAAATCGCGATGATCACGGGTTGAGCGAGACAGCGTGCGTGTCGCATACGATCACGCAGTTCGACGGTTGGCTTGAATCGAAACGGAATGACGAGGATCCGTGGGCCTCTTTTGATGAGTTTGTTCGGCGGACGTTGCATGATGTGTGTGGGGCGACACATGTGAGGCCTTTCCGCATTCTGGCGGAGGGTGATGTTCTGGTACCGATGCGCATGGCGGTGGGCGATGGTGAAGGTCAATCGATTTCGTCGCGTGCGGGGATCATGGGTCATGTGGCTATGACGGGGAATTCGTATTACGCCGACGATGCGTCGCAGGGTGATCTGGTTCGACGGCTGGCGAATGAGTCGTCGATGCCGCCGCAGTGGTGTTTTGCGATTCGTCGGGGAGGCAGAAGTATTGGTGTGGTGTCGGTGGGTGGGTTGTCCGGCGAGGATTGTTCACGGACGTTTCTGCGTACGATCGATTTGTTGGTCGGTCAGTTTTGGGGGACGTTGGCGGAGGTCTGCCGAAGTCGGATGGCGACGGATTGCGATCATGTGTCGGGTGTGTTGACGCGTGATTCGTTTATGACGGCATCGCGACAGGTGGCGGCGTCGTGTTATCGATCGGGAGAGCCTGTTGCGTTGGCGGTGTTGGTGATTGAGGGTCACCGACGGTTGCTGGATTTGCATTTGTGGGACATGGCCAACGAGGTCGTGAGGCTCGTGGGGCAATCGATGTTGGAGCGGGTCAGGCCTGATGATCGGCTTGGGCGTTTTGACGATTCGCGGTTTGTGGTGTTGTTGCGTCGGGTTGATTCCGCATTGGCGACGTTGATTGCGAGGCAGTTGACCGAGATGGTCAATGACGCCGTGAGCAGGTTACTGAGCGATCGCGGAACGGGCGTTGCTCTTCGCATTCGTTGCGGGGTTGCGGGAAGTGGTGCGGGTGAGCCAAACGTGGACAGCCTGTTGGGGCAGTCGGTTGCCCTGTGTCACGCGGCGAGGGAAAAGGACTTGTCGGTGGTTTCGGACGTTGAGTTATCCGGGGTTGCCCAGGAGGCGAGGACGTGAAAATATCCCGACAGACGGTGGGCACGGTTGATGTGTTGGCACCGAGTGAGGCGCTTCTGGACGACGCGGCTGAGCAGTTTCTGGGGGCGGTCCGTACCGCGATCAGCTCGCGGAATCCGCGTGTCGTCGTGGATATGAAGGACGTCGGATATCTGGACAGCATCGCGCTGGAGGGTTTCGTTCAGGTCGCCGACGAGCTTCGCTCTCGCAGTGCGCAGTTGAAGGTGTCCGGTGTGACACCGACGTGTCGCGAGATTCTGGAACTGACCGGTTTGGGTGATCGGTTTCAGTTTTTTGAGAGTGTCGATGGGGCAGTACGCAGCTTCCTGTAGGCGAATCGGAAACAGGTTGACCGGACGATGATCAAGCGTGGGTTAAAACTTGGCGAGCAGTTGATGGCTGATCAGTTGATCACGTCGGATCAGCTTGAGGAAGCGCTCGCAAACCAGAAGAAGTCCGGAGATCGACTCGGCGAGGCCTTGCTGAACGTCGGTGCGATCACGTCGGCTTCGCTGGTGAATGCGCTTGGCAAGCGTCTCAATGTCAAGGGTGTCGTGCTCCGCCACGGGTTGATTGATCCAAAGGTAGCCAAGTGTATCCCGAAGGATGAGGCAGAGCGTTTGAAGGTGCTGCCGATGTTTAGGGTGAACAACGAGCTGACGGTGGCGATGGCGGACCCGCAGTCATTGCCGACCCTGGATCGCATTCAGTCATTGACCGGCTGCCGTGTTCGTTCGGTTCTGGCGCTTGAGCAGAACATCGACGAGTTTCAGCAGAAATACCTCGCGAAAGAGGTGACGGTCGATTCCTTCATGGCGTCGATCGAGGAGAGCGACGTCCGGATCGACGATCTTGAGGTTGAGGAGGAGTCCGGGATCACGGACCTCGACCAGATGGTTGACGGCAGTCCGGTGATCAATCTCGTGAATCTCGTGGTGTTGTCTGCGTTGCGTGACGGTGCGAGCGACATTCACATCGAGCCCGATCGCAAGGAAACACACATTCGTTACCGCATCGACGGTCAGCTTCGTGTGTTTTTCAAGCCACCCAAGGGCATGCACGCGTCGATCGTGTCGCGCATCAAGGTCATCGGGAAGATGGACATCGCCGAGAAACGACTTCCGCAGGAGGGTCGGGTGCACCTGATTGCCGACGGTCGCGATATCGATCTGCGTATCTCCAGCATGCCTACGGTGCTGGGTGAGAAGATCGTCATTCGAATTCTGGACAAGAGCAATCTGAGTTTCGAGTTGGAAGACCTTGGATTGCTCGGCGACGACCTGCAAATTGTGCAGGGGATGCTCAAGAGTCCTTATGGGTTGTTGTGTGTGACCGGTCCCACGGGCAGCGGCAAGACGACGACCCTGTATTCGGCGCTGGAATTGCTGAACGATTCGACCAAGAACATCGTGACGGTTGAAGATCCCGTTGAGTATCAGTTGTCGATGATTTCGCAGATTCAGGTGAATGACGCCGTCGGGCTGACATTTTCACGCTCGTTGCGATCGATTCTGCGACAGGATCCGGACATCGTCATGATCGGCGAGATGCGCGATGAGGACACCGCCCGGGTCGCGATTCAGGCAGCGCTCACGGGTCACCTTGTACTGTCCACACTGCACACGAACGACTGTCCGGGTGGGGTGGCTCGCCTGTTGGACATGGGAATCGAGCCTTATCTGATATCGTCGGCGGTCATCGGTTTCATGGCTCAGCGTCTTCCGCGCAAGCTGTGTCCCGCCTGTCAGGCGTCCTACTACCCTTCGCCTGAACTGTTGGAATCGGTCGGCTGGGGACATCGCAAAAACGAGCTTTTCCAGAAGGGCGAAGGATGTTCAAAATGTCACATGACCGGTTTCCGCGGTCGTATCGGTATTTATGAAATCATGCCGATGGATCAGCCTTTGGCGGATTTGATTCAGAAACGTGCCCCCGAAGGCGATTTGCGCCAACACCTGAAAAAATCCGGTTGGCGGACACTGCGTGACAAGGCGTTGGATGTGGTCGATCGCGGTGAGTCTTCGCTCGAGGAGGTCCTGCGCGTGACCCGTTCAGAGCGCGGCGGACCGTCGCTCGAAGATCAGCCGGTCGGGGCAGATGAGGAGGTGGTTGTATGATCGTCACATACGAAGCGGTCGACGAAAAGGGCCAGTCGCAAAGCGCAACGATGGAAACGTCGGATGTTCGGTCAGCCATTGACACGCTTCGAAGTAAAAATCTGACGGTCACGCACATCGAAGAGAAGCTCTCGCTCGATCACCCGACGCAGTCCGCTTCGGATACGGCGGTTGATAAAAATGTCGCACTGTCGATCAAGCAACTTGTGATGCTCACACGACAGATGGCGATGCTTCTGACCGCGGGCAGCGGAATTGTGCAGGCGTTGCAGACGATTGCCCGCCAGTTTACGAAGGAATCCCACGTCCGGATGATTCGCCATATCATCATGGACCTTGAGGAAGGCACAACCCTGGCGGACTCGTTGCGACATTTTCCCAGGACGTTTGACTCGGGTTATTGCGCTGTCGTTTCGGCGGGTGAGGCGACGGCTACCTTGTCACCGATGTTTGAACGGCTATCGAAAATCGTGGGCAAACGACGGGCAATGCGCAACAAGGTCGTTGGTGCGACGGCTTATCCCGCACTGCTCACGATGCTTTCGAGTTGCATCGTGATGGTTCTCATGTTTTTCGTGTTGCCCCGGTTTAACGAGATGTTCAAAAATCTGGGCGTTGATTTGCCGGTGACAACGGAGGCCCTTCTGGCAACAGCAAAGTTTGCGACAACGCAATGGTACGTCGTGCTCGGGGCAGCAGCGATCGTGACTGGTGGAATCGTTGCCCTGGTCACCACCGAAGGCGGCAAGAGGCTGTTGTTGAAGACAGCCATGCGCCTGCCCGTGGTGGGCAGGTTGATGTCGGGGCTGATTCAGGGTGAGACGTTCCGCGTGCTCGGTATGCTGGTCGGTGCGCGGGTTGGTATTCTGGAAGCCATCGGGCTGGTTCGCGGGGTGACGTTTCATCATTCCTATCAGCAGCTCTACGAGGCGATGGAGCTGGAAATCACGTCCGGTGGAAACCTCAGCAGAGCGCTGGAATCGTCGGGGATGGTCGCACCGTACATTTGTCAGGCTGTTCGTACGGGTGAGGAGAGCGGACAGCTCGGTGAAGCCATGACCTATGTGGCGGACATTCTCGATGAAGACAATACGGAGTTGCTCGGGACGGTGACCAAGCTGCTGGAGCCGCTGATTCTGATCGTCATGGGTGTGGTTGTGGGGTTTGTCGCGATTTCGTTGTTCATGCCGATGTTCGACATGACGAGCGCGTTGTAGAAGGTGGGTGTGACGTTGGTCGGAACACTGCTCCAAAAAATCGTCGATCGCAGGACGCTGGTCTCACCGATCGGGCTGGACATCGGTCCGACGGTTGTTCGGGCTGCACAACTGGAGCGCCGTGAAGAGCGTGACTGGGTCGTCAGGCGGTTGACGACCATCAAGCGTCGTGATTCGGAAACAGGGATCACGGTAAGCGAAGGGTTTTCGGTTCGTCTCAGGGACACGTTGCGCGAGCATGGGTTTCAGGGGTACCGCGTGGTGGCTGGCTTGACGACACCGGAGGTTGAACTGCATTCGCTGGAGCTGGATGCTCAGGGCGGGATGGGCGACAAGTTTGCCAACGCGGTTCGATGGGAACTCGAACGCGTGATGAATTCAACCGAGACGAACACGGTGACGGATTATTGGAAGGTGCCACCCACGAAAATGTCGCGGATCACCGCGATTGGCGTGGTTGCGCCCGCGACACACGTTCAGGCCGCCACCGATATTGTTCACGGTATGGGGATGGACTGCGAGCAGATTGACGCGACGATTTGCGCGTTGTCACGACTGGGGTCGCTGATTCGAAGGTGCCGGGGAGATGATCCGGACGGGATATGGGGTATGCTTGACGTGGGGAGGCGATCGTTGAGGCTCGTTTTGTGCGCTGGGGATGTGCCACTGCTGGTACGAACGCTGGGTTCCGGATGCAACAGTTGGTCCCAGTCGATCGCCGAGTCCTTGGGAATTTCGCCCGAAGCGGCTGAAGTGCACAAATGCCAATACGGTATCGACACCGCGCAACCGGATTCGGACGATGCGAGTCCGGAGAAGGAAATTGCGTCGATGATCTTCGACATTCTCCGGGCCGAGCTGGAACTGGTCGTTTCGGAGGTGGAGCGTTCGTACGGATATGCGATGCACTGTTACCCCGACAGAGCCGCCGGTGACATGTTCCTGGTTGGCGGCGGTGCGCCCATGTCCGGATTGGCGGAGTTCCTGAAATCCAGGCTTGGTATCGACGTGGAGCTGATCGGTGATCTGGTCCGCGGTTCGGGTGGATCCTTCTCGCCCGACACCGGGACGGGCGATTCAATCGGTGATTATGCAGCGGCCATCGGGCTGGCCATCGGAGTGAACGACTGATGATCGCTGTCAACCTGATCAACAAGTCGGTCGTGGCTGGACGTCGGAGACGGCGTCGCTTGCGGCAGTGGTTTTTCGTGTTGATGACATCGATTGCGGTGGGGTCGGTTCCGGTATGGCTGGAATATTCCCGGCGACATCTGGTGCGGGCGTTGACGACCGAGAAAGAACTGAACGAGCAGTTGATCGCCTCCGCACAACAGCAAACCAGGGTGCTGGATGTCGAGGTGGCGACGATTCGGGCGCAACTGGCGCGGGCAAATGCCCTGCGGGCCAAACGCACATGGTCCGGATTGATCGCAACGGTGACGTCAGCCATGCCCGATGCGATCTGGATGACGTCGCTTGCCACCGTTCCGTCAATGGCACCGGCGGGTGATCGGGAGATATCCCCGATCGGCAAGACCAGGGGTTCAAACGATCAGAACAGCGCCGCGTCGATTGTAACGCTGGATGCTCCGCGAGAGATGGACATCCAGGGTTATGCCTTGAGACAAAAGTCGATCTACGATTTTGTTCGTGAACTGGAGTCCGGGAAGATGTTTGCGAACGTCCGGATGACGAACGCTACGGAGGAAAGCCTTCCCACAGGCAAGGCGATTCGCTTTCATGTGCGGTGTAGTTGGTAACAGGTATGCGGACTGAGAAATCAACCATTCTGATTGACGTGATCGGTGCGACGGCCGTGATATCCATGGTCTCGTGGGTTGCGTGGTATTCGTTTCTCAAGCCCGATACCGCGACGAGTCAGGTGAATGCGCTGGCAGTCGCCGTGGAGGTGTCAACCTCGCGACTTCGCGATCTTGAACATGGTCTGGATCAACAGAAATCGGTCCATCGCGGGCTGTTCGGGCAGGCGACGGATCGGGAAAATCTGCCCGACGAAATCCCGATCGAGCAGACACTGGCAGACATCACCGCACTGGCGGATCGCCACGGTGTTCGCATGATCGGTGTGTCGCCCTGGTCGAAGGTAAAATACTCGGGCGTGCTGGAGATTCGGTATCGCCTGTCGGCAGAGGGCGGGTTTCAAAACCTGCTGAGGTTCCTGAAGGAGTTTGAATCCGAGGACTATTGGGCGGATGTGACGTTTCTCAACCTGTTGCCCGGTGGTGCTGGAGACGAAGCGGAGTCGATGCGACTGGCTGAGCTGACCCTGAGCTTCTTTTCCGCCATTCCCGAAACACCGGTGGACGAATCGTCGTGAATGGGAAAAAGAAAAAAATCTATGCCGCGGTGCTTGGTTTTGCTGCGCTCGGTTTGATTCTGGATCAGCTTGTGTTGAAGTCCGCTCCCGAATCGGCGACGGCGAATCCCCAATCGATCGACGTGACCACGTCCGTCGGTAACACACCACAGGCACTCATGATCTCGGTCACCGCCGCACCATTCCCGCGCTCAGGTTTGGACCATTGGCCTGAGACACCCGTCCGCGATCCTTTTGCCATGACCGGGGAAATCGAATCCGCCATGTCCGGTTTGGCCAATAACGGCTCGCGGTCCAGGGTGCGTGCGACCGAGGCGACCGGTATTGAAGGGTTCATTCAAGCCCATCAACTCGGGGGAGTCATGACCGGGGACGGCGCGCCCATAGCCGTGGTGGACGGGGTATTGCTCAACATTGGTGATTTTCTGGATGACTGCGAATTGGTCATCGTACGAGCAATGGCTGTGGAATTCTCCTGTCCGGAAGGGCCCGCCATATTATCGGTCCCCGGACTGGAACATCAGGTCAGAAAATGACCGGTTCAGAGTTAATGTCGATTCACCGCTGACCGATACCAAAAGAGCGTAAAGAGAACGCATACAGGATCGAACCAAAAATGGGTAAGGACATGAAAATACAGAACACACGCAGAGGCTTCAGTCTGGTCGAGTTGGTCATCGTTATCGTGATCATTGGTGTGATCGCCGCGATCGCCGTCCCACGCATCAGCCGAGGCGCTGTGGGTGCAGGGTCGGCGGGTCTGCGCGGGGATCTCTATGTGCTCCGCAACGCGATCGATCTTTACGCAGCGGAACACAACGGCAAGTATCCGACGTTGGCGGGGTTTGCCGCCGAATTGACGACGTATACGGACGCCGCGGGGGGCACGTCCGCCACCAAGGTCGGTGCGTTTATATACGGACCCTACCTGGTCTCGGTTCCCAAGCTCAAGGTCGGCGAGGGACCGAAGCACGGCAAGAGCAGCGACACTCTGGGCGCTGCCTCGCTTTCCGGTGTCGGATGGGTCTACGATGCGACCACCGGTATCATCAGCGGAAACGCGGACACCGCAAATGACCCGGACGGTATTGCCTACACAACCTATTAGCCACCGCACATCGCGTTTTATCGACATTCTCAACGCCGGCACCGGGTTATCGGTCGCCGGCGTTTTTTTGATTTCACGCCTCGCCGGGAACGATATCGTAGATTCATCATTGTATGGGCGGGCTGCGCGACAGCGGTTGCCTACCAGCAATCGGTCCGCCTGAGCATCATTTCGACCGATCAGATTAAGCAAGACCGCGACCGACATGAGACGACCCAACCCCAATCGCAGAAAGGCCATCACGCTCGCCGAGACGATTCTGTCCATGACGATCATGACCATCGTTATGGGAACCACCACCGGAGCCATTCAGATGATCACGCTCCAGGGGAACAAAAAGCAGTTCGAGGAAAAGACGCGCGCGGAGTCCGCCATCGCACTGCACCAGTTGCGGTCCGAAATCGCGTTTGCGACCAATATGTCGGTGATGTCGGACAAGGTGATTGAATTCACAACACCGGACGTGGACGGCGACGGCAGCGACGACGTCCTGCGCTATGAATGGTCCGGAACAACCGGCGACCCCCTCAAACGGCTGATCAACGGTGTCCTGGACTATGAATCCGTATCGGACGTCACCGACTTTTCGATGTTCTATGACCTGCAGGTCCTGGAGACGACCGATGCGGGCGGCACGCCCCAATCGCCGTCATCGACGTTGCTCAAGGTCGGTAAGGGGACAGCAAGAGTGACGAACGTTGTTGGAGTCGCAACGCCGATCGCACAGATTATCGTTCCAGACCTCCCACCAGAAGCCATCAACTGGTCCATCGATTCAGTGGCATGTCGCATCAGACGCAGCGGTGCCTCAATCGGACGTGTGCGCCCAATCATCAAGCCAACGACCGCAAGCGGTGTACCTGGATGGAAACAACTGGAGGTTGGTACGTCCATCACCGACGACGACCTTCCGACGAACGCATTCACCTGGGTAACAAGGAGCTTCACCAGAGTCACGGGCCTCGATCCGTCGAAGAGTGTCGCGTTCTGCCTTCACGAGGAGAAGGCTGCGAATACCGTGGACGTTCGTTGCGTCACAGCTCCGACCGACGGAGCATCCATGCTGGCGACTTCCGCCAACTGGGGTCTCACATGGTCGAAGGACCCGGGGACCTCCATGAAAGTCCGGGTCAAAGGGCACTATGAGATGCCCGTCGCGGGTGGCAGCATTTCCCGGGGATTTGTAAGAGATGTAGTCTTCGCGGTCACGGTCAATCAGCAGGCCACCGATCGAACCTACCGCACCGCGGGAAGGTCGCTGAACTGTGCGAAATTTTCAGGGGTGGATCTGACCAATGTTCCGACCGTTATCACACCGTAGTTTCGGCTACATCGAAGCCACCATCTCTGTCACGATCCTCTCAGGTGCGGTCCTGGCTGCCCTGAAAATGATGGGTTCGTACGTCGGAGGTGTCGAAATCGGTGCCGAAACGCAGATTGCGCGCGAACTGGCCGCCGAGTTGATGTCCGAGATCATGACCCAGCCGTTCGAGGACGCGGGCGTCTCAGGCACCATCGGTCGCGAGTCAGGGGAACTGGTGCGGGCGGACTTCGATGATGTGGATGACTACAACGGGTGGAAAGAGACAATCATGGCTGACATCAACGGAAACACCCATCCGGTCGCCTCTCAACACCAGCTCGGAGTTCGGGTGATCGTCGAATGGGTCCGACCCGACACGCTCACGACCACTCCGACGTTCACGCAAAAGACCGCTAAAAAAATCAGGGTCATGGTTCTCAATCGTGATAAGAAGATACGCTTTCAACTCCTCGGATATCGCCTGCTTCACGACGGATCGGACGGTGGATCATGACCAGACGACGCGGAGCGGGTTTGCAGGCGTTTACCCTGCTGCTGTCCATGCTCATCACCGGAACAGCCATGACACTGCTGAACATGCAGGCGTCCAATCGTCGGCTGCACGAGAGTCTGACCGGTTCGCTGCAGAGTCAGTTGCTCTGTGAGACAGGCCTGGAATGGGTCCGGCACAACTTTCAAAACAATCCCAATTGGCGGAGTTCGATCAGCTCGGGAGATCCCATCACCGTGAAACCGGTGGCTGGCCAGACGATTCTGGTCACCCTGTTTGACTCCGATGACGACTTCGCCGACGACGACACGCAGCCCGCAACGCTAAAAGTGACGGGCAAACAGGGTGGCGCCACAGCCTCCATGAAAGGACTGATGACGCCCCACCACCATGAGGCGTTGGATTACGCGGTCTACATGTCCGGTACCATCGACATGAGAAACACGGTCATGGTGACGGGTTTATTGCACGCGGGCGTGAGTGTCGATGCGCTGCCGAATCCAGCCAATATCACAACAGATCGGATCACGACCGCGGACTGTGTCAAAATCAACAAGTCTTTGCATTTGAACACGGTATTTGAACCACCGACAGGAGAGCCTGCACCGAGTCCCGATGCGGCGTTCTTTGCCCGCGATGGCACCGAACTATTCGGAACGGACGTGGCTGGTGAGTTGATCCTCGAATACGGCGTGTTCACGAGCACCACCAACTCGCAGGGGGCAGCCAACCCGAGCGGTATCTATTACCTCAACGCGGGAACCCAGAATGTCCGAATTCGCAACGTGCTGGTCGAGGGCACCCTGGTTATTGCAACTTCCCCCGGTGCCACCGTCTGGATCGAACAGGGAGGCCTGTTTACGACCGGAAGCCTGCGTTACCCGGTGCTGATGATCGCCGGTGGTGGTGCTCTCGTGAACATCGACCTTTCAACGCAGTTGGTCGAGAACGATGTCAAGACGCCAATGGACTACAACGCCGACGGCGACACGCTGGACACACTGGTATCCGGACTCGACGGGATATTCTGGACCGACGCGACAATCCTGGCCATCCAGTCTTCGGATGTCACCTTTAACGGCTGCATGATCGGAAAAACGCTCAATGCGACCGTATTCCCCATATTCACCTATTCTCCCGAGGTGGCTGCGGGGTTGATCCACGAATTCACGGACGACAAGCTGCACATCGAGGTTGGCTCGTTGCGAATGCTGAGGAATTGAAAAACGGTGGGATGGATTGGATCATGATGGCAACATCAATTTGTAAAGCGCGACGCGCAAAGCGATCAGGATACACGATCATGGAACTCGTGGTCGTGATGAGCATCGTTGGGGTCATGATGGCCGTCGCGGGTCCGCGCGTGGGAAACTATGTCGAGCGGGATCGCGTACGAACGCTGAATCGTCGTCTGACGGTCGACCTGTCCATGGCGCGCAGTGAAGCCATCCGACTGAAGACGCCGGTGACCATCACGTTCGATCCGACCGGAAATTTCTACGAAATCACCGGAATGAGCGACGTTCGCACCCCCGACGGAGTCCAGGGGACGTATCGTGTGGACCTCGTGGGAAAGAGTGGTTATGAGGCGAAGCTCGACAGCGCGGATTTTGGCGGTACACCGGTCCTGACGTTTGACGAGTTTGGCCGAGCTGATGCGAATGGCACGATCGTGATCAAAAGTGGAGAGACCCAAAGCACGCTGACGATGGACAAGGGAAAGAGTGCAGTCAGAACGGAACTCAAGAGGGGTAATTCGGACGTTGTCGTGCTGACCGGCGGTTGATGCGACAATATCAGCCACATCGACCAACACGACGTAACCCCCCCACCGGAGCGTGATGTAACCTGCCGGAGACCAAAAGGTTATCGTCCGGTGGTCATCATCTTCCGTTCGTGCTTTAGCCACGCGGGACAGGCGTCGCATCGTTTGACTTTTGGCTTTGATCCCGGTAAAAGAATTTGTATCGTCAAGGGGAGGGCGGGCGTCGCTGACCGGGGTGAACCGGTGTCCAGGTGTCATTGGCCCGGTTTCATCGAACAGGCGATCCACCGCCCGATACGGTTATCATTGTCTGTGTTTTTGAACCCGAATCATCGTTGGTTGCTGAACCGTTTTGATCGGGTTATGGGTGACTGTCCCCGCATGGATTTACCTTCGTACGTTTCAAGTACCGGATTCCAACCATGATTGAAGAGAACCCCAACCCGACGTCCGAAAAAGGGCCATCCGAGGAAATGTCCGCCGCGGTCGAAAGCGCGGAAGACGTTTCGACAACCACAGATTCCGCACCAGCCACGGACGCCGCGCCGGCAGAACCGGTGGCGGTGACGGCGGTTGCACCGGAGACCCCCAGCGTGGAAACACCGGAATCAGCCAATGCCGACGCATCGAGTGCACCGCCTCCGCCCGAAGTCAGTTCGGACGAAAAACCGGCAGATAAGAAAACTGAGATATCCGGTCCCTTCGCGATTGGTGAGGTGGTTGACGGCAGCGTGGTCGGAATGATTCCCGGTGGGCTTGAGGTCGGTATCGGTGAGATTCGGGGGTTCATGCCCGCTTCCCAGGTTGATTCGCATCGGTTGAAGGATATTTCCGTCCTGCTTGGCGAAAAAATCCGGTGCGAGGTTTACGATTATGACCGGAAAACGGGTCAGCCCATCGTCAGTCGGCGAAAGGTGGTTGAGCGGGATGCGGTTCAGGCCCGAGACCGTGTTTTCACCGAGCTGAGTCCCGGAAAACGCGTGAAGGGCAAGGTCACCAACCTGACCGAGTATGGTGCGTTTGTCGATCTTGGCGGGATTCACGGGTTGGTCCATGTGAGCGACATGCGTTGGGGGCCTGTGGACAAGCCCGGCGACGTGGTGTCCGTCGGAGACGAGATCGAGGTTCAGGTTCTCAAGCTCAACAGGGAACGCGGTCGGATTTCACTGGGAATCAAGCAGACCATGCCCGATCCGTGGACCGATGTTGAACCGAAGTACCCTGCCGGGTCCAAACAGAAGGTCAGAATTACCAAATTGGCGGAATATGGTGCGTTCGCCGAACTGTCGGAGGGCGTGACCGGATTGATCCCGATGAGCGAGCTGTCGTGGACGCAGCGGGTCGCGAAAATCGAGGATCACCTCGAGGTGGGTCAGGAAATCGAGGTGGCTGTCCTCAAGACGGATGCGAAACGCCGCCGGATCAGTCTGAGCATTCGTCAGATGACCGAAAACCCGTGGGAAGCGTTCTCATCCAAACACGAACCCAACTCGTTGATCAGCGGCAAGGTCAGCAAATTGCTCGATTTCGGTGCGTTGGTCGCGCTGCCCGACGGGATTGAGGGGATGGTGCACATTTCCGAGCTTGCCTACGAACGCGTCGGCACGCCGGGGGATGTGGTTCAGGTGGGACAGGAAATTGAGGTCAAGATCCTCGGCGTCGATCCCGGCAAACACAAAGTGTCACTTTCCCTGAAAGCGACCAAAGAAGCACCGGCTGCACCGGTAGAGCAGGTCAGGAAACCCAAAAAACGCAAAAAACCGCTGCGTGGTGGGTTGGCCTCTCATTTCGAGTGGTAGACCCGCCGTCCCGATTCCGACTATCTGCGAAGGTTCGGGCTGGATTGCCCGACGTGGAATGACTACACTCCCCGCAATTGTGTTTCCGGGAGGATTGCATCCCGGGTTGTCTGTTATCGAGGGCGCGGAATCGTGAGACGACTGCCATGAAGTTTGGCCTGGTCGACCGGGTGATCGGGATTGAGTCGGAGAAGCGGATCGAGGCGGTCAAAGCCGTCAGCCTGGGCGAGGAATACCTGGCTGAGCATTTTCCGACGTTTCCGGTGCTTCCGGGCGTGTTCATGCTCGAGTGCATGGTCGAGTCGGCGCGCTGGCTTGTTCACGAAGCCCTGGATTTCACCCACAGCCTGATCTTGCTAAATCAAGTCAGGGGCATAACATACAAGAGCTTTGTAACACCGGGTCACCTGCTCCGGGTCGAGGTCACATGTCGTCAGTTGTCTGAGACATCGAGCGATTTCGCCGGCGTGGGTTTTTGTGGTCAGACAGAGGTGGTCAAGGGGCGTTTTTCCCTGATGCACGCCTGCCTAGCGACGCGGTCGCCCGGTCTGGCTTCTGCGGATCAGCGCATTTTGGAGTCCGCGCGTCAACGATGGGCATTGTTGTACGCCGACAGTCGGGACTCCGCTCCGTCCGCGGCAGCGAGCCGGTAACGATTTGTAATTGAACCAGAGTATGGAGGTTTACGTTAAATGACGACGCTCACTCGCAGCGAGGTCCTGGGTCGTGTACAGGAGGTTTTGGTCGACGCGCTTGGCGTCGATGATGATGAGGTGAGCGAGAATGCCACGCTCACCGACGATCTCGGGGCCGAAAGCATCGATTTTCTGGACATCGTCTTTCGGCTTGAGAAATCGTTTGAGATCAAGATTTCGAAGGGCGAACTTTTCCCCGACGATATTCTCAGCAATCCCGACTTCGTCGTGGATGGCAACCTGACCGAACAGGGTGTCAACGAGCTGAAGCGATCGATGCCACACGCCGATTTTGGCGACTTCGAGAGTAATCCCGATGTGTCGAAGGTTCCCGGGTTGTTCACCGTCAAAACGATTGTTAACTATGTGGAGACCAAACTCAGCGCTGCCTGAGCGTGGGCGTCGTGCCGCGGGATGAGATGCATCAATGCGCTGGGTGTGGATCGACAAATTTGTTGCGTTTGAAAGCGGGTCACACGGGTCGGCTGTCAAGAACGTGTCCCTGGCTGAGGAACAGCTTGAAAACCACTTTCCAGGCTACCCCGTGATGCCGCCATCACTGATGATCGAGGGGATGGCCCAGACTGCCGGGATACTCGTCGGAGAAGCTCGGGGGTTCGGGGAAAATGTTATCCTTGCCAAAATCCGATCCGCCCGGATCGACCGGTATGCCGTCCCGGGCGATCAGATTCGTTACGACGCAAAAATTGAATCGATCGACAAGGCAGCGGCTGCGACATCCGGGACGATCAGCATCAACGGTGAGCCAGCCGGCACGGTCGATTTGATGTTTTCCCACGTCAACAAGAGCATGCAGGCCGCCGGTTTGCCGGACCACAATTTCGTTTTTACCGAGCAGTTCATGCAACTGTTCCACAGTATCAAGGACCCCGCCACCGCAGGCTGATGCACCATGATTGATCAACACCGAGTCGTTGTCACCGGAGTGGGCGTGGTGTCGCCTGTCGGTATTGGCGTGTCCGATTTTTGGGACAGCCTGACCGAGGGAAAGTGTGGAATCACGCCGATCGACACCCTGGACATGTCCACGCTGCCTTCGGGAATCGGCGGACAGTCGCCGGAATTCCGCGTGTCGAATTTCGTGCCGAAAACGTATCGCAAGAGCACGAAGCTGATGTCCCGCGATATCGAGTTGGCCGTTGTGGCTGCTCACCAGGCTGCCACCGACGCGTCCCTGCCGACGCGATGTTTGATCGAGCGCAACGAGTTGGAAGGCCCCGCCATCGATCCGACACGGTTTGGTGCGAACATCGGGGCTGGCTTGATTTGTCCGGAGTTGAACGAACTGTCGGAGGCATTGACGACAGCCGCCGACGATGCGGGGGAGTTTTCCCTGAAAGCATGGGGTAATGAGGGGATGAGCAATTTGACACCATTGTGGTTGCTCAAATTCCTGCCCAATATGCTCGCCAGTCATGTGACCATTATTCACGACGCTCAGTCGGCCTCCAATGCCATCACCTGTTGCGAAGCGTCGAGTCATCTCGCGATTGGAGAAGCGTTTCGCAGCATCGGTCGCGGGGTGATGGATGTGTGCATTTGCGGCGGAGCGGAAAGCAAAATTAATCCGATGAAGGTCGCGCGGTTCGGTCTGATGAATCGCCTCGCAGAGAGTTCTGATCCGCAAGGTGCCTGTCGCCCGTTCGCCGCCGATCGAACGGGGACCGTCGTTGCCGAGGGGGGCGGGCTGCTGATTCTCGAATCACTCGATCATGCTCAATCGCGCGGTGCGACCATCTACGCGGAAATCGTCGGGTTTGGGTCGGCGGGAAGTACGCATCACTGGGCGATTCCCGATCCTGCGGGAGAGGGGACAACCCTGGCGATCCGAAAGGCGTTGAAAGACGCGAGGATGACAGCAGCCGATGTCGATCTCATTTCGACTTTCGGGGCTGGTATGGTCGAACACGACGCGGCTGAGCAGGTCGCATGGAACAAAGCCATGGGTTCGCGGGTGGCTGAGATTCCCGCGCTGGCGATCAAGGGATCGGTGGGCAACAGTGGTGCCGGCAGTGGTGCCATCGACTTGGCGGCTTCCCTGCTCGCAATGAAACACAACACCGTTCCCCCGTCACGAAACACCGACGCGCGGAACAGCGAGCAATCGCTCGGATTCGTACAGGGTGATCCGATCGATGCTCCAATCAACAGTTTCGTCAGCGTAGCCTACGGTTTGAGCGGTGTGCAGAACGCAGCATTGGCCATCAGAAAGTTTACGGAGTAGAGCAGTGCGACAACGCGTGGTGATCACCGGAATGGGTTGGGTCACGCCAATGGGCGATGACATCGAGGGCGTCTGGAAGCGTATGCTCGCGGGGGAGTGCGGCATTGGTCGGACAACGATTTTTGAGGCGGACACGTTTCCGACGCAGTTCTCCGCGGAGGTTCGCAATTTCGATCTTGCCAGGATTCTCGGCGCGTCAGCCGATAAGCACAGGGACGCAAGTCGCAACGCAAAATTCGCACTCGCCGCTGCGAAACAAGCCTGGGATCAATCCGGGTTGGCCAACTGGACCACGCTCAATCCCGCTGACGTCGGCGTCTACCTCGGCGGCGGTGAAGGCCCGGTTGATTTTCTCAATTTCGCCGCCGCAGCCGTCAAGGGTTGGCAATCGGGACAAGCCAGGGGTCTTGACGCACTCGATGGTGCCGCCTGGGGTGAGGTTGCCATGAAGCAACTCGACGGGACCTGCGAAATGGAGCAGGATCCCAACATGGCTTCCAGTCACTTGGCGGTCTGTTTCAAGGCGGCGGGTCCGAATGCCAACACCCTGACCGCCTGTGCTGCCAGCACGCAGGCGATCGGCGAAGCCACCGCGATCATTCGTCGCGGTGACGCGGAGGTGATGCTCTCGGGCGGGACACACAGCATGATCCACCCACTCGGCGTCACCGGATTCAATCGACTCACCGCTCTTTCCAACCGCAACGACGATTTCACAACGGCATCGCGACCGTTCGATCGTACGCGTGATGGTTTTGTTCTCGGTGAAGGTGCGGGCATGATCGTTCTTGAATCGCTTGAGCACGCTCAGGCACGCGGTGGCAAAATCCTTGCGGAAGTCGTCGGTTATGGTTCGACCGCCGACGCATTTCGTGTGACCGACATTCACGAAGAGGGCAGGGGACCTGTGGCTTCGATGACCATGGCGTTTAAGGAGGCGGATATGACCCCCGGAGACATTGGCTACATCTCCGCCCACGGAACCGGTACCAGTGAAAATGACAAGATCGAAACCCTCTCGATCAAAAAGGTCTTCGGTGAGAAGGCTCCATCCACACCCATCAGCAGCATCAAGAGCATGATGGGCCACCTGATCGCGGCGGCGGGTGCGGTCGAAATCATCACCTGCGTGCTCGCGATTCGTGATAACATCGTTCCCCCAACGATCAACCTGAACACGCCCGACCCAAACTGCGACCTCGACTACGTCCCGTTGAAAGCGCGCAAGGTCAACGTCAACGCTGCCTTGTCCAACAGCTTCGGTTTCGGCGGACAGAATGACACGTTGATTGTCAGGACGTTTGAATAACCTTTCGACAAAACTATTCCCGCTAATTCCGGTGTGAAAACGATGGTGGCCCCTTCAATCGTCGCGAGGGGGGGAGATCGGGCCGGGGGCGATTGCGGAACCGCTCGTAATTCTCCGAGTGTTTGTTGGACAGGTCGATCAGTTTCCCGGCAATCATCACAGCCGTGATCTGCGACACCACCTGCGTTGGCGGATGCGTCGCGATGATCAGGTCAGCCATCTTCCCTTTCTCAATGGAACCGAATCGATCCCCGACGCCGAGGATTTCAGCCGCGGAGAGCGTCATCGCGCGAATGGCCCGTTCCTCCGGCACGCCATACGCAATCCCCATTCCCGCGTTGAACGGCAGGTCGTACACGTTGGCTGCGCTGCCCGTCGCCGGACTCCACAAAACGCCCGCCTCCTCAAGCCTGGCTGCACATCGATACACGCTGTCGTAGGCTTCAAAACGCCCGGATGGCAGACTGAGCACGCTTCGCAAAATGACGGGGATATTCCCGGTCGACAAGGTATCCGCCAGTTTCCACGACTCACGCCCACCGAAAATAATCGATTTCAACCCGTGCTTTTCGGCAAACGCGATACTGTCCAGAATGTGTTTGTAACCGTTCGCATTGAACAGCACCGGTTTTTCGCCGCGAAGGTAGGGACGCATCGCAGCCAGTCGCGCGTCGGTCGGTGGCGCTTTCATCATCTGGTTTTCAGTGGCAGCCTTCATCGCCCGCGCGTAATTTTTCGCCTTTGTCAAAAATGCTTCCAGCTCGCGCAACGATTTTTTATGCGCGCCCCGCCGTTTCTTTTTGTCCTTTTCCTTCCCGGATAGTTTCGCGGGCAGTGACGGCACGGTCATGAACAACCCCGCCTCACTCTCGACGACCATGTCGTCCGCTGTCCAGCCGTCCAGACGAATCAGACCCGCCTGCCCGGAAATGGTTCCGCCGGTCGGGCGGGCGAGTTGCATCGTGATTCCGCCGGCCCGCGCAATCGGAATGTGCGCGCTGTGTGGGTGCACTGCGTTCACCGTCCGCAGCTCGGGACCATACGTCGCGATATCGAAGTCATCCCGCGTCGCCCGAACACTCCCGATCTCGGAAAGCCCCAACCGTCCACCCGCGTCGATCAACCCGGGATAGACATGTTGCCCCGTTGCGTCGATTAACTTCGCGCCTCCAGGTACAACAAGATTACGTCCGACAGCATCAATAACCCCATCGCGGACGAGTACGGTACCGTTCTCAATCACACCGTCCGAGACGGTGTGAACGGTTCCACCGATGATGGCGTATGAATCCGATTTCATACCATCCGGTGCAATCTGCGACTTTTTGTTCCATTCGATTGGTCTCGCCGACGGGTTCGGACTCATGTCCGCCGCCTTGAAATAAACCTCCCCGTCAATCACCGTGATCACATTGCGACTGTAGGTGTTGAGCGGATGCCCGTTGAAAACAGCCAGGTCGCCGTCCTTTTTCAGCTCGATGCTCCCAACGCGATGGGCGATACCGAGTTGCGTCGCCGGGTTCAGCGTGACCAGTTTCAACGCTTCGCGCTCGCTCAGCCCGCCCCATTTGATCGCCTTGGCTGCCTCGAGATTCAGATACCGAATGGTGTTTGGCGAATCGGAGTTGATCGACACACTGATTCCGTGGTTCGTCATCGAGGCTGCGTTGTGCGGAATCGCCTCAAACGCCTCCACCTTGTACGCCCAGAAGTTTGAAAAGGTCGACGCTGACGCACCGTGTCGCGCGATCTCCGGCGCGATCCGATACCCCTCCAACACATGCTGCAAAACCCCAATACGAATACCGAAATCCTCCGCAACGTGCATCAATCGAATAATCTCGTCGCTGCGATAGCAATGCGTGTGCACCCAGATGTCACCCTGCAACACCCGCCACAACGCCTCAAGCCGCAAATCGCGTCGAGGTTTCAACACGTCCTCCCCGCGGTCTTTTCGACGATCATAGAATTCCCATGTTTCGCCGTATTGCTTCGCTTCACCCAGCGCATCGCGAATGACAGCTTCCACCCCCATGCGCCCATTGGGAAACCGCTTCCCGCGCGCGTTCGCCCAGTTCGATTGCTTCACGTTTTCGCCCAACGCCCACTTCATCGTTGGCTTCGCATCGTCCACGATCAGCTCCGATATGGGCTGATCGTACTTGAGCTTGAACACAACATTCTGCCCACCAATCGGATTGGCGGACCCGTGCATCGCATGATGCGTCGTGGTTCCACCGGCTGCTGCCCGGAAAATCGACACGCTGTCCGGGTGAATCGTGTCTGCGATGCGGACCTCCGCACTGACCGCAAGGGCGGACTCGTTCACCCCGTCGATCCCGAGATGAGAATGGCAATCCACCATCCCCGGCATGATGTACAAACCCGTCGCATCGATCTCGGTGATTCCCTTTGGTGCGACAAGGTTCGGACCAACGCCCGCAATCTTCCCCTTCCTGATCAACAGGTCCGCATTTTCAAACACCGGTCCCGACACCGTCAGAATCGTGGCATGACGAAAGACAATACTCCCACCCGTCTCCATCGGTCGGGCACGGTCCGCGTCAATCTCGCAAACCCAGGTCGGACCATCATCGACGTCGGACGCGTCGGCTTTTTCGTCGACCTCGTCTTCATTGTTGTCCCTGCTTTTGTCCTCGCCCTTACCGTCTTTTTTCTTCTTGTCTGACTTCTTCGTATCGAACTCAAACTTCGTTCCATCGACAAAGACGTATCGCGTGCGACCATCCTCGTCGCCCAACGGACCCGACCTCAGGACGACGTTGGCGATCTGCCCCGCCGACAACGCACCGATCTGATCCGACAATCCAAGCCAATCCGCCGGCACACTCGTCAGGGATTCCAACGCAACCTCCGCCGGCAAACCCCGCTCGATCACCTTGTTCAGATTGTCAAAAAACTTCCCGGGCGAATCGAACTCGTGTGTCAAAAACGCGAACTTCACCTCCGCCTCGTGCAATGTGATGACGTTGCGAACCTGCTCCTCCCATAGTCGCCGCCGTTCCTGTCGCAGCTTCAATGGCTCATAAATCCGATCCTCGTCTTTCTCGTCAGCCTCAGCCTTGCTCTTTTCGGAATGTTCTGCGTCCGCTTCCGCATCATCAACCACCGAAGGCTTTTTCCTGCCCTTGCCCTTTTTCCCAAACTCAGGCTCCTCCGAAAACTTCAGGCTCACGATCAAGGGCACACCCATCGCCTTGATCCGATCAACAACTTTGTAGGCTTCCTTCGCGCCCGAAATCGCGATCTTCAGGTCAAGCTCCGTGGCCAAATTCAACGCCCGTCGAATCTCATGCGCACTGTTGGCTTCAAAAATCACCGGGTCGTCCCCGGTGACGATCCCCTCCAACGCCGTCAGCGCCGGATCAACGGCGGGTCTCTGCGTACTGTTCGGATGTCGCTGCCAATACGCCCGTTGTTCGATGGACCAATCCACATCCGACACCACCTGCCGAAACAGCGCAAACACCCCCAACAACGTCCCCGGATATCTCCCAGGCTCACCCGCCTTGAAAGACGCATACTGTCCGACCGAATCATCAAGAATCACCCGCCGACGAGGCGCGTCCGACAGATTCACCACACAGCTCTGCCCGCCGAAAACCCCATACCGAGGCGTCACCACCGCCGACGTAAATCCATGCTTTCGATGCGATTTCAGGTCATCCTCGCTCGGGGCGTAATGATCCGCCGTCCGAAACTGAGGCCTGACCCCCCGCCGATGTGCCCACCGCGTCGCGAAAATTCCCCGCTGCTTCGGATCAGGACGTTCATCCTCGGTCAGCCAGCGCTCCTCCTCCGATCGCATCTCGTCGGAAATCCCCAAATGCGCGTGCGCCGAGACAAAACCGGGATACGCGTGCAACCCGTTCGCCTCGATCACCTCCGCGTGTGACGGCACGCGAGGGTCAACCCCGACAGCCACGATTCGCCCCTTGTCCATCAGAATCGTTCCATTCTCGATCGTTTCGCCACCTCGCAGATGGATGGTGGCGTCTCGAATCACCGTGGGCACCTGATAATCCGTCGCCAACCCCAACGTGCCCGACAAACCCACCAATCCAATGGCTGACAAGACAGTGTGGATCCAAAATCGTCGTTCCAAAATCATCCAAAATGCTCCCATACCCGGAGAATGTTTTCTGCTACTTGTGGCAGGACCGCACAATCTAAACCCCGTTGCGTCGAAAGTCGAATAGCCCGACCCGGCAGTCAACGCTACAATCCGCCCATCATGCCGATCATCGTCCGCAACCTCCGCCTGAATCTCGACGAACCCGAAGAGATGCTGCAAGTCGCCGCAGCCAAACGACTCAGGATTCCCCCCGAATCAATCAGCTCGCTGACCCCCATCCGCCGATCCCTCGACGCACGCAAACACGACGATATCCGGTTCGTCTTTCATGTGGAGGTCACCCTCGACGCAGGCACTGCTGCCGAATCCAAACTCGTCAAAAAGCTCCATTCCCAGCACGTCGCACTCGTCGTCGAGAAGAGACGCAACGATCCCACCCCAGGCTCCGAACCGCTCTCCGAATCGCCCATGATCGTCGGATTCGGACCAGCCGGTATGTTCGCCGCCCTGCGACTCGTCCAGTTCGGGTTCAAGCCGATCATCGTCGAACGCGGTTCCGACGTCCGCCGCCGACACAAAGACGTCCTGCAAACATTCTACCGTCAACGCATCTTCAATCCGGAATCCAATCTCCTGTTCGGCGAGGGTGGTGCGGGTACCTACAGCGACGGAAAGCTCTACACCCGCATCAGCGATCCACTCGTCACCACCGTCCTCGAATGGCTGACGGAATTCGGAGCCGACGAAGACATCCTCACGGATGCCCGTCCCCATATCGGCAGTGACAGGCTGCCCACCATCTGCACCCGCATCCGAAGACACCTCGAAGAGCAGGGCGCCCAGGTCCGATTCAACCAGCGTCTCCAGGAAATCAGCATCGACAACGATTGCATCACCCGCCTCGACCTCAATGGCCAACCCCATCCCACAGGTCCGGTCATCCTCGCCATCGGTCATTCCGCCCGCGACACCATGCACATGCTCCGTGACAACGGGGTGGCGATGGAAGCGCGCCCGTTCCAGATCGGTGTGCGCATCGAGCACCCCCAATCACTCGTCGATACCTGGCAGTATGGCCCATGCGCAGGACACCCCAAACTCCCGCCGGCCGAGTACCACGTCGTCGCCAAAAAAGTCACAGAATCGAATCAGGATTGCTACAGCTTCTGCATGTGCCCGGGCGGTGTCATTCTTCCCACCAACGAATCCGAAGGACTCATCGCCACCAACGGTGCCAGCCAGTCAGGCCGAAACCAACCACTCGCCAACAGCGGACTCGTCGTCACCCATCCACCCATACCAGGAGACGATCCACTCGCCGGCATCGACGTTCAACGCCAATGGGAAGCAAAAGCATTCCAATCAACGGACGCCACTTATCGCGTTCCCGCCCAACGAGCAGCCGACTTCATCGCCGGAAATCAATCCGACGGCGAACTTGTCACCAGCTATCCCCTCGGCGGACAATGGACCGACACGACGCAACTCCTGCCACCAGACGTCGCCGCAGCCATCGTCAATGCCATCCAGCTCATCGACCGAAAAATGCCGGGTTTTGCCGGAAAAGACGCCCTCGTCACCGCCCCCGAAACCCGCGCCAGCTCCCCCGTTCGCATTCTCCGCGACCCGAAAACCCGCACCAGCCCATCGCTCGGGAATCTCTACCCCACCGGGGAAGGCGCGGGATACGCCGGCGGGATCGTCAGCGCTGCCATCGACGGCATCAAAACCGCCGACGCCCTCATCCGCCGTTACGCCCCGAATTCCTGACAACCGCCCGACGACCAGTGCGCGTAAAAAAGCCCCGCCAACCCGCGAGGCTCCCGAATCAGGACGTCACCCAACCCCGATCATCCCTTCTTCACGCGAATACCACCATTGTGTGTCTGAACCCGCAGTTCACCGGACGCATCGCCAAGTTTGGCGGTCACCCGCCGCCGCGATGAACTGATGACCTCCGTCGGCAACAGCACCGATATCCCGCCGTTGCGCGTCGTGCATTCGAATTGCGCAGACGCACCCTCCTGCACCGCCAGCGTAATCCCGCCGTTGTGCGTTCGCACGCTGCCTGTCACGTTGTTATCCCCGGTCAGGTTCAACTGCATTCCGCCATTGTGCGTCTTCGCCATGATCTCCCGAACCGGCGCGGTGATGCTCATACCACCGTTGTGCGTCCTGGCTGTTACGCTGGCGCTCGCGGTGTTGACATCAACCTTGCCATTGTGCGTCTCAACTTCCGCGTCCCCGCCAATACCGGAAAGCTCGACCGGACCATTGTGCGTCCGCAGTTTGGCAGCCAATCGCTCGGGCACCGTCACGTCGTACGAAACACCCGCCCCCCAGTCAGCGTGCTTCGTTTCCGTCCATCGCCAATAAACCTTCTGCACATCCCCATCCTGCTCGGTCACCACCTCCAGCGCACCCATCGCCTCCTGAGCACTGGACATCGTCGAGCCAAACGTCTTCTTCGTGATGCGAATCGCAATCTCGTCGGTGTCACCCGCCGTGACCGCGATGTGCCCGTTGTGCGTCCTGGCGTCGATCATCCGGATGGTCACCGCGGAAAGTGCTCGATCCTCGACATCATCGACATGAACCCGCGAGCCCAGATGGCTCGATGTACAACCCGTGCCCACCATAGGCCACACCACGCCCGCAACCGCCAACCATCCCAAACGTCGCATCATGTTTTTCTCCACGCAGGAAATCCTCGGGTTCGCAATTCGTCACCACCAGACCATTCGTCAGGCAACGACAAATATTCGACACATCCCGCACCAACGTATCGCGTCAGAGAGTCAGACACCACATGCCCGTCCCCGGTTAGAAGTTGTATGTCGTGTCAGAACAATATCTTACAGGACTCGACCGGACCGCCCCACCGTCGCCGACCGGACGTACGGGAAAATGGATGCCCAAAAACGGCTCGATCGTCCGGCGCCCCCCCTCGCCAACCAGGATGAATTACACCCTTTTTCTGCCCAGCAGGACGGTTGCAGACGTCACGAACAACAGGGCGAGAACCATCGTACCCCACACCGACACCGCAGGAACCCCCACGCTCGCCGCACAACCGTCAGTCGGCTGCGAAACGGACCACGCGGGCTGGGTAGTGGTCACAATTTCGTCCAGCGCCCGATCCCGGTACGCAGCGTATGGGATAAAACCCTCAACGCGGACTCGGGCGTGAAAATCACTCGCGCGGGCACCATTGGCAACGGGTCCGGGCGCATCCTGGTCAATCACATAATCCGTAACGACCACCGTCTTGCCACGGGCTGCGTACTCGCGAAGCTGGTCCAGCACATAGGTGACGTCCACCGGCGGCTGAACAGACAATTCATCGTAATACAAATCCTCCTGCCCGATACCATCGATGGCTGCAAAGTACCGCTCAGTATCCGCGTCAAACAAGTCATCATCATCGCGAATGATATCCGACGCGTTCTGCGGAAAGACCAGAAAGCCCTGCGCGCCGAGCGTTTGCCGTGCATGCGTACCGATCGCCTCAACAAAATCAATCATCAACCCCCGCGCCTGCATACGCGTCAGCTCCGACCCACCGGCAGGACTGCTCCAGAATTCGTAGGCGTCAACAATATCAAGGTAGACCCCGTCGAATCCCATGTTCACGATACGCTCGAGAGGCGTGATGTCAGGCCCCGTACCCGTACCGAACATGATCGCCTGCCAACCAGGATCCCAATAGCGAATCTTGTAGTTGCCTTCCCAGTCAGGATTCGTAGGCCCAAGCCAGTCCGGTGCGACGCCGCCAACCGGATCACCGTTCTGATCGATCCAACCCGGATCAAAATAATCCCTGTACGACTCCGCTTCCCCAACGCTCAGATACGCAAGCACAATAGTCGGACAGGGACCGCTCGTGCGAATCGCCTCGATCTCAGCCGGACTGAACTCACCATTCGCCGTCCCGTCACGCGACGGCTCCAACACCAGCCAATCGAAACCCGCCTGCGCAAGCTCCGTCGCCGACATCGTGTCCGGCTGGAGCACATACAGCATGCCCGCCGGCGTTTCAGAAACCCCGCAGCTTGCCGCCCTCGCCAGAAACACTGTTCCGACAATAGCGCCCACAATATTCAACTGCATGAGAACACCCTCGGGATCCTTCTACATACCATACCGGGGCGACTGCCCCCAATTCAGTTTCGTCACCAACCCATGCCATTTCGGATACGCTGGGTTCCGCACCAACCGAAAACTGGCTTCGTATCGCTCAACGCAAAGCCTGTCCCCCACCGCAAGCAGAACACCCGACTGCCCATCCACCGTCACAGACGTCCCCTCGTTCGCCTCCTCCACCACAATCTCAATCTTCGCATCGCAATCCACCACCACAGGCCTGTGCGACAGCGAATGCGGACCCATCGGCGTGATCCCGATCCCCTGCGTCCCACCCAACATCAGCGGCCCACCCGCCGACATGTTGTGCGCCGTCGACCCCGTCGGCGTACACAGGATCAACCCATCCCCGCCAACCGTCGTGAAATGCTTTCCGTCTATCCAGACCGCCAACCGAATAATCCGAAACGGTGCCCCCGCATGAACCACGACGTCATTGACCGCGATGTGCTCCGCCCGCGTCTGCTCCCCACACTTCACACCAAGTCGCAACGTCAACAACTCGCTGACATATTTCCCGTCATCAACAATCCTCGGCAGATTCTGTTCAAACTCGTCGATCGAAAACTCCGCCAAGAACCCCAGTTTCCCAAAATTGATCCCCACCAACGGCAATTGATTCAACCCCAGTGAACGACAAACCGCCAACAACGTCCCGTCACCACCAACCACCGTGATAAACTCCGCCCCCGCATCAACAGCCACCCGACCGTCAAACCCCTTGGCAGACCCGACAACCTCGCAACACCTGCCCGCCACCGCGCGCACACGCTCCATCGCCTCGTCGATACCAGCCTTGTGTGGATTTCCCAGTACAAAAACACGCCGCATCAGCATCGTCCCGGAATGGTGCAGCCACAGGCCGCCCGATCAGTTCGACAGCATTTCACCCGTTCTGCCCAGGCGTGTCGCCCGACCCACGCCCGACCCGTTCGCCCCGTTTCCCCCCGCAGGCTCCTCAAGCATCTGCTGAACCGCCGACGCGATCCCCGACGCATCAATACCAACCTCCGCCATCTGCCCACCACGCGAACCGTGACGCACGAACCGATCCGCCGGCATCCCCAATCGTCTGAATTTCCCGATCGGCAACCCCATATCCACCATCGTCTCCAGAACCGCCGACCCGAATCCACCCGAAACCGAATGGTCCTCAACCGTCGCGACAGGCCCACCGCGCCCCACCGCTTCCCGAACCATCTCGCGATCGATCGGCTTGGCAAACCGGGCGTTCACGACAGCCACCTCATACCCCGCCCCGGACAAAACCTCCGCAGCCTCCAACGCCTGATGCGACATCACACCATACGCAAGAATCGTCGCGTCCTTACCTTCACGCAGTCGCCGCGACACACCCATCTCAAACGGCACACACCCCGGAGTCGGTTCCGGAACCGTATCACGCGGATAACGGATCGCCGTTGCAGTGTCCAACGTCAAACCAAACCGCATCGCCTCCAACAACTCAATCTCGTCCATCGGCGCCATCACAACCATATTCGGAAATCCACGAAGATAGGCTATATCAAGAAATCCGTGATGGACTGCCCCATCACCACCGACCAACCCCGCACGGTCCATGCAGAACATCACCGGATGCCCCTGCAACACAACCTCCTGAAACACCTGATCAAACGCGCGCTGCAAAAACGTCGAATAAATCGCACAAACAGGTCTCAACCCGCTCCTGGCCATCCCACCCGCCATGTCAACCGTGCAACTCTCCGCGATACCAATATCCCGACATCGCTCCGGAAACTTCTCGGCAAACTTGTCCAACCCCGTCCCGTCAGGCATCCCCGCCGTCATCGCGTAAATCCGCTCGTCCGTCTCCGCCAGCTTTATCAGACAATCCACAAACGCCCGCGTCCAGTTCTTGCCCGATCCGCCTTGAATCGTGGCTTTCCCATCCTCGACCACGAATGGTCGCGTTGCGTGAAATTTCCCCGGATCCGCCACCGCCCAATCGCACCCGTTGCCCTTTTTCGTATGAACGTGCAACAACACAGGCCGATGCACGTCCTTCAACGCCTGCAACACCTCAATCAAATGACCCACGTCGTGACCGTCAATCGGACCGACATACACAAAACCCATCTGCTCGAACATCTGATGCGGACTGACCGTAGCCTTGATCCCCTCCTTCAAATGAACCAACGCTTCAAACATCGTCTTGCCAATCACCGGCAGCTTTGGAAGCAACGATTTCGCGTGCGACTTTAATTCCTCGTAAACCCCACTCGTGCGGAATTTCGCAAGATGCTCCGCCACCGCACCCTGCGAAGGCGCGATTCCCCACTCATTGTCATTCAAAATGCACAAAAACTGCCGGTCCAGCGTTCCAGCCTGATTCAAACCCTCAAACGCCACACCATTGACGATACTCGCGTCGCCAACGACCGCCACGACTGAATTGTCGCGCTTCATTTGCGAATCGCCCCGCGCCATCCCAACCGCCGTCGCAATCGCAGTCCCCGCGTGCCCCACGTTGAACAGATCGTACTCACTCTCGGAAGTCTCCGGAAAACCGGCCAACCCCCCCGCCTGACGAATCGTGTCGAATCGATCATTTCGCCCGGTCAGCAGCTTGTGCGGATAGCATTGATGCCCAACGTCCCACAGCAACCTGTCCCGCAAAAAATCGAAGCTGTAATGCAGCGCGATCGTCAGCTCCACGACCCCGAGGTTGCTCGCGAAGTGCCCGCCCTTTCGACCCACGACGTCGACAATCCGGTTGCGCACATCCATCGCCAGTTGAGGCAACTGCCCAACCGGAAGCCTCCGCACGTCAGCCGGTGATCGAATTCCATCCAACAACGTCATCGCATCTCTCCGAACCACTCCCGCACCCGTCGGGAGCACCCTGCCACCACACATATTACCTATCTTAATGCCGACGGTTCACCACGAAAACCGCCAATTGCCGCAGATCGTCAGCTTCCGGACCAAAATCCGCCAAACACGCCAGCGACCGGTCCATCTCTTCCGTTGCCACTTGACGGCTTGCATCCACACCGATCGCCGCCGGGAACGACTGTTTGCCCGCCGACGCGTCCTTGCCGGTCTGTTTGCCCAGTTCGTCAGCCGTCGCGGTCACGTCCAATAAATCATCGGCGATTTGGAACGCACAGCCCAAATGCAGCCCGAATTCCCCTATGCGGTCCACACGATCCACCGACGCTCCCGCCGACAACGCCCCCATCCGACACGCCCCCACGAACAACGCCGCCGTCTTTCGCACATGAACGTATTCCGCCCGTTCGCGCGTCGGCGGTTGATTCTCACCTGAAATGTCCGCCACCTGACCACCGATCATTCCCGACCAGCCCGTCCGCACCGCCAACTCGCGAACAATCGCCGTCGCCCGAACCGGGTCAGCCACCTGCGTCGAGATCAACTCAAACGCATACGCAAGCAGTCCGTCACCAGCCAGGATCGCCTGCCACTCGTTGAACTTTTTGTGGCAGGTCGGTCGTCCGCGTCGCAGATCGTCGTCGTCCATTGCCGGCAAATCGTCATGCACCAGCGAAAACACATGCACACATTCCAATGCGGCTGCCGCCGGCAACGCCTCGTCGGCTGACCCGCCCAGTAATTCGCAGCACCGCGTCACCAGAAACGGCCTCAACCGCTTCCCACCACCGAGCAACGCGTAGCGCATCGCTTCCACCAGCTCCGCGGGTGTCTCATCGGAGGGCGTCAGCAGTTGTGCCAGCTTCAACTCAAACCCCGCCGCCCACGCGACCAGGGTTTCAGTAATCCCGTCACTCGTTGTGGTATTTCGCTGCAAGACCGGTCATCCTCCGCCACCCGGCAGGTTTCTCACGCACACAATCCACCCAAGCCCGCAAGGCTAACACGATTCGGTCCACCTGCAAGAGAATGTCATCGCGCAGACAGCAACACGGCAACCGGCCAACCATTGGGAATCTGCGAAGCGCACTTGCGGACTACGGGCGGCAGACTAACAGAAACACACAAGGAACACACCGGAGCATTGCTCATCGGACAAGGGACGGGGCTGCGACCGATTGTGGTGTAGATGTGATTGGCGCCGCGAAGGTTCCTGGCGATTCAAATCGTCAGGCTGTAATCTGCCCAAAATGTCTAAGAGGGTGTGTGAGAAGCAGGGATATCGCCGATAAGGATGGAAATTGGCAAGGAGTGCCTGATCCATGGCGAGGAATGCTTATCCCAGCGACTTGACGGACGCGCAGTGGAATCTGATTCGACGACGAATACCGCCG
>JAJDDT010000024.1 GCA_029260165.1 Phycisphaerae bacterium | reverse complement strand
CGGCGGTATTCGTCGTCGAATCAGATTCCACTGCGCGTCCGTCAAGTCGCTGGGATAAGCATTCCTCGCCATGGATCAGGCACTCCTTGCCAATTTCCATCCTTATCGGCGATATCCCTGCTTCTCACACACCCTCTTAGGGACAATGAAGATGAATTCTTCGTGCATTGACGATCAGAACACCATGCTCGTTGCTGACGACCTCTCCCTTAACCGTCACCGTCGCGAGCGACGTGAGACCATGCTTGCCCTTGATGTCCATGCGAAGGGGTTTGCCATCGTCGCCGACAATCTGAATGGTGGCACGCTTGGCCAACAACGATTCATCCGGCTCGCAGCAATAGTCCCAAGGCGTCTTGCAACTGTCGCCATGACGCTGGTCGCACGACTTCATGCCTTCGTCCGCGAGCAGAAACATTGCCACACCGTCGACAAATGGATCCCTGCGCCCTCCGATTCGACCACGTATCACAACCTCACCTGAAAGTGTGCCGTCGGCCCGCGCTTCGGCAACTCCAATCGCGTTTGGAATTTCACTGCTGACGAACAAGCCCGCAGGGAACGCAACGCTCGATTCCTTGACGGTCGAAGGCTGTACCGATTTGCCGGACTTTTCCTTCTTTTCACAGCCAGTCATCATCATCAACAAGACTGGTACGAGAACAATCGTTCGAACCCGTGTGTGCATCTCAACCCTTCCTTTCATAAAAGGTCGTATCTTCAGTCAGTTCTCAAAGCATCGGTAATCGGCAACCGCAGGCATCGCCACAATGGCGGAATCACACCGATCACCGCCAAACCGACGCCTGCGGTCAAACCTGCCAACAATACGGACGTATCAATCACAATCGCAAACGCTCCCATCGAAAACCGAACAGCCAATCCGTCGAGCAACTGCGAAGATACAGCCGCAGCCAGAATCGCGCCCGCCGCCGCGACCAACAGCGATTCCTGCAGAAAACTGACAACAATCGCCGTTGACGAAAAACCAATCGTCTGAAGCGCTGCCAACTCACGAACGCGCGACGCGAATGCGGCATACATCGTATTTAGTCCCCCGAACAGCCCGCCCAGTGCAACCAAGCCAGCCGTCGCCCAGATCATCGCTCGCACGGGTTGGTAAAAGGCAAGCAGACTGGCGTAATAGTCCGATTCCCGAAGTGTGACGAGTTCAAGATCAAGGCGTTGCGCGGCCCATACGCGAACGTCTTCAAGCGTCGCCGTTTCAAGCGTGAGCACAACGCAGGACAGCGTGTCCCGCCGAGTCGCAATTTGAAGATCCGTCAGAGGTACCCATATTTCAGCATCCATCACCGTCTGCGGCGCGGAAAAACGCCCGGTGATCGTCCACGCCCGATTGTCAAACCACAACGCATGCCCGACCGCCAGTTCTTCCTCATCAACACCCAAACGCGTTGCGGCAAGCTGCCCGACCATCAGTTCATACGCACCGGGCAGCGGCATGCGTCCCTCGGTTATCCTGACCTGCTTATGTACGAGAAAGGCAGTCGGTGTCACGCCTCGCAACACCGCTTGTAAGTCACTCGTTCCACCGGCTGCCGTCCGCAAGACCATGGCCATGTGCACCTCGGGCGAAATGTACTCCACACCGAGTCGCGACTTGACACCGTCAATACCTGCCGCGACGAGCGTTGGAGTGTTCATGCCGATCTCACTGCGTTCGATGCTTTCTTCACTGCCGGCACCGAGCAGGATGACATTGCGATTGTCAGCACTGACCGTGAGGCTTTGCTCCATGCCACGAACAAATCCCCCAGCCGCCATCACGAGCAACACAACGAGAAGGCTCCCCAAAACCCCGGCAAAAAGGCGTACGCGGGATCGTCCCAGGTTGCGAACGGCATATTCAAAGGGAAGCAATCGAATCATGTTCGTCCTAAACCGCTCTGAAACAAGAAACAATATCTCGCCGAGACGCCTGCCACGCAGGAACGATCCCCGCCACAACGCCCACGCATGACGCGATCCCGATTCCCAACAGAAACGTTTCAGCCGTCGCATGAATCGGCAAACTGTGTCCCTCAACCGAGAGCGCGAACGCGCTGTAGGAAAGAACCGCAATCGCAAGCCCCGACCCGCAGAGGCCGCCGACGACACTAAGCACCAATCCCTCGCAAATGATCAATCGCGCGATTTGGTGCCCGCGATATCCCAGTGTCTGTAAGATGGCATGCTCCTTGATCCGGTCCTGCACGGAAAGAACAATGGCGTTGCCCACAAGTGCCAGGACGGCGACAAGGCATCCCCAACCAAGCGTACGCATGAAACCGACGATTTCGATCACGTCTGCCGCTGCTCGGCCCACGAAGGCTTTTTCCGCGCTGGTGCTCGTCGGTTCCTGCGCGGAAGCGAAGAGTGTATCAATTTTTTCTGCGACACCCTCCAATGCAGACGGGTCATCCACTTCAACATTGAACTGCGTCACGATGCCGCCGGACCTGCTCCCCGATGCGTACTGGAGAAAGTCAAGGTGAACATACGCAACGTTCTGATCCTGTGGCTCCTGAGATCGGAGAATGCCGGCCACATAAACGGTAATGCCTGCAGCCTCAAATCGGTCCCCTTCGCGCAGTCCGCGACGTGCCGCCAGCGTTTCACCCAGTAGTGCCGCATCCGTGCGTCGTTGCCAATCCGCGACCGAACCGGACAACACATCGAAACGTGGGGCATACTCATCGACAAACGCATCACGCGGGACACCGCGAAACGTGACAACGTCGAGACTTGTGCGGCAGTTGCTTACGACGATTTTCATCGGGACAACGGACTTGACCCCGTCTACGGAACGAATGTTTTGTTCATAGGACTGCGGCATGACACTCGTGAACGGGCAGTACCGGTCCTTGCGGTACACAACCAGCGTCGCGTCATCAGCCTGGGTCTGCGTTGCGAGATTGACTCCCGTCTGCATCGCCTGAATCCCGGCGAAGAGAAACATGGCGATGGCGACACCGGCGATTGTTAGCAAACTACGCGTTCGTGAGCGCCAAACCTGACGGAACACCAATGGGACGAATCGTGCGGGAATCACGGGATTGTCTCCCGGATCGTGTCAGGCTGCGACTGGTCAACAAGTCGGCCCTTGTCAAGGTGCAGACATCGTGTCGCAAAGTCGGCGCTGTGTTCATCGTGGGTCACCATCACAAGTGTCTTTCCAAGCTCCTTGTTAAGGCGATGCAGCAGGTTCATGACGGCAGTCGAGCTTTCGGAGTCGAGATCGCCGGTTGGCTCGTCCGCGACGAGGATCGTGGGATCGGTGACAATGGCACGGGCGATCGCGACGCGCTGCTCCTGTCCACCCGATAGCTGCCTGGGAAAATGGTCGTGGCGATCGGAAATGCCGACAAGTTCCATCGCAAGCGCAACCTTGTCATGCCGCTGCCGCCGTGTCAGGCTTTGGAGAAGCAACGGCAACTCAACATTCTCGTAAGCCGTCAGAGTCGGGACAAGATTGTATAGTTGGAAGATGTATCCAATGTGCATGCTGCGCCATCCTGCCGCCGCACCGCGCCCCATTCGTGCAATCTCCTCACCGCCGATGACCAGGCTTCCCGCGGTCGGATGGTCGATGCCGGCAATCAGGTTGAGCAGCGTTGTCTTGCCGCTGCCGGACGGGCCCATCAACGCCAGGAATTCCCCGTCAGCCACGTCGAGATCCAACTGATCCAGTGGGGTGATCGTTGTGTTGCCTTTTCGGTACGATCGCGTGAGTTTTCGGCATTCGATCAGTGACATGGTTCAATTCTCCCGAACACTGATGCGAGCACCGTCGGTAATATCAGTAGGCGGATTGACGATGACACGGTCGCCGGGGTTCAAACCGGTCCGCACCGAGATCCAATCGTCAACCATCGTGTGGCCGGTCTCGATTGGCACACGTCTGGCCGTGCCGGTCGCCGGATCAGCCACCCACACGAAGGATTCTCCGTCGAGATTCACAGTGGCGGACGTCGGGATGAATACCAGCTGTGCTTGATTACCGGTTTGAGATGCGTCGCTTGTTTCGGTGATTGCGAGAAAACGCGCGCGAGCGAGCATTTCAGGTTTAAGTTCCGCAGTTGGATTCGTGATGGCGACCTTGACCTGAAGCGTGTTCTTCTGGACATCGGCCTCGTGAACAACGCGGCTGACTTGTCCGGTGTAGATTCGGTCAGGCAGGACATCGACGATGATTTCGGCGCCCTGTCCGACGCCGACCTTGGCTGCGTCAACAAGTGGAATGTCCACCCGGACCTGCAGGGCGTCCGGTTTGTAAAGCCGCAAGACTTGTGCCGAGCGCGTGTTGTCGGATGCCAGTATCACCTTGGCGCCGGGTTCCACAAGACGGGTCATGACCACGCCGTTTGTTGGTGACTTGATATCCATGCGTTTGAGGCGAAGGATTGCCTCGTCGCGCATCGCGCTCGCGGATTTGACGGAAGCCTCTGCGTTCTGAACAGCCGCGTCCGCCTCTGCGAGTGCGCGGGTGTGTTCAATACGCAATTCGAGATCCTGAGCGGCTGCCTTGTAGTCCGCCTCAAGTGCGTCGATCTGTGATTCGAGGATGGCTTTGCGATGCCGGATGACTTCTACTTCGGCTTGCTGTGCTTTGTGATTCTGTTCGGCGCGCACCAACTCGAAGTCTCCGCCAGCCTGATCATCTACGAGTTTACTGACGCGGTTGAAATCGAATTCGAGATACGCAGCGCGTGCTTCCTCGCGCGCCAGTTCAAAAGGCCACCGCGCCAGTTCAGCCCGCTTCTCGTTGAGCTTCGCCTGCGCGGTTTCGAGCATGCGCGTCAGCTCGATCGGATTGTCCCAGTTGCGTTGCGCCTCATTGAGACGTGCGCGGACGATGGCAACAGCCGCTTGCCGTTGTTCAAGCATTGCGTTGGCTTGATCAAGCGAGATACGCGCGTCTTCATCAATCAGCCGCACGACAACTTGATCTCTCTCAACATGATCGCCCTCAAGGACAAGAACCTCGCGCACGACACCGTCAGCCAATGCCGAGACAGACATCGGAAACGGATCGGGCTCGACCCATCCGGGGGCTTGCACGACCACCGTTCCTGCCGCAGCCTCCGTACCGGTGTCTTTGAGAATGACCGATACAACATTGACCGACAGCGCAGGCCACAATGAGTCGCTCGCCGTGTAAACAACAAGACCGGTCGTCATGACGAGAATGGTTGCTGGTAGCAGCAATCGAGTTTTCCAATGCCTTTTCGGTAACGGTATTTTTGTGCTCGCGGGTGCACGGGCCAAGCCTCGAAGTTTCGTTGCCTTGATTTCCATTGAGTCAGCCCCAAATACTGCCGACGCGCGACGCCTGCGCATGGTCGGCACCTTGTTTTTACTATCAGTTTCAACTAATGGAGTGAATTCAGGACAAGAGTTGGGGAGGGCGGAAAATGTCCGCAAGTGTCGCTGCGGAATGATCCGTCTGCGGAACGTCGCTGTCGTGATGAATCAATGGGGCGGCAGACAAGAGAACCGGCAGCGTCTGGGTGGTGCAGGGTGGCTTTCCATATCCGCAGGGCGCGGGGCAGCCGGGTGGGCAGTCGCACGGTCCGGCAGGATGCTGATCTTCTTGTTGGTCTTCGGTTCGCCGTTGGGAACAATTGGAACAGCAAGAAACGGGTTCGTTATTCCTAGATGCGGACTCTTCGAGGAGACATTGCATGGCGGTGCAAGGCAGGGCGGCGCTGGGTACGGCGAGAAGGATGGACAAACCAACGCTCAGGATTCGACTGACGGGTGCGTTGGCTCGGCAAAATCTCATGATTCAATACACTGACAAGGCTGGCACTCTGCCCTCAAAGTCAGTATAAGCATCGTTGGCAAGATCAGTCAAGTAGTCGTCCCTGAAAATGTCTTCTGGGTGTCCGGAATCCAGAATTGTTAACGCTCAAACTCAAAGTACTTGACGATATACGCAATCCCACTCTCGTCCCAGGCCGGGCTGTGCGTCCGGACATTCTGCAGTTTCATGCGCGAGTTCTCGCCTGTCCTTAGCAAAATGCTCATCCGGCGCATTTTTCCCCTCGTTCATTCACTCTGGGCGATCATGTGGAGCCGCGCCGCAGTCGAATTCCGGGGCGTATTGGTCTTCAAACGCGCCGAGCGCATTTACGTTTTGCAACTCCACTGCTCAATCCCCGCGCATTCACGTCGATTCAGCGAATTTCGCACATCCAGAGACGATTTCGCTCTGCGAGTCGTCGCATGAAACGCCCTACGCGGTCACTCATCGTGCGAGTTCGAAGGCCCAAAATGCGCCGGATAGAGTTTTTGATAGGGACAGGGGACGGCGGAGCAGAGCATGACAAGACCACGCTACAGCGACAACTCGCGAAAGCAAGAAATCGACCGCAGCTACGAGTCGACCACCGATACGCGACGCCGAAACACCATCGTCCCCGCCGTGAGGATGAACAACATCATGACGACAGCTCCCCAATCAGAGACCGTGGGCACACCCGCAGCGCACGCGTCACCCGTCCCGTCGCGGTCTGTGTCCAACTGATCCGAATTTGAAACCAACGGACAGTTGTCGCAGGCATCAGGTATGCCGTCGCTGTCACTGTTCGGCTCAACATCGCAGCCATCAGGAACGCCATCCAAGTCACAATCCGTATTGTCGTCAAACCCAGGGCAGACATCAGACGCATCTGGAACACCATCGCCATCACTGTCCAACTCACCAGGCGACGCCGCAGTGACAATGAAATCGACAATCAGCGGAACGTGGTCGAAGTATCCAGGCGGGCTAAGCAACACGTCATTGAGTTCCAACCCAGCCGCGGCTAGCTCACCAACCGCCATGGACGAGGTATTCAGCACATACGTGTTGCCCACTGAGAGCATGCTGTCCGTGTAGATAACACGATCCAACGCTCCGGGGTTGAACCCACCACCATCATCACGCCATGTATAGAAGTCAGGCCCGACACCGTTGTGCAAAGGCAAGACGTCGGTGCTGTCGGAGTCATCCCAGTCAGGGGACAGATCTGGTCCGTACGTCCCTTCGTAAAGCGGATCAATGTCGCCGGTGACCAGCGTACCGAGATGTTCGTGTGGGTCGGTATCGTAGACGTTCAGATCACCAAGAACCACAACCGGTGTATCGGTCGGCAAATCGATCGCGCCGCCGGGGGACTTGATGTCACCAATCCAATGAATGATGGCGGCGGCGTGCTGCTTCCTGCGGTTGATGTTTGTCGTTCCCCCAGAAGCCTTGAAGTGGGCGTTCATCAGATAGATGTCTGTAAGGTACTCGTCGTCAGGCAGATCGACGAGTGCCATCGCTTGGCCACGATTCGTGGTCGGGTCCGTGTCCGTCGCGGGCATGAGCATGTCCCAGCGAGCGGCAATAACGTTGTCAGAGCCCATGTGAGCTCGCCAAGTCTCACTTCCACCCAGCGGAAGCTCCTCATCGAGAATGTCGGCGACATCCTGTGGGTCGTGATCCCAGCCAATTTCCTGAAGACAAACAATATCCGGATTGACGGCAGTGATCACACGTCTGAATTCAGCCACCTTGTTGTACGAACGAAATGAGTGATTGTTGGGATCGTCGTCAGGGAAGATCGAGTCCCAGTTGATGTTGTAGCATAGGACACGAACGTGCTCTGGAGCAGCCTTCTGCATAAACACGGGTTGGTCAGCAACCACGCCTTCCACAGAGCACGCCCAAGCCACGATCGAGGCACAGAAGCAACACCGATAGTTACTGATCATAATTCGGCTCATGTGCCTGCGTCCCCTTGGATTCCGGCTCGCCGCCGCCCATCGAATGCCCCGTGTGACCGATTTCAACGACAGGACCGATTGACTGACGATTCTAACCAGTTCAGCCGGGCCGAATCAAGCCGAGAACTGGAGACGCTCACTGAAAATTGAGCCGGAAGTTCATCGAAAACTGAGCCACCTGGTTTTCAAGAATAACGCCCACTTTGGCGTTGTCCATTTCTTTGCCACAGTCGTTTCGACCGTGACGTCGATTTTCCTTTTCCTACTGCTCTTCAATGCCGGTTTGCGGCATGGCGGCGAGTTGTTGGCGAAGCGCGAGATTCTCGGCTTCGAGTTCGATCTGGCCATACAGCGTTCCGCGGACGAACAGCCACAGCATACGGATCAAGCCCATTTCAACGTCTCCAGGAACTCCAACATCGCCTGAAAACGATAGCCGAGCCGAAAATCACGTCAAATCGTAAGTGCGTTGTTGACAACGCGTACGGTGTCTTTACCAGGGACAACCAGCACACCTTCACCGGTCGGCGCCGCGCGGCGCCCAACAGGATTTACGTCGGCACCTCCTGAAAAAAGAAGCGGCGGCGGAAAACCCTTCGATCGATCCACCTTCGCTGGAATCAGGATGCCAGTTGAATACTACCGCTGCTCGGCCGCTCCAACGACAAGAACCGCAACGTCCTTGATGGGGTTGATCGCGGGGGCGTCGGATTCGCTGAACAACGCAACATACTCGCTCAACGCATTGACACTGAACGCGCCGATCGCATCATCCGACACGCGGAAGTTGAAACTGAGGCGGAGCGGACGGATCGTGTACTGCGTGGATTTCGGATTGGGGCTGCGGGGTTGTCGCTCTGTGGGAGGGTGCTGGGGCCTGTGTCGTGGGTTCGGGAGGCACGACGCGGATTGTCGGGTCCTGCCATGGGGATTTGTTGTCTGGCGCTCGTTTGGCAGTATGTGATCGTCGGGATATTGATTGGTGTGGCGGTGGCGGCTGTGGTGATTTTGTTGGGGACGTTTTCGGGTTGATCGTTCGTCCATCGATGCTGCTCGTTCGGACGGCTCCGCCCTGGGCTGACTCTCATTGAGGAAACTCGGCGTTTCGTTTTTCTGGTGGTAAGCTTTGTGCATCCATGGCGGGATCGCTGTGGTTGGAGGTCTGCGATGTCTCAGAACTTGAGTCGACGGGAAGTGTTGGGGTTGGCTGGTCTGGGGATGGCGGGGTTGGGCTCGGAAGTATTCGGCTGTGCGGTTTCGCGCGGCGCACTGGTGAATGATGTGCATTCCGGGATGAATCCGACCTGGGTTCGACGGGTCATTCAGGTTCGGTCTGTGGATGATGTGGTAAAGGCTTTGCGACGATCGGCGGTAACGGGTGAAAAAGTGAGCGTTTGTGGTGGACGGCATGCGATGGGTGGTCAGCAGTTTGGGACTGGCGGGGTTTTGCTGGACTTGCGCGGGATGGATCGTGTGCTGGGGCTGGACGCTACGCGTGGAATTGTTGAGGTAGAGGCGGGTGCGGATTGGGTTGGGTTGGTGAATTGGCTGGTCGATACGCAACGTGGTCGTACTGGGGCGTGGGGGATTCGTCAGAAACAGACGGGAGCGGATCGGTTGACGATGGGCGGAGCGTTGGGGGCAAATGTGCACGGTCGTGGTTTGACGATGCGTCCTATTGTGGATGACGTCGAGGCGTTTGAGGTGGTGTTGGCTGGCGGGTCGGTGCGCCGATGTGATCGGAGCGAGAATGCGGAGCTGTTTTCGCTGGTGATTGGAGGGTATGGGCTGTTCGGCATAGTGACGCGTGTTTGGTTGCGGTTGTCTCGGCGGCGCAAGTTGAGACGCGTGGTGCGGATGACAACGGTTGATGACCTGATGGGCGAATTTGACCAACGGATAGGGGCGGGGTTTGTGTATGGAGATGCGCAGTTTTCGATTGATTCGGGTTCGGATGAGTTTTTGAGGACGGCGATATTCTCTTGCTACGAGCCGGTGGGGGATGACGTGGCGGTGCCGGCGGATCGGCAGTCGCTGCGTGAGGAGGATTGGCGAACGTTGGTGCGGTTGGCGCATGAGGATAAGGGTCGCGCGTTTGGGATGTATAGGGATTTCTATTTGTCGACTGATGGTCAGGTGTATTGGTCGGACACGCATCAGATGAGCGTCTATCTGGATGACTATCATGCGATGGTAGATCTGTCGCGGGGGGCGGAGGTGCGCGGTGCGGAGATGATTACGGAGTTGTATGTCCCGCGAGCGCGATTGGGGGCGTTTATGGCGACAATTCGCGAAGATTTTCGGCGGGATGGGACTGAAGTGATCTATGGGACGATTCGGTTGATTGAGAAGGACAAAGATTCATTCCTCGCATGGGCACGCGAGCGTCACGCGTGCGTGGTTTTGAATATTCATATTGATCAGGATGAGGCTGGGATTCGTAAGGGAGTGGCTTCTTTGCGCAAGTTGATCGATCGTGCGATTGGTGAAAGTGGGAGCTTCTACCTGACCTATCATCGGTTCGCAACACGGGGGCAAGTTGAGGCTTGCTACCCGCGGATGGGGCGATTTATTCAATTGAAACGAAAGCACGATCCGGCGGGCCGGTTGGTGAGCAATTGGTTTGGACACCTGTCGGGGATGTTTGGCGATTCGTCTTCCTGACTGTCCCTATCAAAAACCTCATCCGGCGCGTTTTCGGCCTTCGAACTCGCACGATGGGTGACTGCGTCGGACGAATTGTGCGACGACTCGCAGAGCGAAAACTTCTTTGGACGTGCGAAATTCGCTGAATTGGGCATGTAGGTGCGGGGACCAAGCCGTGGGATCCAAAAATTTGCATGCTCTCGGCGCGACGTCGTTACGCCGCGCGGCAATAGCGGTGATGAAGTCCGCCGACCTGCGGGATGGCGATCACGTTGCCGTTTGCAGGTGGCTCGATGTCTCGCGGATTCGGCGAATTACGTTGCAGCGAAAGATGAGTGCGTGAGCCATGATAATACTCGAAATACGAAGACAGAATTCTCAGGAGATGTCGCTCGCTCAGCACAATCACATGATTCAAACATTCGCGTCGAATTGATCCGACGATGCGTTCGACGAACGGATTTTGCCATGGAGATTTTGCAGCGGCAACGATTTCTTCGATGCCCATGTTTGCGACGCGCGTTTGAAAATCCAAACCGTAGATGCCATCACGATCACGAATGAGGAACCGCGGAGCGGACTCTTCGGGGAACGATTCAACGATCTGTTGCGCGGTCCACGCCGCCGTCGGATGGGCGGTCACGTTGAAATGAACGATGCGCCGACGATCGTGACGGAGGATTACGAAAGTGTATAGAACACGGAACGTCGCTGTCGGGACGACGAAAAAGTCGATGGCGACGATGTCGGACAGGTGATTGTCAAGGAATGTCCGCCATGTCTGGGATGGTGGCTTGCGAACTCGTTTCATGTAATTCGCCACGGTTGTTTCGGAGGGAGTGTGCTATTTTTAGTTGAAATTTGAGACGAACGGCTCCATGAATGACGGTGATTTTTGACAAATCTATCACACAAGGAGCCGTGTCATGAAGAGTTTCGTACGAATCGGAGTGAATCGCAAGGGCCCAGGCGAGGGGCGTGGAACGAAAGCCGAGGGTGGCCGGGGGGCGATCGCAGAGGGCGATCACCCTCAGATCGATGCACGGGCGGAGTTGATCCAGGCGTTGATTCCCATCGGGCTGAAGGCGGTCAATGATCTGCTCCAGCAGGAGGTCGTTTCACTGGTCGGCGCACGTTACAGCCGTAGCGGCGGTGATGGCGGTGGCGACGA
>JAJDDT010000023.1 GCA_029260165.1 Phycisphaerae bacterium | reverse complement strand
TGTGAAGATAAGAGTTGCGAACGTGCACATCCATTCCTATAGTGATCATGGCTGTCCTCCAAAAAGTAACGTTGGCGTGAAACAACGCCGCCCAAAAGTACGCAACAGCGTACCGGGGACAGCCTCCTCATGACATTAGGTCGGGTCGGGACCTGACGATTCGGAAGGATCAAACCGCCCGCACGGCTTCAATCACGACGCCCCAGTCGCAAGACTACTCGCCGTCAGACGGGCCCAGCTCCGGCGCATCCTCGGCGGTCAGTTGCCCGTCGTCGGTGGCAGACAGCTTCTGAATCCGCTGCTCAGCCTTGTCGAGCATCGCCCGACACCGCCTGACCAGTTTCATCCCCTGCTCGTACCTGGCGATCGACTCCTCAAGCCCAATCTCCGCGCGCTCGATCTCCTCGGTAATCTGCTCGAGGTTACGAAGCGCCTCCTCAAATGTCGGTGGTTTGTCAGACGTCATGCCCGAAGGATAGCATCATGACTGTAGATGCGTCCAGCCAACTCTTGCCAGCCACTCGAGCAGGCGGATCATTTTCGGAGCGAAGGTCGCCGGGGAAAGCGTCGTGGCAGGCGTCAGGATTGGATGAACCGAAGCTCTTGAACGACGGTGACGTCTGTTTCGATTGACAGGTCGATCTCGTCGCCGGCAGGTTCGTCGTTCGGTCCGATATCCGCGACGACCGGTTGTGTGTGGGCATCTGGGTTCGAGCGAATCACCCGAACATGCCGCCCGTCGGATAACTCCACCACGCTGCCGATCGGAAAGGCCGACACGCAATCAAGAAGGCTTCGAACAACCTCCCGATCCAGTTTTCCCTTCCGTCCCTGATGCAATATCTCCCTGATCGCCCGGTGCGGCATGATGGCAGGCCGATACGGGCGCGGGCGCGTCATCGCACAGAACACGTCCGCGATTCCGACGATGCGCGCATACGGATGCGTCGTCGTCAACTTGCGACCTCTTGGATAACCGCTGCCGTCGGCACGCTCGTGTACCTGATAACCGATGAACGGAGCCACGGCAGGTAACCCTCTTATTTTCTCGAGGTGAGATAGCGTGAGAACTGGATGATTCTGTATATACTCGCGCTCCCCGGTCGTGTAAGAGCGCGGCGCAAGACGAACGATTTCCTCGATTTCAACCATCCCGACATCCTGGAATATCGCACCAAGCCCGAGATCCCTGACTTGATGTGGTTCCAGGCCTCGCCGTACGCCGATCGCCATGCTTAAGAGGGCGACGTTGACCGCATGATCGAACAGGTACTCACCATCGGTTCGCTTTATTCCAATGATGTTAAGCAAAAGATCCCGATCCAACAGAAGCTGATCAACGAATCCATTGACAATGGACCGCATTGTGTCACTCGAGATACTCGCACCCCTTTTCATCGAATTCGTCATGTCCGCGACCAGATCGCTTGCGGCGATGTGGCGTTCAAGGCCTCGCCGAGCTTCGACGAACAGGTCCGACAAAGACAATTGGCGATTCTCTGATTGACGGCCTGTGGCGGTTCTTGTCCCAGGTGTCTTGTTGGATGATTCCGTCGTTGTGGATCGATCACCACCTCTGAACTCGACCACACCTATCGAACGCTGACGCAGCAATATGAGAAAACGGTCTGTGATGAAAGACCCCGCCGAGAGCAGCAGAACCCCATCAGGGCCATGCAATGATTGCGTCAGCTCCATGCCCGTGCGAAGCGAGTCCACGCTGATCGTGCTTCCGCTCAGAAAACCGAGTGGATCGGTTTCCCCATCAGCCGCTTCTTCCCTTGTCCCGGAGGAAGCGTCGTTACGCACCGTTCCCTTGTCCGACTCCGTGAGGTAGTACTTCGTGCCGGGACGCGCGTTCAACGCGATGAGATCGTACTTGTCGAGAATCTTGTTGGCCGGAAAGAGGGTATCGCCCGCTTCGTTTTGCAAATCACCCGTCAAGGGACTGTCGGGCTTAAGCTCATCAGCATAAAATTCACGGCGACGCAAAACACCCCTCCGAATTACCACTCGTTTCCGTGTACCAGTTTTGTATCGGCGAAGGATTCGGCGTGATCTTCTCAGAACCCCGGGCTTTTTCATGAACATGAGTAGACATGATCGAAAGAACGAGCATTCCAATTGAGTCAAACCATGTGATTTCGACATGGGCATAGGGTATTTTCCCTAATTCTTCATCGGAATATAGCTAATTACGCTTGCCACATCGCCAATTTGGTAACGATCTTCTAATAATCCGGCAAGCCGCAGATCAGCGCGACCCCCCCCCGGTGTGGACTTCACCCACACCCGTCCCGCCAAGGGCAAACGCGATTCCCCCCCACGCTCCAGCCCCACCCCCTCAAATGGTCGACTACCGGTCAAATATTGATGCTCGACTCGGTTCAATCGCGACAGACAACAACAAGTTGACCGAATGTTCACTTAATCAAACAATTCTTTCTGCCGCTTGTTAATCACCCGACTCTCAAAATCCCCGTCGGCTGTCTCGGTGATCAACACGTCACCATCCTTCACCACCCCCGCCTCACGCACCACCGACCGCCCCATCTTCACCCGCGTGATCGAAAAACCCCGCCGCAGCGTGTTCGTATAACTCGTCGATTCCAGTCGCTTCTCGATCGACGAAACCAAATCCTTCACCCGCTCCAGCCGATACACCGGTGACGCCTCCCGCAACCGACCCGCCATCCCAAACGCCGCCCGATCCGCCCCGTGCCATTTCCGCCCCACCGCCTGCTCCAGCCGGTGCACCGCCTCCGACACACGTCGCTCCATCCGCGCCGCAAACGCATCAGGCCTGATCCGCTGCAAACTCCGCTCGAAAGATTGCACGCGCCTCGCCAACGCATGGACCCGATCCGTCATCGCCCGCGTCAACCGCATCCCCAACTCGTCAACGACCTGCTCCCGCGTCCGCACGATCGCCAACGGCTCACGCATCGATCGCCGCTGACAAACTCCGTTCAACGTCGAGCCCGCCATCGCCAACCGATGCTCCACCGTCCGCCCCAACCGACGCGACAACTCCCCCACCCCCGCCAACAACTCCACCCGATCAGGCCCCACCAGCTCCGCAGCCGCCGTCGGCGTCGCCGCCCGAACATCCGCCACCAGATCAGCGATCGTCACATCCACCTCATGCCCCACCGCACTAACGACCGGAATCCGCGAATCAAAAATCGCCCGCGCAACCACCTCCTCATTAAACGCCCACAAATCCTCCAGCGATCCACCACCACGCCCGACGATCATCACGTCCACCCCACCCAAACTCGCCGCCCCGCGATCGATCGCCCGAATCGCCCCCGCCACCTCATCCCTGGCAGTAGGCCCCTGCACCCGCACCGGAAATACGCAAACCTCCGCCACAGGCCAACGACGTCGCAACGTCTGCAAAATATCCCGAACCGCCGCCCCCGTCGGACTCGTCACCACCACCACCCGCTGCGGATACCGCGGCAGTGATTTCTTCCGCGCAGGATCAAACAACCCCTCACGCTGCAACTTCTCGCGCAACTGTCGAAACGCCAACTCCAACGCCCCAACACCCTTAGGCTCCAACCGCCGCACATGAAGCTGATACCGACCCGACCGCTCGAAAACATCCACATTCCCCGACGCAATCACCTCAAGCCCGTCCGCAGGCCCAAACGCCAACTTCTCCGCCACCGCCCGCCACATCACACAGCCCAACTCACTGTGCTCATCCTTCAACGAAAAATAGAGATGCCCACTTAAATGCCGCTTGAAATTACTGATCTGCCCCAAAACCCGCACGGTGGCAGGAAGGTGCTGCGCAATCGCGCCCTTCACCATCCGCGTCAACTGCGACACCGACATCGCAGCACCAGCCGCAGCCTTGCTCGTTTCAGATCGGGATGATTCGCGTGGAAAAAGTGACATCCCAATAATTCAATCACGCCCGCTGGCTCGACGCAAGGGGGCAACCCACGACATCAATTGATTCAATTCCTAGACACTGCCTCTCCCAACAACGTATCATGGTGTGGTAATGAACAAGCAGCGCGCCATCTTGAAACTCCAGCGATTCGCCCGCGCCGTCGGCTACTATCGCCTGAAGGCCCTGTGGTACCGCGTTAACCGCAGGATATTGGTATCGCCGGGCGACCCGCTCGGTGTAGGTGCGTTAGCAATGCTGAATGCCGATCAAATCGACGCACGCGTCGGACAGTATTTTGAAATTATGCGCGGCGAATTTGCCGACTACGCGTCAAGCAACGCCAAAGCCGAACCGGATTTCAATGCGAAGAAATGCTTTGACAGACTCAACCGCGCGTTGCGCAAGGATCCCACTATCGTGACCCAGGGACCGGCAGGCATCAGCTACAAGCTCGAATACCACCGCCCGGACGCCATCCTCGGAACACTCGTCTTCCGTCGAGACGAATCAAACCCGATCCCACTCGAACAGCGCACCAAGCTCTTTCTCGATCTTCAAAGGAACCTGTACGACTGATACACGCCAGTGGAAACCCGCCCCATTTCAGTTGAACATTCCGTCCCACCACCCCATAATCACCCCCACGCATGACCGAACCCATCGCACAATCCATCCTCACCGCCTCCACCCTGCCACGCGAAAGCCTCTTCTGGCTCACCGTCCCACCCATCCTCTTCGCCATCATCACCATCATCCATTCCATCAAAAACTGGAACAAATCGCGATGATCGCACAAGCCGCCAACGACTCCGGCGCAACCCTCGCCATCGTCTTCGCACTTTACCTCGCCGGGATGGCTGCCATCGGCATCTACTGCTCGAAATTCAACAAGAACCTCGGCGATTTTGTCCTCGGCGGACGACGACTCGGCGCATGGGTCGCAGCCTTCTCAGCCCAGGCGAGCGATTTCAGCGGCTGGCTCCTCGTCGCACTCCCCGCCGCCGCATACCTCACAGGCCTCAGCACCATCTGGATTTGCATAGGCTGCTCCGTCGGCGTCATGTTCAACTGGATGCTCCTCGCACCCATCATCCGAAAACAATCCGAAAAATACAACGCACTCACCGTCCCCGACTACCTCGAATCTCGCTTCAACGACCGCTCCGGAATCATCCGCGTCATCTCCGTCATCATCATCCTCATGTTCTACTCCGGTTACATCTCCGCACAGTTCATCGCCGCCGGCAGTGTCTTCTCCAGCGCATTCGAGGGACGCGTCCCGTGGGGCGAATCCACACTCACCTTCTACCAGCAAGGCCTGCTCATCGGCGGCGTCATTATCCTCGGATACACCGCCATTGGAGGATTCCTCGCCGTCTGCTGGACGGATTTCGTCCAGGCCATCCTCATGGTCGCCGCCCTCGTCGCCATCCCCATCTTCGGCCTCATCCACCTCGGCGGATTCGAACCCTTCTGGCAGGCCCTCGTCGAAAACGCAGGCAACGACGTCTACCTCGCCATCGACAACGGAAAAGCAGGAAACGCCTTCACCTTCGGAGTCGTCCTCTCAGGACTCGCATGGGGCGCGGGGTATCCAGGCCAACCCCACATCGTCACGAGATACATGGCCATCGAAGACCCGCGCAAGGTCGCCAAAAGCTCCCTGATTTCCATCATCTGGGCTTTGTTCGCCCTTTGGGGATCCATGTTCGTCGGACTCACCGCAAGAGCGATTCTCTCCGATTCCCTAGCCAACAAAGACCTCGCCATGCCCACCGTCGCACTCGAACTCCTGCCCCCGATCTTCGCAGCCCTCGCCCTCTCCGCCGCCGTCGCTGCCATGATGAGCACCGTCGATTCCCAAATCATCGTCGCCGTGGCAGCCGTCGTGCAGGACATCTACGTCAAACTCCTGCGCGGAAATCCCAGCGGAAAAACCTCCGTCTGGCTCTCAAGACTGGTCGTCGTCGCATTGGGCGGCGGTGGCGTCGCCGTCGCATGGTCCGGCAACGATGTATTCAACGAGGTCCTCGACGCATGGGGAGGACTCGCCGCAGGGCTTGGACCCGCCATCGTCCTTGGCTGCCTCTGGAAACGCACCTCCCGCGCCGGCATCATCGTCGGCATGATCGCAGGCGTCCTCGCAACCCACTTCTGGAAACCGATGATGGAATTCCTCACCACCTCCGGAGGATCACTCGCCGACGCCGTCCCCCATCTGAACGCCATCGAAATAATCATCTGCGTCGGACTAAACCTCCTCCTCGTCATCCTCATCTCCCTCCTCGCCCCGCCCAAATCGCCCAACCCGCAACACCACCAACCGACGCCTTGAGAATCACCCGCCGCGAGCTAACATCCAATACGATGATCACACCACTCGCCCAGCAACAGACCGACCTCACGGGCATACTCCTCTGGGGTGCAGTCCTGATCCTGATCTCCGTGATCGCATTCGCGATCATGGTGTTCGCCAAAAAACGCCTCCTCCACAACGAAACCACCGCCCCATTCACCTGGTCGCACGAGCAGCTCCTCGAAATGCGTGACTCGGGCGAAATCACGATCCAGCAATACGAAAAACTCAGGTCCCGGTGGTTTGGCGACATCCGAAAAACCAGCCAGGTTCCAGAAACATCCATCAACCTGAATTCCACCGAAACTTTAACTCCCGCGCCGGAAGCGATTTCAGACGACGATTCGGGACCAAAAGAAGAATCGCAAGGGGACATCGGATAGGTCACTCGCTATGATGAATTGGAGATATCGAGTCGCAATGGTCGATATCACCTGTCGGGACTGTCAGAAGGGTTTTTCCAGGATTGCAACCATCGCGTTGGCGGGAGCGTAAACGAACATGCGAGACAAAGGTGACGGTGGCAGCGGGGGTTCCGGGCGAAAGGGACGTCAGATGAGTTCGTGCAGCTTCTGCGGAAAGAGCCAGCGCGAAGCAGGCCCGATGGTCGAGGGACCCAAGGATGTCTACATCTGCAAATCCTGCGTCGAGCTGTGTCACAACATCATCCGACAGGAGATGCGAAAAGCCACCACCACCCGCGCCGTTGTCGGAAAAACACCAACTCCAAGACAAATCAAGGAATTCATCGACCAGTACGTCATAGGCCAGGACCGGGCCAAAAAAGCCCTCGCCGTCGCTGTCCACAACCACTACAAACGACTGACCCACAAGGATCAGGGCGAAGACGACGTCGAACTCGAAAAATCCAACATCCTCATGGTCGGACCCACAGGTTGCGGCAAGACCCTGATCGCCAAGACGATGGCCCGACTGCTCAACGTCCCATTCGCAATAGCGGACGCCACCACGCTCACCGAAGCAGGTTACGTCGGTGAAGACGTCGAAAACGTCCTCCTGCGACTGCTCCAGGCCGCCGAATACGATCTCGAACTCGCCCAGCGCGGGATTATTTACATCGACGAGATCGACAAAATCGGACGCACCACCCAGAACGTCAGCATCACACGCGACGTCTCCGGCGAAGGTGTTCAGCAAGCCCTGCTCAAAATGCTCGAAGGCACAACCTCCAACGTCCCACCGCAGGGCGGTCGCAAACACCCCGAGCAACAGTACATCCAGATGGACACGACCAACATCCTGTTCGTCTGCGGCGGAACCTTCAGCGGCGTGGTCGATATCGTCAGCCGGCGCGTTGGCAGGGGTGGCATCGGATTCAACTACGAAGTCACCGAAAACACCAAGATTGAGGAAACCGCCGAACTGCTCCAACAGGTCATCCCCGACGATCTCATCGAATACGGCATGATACCGGAACTCGTGGGCCGACTTCCGATCATCACCGCGCTCAGCCCGCTGGACGTCAACGCGATGGTCAAAATCCTGACCGAACCGAAAAACGCCCTCGTTCGCCAATACCAGCAATTCTTCAAGTTCGAAGGGTGCCAGCTCGAGTTCACCAAAGACGCCCTGAAACGCATCTCCGAGAAAGCCATCGCCCGCGACACCGGTGCCCGCGCCCTGCGCGCCGTCATCGAGGATTTCATGATCGACGCCATGTACGATCTGCCCGAACGATCAAAATCCGGAACCTACACCGTCACCCCGTCTGTGGTCGAAAAAAAGCAGAAATTATTCGGACCCAAAAAACGGCGGCGAGAGTCCGCATAAACCCGCCCCTGCAACGGTTAGTCCCTGCTTACTACGCACCCCGCCTGCAATAGCCGATAGTCTCCGCAGAGGCCCCACCCGGGGCCTGAAGCTGACCAACCGTGGGGGTGGATATGCCCGTAACAATCCTATGTCCCAACCTGACCTGCCGATCTGTTCTGCAGGTGCCTGACAAGGTTCGTGGCAAGAAAATCAAGTGCGGACGGTGCGGAACCACGTTCATGGTGCCGGCTCAGCCAGGACCGGGAATTCAGCCCCCAAAGGAACTCGCCCCGGACCACCCGTCCAGGCAATAGCCCGATCTTCTACCGCCGACGCAAAGCCCATCCGCCAGCCAACAGGAGAATCGCAAGGGTCGCCGGTTCCGGCACCAGCGCGATGTTGTCGATTCCCAAATCGCCCATCGTTTGATTGGGCAGCAGTGTGTACGGTGCGTTGTCGTGCCGAAACACAAACCCGGAGACATTCCGCAGTGCGTCCTCGAACGTTCCTTCCGAACCATGCGTTCGGGTCCAGAGCGTTTCGTCGCTCAAATCCACCGAAAACTGATTCCATTCACCGTTGGCTGGAACGAACCCCTCGGTAAAAGTCCAAATGCTTCCCGGGCGGGTTCCGATGCTGAGATGGATCTCGAAATCATCGAATTCGCCAACGTCGTTCAGCCAAAAATCGATTTCAGTGACGCCTGAATCGATGTAGTCCACGTTCAGGCCCGAAAAAATCAGCCCGTTGTCAGCCGCCCCGAAATTGCCCGTCGCCACAGAATTCACAAGCAGGAATCCGTCATCGGTGCCGTCGACACCGCCCGTGCCGGGATTTGTGAAGAAAATGGTGCCGAACCCGCCGTCAAAGCCTGCATTTCCCACGGAACCCGAAAAATCCTCGCTCATTTGCGACGGCGGAACCGCCCAAACCGTTGTGGATACGAACGTTACAAGACAAGATGCGATCAGAACCGACTTCATGAATCTTTCCCCACCTTCCAGAGTTTGCCAATTTTTGCAAACCCTCTCCCCGTGGCAATTCTAGCGATGGAATCGGTTACGGACAACGAATTTGCTGTCGATTCGGGCCTATTCAGGCAGGGCTGTGCGGGTTTGCAGTACGTCTTTAATGTGCCGAAGGATTCCCATGAACGATTCGCGTTCCTCGGTGCCGAGGTCCGATAAAATCAGCCGGGCAAATCGGGTTCGAAGTTCGCGATAAGCATCGTACGCGTTCCTGCCCTCGTCGGTCACGGCAACGTCGATTTTGCGTCGATCACCGGGGTTGATGCTGCACGAAACGAAGGCACCATCCCGCTTGGATTCGAGGGATCGAATCAGTCTGGACATCTGGGCGGGGAGCACACCTATCCGCTTTTGAATCTCGCCGACGGTCATTGGCTGCCCGTGGATGAGCACGTCGATGGCGAGGAACTCGGCTTCAGTCAGCTCCTCGGACTGTTCGCCCTTGGCACGGGTACGGACGGCTGAGGCTATTTTGACCAGCTCAAATATTTCGTCCGCCATGGAAACGAGGGAATCGTCGTTTTTCCGCTGGGCCATCGATCGGCTCTCCGTTGTCACTTTGATCGTCCAACGGACATTCTATCATGCGGGTTTATTGCGTCTATCGAGATATTTCACATTGAGAAACAAACGGTTGCGTGGGTGGGGCGGTGGATATCTGCTCAATCGACGTAGCCAAGGGACTGAAGGCGACGTTGCAGATCGAGGTCGAGGGGTGATTCCGAATCGGTGTTGTCCGGTTCGTGGATCTGGTTTGCCCATTTCAGCAACTGCGATTGAGACGTGAGAACACGATGGTCCGCCAGGAACGACAGGTCGTACTGTTCGTGGGGATCGGCGGCGAGGTTGTACAGTTGCACACCACCGCGACCGTCGAAGAGTAGTTTTCTGCCATCTTCCAGATAGGTTGCGCGGGCGATGCCGCATGATCCGGATTCGCACACGCGAAGCTCAGCCACCACATGGGGCGGTTTGTCGAATTGGCCTAGTTGTTGGACGAGTGGTTGTTTGATGACGTCCGCGACCAAATCAGGCAGGGATGCGAGGGATATTGGGGCTTTCCCGACGCCGATGATTTTCCTGTTCGGGTAGCGGACGAACAGGGGAACGTGGAGTTCCTCCTCGTGGAGGGTGCCGCAGTGTCCGAAGTGGCCGTGTTCGCCGAATGCTTCGCCGTGGTCGCTGGTGACGATGATCAGGCTGTTGTCGTATCGGCCGTCGTTTTTGAGGCGGTCAAACAGTCGGCCTATTTGGTGGTCGACGAAAGCGATTTCCTGTTGGTAGTGTGCGACGTCGTTGGCGACGTCGGTGGACCATCGGTCGCGGGCGGGTTGTCCCAGCGTTTGGGCGAATTGCCGGTGGCTGACGTAGGGTTCGTGTGCATCGAGGTAGTTGATGAACAGGAAAAACGGTTTGTCATTGATGGTGTCCAGCCAGGTGTAGACGTCGCGATTGATTTCGGCGGCGTTTCGTGACCATCCGGTTTCGGAGGGTTCGGCGCGATTTTTGTACCAGTGTGCCAGCCACAGTATCGGTGAAATTGTTTTGGTTTTGGCGGCGGCGAAGCTCGCTGTCACGCGATCGTCGTAATATTGGAAGCCTTGTCCCATGCCCAGTTCGCGAGACAGGCAGGCTGCGTTGGCGACGACGGCGGCGGTTTGGTATCCCCTGCGTGTTAGTGCTTCTGCCAGCGTGTCGAATCGTTCGTCGAGTGGGCGGATGCTGGTGCGGTTTCCGTCGGGAATCTGATGGGCTTTGTGCTGGGATGGAAGGAGTCCGGTGAACATCGAGGCGTGGGAGGGCAGGGTCCACGGGGCGGTCGCGACGGCGTGGTCGTATTTGAAGGATTCCTTTGCGAATTTTTCGAGGATTGGTGTTGTTTGTTGGGGATATCCGTAGGCTGAGAGCATGTCTGCGCGGGCGCAGTCCATCACGATGAGGACGACATTGGGGTTGTTTGCGTTGGTGACTGCTGTACCTGGGAAATCGGAGATGAGGGGTTGTTTTGTGTTGATCCACAGAATCGATGTTGCGAGGGCTAACCCCGCGATGGCGACGGCGGTGGACGTTTTGATCATGCTGGTGAGGTGGTCGAAACGTAGCTCGCGTGCTGCGAATTTGGCGATGCGCCTGGTCAGCATAAATGCGATTGCGACCAGCGCGAGGTAGGACGTCGCGCCGAGGAAACTTGTCCAGCTCAGCAGCGGGGCTTTGTAGAGCTGGGAGAACGGCGACCACAGGGTGCAGAAGAGCGCGGTGAATGCGACGGTCACGGTCCAGCTTGCTGGCTGGTTGTCGTCGTTTGTTTTTGGTCTTGCACGAATGATTGTGGCGAGGGCTGCCAGGCATGCCAGGGTTAGTGGGACAATGGGGGATGGGTCGGTGACGTAGGCGAAACCCCGGCGGGCGCGTTCGAGGAAGATGGCCAGCGATAGCATGATGGCGGCGTTGAGGATGGCTTGTCGGACGATGGCGTGGTGTTGACTGGATTCGGTGACGGATTGGTATCGTAGTCGCAGGTGTGTTGCGATACCGACGGTGGTGCCGAAGGCCAGTCCGACGGTCAGGTAGACGGCGACGACGACGACGGGCATGGGCAGCGGAATGCGGTGTCCCCAGATTGCGACAGCCGTCGCATCGACGACGCCCCAGATGATGGCTGCGGTCGCGCCGATGACGGCTGCGTGCGATACTGTGGATGAGGGTTTCGGGTGTTGATTCATGCTGATGCTCGGTACGTTTTTTAGGGTCCGCTCCGCGCGCGCGGAGGTGTGCGTGGTTTATCGGTTGCGGTTTGTCGGCACTCTTGCGGGTTCTTGTGGTTATTACGGTTTTGCTACAGGCGTAGCGTCTTCGGCTTGCGAACATCGCTTGATCATCCCGCCAACCATCCCCCAAGGAGACCCGGCTTTCATAGTTTCTTGTGGGTGGCGGGAACACGAAACGAGGTCAGCCTGCAATCGCGCCGCCCACAAGGGGCGACGCTACAGAATAGGCCCCCGCAGGACACCACGATCGTACCCGCCGATTCTGTCACGCACCCACATGCACGTCCCATAACCGGCAATGGTTTACAGTCCGAGCATCGATGGCTATAGTGACCCGACAGAAATCTGACCTGGACACCGAATCCACACCATGCAAAAAAAAACCAGATCACAGGACGCGTTTGCGGCGCTAGGCATCGAACCACCATTTCTGGCAACACTTCAAAAGATGGGCTGGTCTGAACCCAGCGATATCCAGAAGGCGTTGATTCCCCTTGCGCTCGAAGGCAAGGACGTGCTAGGCCAGGCTCGGACGGGGACCGGGAAAACCGGTGCGTTCGGGTTACCCGCCCTGCAGATGGCGGACCCCAACGGTCATTTGCAGGTGCTGTGCCTGTCACCGACGCGGGAGTTGGCGGTTCAGGTGGTGGCGGAGTTGCGCAGGCTTGCTGAGGACACGAAATTGCACATCGTGCCGGTGTATGGTGGGCAACGCGTGGCCACGCAAATCCATTCACTCGGCAAGAAAACGCAGGTCGTCGTGGGCACGCCGGGACGCGTGATGGATCTGATGGGTCGTGGTGTGCTGAGATTCGACGGGTTGAAGCTGTGCATACTCGATGAGGTCGACCGTATGCTCGACATCGGTTTTCGCGACGACATTCGCAAGATTCTGTCGCAAATCAGGAATCCGCACCAGACGATTTTTGTCTCAGCCACCCTCGGCGACGAGATCAAGCGTCTGGCGTTTCGACACATGGGCGATCCCGTCGAGGTCAATGTTTCTCGTGATGAGATTACTGTTGACGAGATTGACCAGTTCTACTGCTCCGTCGAGCCGTTCGACAAATATCGGTTGCTCAGGATTGTTCTCGAAGAGGAGGATCCCGAGCTGACCATCGTGTTTTGCAATACCAAGGCGCAGGCCCGCAAAATCGCAAAAAAACTACACGCCGACGGGTTTGACGCCAAGGAGATTCACGGCGATCTGGTTCAGCAGCGTCGTGAAAAGGTGATGGAGCGGTTTCGCCGTCATCAGATCAAGTTGCTGGTCGCCACGGATTTGGCCGCTCGGGGCATCGACATTTCCGCGATCTCGCACATCATCAACTACGACATTCCCATCGATCCGCAGGTCTATGTACACCGCATCGGCAGAACAGCCCGCATGGGTGCGCGGGGAAGGGCGATCTCGTTTGTGACTCGTGAACAGGGCAAACAGATCACCGAGATCGAAATGCTGATCAACAAAATGGTCGAGGAACGGCGGTACGACTCGTTTACGCCTCGAGCGCCGCGCGAGGAACAGAACAGGGAGCCTGAGGTCGAGACGGTGTCACGGTACGATGCACCGGTCGCCACCACGGATATTGGCTGGACCCCGCCCGACAATGCGCCCCGCAAGACGCTTGGCAGCAAGTTCCGCACCCGTCGCCGTCGTCGATAATTCAAAACGTCCCATAATTCGTGTTGTCGCCTCGACACAGGGACGGTACGTTGCGTGTGTTATCGATCGACGCAGCGGATCGGGCGGCTGGCGATCCGGGATCGATGAATCGGTTGGAGGTTGATCGCGATGAGACGGCGGGTTTTTCTGGTGGCGGGTTGTTTGACCCTGGCGAGTGTTTTCGGGTGTGGTTCCAGTGGTTTTGAGGAGCGACTGGCTGTCGCACAACAGGAGCACCGCGTCGGTGGGGGCGCGTCGCAGGGGGTGGCGATGCGATTACCCGCGTCACAACCGTTCAATGTAGCCGACACTTCGCGGTCGTCGACCGGTGATGCCACCGCGTCCTCCATATCCAGCGCCGATGGCGTTGCCTCCTGTTCCGTCGACGCGACCAAAGGCGGCGAAGCAAACGCAGAGATTCATGTGGGTCACGTTTTGCAATATGATGGCGATCAATCTCGGGATGTTCAGATCACGCTCGACGTAAGCTATTCCTGCACAACCAGGAACAATCGGTCCGTTTTTGGCATCGTTCCGTTGCGACTGAAAGCCTATCTGATGGATTCTGATCGTCGCGTTCTCGGTTCTGTGACGCTGGCGGAGTCCGACCCGGACCGCGTGCCGGAGCAGTGGACGGGCAGGGAATCTCCCGCTTTCGAGGTGACCCTTGAACCAGGGCTTGCGTACCATATGATTGTGGCTGGACGTGTGGAGGCGACGTGGTTTGAAGGCGTTGGTTCGGCTGCTGGTGTGAAGGTCGGTGCGTTTGAAATTCGCATCGTGCCCCGGAATTGAACGGTCGATAAACGGTCGGTGAACAAGTCGGTGTCTTTATTGGTATTGGGTGACGTGGCGGGTTCGGGAGGTGGCGCAGAGTCGTCCGGCGCGGTGGTATGGCTCATCGTGGTCGTGGTGGCTACCATCGGCATCTCCTTTTTCTGCTCGATCTGCGAGGCAGCTCTTTACGCCGTCTCGTCCGCCCGTGTCGAGCAACTTTCCCAGTCAAACTCCATCAGCGGTCTGCGACTGCAGCGGTTGCGGCAAAAAATCGATCGGCCGATCGCTGCCATTCTCGCTCTGAACACCATCGCGCACACGGCCGGGGCAACGCTTTCGGGGATGTTGGCCGCCAGGGTATTCGACAGCATCGGCGTGGGTGTTTTCAGCGCGTTTCTCACGCTCGCGATTCTGTTTGTCAGCGAGATTATTCCGAAAACCATCGGTGTTCTGCACGCGGACCAGATCGCGCCGCCGCTTTCAGGGCCAATCGAACTTGCCATTCGTTTGCTCGGGCCTCTGGTGTCGGCGTGTCAGTTCGTCACGCGATGGATTTCGGGAAGCTCGAGTGCAATCGGCGAAGTGACCGAGGAGGAACTGCTCGCGTTGTCACGGTTGAGTCACCGTTCGGGAACACTGACCGCCGACGAAGCGCGGTGGATGCAAAACGCGCTCAAACTCGATCGGATCAATGTGGACGATATCCTGACGCCACGAACCGTGATCCAATCGATGCCCGGGGACGCCACCGTGGGTGAAGCGTCGCGGACCGCATTGAGTTGGCCTTACAAACGAATCCCGCTCACCATCGGGTCCGACCTCGACGAGATCATCGGTATCGTCATTCGCGAGGATATTCTGCACGCCGCCGCCGCCGGTGAAAACGACAAACCCCTCGAGCAACTCAAGAGGCCCGCGAGCTTCGTGCCCCAGACAATGAAAGTCAGCGACCTGCTGTCGAGCGCATTGCGCGAGCGCACGCATTTGTTCATTGTGGTGGATGAATATGGTGGAACCGCCGGTGTGGTGACGCTGGAAGATGCGATTGAAACACTGCTCGGTTCCGAAATCGTGGACGAATCCGACGCAGCCACCGATCTTCGACACCTCGCAAGGCAGCAGGCGGTCGAGAAGCTCAAGAATATTCAACAGACCCCGAATATCGACCGACGCACGGACGAGCGTTGATCGACGAAAGTCGGTTCGGGTCTACGGAGCCATGTTCGGTTTGTGGAAACCGCTCTTCCATTTTCGATCCCAATAGGCCCGACGTTCGACGAATCTGAGCCTGCCGGTCACATCGTCCGCCTTGAACGCCAGAAGTCGATAAGGCGGATTGGTCTCAACATCAAACCACGTTTCCGCGCCTTCCCAGTCGAGAACGATGCGCAACGCCTCAAATGTCCCCAACGGAACCTGCACCTTCCGAGCCTTGCCTTCGACACGGAGCACCGCATCCATCGGAATCGGATCAGGCCGATGCGCGTTGTGCATCGATTTCAGCAAATGCATCTCACGTTTTTCACCACCGGACGCCGCCACCGCGCGGGCATACAATGGCAGAATCTCGTACGCATCAATATTCGATCGAGGCCAAGGCCACCACCCGTCACCCTCGTCGCCGTAGTACGAATACCAGCAGACATCCAATGACCAGTTGTCCGGCGAATATCCGGCAGGCCTGGACCAGTGGAGCCATTTGAACGTCGTTCCGCACCATTCCTGACTCGACACCGTCAGTTTCATCGGCTCCAGACCGGGTCGTTCGAGAAAGGCGGTCGTGTGAAACCGGTAGTTGTAATTCTCGGTCGGGATTTCCTCGGTCACGAGAAACTTGAACGCAGGCACCACCTGCTTGCTCTTGTCATGGGCCTTGACCGACCGCTCACGGTCCATATCCTGACGGTTGAACAGATGCACACGCGTGTACTTGCGAGGCTTGTTGTAAAGCATGCATGTGGCATCGTAATACGACATTTCGCTGAGACCGTCCTCCCAGATGGGCAGCTCGGAAAACTTTTTCCACCCGTCGCTCGGTTCGCGCGGGATCGGAATGTCAAGCTCGAATTGAGGCTCGGTCGGAACGGGAGGCTGACCCACCGGCGGAGTGGCGGGTCCCTGTGCGAAAAGCAATCCTGCAGCACACAACGTCAGAAAAAACGACAATACCGACGACCTTCGTGGCATGTTTTGAATCCTTATGAATGACAAAAAAGAAAACGACCGGATCAAAGCTCCGATTCGGGTCTGCCCACGGTTAGAGGCGGCCTGGGAAGCATCGACGACGCGGGCGATTCCATCATGAAATGCGCGTCAATCGCACCGCTGTCAACGAGATCGGACAAAACGAAAATAATCGACGCGTATTCGACGCCCAATCCCGAAATCCCGCCAGCCACGTCCGGCGGTGGATGACCCAGGCGGCTGATCATCTGGGCCACGTCACCATCCACCGTGACCTTCGGCAGCATCTCACCACCCTCCGTCGTGCGCACCATCGTCACCTGCGTATCACCCGGATCGGACGTGAGCATCAGCGAATTGTCGGGCAGGCTGAAGAACAGCGGCGATCGTGCGCGAACGTCGCCAAAAATCGCAATTCGACGATCCTCCGTCCTTTTCGCATAGATCATCCGTCTGCTGTCCGTTCGAACAACGTCGATGTCGAACTGTCCCGAGCTGATCGGAAAAGTGGAAATCGATGAATCGTGACGTTGACGCAACGCTTCGTAAGCTGCGACACGAATGCGCGGATCATCATCATTGAGCGCGCGCCGCAAAGGTCGAGCCGCCCGCAACGAATTCCGGGCCGATCCGAGCACCTTGATCGCGCCCCTGCGAAACGCACCTTTCTTGTTCATCAGATGCTTTGAGAGCGCATCAACAGCGTCGTCGTCGCCGAGGCGCATCCCCGCGACTGCGGAATAAAAACTCCGCGGTGGATAACCGTCGTCGTAAAATCGCTGAACGTCCGGGAGCACCGTCCTGCCAAGCGATTCCCATGCCAACGCAATCTCGACATGCGGAGCATCCTTGTCGGCGAATTCCTTCACCAGTTTTCGACGGACCGAATCATCGAATCCCGGACGATTCGTAATGTAAAGATGCTGGACCAGCGAGATGTAGTGCTTCGGATCGTTGTGAAACACCGCCGGGATTTTCAGACGAATCTCCGAGGGTGACACCGCGTCCGCCACCGGATCGTCCGGCTCGGCAAAACGCGCGTTGATCCGGTTGGCGATCGCAGCCGCCCGCTGATACGATGGATTGGCCATGAGCAACCGAACACGACGGTCATGGGTGACCCGTCCGCCCGCAATGATCGTTCCCTCACGTTTCGAGGATCGGGTGGCAGACGCGCCCGACGTCGAGAACGGATTCATGAACACCGGTCCAAGCCCTTCCGCCAATATCCGACCCGGGATCCAGCCTGCCGCTCCGGTCGATCGGTAAATCCGAAGATCGCAAGGCAGCAGCCACCCACCCTCCAGGCTCGTCGTCTGCGTCCCGGGCAACGCACGAACAAGCAGATCAAACGTCGCGTCTTCGGTGGCAGCCGCAGGGATTTCACCCTCGATCGTCACGACGGCTGTGTCACGCCGACTGATCAATGCCTCCGGACGATCGATGTAGTCACGCTTCTTGTACATCTCCTGAACCAGATCGTTCTTGATGTGCGTCGGGCACTCCGCCGATCCGCCGTCACCCAGATCAATGACGATACCGTAACCCCGAACCCGCATCCGCCTCATTCCGTCAAAATAGGCGTACTCCGCGATCGTCTGACGATAGGAAGCCGAGTTCTGAATCGGGTCCGTGTAATTGCTCGAATCAACGCTGTCGGCACTCTCGTCGGGGAAAAAGGAGGACCAGTCAAAAACCCCGTTTTTGCAACCTGTCGACAACGGCAGCGCCACCGCAACGATCGCGAAAACAAGTGCATGATGGAGGGTCAAACGCATGGAGGGTCATCCGCCCGCGGGAACAATTCTACGCACGGGATTATCGCATCCTGATTTTGACAGGTCAATCGGGGCCAATCGAAGGCAAAAGGCACCCTTGTAAAGCGAGGCTGTCAATCGAACACAATGGTGCGATTCTGGTGCACGATGACCCGGTCGTTCAGATGCAACCCGACCCCGGTCAGGAGTGCGGACCGCTCCATGTCCTTGCCCTTGCGCACCATGTCGCCAACCGTGTCACGATGATTCACCCGCGCGATCGCCTGCTCGATGATCGGTCCGGCGTCGAGCGTCGCGGTCACATAATGGCACGTCGCCCCGATGATTTTCACCCCTGATTGATAGGCCTGATGATAAGGTCGCGCACCCGCAAACGCCGGCAGAAAGCTGTGATGAATATTGATCACCCGATTCGTATATTGCTCAACGAACCCGGGCGAAAGGATCTGCATATATCGAGCCAGCACCACAAGGTCGATATCATGTTCGTCCAGGAGCGAGACGATTCGCTGTTCCTGTTCCGGTTTCGTCTCCGCTGTGATCGGCAGATGGCAGAATTCGACACCCCGCCGTGTCACCACAGGCTCGACGTCCGGATGATTGCTGATGACCAGCGGAATCCGACACGCAAGCTCGCCCGCCTCCCAACGCCAGAGCAATTCACGCAGACAATGGTCCATTTTCCCGACCAGGATCGCCACGTTGCGCAATTGAGACGCCACATGGGTCGAGCAGGTCATCTGGAATTTCGACGCAATCTGTTCCCACTCACGCGAAAATGCGTCAGCCGATACGGTCAATTCAGAAAGATCAATCACGACTCGCGTGAAAAACATCCGTTCGTCCGGGTCGGTATGCTGATCCAGATCAAGAATATTCCCCCCGCGCGACGCGACGAATTCCGTGATGGCCGCCACCAACCCCTTCCGGTCCGGACAGGAAACAAGCAATCGAATGGTGTCTGCGTGAGGATCCATCAGCTATCCGACAAGCCAATACCGTGGCGACAATCGCATCAGAAGAGTCTGTCGGCGGGCAGCAGAATTGTCAAAGCACCCCAGCTGGACTGCGCAACGAGTCTGCCGTTGCCCGAACTCTATTGAGGTACTCTTCGCGATGCGTGGAAACCGACGCGCACAGTGCGTCGACAACCTGCGGATCAAACTGTGTTCCGGAGTGCGCTTTGATATCATCGAGCGTTTCGTCAATCGAGCGACAGGCGCGATAAATCCGATCGGTCGTCATCGCGTCGAACGCGTTGGCCAGCAGGAGAATCCGCGACCCGATCGGAATCTGATCACCGCACAGTTGATCCGGATAACCCGTGCCATCGTAGAATTCGCGTTGGTATCGAATCATCTGCATTTCCTCATCGAGAATGCGAAGATGGTCCAGAATCCGCACCGTGATCGCAGGCACCTGTTTCATCACCATCGCCTCGGTCACGCTCAAACCCGCCGGTTTCATCAGGATACGATCGGGAATCCCGACCTTGCCCAGATCATGCAACAAGCCCGCGTTGCTGATCGAGGTGATGGCTGCCTCCCCCAACGCCATCTCCCGGGCAATCTTCCCGCAATAGGCAGAAACATTCACCGAGTGTCGTGCAGTGAACGGATCCTTTTCCTCAAGCGCCTGTACCAGCGACGAAACCGTCTGGACGTAAACGTCCTTCGCCCGAACACTCAATATCGCCACCCGCTTGCGAAGCGACTCGACCTCGTCACCCTGAATCGCGATCGGCTCGTCATCCTCCAGATCGTGCGCAGACCGAACCATGTTCCGTCCCGAATTTTTGGCTGCGTACAACGCGCGGTCCGCAAGGTCCACCAGATCGGTCGATGTGCGCACCCTTGCGTCGTCCGCCGTCGCGACCCCCAGTGACGCCGTAACGACATGGTCCCGCAACGCCTCAACATTCAGGGAGCCTGCAATACCCGTCCGAATGCGCTCGCTGATCGTCATCGCGTCTTCAAGCGTCGCTTCGGGCGCGACTATGACGAATTCCTCACCACCAAACCGTCCGACCGTATCAAAGTCGCGCACGCTTTCGTTCAATACCCGCGACACTTCGATGAGTGTCTCATTCCCGACCAGGTGACCAAACGTATCGTTGACCGCCTTGAAATGGTCCAGATCCAGCATGATCAACGCGAGGCGATTCCCATACCGACGTGCACGATGCAACTCGTGATCGATCACCGTGTTGAAGTGGTCGTGATTGTAGAGTCCTGTCAGACCGTCTGTGATCGCCGCACGCCGCAAACACGCGTTCGCCTCCCACATCCGCGCCCCAACCCGAATACGCGCCAGAAGTGACGTCTTGTCGAAGGGCTTGACCAGATAATCGTCCACTCCGCTCTCGTAGGCGAACTCCCTGGCATCCTTGTCATCACGCCCCGTGACCATGATGAAATAGGTCGACTTGAGTTCGGGCGTGGCTCGGACCTTCCTGCAAAGCTCAAGACCGTCACAGTGTGGCAGGTCCCAGTCTGCGAGAATGACGCGCGGACGATGCTCCTCAATCAACTCCCACGCAGATCGCCCATCAACCGCTGACTTGCTTTCATACCCCGCCTGATCCACGATGCGCTGGACGAGCCTCAAATCGTTCGGGTCATCCTCGATGATGCAGATGTCGCACGTCGGTTCCATTCAAGCGCTTTCGATGACGATACACATTCCCCGCCGCCTGACGACCACGCAGATCGCCTGCAAGCCGTTTATCTCATCGGTCGGATGGACTGGAGCGCTCAGATACTAAGCACAATGAAGATGCGCGAAATGATTCCCGGACCTGCAGCGAAAAACGACCACCCCAGGGAAGTTGCTATTTTAACTCAACGTTCCAATAAGCGTCGTTCACGAACTGGCGCCATGAATGGTACTTGTCGTCCGATAGCTTGACGCGGATCACCGGACTGCTCTTCGGTCGAACAGGCTTGCTCAACAGCTTCATGCCCGCCCGCTCGGGTGTTCGACACCCTTTTCGGACGTTGCATTTCAAACAGCACGCTACAATGTTCTGCCACGTCGTCGGACCATCCTGCGACCGAGGCAGCACATGGTCCAGACTCAACTCGCTCGTCGGCAACCGCTTGCCGCAATACTGACACATGTTGTGATCGCGCGCGAAAATGTTCCGGCGATTCAGCTTCACAGGCTGGCGGGGAACCTTGTTATAGGACAACACCCGGATAATCCGCGGAACCGCAAGGTCAAACCGAACGGTGCGGATCCAGTCGTGCTTGGCTGGTGCGAAGTCGCGGTTGAATTCGCTCAACTCCCGCCAATCCGCAAAATTGTACGAGCTGAATTTCCCGTCCTCGATGTGCACGACCTCCGCAACGGGATCGTCGTCGTGGTTGCTCTTGAACAGAAGACTGATCGCCCGTCTCACGCTGATCACACGGAGCGCGGCGTAGTGCGCGTTCAGCATGAGCACGCTGCCACCAAGCGCCGAAGGCGCCACTGAAATGGATACGCCGGATATAGGGAAAACCAATCCTCCTTCGCAGGTCCACCCACATTGTAGAGAACGAATCCTTCAACCTCAACCATTTTTCCGAATCGCCCGATCCTTGCACAACAGCAGCAGGAAAACAGGGGCACCCACCGCCGACGTCACCACCCCGATGGGCAACGCCGCCGCCGAAATCTCCCCACTAAAACATCGACCCCACCACAACGGCAACAGCCGCGCCAGCCAATCGCATACAATCAGAAAAACCCCGCCCCAGACACCCGCCACCGGCAACAGCAACCGATGATCCCGGCCCACAACCAGACGAACCGTGTGAGGCACCAGCAACCCGACAAATCCGATCGGACCGCACAACGACACCACACAAGCCGTCCCCAACGAGGCAAACCCTATGTTGGCGACCTGCAAAAGACCGACCCGCACCCCACGCGCCGACGCCAACTCCTCCCCAAGCTGCAACTGATTCAATCCCGGTCCACACGCGATCATCCCAGCCCAGCTCACCGCCATCGGACCGAGCATCTGCAACGGTTCCCGAAACCTGAACGTCGCCACACTCCCCATCATCCACCGCACGATGCGATCCTTCTCGCGCACGTCGGCCAGATACGTCGCAAACATCAGCATCGCCGAACAGAAAAAACCAATCGCAACCCCCGCCAACACCAGACTGTTTCCGCTCAGTCCGTACAACGTCCCCGCCAACAACAACACCAACCCCACCACCGCGGCGCAACCCAACAGCGCGCCCAGCGACTCACCCGGCAAGCCAAACCCGAACTGATCCAAACCGAGCAGCACCGAAATCGCCGCTCCCAACGCGCCCCCGCTCGCAATACCAAGCGTGTAAGGCGTCGCCAAAACGTTGCGAAACTGCGTCTGCGTGACCGCCCCACACAACGCAAGCGTCGTTCCCGCCAGCAGCGCGCAAATCGTGCGCGACAACCGAAGTCGCATGATTTCCCGGACGATCGAAGCCTCAACCGACGATTCACCAGCCTCACCAAACCCGAACACCGATCCCCACGCCCGCGCGACACCGATCGGTTGCGACCCAATCCCCGGACTGATTGCGACAACGATCAGCAGCGCCACTACACCGAAAATCATGTGTAAAAAGAAACGACGGCCTGTCAGTCGAGTAGAGGTCACGATACTGTCATCGCCTCTTCCGGAATCGGAAAAACCCACGATCGCCCCTGACTCGATTTGCAAAAACGCTCGAATGGCACGCCATACACGCTGCGCAACCGATCAGGTGTCAGCGTCTCCTGCGGCGTACCCGTGCACACGACGGCACCGTCGACAACCAGCGTCACGCAATCGGCAAACTGACCCGCAAGGTTCAGATCATGCGTCGCCACCAGCACCGTCAACCCAGCCTCATCGCACAGTTTTCGCAAAAGACCCCCAATCTCCATCTGATGATAAGGGTCCAGCGATGACGTCGGTTCATCCAGAACCAGCAACCCGGGTTTCTGCGCCAAAGCAGCCGCGATGTGCACCCGCTGAGCTTCCCCACCCGACATATCACCCAACCGACGATCCCCAAGATCCCCCACGCCCGTGGTCGCCATGCACTCGCCCGCTGCCCGTTCATCTTCCAGGGAATCAAAAAATCGATTGCGTCGGATCGGAAATCGACCGAGCATCACCACCTCACGCGCGCTCAAATCCAGAGGCGCGTCAAACCGCTGTGGCAAAAACGCGATCCGCCGCGCACGCTCCAGCTCCGGAATCGTCGCAAGATTTCGATCCTCGCAAGTCACCACGCCCCCTGATGGCGTCAGAACCCCGCACGCAAGTCGCAACAACGTGCTCTTGCCCACACCGTTGGGACCGAGCACCGCATGAAACGTCCCAACACGAACCGCCAGATCGCAAGGCCCCAGAAAAACCGCACCCCTCGGATACCCAAACCGGACATCTGACATCGTCAGGAACGCGCCGTTATTCATCACGCAGTTCCGGATGAAACAATGAACGAAGCAATCGAGCCGTCTTGACCACGCGATCAGACGGAATCGTCACGAATGGCTCATCAAGGACGTGGATCCGTCCGCTCCGTACCGCCGGGATCGAATCGAACGACTGCCAGGGCTTGATCAACGATGCCTTCTCCCGTTCGTCCATCACCTGCCCCGGAAACATCTCGACAATCACCTCCGGGCTGCGACCAATGATCTCCTCCAGACTCACGCTCGGATAGTCAGCGAGCATGCCCTCAAAAATGCTCTCACCACCCGCGATGTCGATCAGTTCCGTTAAAAACGTGTTGTTTCCACAGCTCAGAATATTCGTCAGCCCGCTCCGATCGCGCATAATCACCGGCAATACCCGAACAGGCTTACGACTCGCCACCGACACCCGCACCTCCGCCAACGACCGTTGGATATTGCCAACCAACGATTCAGCCGCCTCGGTTCGCCCGACCAACTTGCCAAGGTCGCGGGTGGTCCGATAAATATCCGAAAGCGTCTCCACCCGATCCTCGTAAACTGCGATTCCGCGATCTCTGCAAAACTGCCGCACCACGCCACCCCGGCCACGCAACACGACCAGTTCGGGCCTGAGCGACAAGAGTGTCTCCAAATCCGTATCGGTCAGCCCGCCGATCTTCGGAAGCGTCGTAACCTCCGGCGGATACATACAATAGCGGCTCACCCCCACCAGCCGATCACACGCCCCGATCGCACAAATCAGCTCAGCCGCATTAGGCCCGAGCACGACAATTCGTCTCGCCCCATTGACTGTGGTTGGCTGTGGATCGGGATCCGTTCGGTTGGCTGATTTGTCACACCCTGCCCAGCCTGCCAACCCGACCCAGACTGCAAGACAGAGCGCTATTGGCCTCCGTCGGCAACCTGACGGGTTTCGATTTGGGCGGGTCGTCGGGCTTGAGGTCTGCAACTGCCGTGGTGTCATGGTGTACAATCTACCGCCATGTCCCCGGTTCGGTCGAGCGATCGGGGCGTGTTTATTGGATTTGGGTGTGGACAAGTCGGGCTGTGACGCGAGAATGCGAAACCGACGGCTTCCGGCGACCGAAATGATTGTTAGTCGTTGTGTCGCCTTAACTTCTGAAGGTTTGCCAAGAGCATGAATCTCATCGCCAGACACCGTTTGCTGCTGGTTTTCCCCATTGTCGCGATGTCGGTTGGTGCGGTCGCGGAGGAGCGGCAAAACTCGGCGATTCACGCGTCGTTGATCACCACCACCCGTCATTTTCGCGCAGGCGAGCCGATTCTGGCCCATTTCCTGGTAACCAATGTATCCGACGAGCCTCAGCCACTGCTCGTGCCGGGTACAAGCCCGGAAATCGCCGACAAAGCGATGGGACTGCCCTTGTCGCACGTTTTCAGCGGCGAAGCCTACGGCGGTCTGAACATTCGCAACGCCGAAAACCGAACCTGGAACATCGCCCAGGGGTACAAACCGCCGGCGTCAGCCCCGTTCATCACGCTGGCGCCGCACTCGTCGATCGGGGCAACGATCGATATCGTGGAGTTCTATCCCGCGTTGCGAACACCGGGTCGATACTGGATCCGTTGGTCCCCTTACGCAGGATCAGTGACGAGCAACACGTTGTTTGTCGTGGTCGACTCGCTCAAGCAGGCTGTCATCGTCACCGACGTCGGCGAAATGACGATGGCGTTTCAATACGCCGCCGCTCCGAACCATGTTGATAATTTCATCAGCCTCGCGAAGGAAAAGTTCTACAACAATCTGTCGGTGCACCGCATCGCACCGGGTTATTTTCTGCAGGGCGGGTGTCCCAACGGTGACGGAACCGGAATTCGTCCCGACGGGGTCAAGCTGGATGCCGAGTTTTCAGACAAACTGCAGATCCGCGGATCCGTGAGCATGGCCCTTTTGGACGACGATCCCGATTCGGGCAGTTGTCAGTTTTTCATTACCAACACGCGCGTCCCGGAGTGGGACGGAAAATACAGCGTCTTCGGCCAACTGATAGGCCTCGATTCGTTTGAAACGCTCGACGCATTGATGGCGACCCAAACCGACGAAAACGGTTCACCGTTGCAACGGATTTATATCCGCAGTATCCGCATTGTGGACGTGCCCTACGACGTGGACCTCACCGATCCCGACCTGGTGGCTCCGCGTCCCGGTTCGACAGGTGCCCACGGCATCATCCAGCGGGAACCGACCCAACCCACCACCGGCAGACGGTAGATTTTCTCGTCCCCCCCAGGTACCCTTTCCTTTGCGGGTAACATGGCTGCGTGGCCCGTCCGACTGGTTGGGAACGTGGCGAACGTTTGTTGTTGAGCGGTTTGGGGAGCCGATAACGGTGGTGTTTTTGATCGCGCGCGAGTGGCGGAATTGGCAGACGCGCAGGATTTAGGATCCTGTGGGGTAACCCGTGGGAGTTCGACTCTCCCCTCGCGCAATTCATCCTGACCTGTTCCTGCGGAATCATGGTTGGCCTGGTTTGGAAATCGCGTTTGACGGTATCTGGTGGACTTTCGCGCCCGCATTCGTCTATGATGGATGCGGCGGCGAGCCGGCGAGGAACGTGATGTTGATCGGGAAAATACTGCCTTTTCTTGGCTGTACCTGCGTTTTGGTGTCGACAGCCGTCGCCGACCCGCTGGTCATCTCAAATGATCCGCCCGGTGCGTTCATTGATGGCACCAACGGAGAGATTCTCAATATCGGTGACGACGGTGTCGTCCCGTTCAACACGACCATCGGGAATTGCGTTTTTCCCGCTGGTCAGATTCTCATCGGCAGCAACGGCGGCGTCGGATTCGCCCCCAACTCGTTGCAGATACTCACCGCCGACAACGAACCAATCCCCAGCAATGGTGCATTCGGCGGGGGGCAGTCGATTCTGGTCTTCTGGGACGATTTCGACGACAAGGACGGCGACGTTTTCGTCAACACGGTCGACGACCGCCTGATCATCGAATGGCACAATCGTCGTCTCGACGCGAACCCCGGGACACTGGCTCGGTTTCAATTGCAGATTTTCGCAGAAGTGCGTGACGACGGGGTGGTGGCCCAGCTTTTGTACGACGAAATCGGTCAGGCGAGTTTTGGCGGTGGGGAAAGTGCGACGATTGGTTATCAGGACGGGATGGCTGGCTTCGGCGATTTTCAGTGGAGCTTTGACACAGGCGGCGCGGTCCAAAACGGGACCGTTCTGTCGTTGATTGTGCCGGACTGTGGCACCAAGGCAGTTCCGACAGCCAACCTGGTCGGGCAGGTCCTGCTTGTCCTGCTTCTCGTGATGGTTGGTTTGTACGGGACGTACAGAGCCAATCACAACGCGAATTAAATCTAGATTCCAGACGAAACCGATTTCACCGGTTGTCGCCCGTGCACAAATTTGAATTGGCGACGTCGTGACCGATGGCGGTGGCCAGGGCGCACAGCCTCAGGCCCGTGCGCGTGCTGACACGATCGGCGTTATCGGTTCCTGTCACGGCAGACTCAAGCGACCGTGTGGCTGACTGTTCATTTCCACTCGCGAGTTGGCATAGTCCGAGCAGGGCGTGGCCTGCGATGGCAGCGTCGTTGGACATCGTGCCGAGATTTTCAAAGACCTCAATACCCTCGGATGCCAGCATCCTGGTATTTTCGCAATCACCGCGTTGCCATGCGATGTCCGCGAGCAGGACCAGGGTCATGCCGGTTCGCGGTGAATGCGATCCGACGCGCTGGTCGCGTGCACGCCGAATGCGCAAAGCGTCGCGTGCCAATGGTTCGGCTTCGTCGGTTTCGCCCGTGTCAGCCAACAGCGATGCGAGGTTATGGGTAGCGTTTGCAATACCGGGATGATCGGGCCTGAACATCCGTCGGCGCATTTCAAGGGCGTCTGCGAAATGCTCTTTCGCATCATCCTGCGATCCCAGGTCATTCTCAATTAGCGCCAAATTGTGCAGACCGGTGGCGACGGAGGGATGGTCGCCGGAAAAGACGTCGCTGCGTATTTGCAGAGACGCCTTTAGAAGCGACGTTGCCTCTTCAAGCTCACCTGTGTCGCGCAGGAGCAACGCAAGATTGTTCATGCAACCAGCCACACTGATATGGTTCAGCCCCTTGAGGCCGATGAAGATATCCAATGCGTCGCGGTACAGCGTTTCGGCTTCCTCGAGTTGTCCGAGGTGTTTCAACACGACGGCGAGATTGACGGATGAGGTAGCCACCTCCAGACGATGGTCGCCAGTCGCGTTTTTTCGGATGACCAGCGCCTGACGCAGGGCGAATTCAGCATCTTCGAGCTTTCGCATCCGACGCAGGACGACGCCGAGATTGTTCAGCGATTCAGCCACCTCGAGATGATCGGAGCCGTGAATGTTCGAGCGCATCGTCAACGCCTCTCGACACAGGCGTTCTGCTTTCGTCAGTTGTCCTGTTCGCCGTGTCAGCACGCACAGCGCGTTGAGACATTCTGCCACGTCGGCGTGTTGATGGCCGAACAGCTCGTTGCGGATTTGACAGGCTTCGGTCAGTCGCTTTTCCGCTTCGGACAAATCGCCCAACTCGGCGTAGGCACGCCCGAGGGTTAGCAGCAGGGTCGCCTTGACCTCGCCCTGATCGTCCAACTCCCCCTGATCAATGCGCATCGATGCATTGTCCACGATGCCACGGACCGTTGCATCCTGCGGGCGACCATCCATCGGGTCAACGGAGTCGAACATCTCCTGCAGGAATTGGCTGACGCTTTCCTTTTGGACGGCCGTCGCCTCTGCCAGAATCCGCGCCTCACCGAGTTGGTGCATGTGCCAGGCGATACCGATCGCGCCGATGATGGCCACGACGGCGATGACGGTTGTCATGGTCGCAGCCAACCGATGCCGCCGGATGAACTTTCCGATCCGATAGCCTGGGGTGTCGGGCCTTGCGGTGATCGGCAGGCCTTTCTGGTGCAGCTCGATATCACCGGACAACTGCTGCACGGATGCGTACCTTCGGTCAGGCTCTTTGCGAATGGCAGCCATCACGATGGCGTCGAGATCGCCTTCGATGCGTCGTCGCAAGCTTGTCGGATCGTTTTGTCTCAGTTGTGCGAGCGTCTGTGGGGTAACGGTATCGTCGCCCTGGTGAGCGGTCGTCGGTGTGTCGTCGTCAGTGACGACGGTGCTTGGTTTTTCGGGGATCGATTCGCAAACCGTGCGTTCGATTTCATGTCGCGATCGACCGCCGAGTTGGAAAGGGCGTCGACCGGTCAGGAGTTCATACAGAACAATTCCAAGCGAATAGACATCCGTTGACGTTGAGACGGTTTGACCCTTGAACTGTTCGGGGCTGGCGTATTCTGGTGTGAAGACGCGATGGGCGGTCGCGGTCATCTGCGCGGAGGATCCGACCCCTGAGGCGGTATCGATGAGTTTGGCGATTCCAAAGTCGAGCAGTTTGGGACGACCGTCGCGTGTGACCAGAATGTTGCCCGGTTTCAGATCACGGTGAACGATCAGGTGTTGATGGGCGTGGGAAACAGCCGCACACACGTCTCCAAACAGGGTGAGTCGGTCGTCGGTGGTCATACGGCGTGCGTCGCAATATTTGTGGATCGGTTCGCCGTCGATGTACTCGATCGCAAGAAAAGGAAATCCATCGTCGGTGACACCCGTTTCGATCAGCCTGGCGATGTTGGGATGTTCCAGGGCAGCCAACGCTTCGCGCTCGATCGCGAACCGACGTCGCACCTCATCATCGAACAACGGACGGCGGATGATCTTGATCGCGACCTGACTGTCGTCGCGATCTTCATCGCGACAGGCGAGGTAAACATCGCTCATTCCGCCCGCCGCGAGGAATCGCCTGATTCGGTAGGGACCAACGCGCTCGTTGGTCAGGGATCGGACACCGCGTCCGTCTCGATGCTCAAGGTGATCGAACGAGGCTGGCTCACACAAGAAATCCGGCGTTTTGTCCATGGCGGACAATACCGACTCAACCTCACGACGTAGTTCGTCGTCATCATGACACCGTGCATCGAGAATCGCCAGCCGCTCCGTGGGCGCAAGGTCGCAGACCTGTTCAAGGAGGTCGCGGACGCGTTGCCATTCAGTCGCCATCGGTTCTCACCTTGTCATCTCGCGGTGTAGCCAACCGCGCGCGATTTTCCATGCACGCTTGACCGTTGCTCCGGAAACACCCAACACCTCGGCTGTCTCGTCAACGGTAAGACCTCCGAAGAAACGCAACTCGACGACGCGTGCCAACTCTGCATCCACGGAAACCAAATCATTCAACGCGTCGTCCAGCGCAACCAGATAGCGATCCCGATCGACGCCCAGGTCGGCATCCGTATCAATCGGGAATTTATCGATCTTCGCGCCCCGTTTGATCGCATTCCGTCGGCGGGCGTGGTCGATCAAGATGCTCCGCATCGCCCTGGCAGCCACACCGAAGAAATGCGATCGACTCTCCCACTGCCGGGAACCGTCGCCCGCCAATCTCAGATACGCTTCGTGGACCAGCGCGGTTGGCTGTAACGTGTGGCTGGCACGTTGGTTACGAAGATGCCGGTCAGCCAGTCTGCGTAGTTCATCATGGACCGTCCGCCAAAGGTCGCCGCCATTTGGCACGCTCTCGTCATCCGTGGGTTGCGGGGAATTTGTCGGCGTCATCTCAAATGTCGTTGATCCGGTTGGCTCGCCTTTTGCGTGTTCCATTATAGAGAAACGCATTCGCCTTTGAATGCGTCTCACGCAATACAGAAAAAAGTGTAACTTTACTCACGAGGTATCGACCCATGCTGATCCACCGTCCTCCCATTTTTGTCGCTTCCCGCGCGATTCCATCGACCACCCTTGCGTTGCTGTTAACCGTGGTCACGACGGCTTTTGGCCAAACCACCGGCGATACTGAAGCCTGTTGTGGTCCGTTTTCGATCGGATGCGCGGATATCGTTCCAGCCAAATGCGATCTGGTCGGGGGTATCTCGCTCGGCCCGGGTTCGCAGTGCGCGGTGGATGACCCCTGTTTCCTTCAGGGTGGACTTGCCTGCTGCATCGACAACAAATGTGTCAACAATGTCCCCCTTTTCTTCTGTCACAACGAGGGCGGTGAGCCTCAGGAGCCTGGTGTTTTGTGTGGGGATCTTGAGTGTGGATCGAACATACAAGCCTGCTGTCTTGATCCGATGGCGGATCTCAACTGTGGTGACACGGAGCCTGAATTCTGCCTGGAAATCGGTGGTACGCCGGCTGGGGATGGAACCAGTTGCCACATGGATGACCCCTGCGACGTTGCCCCGAGGCCTTGCTGTTTTGACGATGGTTCGTGCATCGACTTCATCCCACCTGCACATTGCGAGCATGACGGCGGGACCCCGCAACCAACCGGATCAACGTGTGAAGATGCACAATGTGTTGAAGCACCGGAAGCGTGCTGCGGTCCGTTCGCGGTCGGGTGTGCGGATTTTGCACCATCCGAATGCAAACTGATCGGCGGTGAACCGGTTGGCCCGGGTTCCGAATGTCATGTGGACGATCCTTGCTTTTTCGACAACCCGCCCGCCTGTTGCTCCGGTGACGTTTGCAACGAACATGTACCCCCGTTTTTCTGCCAATATAAGGGTGGCGTCCCCCAGGAGCCTGGGGTTGCCTGTGCGGATATTGAGTGCGGGTCGAACGACCAGGCCTGCTGTCTCATGGGATCAATCGGAATCTTCTGCAATGATCTCCCTCCGGACGATTGTCTCGATTTCCTTGGCACCCCCGCCGGTCCGAACACGTCGTGCGCCGTCGACGATCCCTGCGACATCACGCCGCGCGGGTGCTGCCTGCCCATCGGCGTGTGCGTCCTCGAACCACCGGCTCGATGTGTCGTTCAGGGCGGCGTCCCTGAGGAGATCGGCGTGGGATGCGACGGAATCGTCTGCCCGGTGCTGACGGAAGCGTGTTGCTTCGGTGGTGCCGGCGTACCCTGCCAGGACAGACTACCCGGGCAGTGCATTCTCGACGGCGGCGAATCCGCAGGCCCGGACACGCGTTGCAGCGTTGACGACCCCTGCGACGGAGACCGGCGAGCCTGCTGTCAGGACGAGTTTTGCTTCTTCGTAACTCCCGGCGTGTGCAAATTTGACGGCGGCGTGGTTCAGCCAGCCGGGACCACATGCGACGACGTCCAATGCGGAGAACCAACTGAAGCGTGCTGCATCAACCTGCCTGCCGCTCACCCGTGCGAGGATCTGCCGCGTAACGACTGCTTCGCCATGGGATACACCCCGCTCGGTCCGGGAACCTCGTGTATGGATGACGTACAGACCTGTCTGAAAATGGAGCTCACCGAAGCGTGCTGTTTCGACCCGCAGGGTGCTCTGGGATGCGCCGATCTGTCTGCGGATTTCTGTCTGGAGGTTCAGGGCGAGCCGGCGGGTCTCGGGACAAGTTGTTCCGTGGGCGATCCATGCGACTTTGCCCCGCGGGCGTGCTGTATTCCTGACGGGACGTGTCAATTCCTCGATCCACAGACCTGCGTCGAATTCGCAGGTGGTGTCCCGCAGGAGTCGGGCTCCACCTGCGACGACGTCGCATGTGGCCAGGCTCCGGAAGCCTGCTGCATCAGTCCGTTGGCTGCGTTGTTCTGCGTGAATGTGCCCCCGAGCATGTGCCCTGATTTTATGGGCAGGTCGGCTGGTCCCGGAACGGAATGCTTCACAGATGACCCGTGCGATTTTTTCCCGCGTGCGTGCTGTCTTCCGGATGGTGGATGTTTGTTTCTTGATCCGCAATCGTGTGCTGAAGGAGCCGGTGGTGTCCCGCGGGAATCAGGCGTGACGTGCGATGTGGCCGAGTGCCTGGCGCAGTCGCCGGAAATCGTCCACCTTGACAGCGCTGAGCACGGCACGTTCCCCTGCTCGGGATTCATCGATCCTCGTCAGGAGAGCACGAACGGCCTCGATATCGACCTGGGCATTACAAGTGCGTCCATTCTGTTCAACAGGCGCGTTTTCGGCAGCCCAGATGGAACGAAGCTGACCCCCGCCAATTTTATCATGACCGAAACCGGCGGCGGTGATCCGCCGATCGCACTTGGCGTTTTTCCAACCGACGACATTCCCGAGCGAGTCATCGTTCTCTGGGATCGTCCAATCACTCCCGGCGAGTGGACGACAATCGTGGCTGACGTTTACAGCAAGCAGGGTTTTCCGATCAAATCGGTTGGCCACCTGGGTCCGGGCGTTGATGAACCCGACCGAATTGACGTTGCGTTTTTGCCAGGGGACATCGACCAGAACGGGCTGGTGTCGCCGGTTGATCTCTTCGTTTTCCGAAGGATTGCGAACGGGCTTTGTGCCACCAACGATTGTCCGAGCTGCGATGGGCAACTTGCCATGACGGATATCGACCGGGACGGCGAACTTTCGCCTCTGGACCTGTTCCGCTATCGGCAACTGATTAACGGATTGGGTAACGCGACGCAGGCCTGGGGAGGTCAGTTCCTGACAAACTCCCAGCCTTAACGTCGCGCAGATACCCACCGAATGACCGGAGGTCCCGAGGAAGTCGAAAAAAATTATCGGCCTATCCTCGGGGCCTTCTCCATATAACACCACGCCCCCCCATCTTACCACCTAAGCTGTTGTCCGGAATACCTTTAGGTGACAACCTCGCGGCATGGCATCGGGTTTGCGTTCCCCCTGAATTAGTGCAATTGCACTAACGATTCTGCGTCGCCGACGTTGATTATCGGATTTAGCCAAGCTACCCTTGGTCTCAGACGCATCGGATGCGCCTGAAAGCTTCCAGCGGAAGGGAACCGATTGACGGATGCGGGTTCGTCAATGGAGGGAAGGAAAGGTCGCGCCGGAACGGTAATACACACCGAACGCAGTATTTTTGCATACCTGAAAAATCATGACTTCACGAATTATCATCATCACCATGGTGGGATGGGTGACTCTGTCCTCAGTCCCTGCGAATGCAACTGACAACACCGGCGGCGTCGTCGTCGTCATTACGGGCAGAATCAGTCGCGGTGACGGAATCACCCTGGCGGCTGACCGAATGGTCTGGTTTGAAGTCCGCAACGCGACCGGTCAGGTCATCGGCATGGAACCGAGCACCAACGGGACATACTCCTGGGAGGCACCGCCGGGATTCGCTGGCTCGATCAGGCCCATCCATCCCGACATCACGTTTGAACCACCGCTGATTTCGTACGCAGGCGTTTCGCCTGGTGACGGAGGAAGTGGGGACGAGGGGACGGCTGAGTTCACGGCGTTCTACTCGTACCACGTTGATGTGGACGGTGTCAGCGGATTTGCGGGCAACGACGAGAATGCGGGGACGGCGTCCACGCCGCTCGGAACCGTGCAGGAAGCCGTCGACCGCGCGATGCCGGGGGACACGGTCCTCATTCGTGGCGGGATCTACAGGCAGGACAGATATCCGGACTTCGAGGTTGTCCCCATCATGGCAGGCGTCCGAAGCGGAACAGCCTCGCATCCGATTACGATTCGCAACTTCGACCCGAAGAACGAAACGGTCATTTTCGACGCCGAGGAAGCGCATCTCGAAGCCGTGGAAATCGAAGGGTTCGATTACATTACGATTGAGGGCATCATTGGCGAACGTGCCAAGACTCGCGTTTTCCACATCATCGATTCCAACAACATCATACTGCGAGACTGCACAGCGCGCGACAACGTTCTTGGGAATCTGCCGGGGTTCTCTCTGCGGGGTCGGAGTTGGAACTGCCTGCTCGAGCGATGTGTCAGCACACGCAATGGGCGGGGTTTCCTGCTTACGGGAACCGTCGAAACTCAGGATCCGTCGCAGGAAAACCGACCGCGGTTCAACACGATTCGGCGCTGTCTGGCTTTTGGCAACATCCGCGATGAGGAGGACAGTGACGGATTTCAGATCCTCGCCGGCAGCGACAACCTCATCGATCGCTGCCTTGCCTTCGACAATGGTGACGACGGTTTCGATTTCACGCGCGGTTCCCACCGCAACAGGATCACAAACTCAGTTTCCTTTGCACATCCCCACGCCCCTGGAGGTATGGGCGACGGAAACGGGTTCAAGATCGGGGTGTGGGGGCAGGCTCCATCGGACAGTCAGGGGGGTGGGGTCAACTGTGTCATGCGAAATTGCGCTGCGTTCGGAAACAAGGTCGGGCTGACAAACAACGCGGTCGGTTTGCAGGTTTACAACTGCCAGTTCAACAACAACCGCCGTTTTGGTCTCGTCTTTGATGAATCGACAGGCCATGACGGGCAAGCCATTCTTTTCAACAACCTGATTTTTGGAAATGGTGAACAGGAGGCGGGCGGCAGGGATGTCATCCATAATAGCGTTCCACGCAACCCGGTCCAGACGTCTGATTTCAACTACATTGGAGACGGATCTTCGACCAATGATCATCCCGACGAGGTCGGTCACGAAGCGCACTCGATCGTCGGAGAAACACAGGGACCCCCCGGACTGATCAACCAGAACAATGCGGGGCTTGTCATTGACGTTACCGCACCGGACTTCCCCTTTGCGACAGGCTTTCGTCTGGCTCCGAATTCCATTCTCATTGATGCCGGACTAAGCGTCGGCCAGGAATACCCTGCTGTTGAGTTTCCGGACATCGCTCCCAACGTGGGGTTCCCGGGTGCCAATGTTTACGACATCGGTGTGTACGAATTCATTTCCGATGACCCGGATGCTGTATTCCTCATTCAATGTCAGAGTGACTGCGACTGCGTGCTCGGACCGGTCTCCCAGGCCCACGAGCCACAAACACCTTCCGACATCGTGGACATGTGTGACTACCAGTACTGCGACACGGACGGATTCTGTTCGTCCTGCGCGCGTCGTTTTGGCAATCAATGTGGATCGCTCAGCGACACGGTGCAGACAAACGACCTCCTGTGTGCGATCAACGGTTTTGGTGACTATTGCGCGTGTCCCAATGCCGACGTGTGGAACGGCGGCGCGCCAGGCTGCGACCGGGAATTCGCACCGGAACTCTGCAAGGGACCGAGCGGGCTGCCGATTGGCACTGACGACCTTCTCGCAGCCATCAGCGCCTTCGGGGGGAACAACCCCTTCGGATGCGACCTGAATCCGAACATCGCGGTTTGTGATGACCTGGAATTAGCAGCCCCCGTCGGATGCTCCAGTTCCGTGCAGGTCGGCAATGCGATGCATGCAGGCACCACAGGCTCTTCGTCATCGGGTGACGACCCTGCGTCCAATCCGGGTACCTCCGACATCGAGGGCATTCTCAAGCTCGTACCGCGACAACGCGTCATCACGGCGGGTTCAACACTGGAAGTGGATGTTTTCGTCTCAGGACAGGACCGCCTGACCGCGTATCAAGCCGGCATCATCACATCCGGCGGAGCGGCGGGCACGCTTGAACTAAACGATATCGACGTCCACTCGGATCGGGCGGACCACGTTTTCGCAGGTTTCGAGAAATTCGCCGCGCGCGACAGGAACGAATTCAGGGTGGCTGGGTTCGTACTCGGCGATGGTGTCGACGTCCCCGCCGACCAGTTCGCCTACCTGGCTACCTTCAAACTGCGATCGACCGCAGACGCCCGCGGCGTTTTCGTCCTCAAAGCGCACCCGGAACACACCAGCTTGTGGACGTCCAACCACGAAGCTGCCCCACCCTATTCCTCCAACGATACCTTCGTCGTCATCCTCGTTCCCGACAACGACCCACGTTAGACGCCTGACACGCTGTTTCGCTGCCATCCCGATCGCGATTGGCGAATCGATCTGCTCCGGGTACGTTGTGATTATGACTGTTCAGGACGCCATCATCGTCGGCGGCGGAGTCATGGGAGCGTCGGCTGCTCTTGCGCTGGCTCGACGGGGGCGCAACGTGACCCTGCTCGAGCAGTTTGCCATCGGACATGATCGCGGCAGCTCCCACGGTTCATCACGCATCCTTCGATACGCCTACTTTGAACATCCTGAATACGCACGCATGGTCGAAAAAGTCGCGCCCATGTGGAAAACAATCGAAACGAACACAGGGCAATCACTCGTCCATCGCTGCGGCGGACTGGACATGGGACCACGCTACGGCGAGCTGGTATCCGGTTCACTACGCGCCTGTCGCGAGCTGGGGCTTGACCATGAACTGCTCAACGGGAGCCGGATCGAACAGCGCTGGCCTTTTACCAACATGGGCGACCTGGCCGGCGTGTATCAGCCCGACGCGTGCATTCTGTCAGCCAACGAATGCGTCGCCGCGTTGATCAAACTGGCACAACAGCACGGTGCAACGGTCCGCCCGAACACCCCCGTCACCGCCATCGAGCAGCACAATGACCACGTCACAGTCACATCCGACAACGATCAATTCAAGGCAAAACACACCATCGTCACAGCCGGCGCGTGGACCCACCGCCTGTTGAACGAACTACAAATCCCCCTCAAGGTCGTCCGAAAAGCCGTCCTTTATTTTGACATCACCAACCCCACCGCGTTCGACATTTCCCGGTTCCCGATCTACATCCTCGAAACACCCGGGGCTTACTACTACGGATTCGGTCGATTCGGACACGACGGTGTCAAGATCGGCGATCACCTCGGCGACGATATCGTCGATCCGGACAACGTCGATCGTTCCATGCGACCAACCGACGAATCCCACATACGGCGGTTTTCGCAAAAACATCTACCCGATGCGAATGGTGACGTCGTCGGCTTTGAGACATGTCTCTACACGAAAACCCCGGACGAGGATTTCATCGTCGATCGACACCCCCATTGCGACCGAGTCATCCTCGCAGGCGGATTCTCGGGACATGGGTTCAAATTCGGACCGCTGATCGGGGAAATCCTGGCAGACCTCACCATCAACGGGCAAACGGACCATCCCATCGAACGATTCCGCCTCAACCGTTTTCACGGCTAGATCGGAACCGCTGCCTGCGACTACCCGCGACGCCCTTTGCCCTTGTTCCTGGTCTTGCCGCCCTTGGCCTGGTTCTTCTGCGCTTCCTCAGCCATCCCCTGCAGCTTCGCGAACCAACCGGTCTTCTTCACCTTGTTGGGATCCTTCGCTTTCGGAGTCGGCGGCGGCAGTTTCTTCAAATCCTCGATGTGCGCCCGGATGCGTTTCTGCTCGATCATCCCGAACGTGCTGCTGGCTGCGATGTACAGATTCAAACCGCTGGGCATGTTGTAGAAAATCACACCCATCACCAGCGACATGTACGGCATCATCTTCTGCATCTGCGCAGACTGGGCAGCCTGTTCCTCCGATTGCCCCGGTGAAGACATCTGCCTCGGCATCAGCTTCTGCTGAAAGAACATGGACAAGCACACCAGAATCGGCAGAAGATTGAAACAACTGGTCGCACCCATCAACGGCAGGTCATAGACACGCCCCAGCGGAATCAGGCAGTCCGGCGCGGTGAGATCATGAATCCACAAAAAGAAAGGCTGATGCCGCATGTCCACGTTGTAGTTCAACGATGTATACAGCGCAATCCAGATCGGCATCTGCAAAAACATCGGCAAACACCCGCTCAACATACCCGTCATCGGGTTAATACGCTCTTCCTGGTATATCTTCATCATCTCCTGACTCTGGCGGGCTTTGTCGTTGGGAAACTTTTTCTTCAGCTCAGCCATCCTGGGTTGCAACGATCCCATCGACTGCTGAACCCGCATCATCTGCACCTGACCACGCTTCGTGATCGGGTGCAACACGGTGCGAACAATCAAAACTAGAATAATGATCGCAATACCATAGTTGAATACGACCACTCTGATGTTGTTCAACAGCCAGATCATAAACCGCGTCAGCGATGGAAACGCCATGAACGCACAGGGCCCCATGCCATAGCTTTCGAGCACCTGTTCACCATATTCACGATCACTGTAGCTCTTGACGCGCGCAAACGTCTTGCGCGACTTGGGACCCAGATAACAGCCTATTTCGAGTTGACGACTGCCACCGGCTGCGATGATCAGCGGTTTCGTAACCAATTTCAGAACATGTGTATTGGCGTCGGTGTCCAGTATCAATGGAACGCGCTTCGCCTCCGCAATCCAATCCGCACCCGGTTGACCATCCGACCGCAACGGCGTCATGAACGCCACAAAATACTTGTTGGCGATGGCCGTCCATAGCAGCTCTTTTCCCCCCTCCGGCTTGAACATACTCTCGGCGGGGTCCTTGGATGACTGATATTGACTCGATACCTCGATGTAACCCGATTCGCGAACACCCACAAACAACCCGCGATCGTCCATTCGCGAATCCTCGCGACGCACGCCCATGGCGCCATCCTGCGTGATGATGACGCTCGCCTGGTCGCCGGACAGATTTTCAACCAGCAACGAAACACCCATGTCGTACCGATGTTCCTCCGCAGGCTCTTCGGGAATCGCGAACGTCTTGGAAATGCGCAGCACAGGCTTGTCACCGCGATGCACGTCAACCGCCATCGTGATCGAACCCTGATCGCTCGAAACAACCCGCCAGGGGACGTCCGCCAGCTCAATCTCCGTTTGTATCTCCCCAAGATGCAGGGAAATCCTGTCCGTCGTGTAGGATCGCAGCACGCCTCCGTCCGGCATCTCAACCGTCGCCAACATCGGATAGGACGGCGAATCTTCCGCGACCGAATCGTCGTGATCCACCAGATCAGCCCTGACCACACCACCCCCGACCGTCGAGACCTCCGCCAATATCCGATGCGCTCCGCCGACCTGCTCATCAACCGCACCGATCGCGATGGTTTCCAATGTCCCGGGCACGACATGCAGACCGTTCGCCACCGCCGGTGGCTGATCCGTACCCGGCGTCGAATCGTCAATCGACGCGGGAGCCACCTGACCTGACACATCATCCACCGTCCGACCCGCCGTCTGCTGCTGCTCGTCCCCCGGTTCTTTTGGTTTCGGTGGCCAGATAAAGTTGAAAGCGATGTAGTTCCACACAACGAACGCAGCCGCCGCCCACAGCAACGCCTTCAACACACTTGGATTCGATTCGTCAGCCACTGAAACTCCTCGGGTACGTCGTTGTCACGACATCAAAAGGTGCAAACCAACACAAAAGTCACGCTAGATCGCTCAAATCCAATGTAGCGTCACCCCTTGTGGGTGACGGGAAAACCAGGCCATGTCCGCAAGCCTGGGACGGGACGCCGTTGAGTCTGACGTCGTTGAACAAAACGCGACTCGGCAGGGACCGCTACCTGCCCTCCATCAATCGCGTACCAAGAAAATCATCCAGATCAGGCACCGCGAAAATCTTCTTCACCGCTTTCTCGATGTCGTATTCAAGCCGAATGAACTCGACGTCAGCCTCATAATCCGCCGAACCCATTTCACCCTTTTTCGAGATCACAACATAACTCGCACGAACATCGCGATCGCGTGGCTGACCGACACTGCCGATATTGATGATCGCCTTCTCATCTTCCGTGATCGTGTAATGATGCGCCTCGGGCAACTCACCGGGCGGCTCAAAATACGGATCGTCCAGAAAAACACCGGGCACATGCGTATGACCCACCAAACACGTCATATGATGAGGCTGCAACCGCTCGAAATTGGCCAGTATCTTGGACGGATTCGTGTACACATCCTCAGCGAACAGATACTCGTTCACCGGGCGTCGCGGCGACGCATGAACCATCAACAATCCATGCACCTCCAACTGCAAGGGCAACGAACCGAGAATCTCCCACCGCCGATCACGCTTTGCCTTGTTCGACTCCTCTTCAAACGTCCGCCGGGTCCAGTACGCTGCCCGCTCCGCACTGATATTGAAACTGCAAGGCTCGTAGAAGACCGCCTGATCATGATTCCCGCACAGACACCCCTCGCAAAGCTCAGCCACAAGGTCCAGACACTCCTTCGGGCTTGCGCCATAGCCAATCACATCACCAAGACAGAAAATCTCTGTGATGTTGCGCTTCTTGATGTCCTCCAGAACCGCCTGAAGAGCCTCCAGGTTGCCGTGGATGTCTGAGATGACCGCAAACTTCGTCACCATAAGCCCTTGAAAGAAAAAAGGTTAGGAACAACTGCACGCGACGCATGCACCCGCCGACCCGCGCCGATTTCTGCACGCCCGTACCGCGTCAGCCGACTCACGTCACAACCGCACTATCACGCGCGGAAGGAGAGATGCTAAGACCGCTCCCCAAAACCGTCAACGTCGCCCCACCCCCCGCTTTTCCCCTTCACCTCGCACCGCCACCATCCGATTCGCATCACCCTGCCGACATATTCGTCACACCCGCCGTTTTCCCACAACCGACGACAGGTCCACACAAAAACCCCTGTCAAAACAGCGATTGAACGACTAACATACCGGCGGTCACGCTCCACATTCACGGCGTCCACCGAACCTTACAATCGGAGACCGACATGCGCCACCGATCCCCCCTGCAAACTGTTCTGATCACGCTCCTTGCGTCAACCACTCTCGCAACCGACAAGCCATTCGTCACCCTCGAATTCGACGCCGCTCTCAAACGTGCTGCGAAAGAACAAAAAATCGTCTTCGTCGATTTCTACGCGACCTGGTGTGGCCCATGCAAAATCCTCGACAAAACCACCCTCGCTGACGAGAAGGTCGTCAACTGGCTCACCGAAAACACAATCGCCCTGAAAATCGACGCCGAACGCAACATCGCCCTTTCCACAAAATACCGCGTCGGGTCATACCCAACCCTGCTGTTCGTCAAACCCGACGGTACCGAGCTGGGACGACTTCAAGGCGTGGTCCCAACCGACCACTTCCTCTCCGAAGCAGCCGGCATGCGCGACGGAAAAACCCCTCTCGAACGCGCTCGCGACAAACTCAACGCCACCGGTGAAAACGACCCGATGCAACGCATGGAATTCGCCCGCGAACTGGTCCGCGCCGGAAAATACGACGAGGCACTTGAACATTTCCTCTGGTGTTACGACGAGGGAGAAAAGCATTCGCGAGGATTCCATGGCGTTCGAAGTTCTTACCTGCTCAACGACATCACCCGTCTGGGAAAACTCCACCCACCCGCTACCGCTGCACTCCGCGAGCGTCGTGACAACGCGCGCACCGCCACACGCAATCTCAGGAAACCCGGTTGGTTCACCGGACTGTTTGCACGCCAGAAAATGCCCGGCCTGGATTTTGCAGCGCTCAACCGCGCGCTTGGCGACGATGAAAACACGCTGGAATTGTACGACGAACTCGCCAGGAAGGATCCCCGCAGCATCGCCTGTGAGCAGCTTCGCCTCGCCGCATTCGATCTTTTGCGAAAGGCCAAACGATACTCTGAGATAGCCGACCACGACGATCTGGTTGGCAGGGGTCGCCAGAATATCGAGCTTTGCGGGTACATGCGTCGATCGGGGGCGATCCAGGAAAGAACCCAGGCAGAACAATCGTATCGCCGATTCACCATCAGGAGACTCGCCGACTATTACGAAATCCTGATTGGTGCAGGCAGGCATGAGGACGCAGCCAGACTCGCCGCGATGACAACAGAATTCGACGACACCGCCGAAACCTGCAACGCCCTTGCATGGGGCGGATTCCTCACAGAGCGACCGACCCAGGCCAACCTCGAACTCGCCAAAACCGCAAACGACATGACCGGGGGCAACAGCGCAGCCATCGTCGATACCCTCGCACGCATCCTCGACAAACTCGGCCAAACCGACCAAGCCTGCAAACAAATAAAAGAAATCCAAAGCTGGCTGCCCAACGGACCAGACCGCGACATCATGCACGAAACCGCAAAAGACCTGAGGTGCCCATCAACGGACTAAACATCTCCCCGAACGCAGTTCCCTTCCGGTGCAGCGTCACTCATTGCGGGGGATGATCGAGGCATGAGGTATGATCGGGGCAGGCTGATCAGGTCTCGGAGTCTTTGCTGGTGGCCTGGAGTTTCCTGGCGATTTCGGATGCGATCTTGTCCGCGTCGCGCGGGTCGATTCTTAGTCGGCTCATGGCTTCCTCGAGCATGGGCGTGTCCGTATCGCCGTCGAATGACGCGATGCCCGCTCGTCTGACAAGGTGCGAGGAGACGTGCACCACGCAGGCGAGAAGTTGGTAATCGGAGTCGGCTTCGAGGGGTTCGGCGTGGAAACCGATGCCGTTGATCAGCTCCCTGGGCAGTTGCCAGAATTCCGCCAATTGTCGACCGATCCATGCGTGGTCGAACCCGATGAATCTTCGCTCCTGCGTGTGTAGTGGGAGACCTGTTTTGATGGATGTGTTGACCGCTTCGACGAACTTCTTTGTGTAGAGCCTGACTTGCACCACGGTGCCGATGTCGTGAATCAGGCCACAGATAAACGCTTCGGCTCCGAGTTTTCGGGTGGCGACCGATAGCGATGACGGGAAGTGCCGGACGATGACGTCGGCTGCGAACGCGACGGACGTTGCGTAATTTCGTGCGGTGTCGGGCGTGATGCCGGGGGCGTTGATTTTGAGGCCTGCGAAGGCGGCGTCCATCGAGCAGGAGGCTGCCAGCTTGGCGATGGTGGTCCCGCCAAGAAGCGCGATGGCGCGGTCGATGCGCACGACGCGGTTGCGCATGCCATAGAAAGCGGAGTTGGCGAGTTTGAGCACGCGAATGGCCATGTTGGGGTCGCGGTCGATGACGGATTCGATGTCCTTGTGTTCGACATCCTTATCGGACGCAAGGCGCATGAGTTGGATGGCGGTCTCGGGTCTGACACCAACGGCGTGGTCGGCGGCATGGATATCGAATTCGCAGGCGTTCGCGGTCGTCATCGATTGGTCTTCGCGATTGGTTGGTCATGTGGACGCGGTTTTTCCCATCATCGGTCGGCGAGGCGTGGGTGTCTCGCGGAAAGCGCGGGGGATGCGGGTCCGGATAAGCCCGGTGAGGTGCTATTGGCCGGCTGATTTCTTCGTGGCGACCTTGACCTTCCAGGGATGGGACATCATGGACAGCGCCTTGGCGAGGTGGCTTGCGGCGACGGGGTTGGATTTGAGGGTGGCTTCGCGTTGCCCCTTTTGAATGATGTGAATTTCGGCGTCGCGACGGTCCGCTTTGATATCAAGCTCGCCGCCTTCGTTGATGTCGAATTGGCGGAGGGTGCTGTATTTTTTGTATATAAGTCGACAGTCTGTGACGACAAGCCCCGAGACGCCCGTCTCAGCGCGGGAGAAATCGGTATCGCGAAAATAGGCCAGAAAGTGCTCACCGCTTCGTGGTTTGTACCAATGGGCGATGCGGTTGCGGACCGGCGACGCCAATCGCCCCCACTTGTCGTCCTGTAGTCTCATCGACGAGTCGGACAGCATCGTGTATCCGGGCGTGTCCTTACCGCCATTGTTCTCGAAGAACAGTTTGGCGATCTCGATACTGGGGATGATGATTCGGCAAATATCCTGTCCCTCGCGGCTGACGACTTGTGTGGCCAACTCGCTGGCGGACTCGCATTTGTGACAGACGAAATAGGGAAACGGATTGCAGTAGGGTGGTGGGAGCACCAGCATCGGTTCGAGTTGATCGAACCAGCGGTCCTTGTGTGCGCGGAGGAACTGGTCAAGTCTGCCGTGGGCTTTCGTGCGAAGCTCGCTGACGTGGAACGAGTCGTTTCGTGCGAGCTTGTCCTGCCAGATGACCAGATTGACCGTCAGGTCGTGCGCAGCCAGACAGTGGACACACCGCAGCGGGAACGATGAGCGGATGTCTGGATAGCGAAGCTCTCGCGCGGAGAAATCGAAGTGGGCACCGTTGTCGTCCGCGTGATCGAATTTGACCCGTGGCGTGTCGGGAGGATTTCTGGGGCGCCATCGTGATAAGGTGGGTCGTTTGTCGGATTCGGAGGATCCCTGGGATCCGTTGAAAATCGAGGTGCTGCCCAGGACGCTGTGATCCGAGCTGTTTTCCTCCATCACCCACCCGAGGATCGTATCGTCGTCGATGGGCTGGTCTTCCTGGATGCGGAATCTCTGTCCGCATTTCTTGCATTGTGCCCGATGACCGGCTCGGTCAGCGCTGACACGGTACTTTTGGGCACAGGTTGGACACGCGATGACCAGTTCGGACATACGGCGCCTGCTCCTGATCGTTCAGGACGTTACGGAGGTGTTTTCGTAAAGCCGGCAACCACAGCGGCTCATGCCTATTATCCTATGTTACGAAGTGCATCGACGGTGGTCAATCAAATGATCGGACCATCGTCCCCATTTTAACGGGTATCGGTCAATTGAGACGTGCGAACAACCTCGTTGCCACGTCCGGTAATCCGAATAGAATCACTCGGATGATCATCACGCTCGATGGACAGGCAGGAAGCGGAAAATCGACGGCGGCGCGCAAACTCGCGGCTCGTCTCGACATGCCCTATCTCGACACCGGAGCCATGTACCGTGCGGTGGCGTATCGGGTGCTCGAGGAGGGTGTGCCACTGGATGACACTGCGGGGGTTCTGGACGTTGCACAGCAATTGGATATGCAGCTTGATTGCGGTCCGACGCACACGCGTGTGCGCGTTGAAGGGCGTGACGTAAGCGAAGCCATTCGTTCATTGGCGGTGAGTGGCGCGTCTGCGGCTGTGGCGCGTGTTCAACCGGTGCGCGATTTGCTGGTTCGAAAGCAGCGCGCTATCGGGAAGAAACTGGGGTCGTTTGTTTCCGAAGGGCGTGATCAGGGCAGCGTGGTTTTTCCGCGTGCTGACGTGAAGTTCGTCGTGATAGCGGACCCGGAAAAACGGGCGCAACGTCGCCTTGAGGAATTGCACACCGAAGGGGAGGACATCACGTTTGATGAGGTGCTGACGCATGTGGTCGAGCGCGATGCCAACGATGCACGACAGTGGGAGCCATTGCTGGATCCCGGGGCAGCCATTGTGGTTGATACATCGGACATGACCTTGTCGGAGGTGGTCGACACGCTTGAGTCGCATGTTCGTGAGCGCGTGGTGGACCCGGTCGGGGCGTAGTTCTGCGTGGTTACATTTTTTCGACGGTTCTGATCCCGAGCAGTCCCAGACCGATCCTCAGCGTTCGCGCGGTCAGGTCGCAAAGTCGCAATCGCGACAGCTTGAGCGATTCGGGTTCCGCGTCGATCACGCGTACGCCGTTTCGACGGTCGTAGAAGGTGCTGAACGCTTTGCTCAGATCGAACAGATAATCGGTCAGGATGTTCGGTTTCAAATCGCGAGCCACCATATCCACTGTTTCGGCGAATCGAAGAAGAACCTTGCCCAGTTTGATCTCGCTGCCGTGCTCGAGAACGATCGGAGCGAACGTGTCGAGTGAATCGTAGTCAACGTTGGCTTTGCGACCGATACTGCGGATGCGTGCATAGGCGTACATGAGATACGGCGCGGTGTTGCCTTCCATGGCGAGCATGTGGTCCCAGTCGAAGCGATAATCGCTGTTGAGTGCGTGAGACAGGTCGAAATACTTGATCGCGCCGATACCCACGGCTTCGGCAATTTCCTCAACCATTGCGGCGTCGAGATCGTTGCTCTTTTCGCTCTCCGTGACCACCTTTCGAGCGCGATCGACGGCTTCGTTAAGCAGGTCGCGGAGCTTGATGGTTCCGCCGTCACGGGTTTTGAAGGGTCTGCCGTCGGGTCCGAGCATGCTTCCGAACGCGAGATGTTCGAGCGACACATCCTCGCCCGCCCAGCCTATCAATCCTGCGGCTGCGAACAGCATGTCAAAGTGTTGTTTCTGCGGCATGCCGACGACGTAAACGAGACGTTTGGCACCCAGTTTTTCGATGCGGTGGTAAATGGCTGCGAGGTCGGTCGTGTCGTAGTTGTACCCGCCGTCGGATTTCCTGATGATCATCGGCAGCGGATCACCGTCGCGCGTTTTGAAGCGATCCCTGTTGGGGAAAACGCAGATGGCACCGTTGCTCTCAACCGCCAGCGACTTCTCCTCGAACATCCGCACGACGTCGGGCAGCATTTCGCGATAATAACTTTCCCCGCGATCCTCCAGTCGCACATCCATCCGATCATACGCTTCGTGACAGTGTCGCAGCGATTCGTTGCAAAACGCGCGCCAGACAGCCATCACCTGCGGATCCTGCCGCTGCAATTCGATAACCGTTTCACGACTTGTTTTTGCGAAATTCTCGTCGCTATCGTAGAACGACTTGGCTTCCACATAGAATTTTTCAAGATCGGGCAGATGCAGCTTGACCGGGTCGATCAACACGTCCGGCTGTGTTCGTCGAAGATAAGCCAACAACATGCCGAACTGCGTACCCCAGTCCCCGACGTGGTTGATCCGATGAACGTCATGCCCGGCGAATTCCAACACGCGCGCGACGCAATCCCCGATCACGGTGCTGCGGATGTGTCCAACATGCAGTTCCTTGGCAAGATTGGGGCTTGAAAGGTCCACCGCGACGCATACAGGCTCCGACGTTGGCAGGGTGCCGACCCTGTCATGCGGCGCATCGGCATTCTCAATCGTCGCCAATTCCATCGCCACATACCCGGGTTTGAGCCGCAGGTTCAAAAACCCGGGCCCCGCAATCTCAACCGTTTCGCACAGATCATCGATTACCAGCGCGGCGCGAATTTTCTCCGCCACGTCGCGAGGTTTCTGTCCGATCCTCTTGGCCAACCCCATCGCGCAGTTCGACTGATAGTCGCCGAACCTGTCGTCCTGCGATCGCCGTACCAATGGGTCCACGGTGGCTGGATCAAGGTCAAACGCAGACGCAACCGCATCTCTCACGCGTCGATTTATCAGGTCAATCGTCGATTGCATGTTGGATCAAACTGCCAATGACCGGAGGGATGATACTAAGCGCCGGCGGACCGCGACCACGTCAATCGTGGTGCGTCGCCCCACAACAGCTCCAGATCGTAGTACCGGCGCTTCTCCATCGTAAAAATATGCACGACAACATCAATCAGGTCCACGAGAATCCACTCCGCCTTTTTCGTACCGCCACGACCAAACGGTCTGGTCCCGGCGTTTTTCGCGTGACTGATGATTTCGTCCGCCACCGCCTGCATCTGTCGATCGGAGGTCCCGCTGCACACGATGAAGAAATCCGTCACCGGCGACCGACCGCGAAGGTCCATCACCGTGACCTCCTCGCATTTCATGTCATCCGCCACACGCGCCAATTCGACCGCCAATTGTTCCGCTGCAACACCCATGGCTACCATCATACTCAATTCCGTCACCGTAACTCAAATACCTGATTCGGTATTCGTCCCAACGAGAAAACCATGGGCGGCAGGACCCATTTCCCACCGCCCATGTGTCATCACCAACTGGATCGCTTCTAATTCAAACGTAGCGTCACCCCTTGTGGGTGACGGGAAAACCAGGCGATGTTCGCAAGCCCAAACGCGATACTCCCGGTGAAACCGTCGTAGAACGCGCCACCCACAATCGAATGCGGCGGCAGACCACCGCCGACAGACTACGGCAGGCCGATCCAACTACCGATCGCCGGTGCGAATTTCACGATCACACCCGCGAACACAACGCTGACCATGCTCATCAGCTTGATGAGGATGTTCAAGCTCGGTCCCGACGTATCCTTGAACGGATCACCGACGGTATCGCCGACGACGGTGGCTTTGTGGTCTTCACTGCCCTTGCCATAAACAATAACGTCATCAGCCGCGTCCGCCGCCCGCAGGGCGATGTCGTCGCGGATACGGGCGGGGACATTGTTTCGGGCTTCGGCACTGTCGCGGAAATTCTTCGCGGTGATCGCGCCACAGGTTTCAATCAGCTTCTTGGCGTTGTCCCACGCGCCGCCCGCGTTGGCCATGAAAATCGCCACCGCGAAACCGCTCGTCAATCCACCCGCAAGCAGACCCATCACACCACCCACGTCGAGCACCAGACCAACGAGGACCGGAGATGCAATCGCCATCAGCGACGGAATCACCATTTCCCGTTGGGCACCACGCGTCGAGATGTCCACGCACAACGAGTAATTCGGATATTGCGTCCCCTCAAAATCCACCGGCTTGCGAGGCCAATTGTCCGGGTCCGCCACAAACGCATCGTCCTTGCCCTGACTCTTCAAATACGCTCGCATTTTCCCGAACTGACGACGACACTCGATCATCATCGCGTTGGCTGCCCGACCCACCGCCTCCATCGTCATCGCACAGAACACAAACGCCAGCATCACACCACAGAACATCCCGCAAAGAACCTTCGGGTTCATCAGTGTGACGTCGTAGAATTTCATGTATTGAGCCATTGTCGCATGTTGAGCCGAAACCAGCTCAAACGGCTCGGTTTCGTGCATGATGCGACGTGTGTGGCGTTCGCCCGGCAGAACAGTGTAGGTCTTGCCCACCTCGAAGCCGGGATCATGCTCTGCCATCAGCATCAGGCAATCAGCGTGGACCTTGCCAGTTTCACTTACGTCCAGGTTCATGCCGAACTTGCGATGGCCCATGTACATCGCCAGCGAGTCGTCCGCTTCATCAAGGGTCTGCACGATGGCGGTCTCAGCCTCACGAACCTGACCGACGCGAACCTCCTCAATATAAGCAGCCAACAACGCCAACGCGGTCAGGGCAGCCGACCCGATGGCGAAACCCTTACCCGTCGCCGCCGTCGTGTTGCCAAGTGCGTCGAGGGCGTCGGTCCGCTCGCGAACCTCGGGGTCCTGCTCGGTCATCTGCGCGTTTCCACCAGCGTTGTCCGCGATCGGACCGTATGCGTCCGTCGCAAGCGTGATGCCCAGCGTCGCCAACATGCCGACGGCTGCGATACCCACACCGTACAAACCAAGCATGAACTCCTGTGCACCACCAGCTGCGACAAACGCGACGATGATCGCGACGACGATCGTGAGCAGCGATGCCCAAGTGCTCTTCATGCCCGCCGCGGTTCCCGAGATGATGACCGTCGCGGGACCGGTGATGGCCTGCTCGCTGATCTTCTGTGTCGGGGTGTATTCATAACTTGTGTAGTATTCGGTCGACTTGCCGATGACGATACCGGCGAATAACCCGGTCACGATACTGACCCACGGTCCCCACCAGTTGAATGTGATTCCCAGGCTCGCGGGAACCTCTATGCCGCCGAACAACGCGTAGCAAACGCCGCCGGCTGCAACCGCGATAAATACCGAACTGCCGTTCACACCCTTGCCGAGCGCACCCATCAGTTGCCCCATCGATGCGCCTTCTTTGGTGCGAACCATGTAGATACCGATGATCGACAGGAAAATACCGACACCCGCGAGAACCATCGGAGCCGCGAGAAACAGCATCCCGTTCTTAAGCGCCAGGTCCGCATTCCCGTCAGCCATCGCAGCCGCAGCCGCAACACCCAGGGCAGCCGTGGCGAGAATCGAACCGCAATAGCTTTCGTAAAGGTCAGCACCCATGCCCGCGACGTCACCAACATTGTCGCCGACATTGTCAGCAATCGTGGCCGGGTTGCGTGCGTCATCCTCAGGGATACCCGCCTCAACCTTACCGACGAGGTCAGCCCCGACGTCAGCAGCCTTGGTGTAAATACCACCACCAACACGGGCGAACAACGCCTGAGCACTGGCACCCATCCCGAACGTCAGCATCACGACCGTCACCTCGGACAACGGCATGTGGAATCCGTCGATCATCGCAGGGGCGACTTTCGTCAGCAGGAGGAACCAAAGCGTGATATCCAGGAGACCGAAACCAACCACGACCATGCCCATGACCGCACCGGCTCTAAACGCGACGACCAACCCGCGATTCAGCGAATCGCGAGCACCAGCCGCCGTTCGATGAGCGGCGTTCGTGGCTGTCTTCATCCCAAGGTAACCGCAGAGACCGCTGAAGAACCCACCGGTCAGAAACGCGACGAACACAATCTTGTGTTGTGCGTTGAATACGAATGCCATCACAAAAAGGAGGACCGCGATGAACACGAAGAAGATCGCGACGACCTTGTACTGCCGTCGAAGGTAGGCATAAGCACCGTCGCGAACGTAGGCCGCGATTTCGATCATGTCCTGATCGCCCTCGTTGGCAGACATCATGTCCTTGTAGAACACAACGGCGAAGACCAGTGCGACGAGCGAGCCGAACGGTGCGATCCACCATATCAGCGGAATCGACAAACCTCCCCCGCTCGAAGCCACCGCAGCTTCCGCAGCCGCTTCGCCCGCTTCTTGTGCAAATGCAGCATCAGAGCCGAAAATCAACGCGACAAACGCGACGATGTACATCCAGAACGGGCTGACGGTTCTCAGCAAAGACACGGCATGACTCTCCTTACGGCTTCAAGCCGTACTTTGTGGGGGACCGCTGTCGATCGACCTCGGACGCAACTGGTCGCACACGACTTTTGGGATCAGGTTCCCCGATCGAAAACTCTTTGAGGATATTCACTTACGTCAGATTGGGGCCGCGCCTTGCCCCGCTTCTCGCCCAGACAGCGTCGCCCGCAAACCGCGGTTACAGTGACGCTGCGAAACGGCGGGTGACTATAGCAAATCCGAACCACAAGTCCAGACATTCGGGACGAACATTTCACAGGTTCCCCATTTTCAAGCCCGTGCACCAAAACCAGAAATTCCGATTCCCCGGGCGGGTTCCGCTGGCTCTTGTCACGTCACGCGTGATATGGTCCGATATCAAAGTGACCGATGGAACGGGAATCCGCGTGAAACGCACCAAACAAGCCAAAACAGTGATCGTCGTCGTGGCCGCTATCGGGGCAGCGATTCTGGCGTGGGGACCGTTATGGCTCACGCCGGAGGAATTGCCCGCTGATCGACCCTTCGCCGCACAGCGCGCGCTCGCTATCTTCCTTGTTTGCATGTCGTTATGGCTGACCAACTACATTCCGCTCGCAGCGACCGGATTGCTCGCGGTCGCATTGCTGCCCGTCCTCGGTGTGATGCCGCAGGAGGACGCGTTCGCACTATTCGGCAATCGTGCGGTGTTTTTCATGCTCGGGGTGTTCCTGCTCGCAGCCGCCACCATCGCGACCGGTTTGTCTAAGCGCCTGACGTTACTGTTCTTACAACGATTCGACCGCACGCCGACACAATTGATCGCCGGTGTGCTGCTGTCGTCGGCTTTCCTCGCGTTGTGGATGCCCGAGCACGCCGTCGCAGCCATGATGTTTCCGATCATCGTGGAAGTCACAGATATACTGAAGCTTGAAAAAGGCAAGTCGGACTATGGCAAGACGCTGTTTCTGGCCCTTGCGTGGGGGTGCATGATTGGCGGGGTGGGGACTTTTCTGGGTGGGGCGCGGGCACCGTTGGCGTTGGGGCTTTTGTCGGCACGGTTTCCCGAAAAGACGATTTCGTTCGTCCATTGGTTTGTGGCGGCTGCCCCGGTGGTGGTGATTATGTTGGGGGTGGCGTGGGTGATGTTGCGGCGGACGCTGAAAATCGACGTGGATTCGATTCAGCCTGCAACGCGAATGCTGGACGAGCGGGTCAGGCGGTTGGGGGTTTTGTCCGGTCCGGAGCGGCGGTTGGGTTTTTTGTGGGTCGTTACGATTGTTTCGTGGATCACGATGGGGCATTCGGTCGGGCTTGGCGTGATTGCGATTTTGTCAGCGACGCTGCTATTCATTTTGCAGATCGTGGATTGGCGGCAGATTCAGGACTACGTCAATTGGGGCGTGTTGATCATGTATGGTGGGGCTGTTGCGTTGGGGTCTGCGTTGAATGAAACCCATGCGTTCCACTGGATCGTGCAGCGGACGTTGAATCCGGAGATACCGGCGTTCCTGGTGTTGGCGTTCATGGTGACGGCGGCGATTGTGTTGACGGAGGGGATCAGCAATTCGGCTGCTGTCGCGATTCTGCTTCCGATCGGGTATTCGCTGTGCGAGCCTTTGGGGATCGATCCGGTGACGATGACGATGGCGGTGGGGATCACGGCGGGTTTGGCGTTTAGTCTGCCGATCAGCTCGCCACCGAATGCGATCTGCTTTTCGGCTGGTTTCTATCGGGTGCGCGAGGTTGTTCGGCGGGGTGTTTTGATGAGCGCGATTGCCCTTGTGGTGATGTTGGTGGTGATTGGGTTGTATTGGCCTATGCTTGGGTAGAGCCAAATCTGACGTGTTGTTGCGATTGCGCCACCCACAAGGGGTAGCGCTACATTGATTGGCGGATCGGATGGAACGAGAGGGATTTACAGTTTGGTTTACAGGTTTGCCTCGGTCGGGGAAGACGACGGTGGCGAGGCTTCTGGTGGAGCGGTTGAAATCGCGCGGGTTGCACGTTGAGTTTCTCGATTCGGCGCGTATTCGTCGGGAGATCAATCGCAGCATGGGTTTCACGCGTGAGGAAATCGATACGAACGTGCGGCGACTGGGTTATGAATGCAGGATGCTCAACCGCAACGGCGTGGTGACGGTGGTGACGGCGGTTTCGCCTTATCGGGATACCCGGGATGCGGTTCGGGCGGACGTGGGTTCGTTTGTGGAGGTGTATTGCCGGGCGACGATGGAAGTGCTGATGTCGCGGGATGAACGGGGGTTGTTTGAGAAGGCGATGCGGGGGGAGATTGAGCATGTGGCTGGTGTGAACGCGCCGTACGAGGAGCCTTTCAAGCCGGAGGTTCTGGTGAACACGGACGTTGAGTCGGCGGAGGCGTGTTGCGAGAAGGTCGTGTCGAAGCTGGAAGAGATGGGCCTGGTCGAGGTGGTGAGCGAGTCGGCGTACACGGCGGACGAGGAGGAGATGATCAAGGATCGCCTGCGGGATTTGGGGTATTTGTAGGGGGTTTGTGTCGTTGGGCGAGTCTTCGTGACTAGTGAGACTGAAATGCATCAAACATTTCGGCTTCCATTTTTTTCAGTGCTTCGGGCCTACCAAACTTGTTGTTGCGAAACGGATAGAAGAATCGAAACACAAGCGGATAGCGAAGTCCTCGAAATACGATGACAGAGGGGCACCGACAATCGGGGTAATGAACCTTATGCACAAATCGATCGAATACTCTGGCCGCAAGGTCTCTTGGCCATCGTCTTTTTCGCGAATGGTTCAGTACGACAACATTATCGCCGATCTTCGGAAGCCAATTTGATTCGATGTACTCTTTGTGGTTTGGGGAGTCGGCGTAGATGAGAATGCCCTTGATGTTCGTCCGTTCCCATCGAATCTTCGCTCGAATCAGCAGTGTGATGGTGTGCGCAAGGTAGTACGCGTAGGCAGCAGATGGGAGGGCGACGAACGCAAGACAGATTGAACGAATCGCGATCGCCCATGCGGCGGTCAACGCGCCGAAGATGAGAAAAACCACTCCGGCGGTACCAATGAACCTTGATTCAGGTGACGGCGTTCGTTGGCGTGATCTGCGCAAACCTCCCATGGCCGCAGTATATCTGTCGCATTGATCAGTTGGCCAGCAGCTTCCCGGCTTGTGACTACATGCCGGTAGCTACGAATACGACGTTTTTGTGTCGGAAATTGTGTGACGGCGTCGATGAAAATGGGCGGGACGGGTATCGGGGGTGTAACAACGGGTGGGGGGTTGGTTGGGCGTGTAGTTTGGGGCTGGTGGCGTCGTTATGATCGAGGCGGGTCATTGGGCCTGGCGCGGAATTGGTGACCGTTTGTGGCGGTCGTGGCTTGGGAATTGGGTATATGAATCGGCAAATCATCCATCGATATCTGGTGCTCCGTCAGACGTCAAACGAGGGATGGCCACCTCCTGGGGAGGTGGGGAGACTTGAAAGGAGTCCTGGATTCGAGTCCCCCACGGCTAAAGCCATGGGCCACCCAAACAATCAACCAAACGATCATTTGAGAACTGACGGGGCGGCGGAGCACGTTTTCCGCGTGCGGTCAGCGCGACGGGTCAGGGCGAGAGCTGCTGGTGGTGTTTTTGTTTTCGCCTTGTTGGCGGGTTTGTCGGCGGAGGTTGTGGCTCAACGGAATCAGCACGAGAAGGTGATCAGCAGGGGGCCTGAGATTGAACAATCTCCGATCGTGAGCAATTTGTTCCGCACGGCAGAGCAGGCGACTGAACGTGAGGATTGGAAGCTGGCAATCGATTCGTTGCAGCGGGTAATCGAGTCGCCTTCGGGGTTGTTGAAGACGGTGGAATCGACGGCGGTGGAGCGATTCGAGTCGCCGAGGTTGAAGGCATATCGCATGTTGGCGGCGTTGCCGGATGCGGGGCGTGAGGCGTATGGGGTGTTGTTTGACGGTCGGGCGAAGGGGTTGCTCGATCGGGCAAGGGAGACGCACGATCTTGTCGCGGCGAGGCGGGCGGTTGATTTGTACATGATGAGTCGTCACGGGGGTGAGGCGGTTCGACTGTTGTCGTCGTGGTTGCTTGATGCGGGGCGGGCATCGGAGGCGCTTGAGGTTTTGCAGGCGTACTGGAGCGTTTTTCCGGAGGCGGGTCGGAATCTGGACTGGCTTGTGCATCGGCAGGCGGTTGCGTACGCGATGCTCGGTGATCGCGCGATGGGGGCGCAGATGCTGGGGCTGCTGGGCGAGGCGGTCAATGACTCGTTGACCGAGCAGGTTCGCGCGTATGTGTTGTCTCATGAATTGCGATTGGCTGACCCTGTTGATGATCTGGATTGGACAGGTCCGGGTGGGGGTGGTTTGTGCACGCGGCGGATGTCGCGGGCGGTTCCGACGATGGCGGAGGAGTTGCCGTGGAGGCGCGGGTTGCCTCATGCGCCCGCGATGCGATGGACGGAGCTGGATGGTTTTGGTGCAGACGCGCTGCCCGTGGCGGAGCCAATTGTTTATGACGACCGTCTGTATTTGAAATCGGGCAGTGTTGTGCAGGCGGTTGATTTATTGAGTTTCACGTTGGCGTGGTCGAGCGGGTCGGCGGCGATTGGTATTGCGGAGCGATTCGGGCGTGGTTCGGGGTTTGTGGACGAGCATCAGCTATTCAGGGATTACGTCGAGGGTACGGTCAGTGCGGGGGCTGGTTTGATTTTCAGTGTGGAGTCGGGTGATCGCGCGGAGTTTGATTCCGACGGTGTGGCTGTCCTGCGAAGCGGAAACAGGCCGCGTGCGGTCGATGTTGGGCGACGACTGGTTGCGTACGATGCGCGCACCGGTCGCGTGCGTTGGCGGCGTGGTGGACTGGATGACGACGAGGCGTTTCGGGATGTATTGATATTGGCGCCTCCGGTCGTTGTCGGCGACGAAGCCTGGGTGCCGTTTGAATCTGCCAACGCGGTGATTTTGGGGGTTTTCGACGTGGCGGACGGGCGCCTGTTGGATCAGGTTGTGCTGTACGCGTTGGGTGGGCGATCCGTGCGTCGCGAATGGGCGATGTTTTCAGCCGTCGACGATGGTGTCATTTATTTATCGACCGGGTTTGGTTTGCTGATGTCTGTTGAGGCTGACACGCGGCAGTTGCGGTGGGCGACGCGTTACCGCGAGCACGATATTTTCAGTCGTCGAAGCAAGCGTTTCAACGTCCGGGTTCAGACGCAGCCGACGCTTTGGTTTCCGTCGCCACCGATGGTGGCGGGTTCGTTGGTGTTGTTGGCGCCCCCGGATGATGATCGCATGATTGCGTTTGACCGAACCGATGGGACGTTGGTTTGGGATTGGCCTCGGGAGGATCATCGTTATTTGATTGGTACAGATGGTGAGCGGGTTTGGCTTGGGGGTGAGGATATCACTTGTCTGTCGCTTGGCAAGCAGGATTTGTTGTGGACGCAACCGGTGGAAGATGTCACGGGTCGGGCGGCGTTGAGTGGCGGGAGGATTTATCAGCCGACGGAAACGGCGATGGCATCGTTTGATGCGTTGACCGGTGAGACGGGCGAATTGATTGCCATACCAGCCAGTCACCCGCCGCTGGGGAATGTGTTGTTTACGCAGGGGGCGATGATCAGTGTCGATCCGTCGGAGGCGCGGTCGTATCCGGATTTGAGTTCCTACGAGGTTACGTTGGCTGCGCACCGGGTGAATCCTGAGGATCCGCGGACTGCGATTCGCCTAGCGTTTCTGGAGCTGCTCAACAAGGCACCGCAAAAGGCGATTGACGCGTTGCGTGACATCAAGCTGCCCCCCGACGACGCAATGGCTCGGCATGTTGCGCATTTGCGGGTTGAGGCGTTGTTGAATCTGGCGGCGCGACCGGGGACTGCCATCGATCAGTCGGTGGACCATCTTCGTCTGGCGTCGCGGTTGGCTGCGAGCGATCGCGATCGGGTGCAGTCGCGGTTGGCGTTGGGTGACACGCTGCGTCGGATGGGGCGATATCGTGAGGCGTATGAAACGTTGTGGCGGATGGGGATGGATCCATTGGCGGACGAGTTCGTGGTGCAGGGCGAGGTGAAGCGTTCGGCGCGGGCTGCGGCTGCTGATGTGTTGTTGCGGATCGAGCCGGAGCTGGGTCCGGATGAGGCGAAGCTGCTGGCGGCAGGGGCGAAGCGCGTGTTTGACGAGGCTGTTGGGAATTTGGAGCAGTTTGAAACACGATCCGAGGCTACGCGGGCGTTGCGACGGTTGGCGGGCATTCGGACGTTGGGAGGCTGGGGGCAGGCATCGTTGAACGCGCTGGCGGGATTTGAGGTCGGGCGTGGTCGATTCGAGCGTGCGGAACAGTATCTGAATGAGTCGATGCGGTTTGGAAGTTCGCGTGAGAAGTTGGCTGAGGCATTGTTGCTTGAGGCGGACCTGTACCTCGCGCAGTCGCCTGCGATGTCGCTGTCGGCCCGTCGATCGCTGGATCGACTCGAAAGCGAGTTTGCCGACGTTCAGGTCGGTGGCAGGTTGGTGGCGCGGATCGTTGCGGACAAGCGCAAGCGGGTCGACGAGTTGTCTGCGGACTGGCATGAACGTGTTACGCGAACAGACGGGTTTGAGTTGGCGGGTCGGGAGGCGTTTGACGCGTTCGACGACGAGACCCATCCGCTTGCGATGGTTGATTTCAGGATGGCTGAGCCTGAGGCGTCTGCCGATCGGCAGATTGTTTTTGCCGGACCGCGCACGTTGCGATCCTACGACGTCGCGCATGGGACGATGGAGTGGGAGGCGGAGTTGTTGATGACCTATGACTTCGCGTACGGTCTTGAGGATGTCGGATCGTCGTCCGGTGAGGCGGAGATCGTGACGGGCTGGTCGGATGGTCAGACGATGGTCGTGAATGGTCCGAAGGGTTTGCACGCGGTGGGGGTTGTTTCCGGATTGCGTTTGTGGGCAGTTCCGATTGATGGCAGGCCTTATTTGCGGGAGTTTCGGACGGACGTTGGATCGGGTCGGCTGGCGTGCATGATCAGGCCGACGGAACTGGCGGTTTTATCGATGCTCGACGGGTCGGTTTTGTGGCGTCGTGATTTGGGGTTCGAGCCTGGCGGGGTGTACGTTCGCGATGATTACGTCATGACGATTGATGCGGATACGGAGCACATTCGCTCCTTTCGATTGTCCAACGGGGCGGGTCTGGGTGAGGTGACGTTCAAGCAGCCTGACAGTTTGCAGGATGGTGGGGAGTTCATTCCGGTGACCTACCACGAGGGTGTCGTTTGTGGGCCTGTTGAAGGTGGGTTGGCTGCGTACGATGTACGATCGGGTCTGGAGGAGTGGACGTTGGCCTTGGATTGGCCGGCGGCCAGCTCGTTCGAGCCGGCGCCGGGGAAGATCCTGGTGGCGTCTCGCACGGGGGTGTATCGACTGCTGGATGTGTTGACCGGCGACGTGGAAATTGAAGGCAGACTTGAGAATGTGGACGGATTGATCGTCGACGGTGGGATTCACAGTGATCTGCTGATGTTGGCGGCCCATACCGAAGCGGTCAATGGTGATCGGTGGACGATCGTGGCGATTGATGCTAACGATGGTGGTGAGAGATGGCGGTATGGGCTGTCCGGTTTTGTGCATCGACCCTCGTTGCGGTCCGATGGGGATTTGTTGGTTTTTATGGAACATCTTCCGGCGGATATTAAGGCAGCGGCGGACAGGAGTCGGTTGTATACAGATGAGCAGGCTGTCGTGCTTCTGGACAAGGATAATGGTCGGCGTGTCGGCTCGCCGTCGGTGTGGTCGGGATATGTGGATGGGAACCCGTTGCGGTCGCAAATGTCGGTAAAATCGGGTCGTATCGTTTTGCAGGCGTCACGCGGAATCGGTGCGATGGTGACGCGGGCAACGTCGGGTATGGTCGGAGGTGTGGATTGATGACACAGCGGAGATGCGGTGTGTTTGCGGTCGTGTTGATGGTGGTCGCTCTGGGGAGCGTCCCGCCTGCGTTTGCGGGCAAACGATTGCCCAAACACATCACGCCGGAAACCGAAGCCGCGATTCAGAAAGGGCTTCAATACCTTGCGCGCCAGCAGGGTCGCGACGGAGCGTGGCGGTCGGCTGGCAACATGGGGAGCTATCCCGTTTCGATGACGTCGCTCGCGGGTCTGGCGTTTTTGGCGCATGGTGATACGACGACGCAGGGCAAATACGCCGCGAAGGTCGATCGGGCGACACGGTATTTGATGGCGAGTGCGACCAACTCCGGTTTGATCGCGCGCGGTGGTGGTGAGTCGAGACCGATGTACGGTCACGGTTTCAGCATGTTGTTCCTGGGACAGTTGTATGGGATGACGGAAAACCCGCGTCGACAGGACGAGGTCAAGCAGATATTGACGCGTGGGATTCAGTTAACAGGTCAGGCGCAGAGTCGCCTGGGGGGTTGGATCTACACGCCGAATTCGGGGAGTGATGAGGGTTCGGTGACGATCACGCAGGTGCAGGCGCTGCGTGCCTGTCGCAATGCGGGGATTCACGTTCCCAAGAGCGTGATCGATCAAGCCATGGAGTATCTGAAGATTTCCACCAACAGCGATGGTGGAATTGCGTACCGCGCGGGCCAGCGTGGTCCGTCGCGTGCTCCGATCACGGCGGCTGCGGTTTGTTGCTGGTTCAATGCGGGGCAATACAAGAACCCGCTGGCACTGAAAGCGCTCGAATTCTGCAAGGAGCACATCACGACAAGTTTCGGACGCGTGGGCCATTGGTTCTATGCTCATTTCTACATGTCGCAGGCGATGTATCTGGCGGGTGACAAGGAATGGGACGGTTATTTTCCGCAGCTTCGCGATGAATTACTGAAACGACAGGCTGAGGACGGTTCGTGGGAGGATCGCAGCGTTGGTAAGGTGTATGGGACGGCGTTGGCGTTGGTGATGTTGCAGTTGCCGTACGATGCGCTACCGATCATGCAACGATAACAAAACAGAGACGATGTTTTTTTGAGAAGAACGATATGAATGATGAATTGACAAACAGCGAGACGTCGGCTCCGTTGGCGGAGTCGGACATTCAGGCCGTCGGTCGTCTGAAAGACGGTTATGACAAGCTCCGGGCGGAGTTGGGAAAGGTGATCGTCGGGCAGGATGACGTGGTTGATCAGTTATTCGTGGCACTGCTCGCCAACGGACATGTGATTCTCGAGGGTGTGCCGGGGTTGGCCAAGACGTTGATGATTTCGACGCTGGCGCAGTGCCTCAGGTTGTCGTTTAACCGAATTCAGTTCACGCCCGACCTGATGCCGTCAGACATCACCGGGACAGACGTGATTCAGGAGGATAAGTCGACCGGGCAGCGCGCGCTCAAGTTCATCGCGGGTCCGATTTTCGCGAACATCATCCTGGCGGACGAAATCAACCGGACCCCGCCCAAGACGCAGTCGGCGCTTTTGGAAGCCATGCAGGAGCGGCAGGTGACCGTGGGTACGGAGCGTCACAAACTCGCTCAGCCATCGTTTGTTTTGGCGACGCAGAATCCGATCGAGCAGGAAGGAACCTATCCGCTGCCGGAGGCGCAACAGGACCGTTTCATGTTCAAGGTTTTCGTCAAGTACCCGACCTACGAACAGGAAGTTGAGATCATCGAGCGAACGACGATCGACGAGCAGCACGAGGTTGAGCCGGTCTTTGGTGGTGAGGATATTTTGCAGTTCCAGAAACTGGTCCGTCGTGTGCCGATCGCCAGGGATGTCTTGCGACATGCGCTTGATATTGTTCGCGCGACGCGTGCTCGCGAAGATGACTCGCCTGAGTTCATCCGCAAGATGCTGACATGGGGTGCGGGACCGCGGGCGGTGCAGGCACTCGTGCTCGGTGGTAAGGCGTTGGCGGTCATTCGTGGTCGGCATCACGTTGCGGCTGACGACATCCGCGACCTGTGTGGTCCTGTTCTGCGTCATCGTGTTGTGACGAATTATTCAGCTGAGGCGGAAGGCTACACACCCGATCGGATTATCAACGAGATTTTAGAGGCAGTGTTGCCGAACGAAACGGAAGTGGCGAGGAATGAGCGGTTCAGCAAGCTACTTTCGGCCTGAGATTCTATCGAAGATTTCCCGGCTTGAGCTTCGCGCCCGACATGTTGTCGAGGGGTTCGTCGGCGGTATGCATGAAAGTCCGTACAAGGGTTTTAGTGTCGAATTCGCCGACCATCGCCAATATGTCGCCGGTGACGACGTGCGGCATCTCGATTGGCGTGCGTATGCCAAGACCGACCGACTGTTGATCAAGGAATATGAGGTCGAGACCAATCTTCGCGCGCACCTGCTCGTCGATTGTTCGCACTCGATGGCGTATCCGGAGCATGCGGGCACCGATCGAATGACCAAATGGGACTATGCAGCCACGCTGGCTGCTTCGCTCGCCTATTTGATGGTCGGTCAGCAGGATGGTGTTGGTTTGACGCTGTTCGATCACGAGATTCGCGCGCAGAGGCCAACCTCAACGAGCCGGGCGTCGCTGGCGGGTCTCGTGCAGGTGTTGGAAGACGCGCGTCCGGATCGCGAAACGAGCGTCAAGATGCTTTTCAATCATCTGGCGGAGCAGATGCCGCGACGCGGTCTGGTGGTGTTGATTTCCGATCTGCTGACGGATTTTGACGACATTGTGAACGGTCTACAGCGATTTCGATTCAGTCAACACGAAATTATGGTCATGCATGTGTTGGATCATGACGAGCTGGAGTTTCCGTTTACGGATCAAACGTTGTTTGAGGGGATGGAAGCCTCGAACGTTGAAATTCAAACCGACCCGCAGGCGCTTCGTCAGAGCTATCTGGATGCCATTCAGGCATATATCAGCCGGGTGCGCGCCAGTTGCCTCGACCATGGGATTGATTATGTGCTCCTGAGCACGGCGGACCCGTTGGATATCGCGTTGACGAGTTTTCTGGCCAACCGCATGCACCGATTGCGATCGAGGGCATGATGGGACCGGGCACGAACCTATTGGCTGCGATGATCTGGCCGGCGCTTTTCTGGGGTGGGGCGGCGGCGATGAGTGTTCCGGTCATCATCCATATTCTGGCTCGACGACGATTCAAGCGAATTCGTTGGGCGGCGATCGAGTTTCTGTTGCAGGCGGAGCGTCAGAACCGGCGGCGCGTGAAGCTGGAAGACCTGATCCTGCTGTTGTTGCGCTGCCTGGCCGTCTTGTTGATCGGACTGCTGGTCGCTCGTCCGTTTTTTCAGCCACAGGGTTTGGCTGCGATGCTGGGCGGTTCCGAGCGTACGGAGCGCATCTTTGTTCTCGATGATTCGTACAGCATGGGTTATCAAGCCGGTGACGGGACCGTTTTTGATCGTGGCAGGCAGGCTGTCACGCGACTCGTGAAACAGCTCCGCGAGCAATCGCCCAACGATACGGTGACGGTCTTGCGTTCGTCAGCCATGCAAAACCCCGTCGCGCAAAGCGTCTTCCTGAACGACGAGCAGACCGATGACCTGTTTGAACGCATCGAGGGTTTGAAAGTTTCGGAAAGCGCGTTGTCCAGCCGTGACATGGTGGCGGCGGTCGGGAAACTGCTCGACGAACAGGCTGGCACGATCAGTGCGTCGTTGTATGTCATCAGCGACTTTCAACGAAAGGATTGGATCGAATCCGGCGGCGAAAGCGAGAATGCGACAGCCAGCCCGATGGCGGAGTTGGCCAACTGGGGCGGGGATGATCGCGAGCTGAGGGTCGTGCTGGTGGACGTTGGTGAATTGGGAGCATCCAATGTCGCTATCGGTGGTTTGAAATCGTTGCGGTCGCGTTTTGTGGCTGGCGTGTCCGGCGATGTTGAAGCGCGGGTCGCGAATTTTTCCGAACGCACGACCGACAGCCTGAACCTCGACGTCACCATCGGAGCAGCCGGTCAGCCCACGGTTGCGCTGGGTGCGATCGAACCCGCGGGACAAACAAGTGTTCCGATTCCGGTTGTGTTCACGCAGGCAGGTTTCGACTCCGTGACGATCTCAAAAGAGGCTGACGCACTGCCCGCCGACGACGCGCGAACCCTGGTCATCGAGTCGATCGAAGCCATCCGCATCCTGATCGTCAACGGTGAACCGTCATCCGACGCCTATCGCGATGAGGTCACCCTTCTGCGAACAGCCTTGCGACCTTCCGGTGAGGTTTTCAGCGGGAACGAGGTCGAGGTGATCGACGAAACGCAACTCGATACGGCTGACCTGACAGGCTACGACGTTGTTTTTCTCGCCAACGTGTACCGTGTGAGTGAACCGACGGCGGAGGCGTTGTCGGGTTTTGTCGGCAGTGGTGGCGGGTTGGCGATTTTTCTTGGCGATCAGGTCGATCCGGATTTCTACAACGAGACGTTGTATCGGGATGGTCGTGGTGTTCTACCGCTCGCCCTGGGTGAACGAACGACCGCCCCCGCATCGGGAACGCATCTGGCCGCCGTCGATCGATTGCACCCGATTGTTCGCATATTCGGTGGGAGGAACAATCCGTTCATCGGACGCATCAGTTTTGACCAATATTTCAAATGTCTGCCTGAAAAGGACGACCTCGGCGATGACGAGTCCTTCTCGCCCAGGGCGACCGTCATCGCATCGTATGACGACCGCGATGCTGTGCCCGCCATTGTCGAACGCCGATTCGGTGACGGCAGGGTCATCCTGGTGACGTCGTCCGTTGATCAGGAATGGAACGACTGGGCCAAGGATGCGAGCTACGTTGTCACCATGCTCGAGATGGGCCAATACCTCGCAAGAGGCGAAGGCGCGAACAGCGATCTGCTGATTGGTGATCCGATCCGTTTTGCGGTCGATCCTGCAAGGTATGAACGCGACGTGCTGGTTCGCACGCCCAGATACCCAGCCGAACAGGAGGTTCCGGTCACCGCCCAACCAGCAGAGGACGGCCAGGGTTTCGAGCTGAATTGGGACCAAACCGACGAGAGCGGTGTTTACCGGTTCGTGATAATGACCACCTCCGGAGAGCAGGACGTATGGTCGGTGGCGATCAATCTCGATCCGGAGGAAAGCAACCTCGTCAAAGCCACCGAATCTGAACTGAAGCAACGGATCACCGAGGTGCCGATTACCTATGTCGCCGGTGTTGATGAGATCGGGCAGGTTGGTGAGGACGCGCAGAGCGAGCTGTGGCGGAGCGTGCTGATGATGGCGATGGTCGTCCTGATGGGCGAGCAGTTTTTGGCATGGTGGTTTGGTCGGCGATCGTAGTCGGCAGGGAAAAAGATGAATTTTGACCGATTACAACCCATCGCGCAAGTGCAACGCACGATCACCGAGCAGCGATTCGAGTTCGCCTCGTTGCCAACGGGTTGGTGGGCGGTCGGTGGTCTTGTTCTGTTGGTCGCGTTGACGTGGGCGATTTTCGCCATGTATCGCACCGAGGGGCGACGCGGTGCCTCGCTGGGTATGCGTATGTTCCTGGCTTCGCTGCGCGGACTGGTCGTTCTGACGTTGGCGGCTGTCCTGATCGAACCCGTGTTGGCTACCTACATCCATCGCTGGATCGATTCCTACTGCATCGTCCTTCTCGACGACTCGTCAAGCATGGACCTCCGCGATCGATATCCGGACACCGAGGTGGCTTCGCGCGTCAAATCGGTTCTGCCACCGGGCGAGTCGCTGCCCGTTCGACGGGCTGACATTTTGCAATCTGTGCTCGAACGCAACGAGGCTGCCCTGATGAACGGATTGTCCGAAAACAACCGCGTCAAGGTTTTCACGTTTAGCGACATACCGAAACTCGTCGCCACCCTTGGCGGTCCCGGTGATCACACCGATCCTGAACGCAACGATGCCGACGATAGTGCGGATGCGTCCGATAACAGCGATACCCTCGTTGACGCGGACAGATTCAACATGGCTATCACCGCGCAAGGGCCTGGAACCAACATCTCGCGTGCGATGCGACGTTCGGTGGAATCACTCAACGGTGCCCCGCTGGCTGGGGTCATCCTTTTTACCGACGGCGGATTTAATCAGGGAGACCCGATCGAGGTTGTGGCTCGATACGTCGAGGAACAAGGCATCCCCCTGCACGTCGTCGGTGTTGGCGACGATTCGCCCGTTCAGAATATTCGGGTGGCTGAGGTCATCGCACCCGAAAACGTCTTCAAGCAAGACCCGTTCAGTGTCACCGCGCACATCAAAACCCAGGGTATCGACACCGGCAGCGTCACCGTCAGACTTTTCGAGCAGGGTGGTGGCGAGTCCGCGTCATCCATTCCGATCAAGACGCGCGTCGTTCCTGTTAAACCCGGCGGCGTGGTCGATCCGGTCGTGTTTGAAATCACCCGCGAAAAATTAGGCCAGGCTGTCTATCGCGTGGAGGTTCCCGAGCAGGAGGCTGAGAGCGTCCCGGACGACAATGTCAAACAGGTTCTCGTCAACATCATCGACGACAAGATGCGCGTTCTGCTGGTGGCTGGCTACCCGAGTTGGGACTACCGTTACCTGTCCCGTCTGCTCATTCGCGACGAAACCTTCGAGGTCAGTTGCTGGCTTCAGTCTGCCGACATCAACGCCGTCCGCGACGGAAACACCATCATCGACCACCTTCCCGGCACACCGGATGAGTTGTACGAATACGACGCCGTCATCCTCATCGATCCCGACCCGTCCGAGTTTGGTCCCGGTTGGGCGCGTGCGGTCGATACCCTTGTTTCCGACTACGGCGGCGGATTGCTGTACGTCGCAGCCCGTGCATGGACGCCGCAGTTCATGCGCGATCCTGTTGTCAGACGCGTGGTCGATCTCCTGCCCGTTACTCCCGATGCGGAGGCAGACCTGATCCTCAACCGCGTCGGTCACTACCAGACTCGCAATTGGACCATCGACATCCCCACAGAAGCCTACGCGCATTCGATCATGCGTCTTGGGATGGATGTCAACGATGCCAGACAACGCTGGTCGGACGTCGAAGGGATTTATTGGCACTACCCGGTTATGCGCGAAAAACCCGTCGCGACCGTTCTGATGCGACACAGCAACCCGCAGATGCGAAACTCCTACGGTGGGCATGTGTTGGCTGCCACACAGTTCGTCGGTTCGGGTCGTTCTGCGTTCGTCTCATTCGACGGGACGTGGCGATGGCGGCGATACGCCACCGATCTGTACAATCAGTTCTGGGTCCAGACGATGCGCTACCTTGTCGAGGGCAAACTCCTCGGTGGTAAGAAACGCGCCACCATCTACACCGAAGGCGAGTCATTCCAGCTCGGATCGACCGTCAACGTGACCGCCCGATTGTTCGACGCGAAATTCGAGCCGCTGCGCACAGACCGGATTCAAGCGACCGAGGCCGTCGGCAACCGAACCCAATCGTTCAAGCTCAAGCGGCAACTCGATCGACCGGGGTGGTACGAAGGTCGATTCACCCCCGTCCGGACCGGCAGCTATCGCATCGGACTGACCCTGCAAGCCGGCGCCGATGGTGAACCGATCACGACCACGCACGACATTCAGGTCGTTCGACCCAACATCGAAATCGTCAACCCGGGAATGGACCGCGGTGCCCTCGAAGAGTTGGCATTGCGATCAACGGGGGGCGGATATTACAACATCGATCAGCTCGATGAGATCATCGACGTGATCCCCGATCGGCACGAATCCACCACAATTAAATCCCGTCCCATCCCGCTGTGGGACCGATGGTGGACGTTGGCGGTCGTCGTCGGACTGCTTTCGATCGAGTGGGCCGTCCGAAAGTGGGTAAGGCTGCTGTGATGACCAACAGGGAATTCGACCAGAATGTGTTGAAACCGCTCGTCGCGACAGGCCGACGACTGCGTGTCTACGTCCTTGCCACCGGTTGCGCTGCGGTCATGTCATTTGTGGCGTTCGCGGTAGCGTTTCAACTACTCGTTGACTACACCCTTCGCCTGCCGCGCGACATGCGCGCCGTATTGCTGGGGCTGATCGCCGTCGCCATCATTCTTTTCGCCCGAAGGCGTTTATGGTTGCCGTGGCAATTCCGATACGGACCGCTCGAGTTGGCCAAGCTGATCGAGCACCAGCACCCGGAGTTGAAATCGTCACTCGTTACGTCGGTCGAATTCGTCACGACCGGGTCCGGACACCCGGGGAGCAACTCCCCGGATCTCGTGACATCGGTCGTTCGGGACGTCGTTGGAAACGTCCACGCCGAAACATTCAAGACCGTTCTCAATCACGGGAAGGCCCGATACGCCCTCGTGGCCATCCTTGTCGTCCTCGGCGTCAGTGTCAGCGCGTTTGCAGCCAGCCCCGAATTCATGGGACTATGGTTTGAACGCAACATCCTCCTGCGCGACGCGCAGTGGCCAAGAAAAACCATCCTCGTTGCCGAGTTGGATGACGGCGTTCTCACCGGTGCTCGTGGCGATGATCTCGAACTCCGTGCCATCGCTCAGGGCGTCGTTCCGCGCGAGGTCGAGGTGATCTTTGAATTCGAGTCGGGAAAAACGGGTCGGGAAAACATGGTCGCCGTTGGTGAAAGGGGATTCCGACACACGTTCGTTCGCGTGCAGGAACCGTTTCGGTTCAGGCTTGTCGGTGGCGACGACGAAACGATATGGTACCAGGCCCAACTGTCCGAACGACCCAGGATCGAACGAATTGACATCACCGTCACGCCCCCAGGCTACACCGGCATCGATCCGTTCACCCTTCCCGAGGGGCAGCGCTCCGTCGAAGCGCTGTTGGGAAGCATCGTCAAGGTCGACGCAACGCTGAACAAGTCCGCCGACACCGTCGCCCTGTTCGCAGGCCAGGAGCAAATTGCCGAGTGTGAAGGCGTCGGCAGCTCATGGTCCACAACGTTTTCCCCGGAACAAACCAGAACGTACCAATTCGATATTGCAGACGAAGCGGGATTGCGAAACAAGCGCCCGGTACGATTCTCGATTCGCATCGCAAAGGACGCCGCCCCCCGCGCCCGTCTCAAGGTTGCCGGTGCGAGTGACATGATCACGAAAAAGGCTCGCCTCCCGCTCGAGGTTTCCGTCTCCGACGAGTTTGGACTGGCTGATGTCCAACTGATCCACCGCATCATCGGTCCTGACGGCACGACCGGTTCTGCTCCGCTCCGCGATTTCAATTCCGGCATGACCAGGTTCGACGTCAAAACGATCCGGGACGTTGCTCTCTATTCGGTCGTCCCCGGCGATCAACTCACCCTGCTCATTCGTGCCACCGATCATGACGACGTCAACGGACCCAACGAAGGCCAGTCCACCGAACTCACCTTTCGGGTGGTTACCCCCGAAGAACTACAGGCTGAGCTTGCTCGCCGCGAGCACGAGTATCGCCAGGAATTCGAACGCGCTATCGAGCAGCAGGAAGATCTTCGCAACGACCTGCTCACCCTGATTCGACAAATCGACGATCCCGACGTTGTCACCGATCTCGCCAACCGCGTCGTGCCTCTCGAAAGACGTCAGCGACAGATCACCGGACAGGTCAACCTCGTCCGGCAGCAATTCGAGCAGATCATGGCTGAGTTCGAGATCAACGGGCTGGATTCCGCCGCCGTCCGGGAGCGATTGGGCGAAGGTGTCGTCGATATTCTGACCGAAATCGGCAAACGCGACCTCGTCGACGCAGCAAGCCTCCTCCGCGACATCGGTCGCATGGAGGACGCCGAAACCGCTGCCCAGGTGGCTGACCGTCGCCAATCCGCGGTTTTGACGAAAATGCGCCGTGTGCTCAACAACATGCTAAAATGGGAAGGGTTTCACGAAGCCGTCACCATGCTCCGCGAGGTCCTCCGACTGCAGGAGGAATTGAATCGCGAAACGGTCGATGAGTTGGAGCGACAGGCTTCCGATATTTTGGGACCGGGTTAAACAGGCCCACATGACAGAGGCGTCACCATGCGCATGAAAAAAAGAACCCTGGCAACACTGGTTATCGCGATGTCCGTCGTGACCACGATGGTGCACGGACAGGATCCGTCCGTCGCCCCCACTCAGGACGGCAACGTCAATCCCCTGGCCGCCAAGCAGCAAATCATCCGCGACCGTATCGCGCGTCTGGAAGATCGCATGTTCCGTCTGCGCGAAAAGCTCCAGGAAGAAGAACCCGAAAACGCCGAACGACTCGACCACGCGCTGCAAAGGTCCGGTGAACTCGGAATCAACGACGACGTCGCCAGGATCATCGCGCTGCTCAAAATAACCAACCAGCTCGACCGAGCCTCCGAACATCAGGAATCACTCATCGAGGACCTGAACTCGATGCTCAAGTCACTCACCGAAAAATCCACCGACCGGGACGAGCGCGAAGAGGAAATCAAACGCCTGGAGGAAATGAAAAAACGCGTCGAAAAACTGCTCGAGGAACAACAAACCCTGCGCGACAAAACAGGCCAATCGGGTGACAAGTCCAAACAACTCGGTGATGCCATCCGCCGACTCGACGCCGTCATCCAACAGCAACAAAACCTCAACCAACAATCATCCGACGCCAAAGGGCAGGATGCGAAAAGCGGTGCCGCAGAACAGGCAAAAATCGCCGACACGACCAAACGCCTCAGCCAGGACGTTGCCAAACTCGGGCAGGACCCACCAGAATCAGGCGGCAAGCAAGGGTCAGAGAAAAACGGCGGCCAGGAAGGCCAACAAGGCGGGCAACAGGAGGGAAAGCCATCAGGCCAACAAGGTGGACAACAGTCCGGCCAACAGAGTGGGCAACCATCAGGTCAGCAGGGTGGTCAGCCATCAGGCGAACAAAAATCCGACAGTGATCAGAAAATCGACGAAGCCGCCAAAGAGCTGGACCAGGCCCAACAACAGATGGGCGAAGCTGAAAAAAACCTGAACGAAGGCGCCCCAAGCCCCAGGGAACAAGAGGACGCCCTCGAAAAGCTCCGCCGCGCGCGTCACAAACTCGCAGAAGCCAAACGAAAACTCGACCAGGAGCAGGACCCGAAAATCCTCGCCGACGCCCAGCGCGAGTTGGCTGAAAAAGCAAAAGACCTGGAATCACAAATGCAAAGCGGTGGACAACAGGGTGGTCAGCAAGGTGGACAAAAAGGCGGCGAGCAGGGAGGACAGCAGGACCAACAGCAGCAGACCCCAGGTCAGCAGCAGATGGACCAGGCCCAACAACACATGGAAGACGCCACCGAAGACCTCGACGAGGACAAACCCCGTGACGCAACCGGGGATCAGGACAAATCCATCGAGAAAATAAAAGAAGCGTTGGCGGAACTCGACGAAGCCCTGAAACAACTCCGCGAGGAGGAACAGGAAGAAATCCTCCGCGACCTCGAGGACCGCTTCCGAGCCATGCTCGCCATCCAGATCGACATCAACAACGGCACCCTCGAACTCGCCAAAACCGAACGAGACCAGTTTGGCCGGGCGGAAAAACTCCGCTCCGCTGAGTTGTCCGCCAACGAATCCGACCTGGCTGGCAAAGCCGCCAAATGCCTCCACATTCTCGAGGAAGAAGGCACCACCGTCGTCTTCCCGACCATCCTCGAGCAATTGTCCGAGGACATGACCAGCGTCAGCAGGCGACTGACCGACCTGAAAGTTTACAACCTCACCCAAAGCATGCAGGAAGCCATCCGCGCCACCCTGCAGGACCTCGTCGACGCCATCGAAAAGAAACGCCAGGAAATGGAACAACAGGACGGTGGGCAACCGCAGCAGGGTGGACCCCAGGATCAACCACTCCTGCCGACCTCAGCCGAACTCAAACTTCTCAAAGCCCAACAGGTCCGCGTCTACAACCGGACCGGCGTGATCGAAACCGAGCGCGACCATCCCAAAGCCAACGAACAGGACCTGACCGAAGCCACCAACGCACTGGCCAAGCGACAAAAAGAGGTGGCTGAAATCGCCACCGAAATGCGCGATCTGGAGCGAGGGCAATGATCAACAGAAAACAAAAGACCATCGCCTCGACGACAATCCTGTTGCTGTTTGCGACGATGATTCCGGCACAGGAAGACCGGAGTGACCCCCCGTTCGTCATCGGCGAAACCCTTCGCTCCTTCAAGGAACACGTCGACAAAAACCCTGCGGTTGACGCGAAAACCAAATCGTTCCTCAACAAGACATGGAACGATCGCGTCGCCGATGAAGACCTCGACGGCTTCATCGTTGACGCACTCGCCGTTCTATCACCCGATTTTCTCAACGGACTTGATCAGTACGAAGACAGCCAATACGACAAGTCGTTTGAGACCATGTCAAAGCTCACCGAAGCCCCCGATCCCTACCTGTCCGCCAACGCCAACGTCTTCGTCGTCAAGTCACTCATCGAGCAGGACAAACTCGACATCGCCAGCCAAAAACTCGAATCCTTCCTCGCAGACCTGACCGCCGTCGATCTGTACACCCGGTTCGCCGCCGAAATGTCTTACACCCGCGCCTATCTCTCCCTGCAGGAACTCGAATTCGAGCAGGCCGAGAGACTCTTCCTCGAAATGCTCGTTCGTTTCCCCGACGCCTCAAGCCGCCTGCGCATCAGTGCGCAACAAATCCTCGTCGAACTCAAAGGCCGAAAACCCGAAAGCATCGACGAAGTGGCAGACCTGATGGTCTACGCCGGAAGAAGACTGTCCCATCTCGAAACAGGCCAACCCGTTCAAACCCGACAACAACGTGCCATCGAACTACTCGACAAGCTCATCGAAGAGGCTGAACAACAGGAACAAAGTGGCAGTTCAGGTTCCGGCAGCGGAGGTTCGTCCGGCGGGCAAAGCCAAGGCCCATCCTCACCCATGCCCGATTCCGCTCTGCCGGGTGGACAGACGGGCGAAACCTATCTCCGCGATAAACGCACCGCCAAACCCGGAGAATCCTGGGGCACCATGCCGCCCGCAGAACGCGAGAAAATCCTGCAAGCCCTGCGCGACAGCTTTCCGTCAAGATACCGCCAACTCGTCGAACAATACTATCAGGAGCTTTCCAAACAACCGTGACCATCACGACCCGCAGCATCCTCACCATTGTCGTCCTCGCACTGACCACCCATCTTGTGCAGGCTGACCGCGTTACAATCGTCAAAATCGACGGCACGGAGTTGACAGGCCAATGGCAAAGCGCCAAACCTGACCTGATCACCATCACGCAAAACAAAAAGACAACGACGCTCCAGCTCGCCGACATCCACAAGGTTCGATTCACCCACCGGCCATCGCCCCCAAACCCCGACTATCTCACCGAATTTTACCCCGCCGCCGGTGGGAAACTGATGGGACGGATCACAGGCTCCGCCGATATCGCTGTCGTCGCCGAAACCACCATCGCAGATCAACTCACTATTCCCTTCGACAAACTCGCCGCCCTGTGGTTCGATAACAGCAAAACCCATCGCGACACCCGCGAGCAGTTCGACCAGCTCCGACAAAACCGCCTCGCCGGGAAAGATGTCCTCATCGCCCTCCGCAACGACACCCCGACCACCATCAAATGCGGCATTCTCTCGCTCGACACAACCGGCGGACGCCTGATCTTCAACGGTAATGAACGCACCTTCTCCACCAAAAACGTCCCAGCCGTTGTCTTCGCCGTCGGACTCGCAACCCAACAACGCTGGCCCATGACCGCCACCCTCACCGACGGCACCGTCATGCCGGGAAAAATGACGTCCTCCAACGACGAATCCCTCACCTTCGACACCGCCATCGGACAATCGATCACGCTTCCGTTGTATCGCGTCGCGACGCTTCAATTCAAAAGCCCCCGCGTTGTCTACCTCTCCGACCTGACCCCAACGGAACAATCCTCCGCAGGAAAACTGCTCGACCCCATCCCGCCACGATTCGACCGAAACGCCGCCAACGGTCCCATCGCCCTCGCCGGACAGTCCTACGACAAAGGCATCGGCACCCACGCCAATACGGAAATCACCTACACCCTCGACCAGCCCTGTGAAACATTCGCCGCCACCATCGGCATCGACGATTCGGTCAGACCCGGAGGCTACGTTGTTTTCAAAATCCTCGGCGACGGTCGCATCCTTTACGAATCCGACTCAGTCACCGGAACCAACAACCCCCGACCCATCGCCGTCAACATCAGGGGCATCGGAAAACTGACCCTCATCACCGACCTCGCCGAACAACTCGACATCAGCGACCTCGCCAACTGGGCCGACGCACGACTCATCACACCAGGGGAAACACCATGATCCGCACGCTCGCCATCGGACTCCTGCTGACCGCCGTCAGCCTCGCTACTGCTGCCCCAACCGACATCAAGGACGATCTCGCAAGGGTCGTGTCGGAACAAAACCGCCGCGTCGAGGTCGTCCAACGCATCACCCCATCCGTCGTCTGCATCTTCGACGAAGACAGGCTCGGAGGCGGCTCAGGCGTCATCATCGACCCCAGAGGCTACGGTCTGACCAACTACCACGTCGTCATGAAATTCATGAACACGCGCATCGGGGTCGGTGGACTCTCCGACGGCAAGCTCTATCGCCTCGAGGTCCTCGGCGTCGACATCACCGGCGACGTCGCCATGTTCAAACTCGTCGGAAAAGAGACCTACGACCACGCCGAACTCGGAAACTCAGATGCCGTCCGCGTCGGCGACGACGTCATCGCCATGGGAAATCCCTTCACCCTCGCGGAAGACTACTCCCCGACCGTCTCCACCGGACTCGTCACCGGCGTGCACCGCTGGCAGGGCGAGGGCGAAACGCTCGTCTACACCGACTGCATCCAGACCGACGCCGCCATCAACCCCGGAAACTCCGGTGGACCGCTGTTCGACCGCGATGGCAACGTCATCGGCATCAACGGACGCATCTCCGCCGAAATGCACAAATACGCCCGCGGTCGATACAACGTCGGACTCGGCTACGCCATCTCCATCAACCAGATCAAACGATTCCTCCCAACGCTCCGCGCGGGAAACCTCGCCATTCACGGCACCCTCCACGCCACCACCACCGACTACGTCGATCAGGTCGTATTCAACGAACTGTTTGAAGACGCACCCGCCTGGAACGCGGGCATCCGGGTCGGTCACGAACTGCTCCGCTTCGGCGACGTCGATGTCCAAAGCGCCAACCAGTTCGCCAGCCTCATCGGAACCTACCCCGCCGGTTGGCCTGTACCCATCACCTACAAATCCAGCGGTCGCATCAACCACAAGGTGGTCCGACTCGACCCCGCCCCACCGCCGCTCCGAGGCGAATACACCGTCCCCCAGGAACACCACCAATCCGCCACCAGGGAAACGCTCGACGCATTCCGTTCCGCCGTCAATCAATCATCCGCCACCTCGCCCGCAAAATGGAAATGGAAAGCAACCCGCCTCACCGACGACAACCAATCTTCGACCTTCACCATCGAAGACACCGGCTCCCAATACACCCGCACCGAAACCGCACCCGACGGATCAACCACCCGCGTCATCCACCTCACCCACGACGATGCCTACTGGACCGAAAACGACCGCCAATTCACCCTCACCACCGACCAAACCCTGCTCTACCGCGCGACCCGCGCCCTCCGCTCGGTCTTCCTTTCAAGCAAACCGCTCTGGGAACACGACGAAACGACCCACCAGGGCAGCGATGCCCTCGTCACCATCGACGACGCCGGGCACATCCAACGCGAAAGACGCCTCGAAACCATCGCCTGGAAACCCGACGAAAACATGACCATCAACATCGGATTCGAGCGCGGCTCATCTCTGCCCGCACGCATCGTCGTCACCGATCGCCCAACCCAAAAACGTCTCGAAATCACGTTCGATGACTACCGCGAAATTTCCGGCGTCACCTGGCCTCACCAGATGACCGTCGTTTCCGAATCCCTCAATTTCATCGAAACCGCCTCCAACCTGGAGGTGACGAGGTGAACCTGAAACGAGCCATCTGCATTGCCCTGCTCGCACCAACCACCCTCCTCGCCGGCGGGTTCAACCACGCCATCGAAACCGTCGGTCCTCGCTGCGTCAGACTCTACGGACTCAAGGCAGGCCTGTCCGCGGGTTACGGCAGCGGAACCCTCGTCTCCGACGACGGAATGGTCGTCACTGTCATGTCCCTCCTGCTCGACTCCGAACGACTCCGCGTCGTGACACAGGACGGCAACGTCTACGGCGCGAAGGTCCTCACCACCGACGCCAATCTCCAACTCGCCCTGCTCAAGCTCGTCCCACTCCCGCGCTACAACCTCCGGGGTGAACGCGCCCCGGACCCACCGTCGGGCCCCGGCGCTTTCAAATACTTCCCACCAGGCGACTCCAGAAAACTCTTCCCCGGTGAATGGGTCATCGCAGCCGGCAATCCTTTCAAGGTCGCCGAAGGACGCGAACACGTCTCCGTCACCCGAGGCGTCTTCAGCGCCCGAACCGACCTCGATGCCAAACGAAAAGCCCGCGATTTCCCCTACCAGGGCGAAGTCCTCGCCATCGACGCCATCACCAGCACCCCGGGGACCCCGGGCGGACCACTGGTCGATATCGAAGGAAACTGGGTCGGTATTATCGGACGACTCGTGATCTCCAACCGAACACACACCAACTTCAACTACGCCGTCCCCGTCGAAGTCGTCCACGGATTTGTCACCCGTTACCTCGACCCGGACTCCGCCCCCGACGAATCCACCACCGACACAGGCCTCGAACCCTACCATGGCCTCAAGCTTTTCGAGATGGGCTATCAAAAAGACCTCGTCTACGTCGAACGCGTCAAACGAAACTCACCTGCCAAAAAAGCCCGCATCAAAAAAGACGACCTCATCGTCTCGCTCAATGGCCGAAAAGTCGGCGACGTCGACGCCTTCCGAAAAATCATCCGCACCAAAAGCGCAGGCGATAGAATCGACGTCACCCTCATTCGCAACAACAAGCTCGTCAACACAACCCTCACCCTCGAGGAGCCAAGATAATGCACCACATCGCAACAGCCATCCTGACCCTCGCGGTCGTCGCGACATCACCCGCCAATCAGGACGACCCCGACCTGCAACGTACCCACCAACGCGTGTTCCGAAACGCCATCGAACAAGCCACCCGCTACACCGTCCAGATTGAAACCGTCGGCGGAGCCATCCCAAGAGGCGTCATCACCGACCTCGACATCCCGACGCTGAACCACGATCCCGGTGACGGCATGCCCGACATGGAAGACGAGGACGGTATGCCCGAAGACGAAGACCAGCCAAGCCCGTTCCGCGACACCCTGGGCTCATCGTTCGTCGTCGCCGACGGACCCACCACCGGCATCATCTACCGCAGCGATGGCTACATCATTACCAGCAGCTTCAATTTCGTCAGAAACCCAACCCACATCACCGTTCGACTCAGCGACGACCGCCGCTATGTGGCTGAACTCGTCGCCAGCGACAAGGTCCGAAAACTCGCCCTCCTGCACATCGACGCCGACGACCTCGAACCTGCTCCGTGGGTCTCCCCCGACGAAATCAGCACAGGTCAGTGGGCGATTGCGCTCGGTCGCGGATTCGGCGGAAGCGAACCCTCCGTCACCGTGGGCGTCGTCTCCGCACAAAACCGCATGATGGGAAACGCCGTCCAGACCGACGCCAAACTCTCGCCAGCCAACTACGGCGGACCACTCATCGATGTCCACGGACGTGTTATCGGACTCTGTGTCCCGATGGCACAACGACCGGGCGAACTCGCAGGCGTCGAGTTCTACGACGCGGGCATCGGTTTCGCCCTACCCAAGAACCGCGTCGACGCGATCTGCGAGGAGCTGATGACGGGCGAGTCGATCTATCGGGGTTGGCTTGGCATTCGTTTCAGTCGGCGCGCCGACGACGGATTGCGTATCGTCGGCGTCGCCAACCCGTCACCCATGTACGACCTCGGCATCCGTCCCGGCGACAAAATCATCAACGCCAACGGCAAGGACGTGAACTCCGCACAACACCTCGTCCAATCCCTCTACATGGTCCCCGCCGGAAAACCTGTACACATCATCGTTCGCAGGGGCGACCTCGCCTTCGGATACGAACCCCACCTCGCCCGAGCCATCGACCTCGGACAACTCGTCACCGAACCAGATCCCGACCCATGGAAACCATTCCCCATCAACCGAAGCATCAAATGGCCCAGGTAAAGTCGTCATTGGATACAACAGGAACAGTTGTTCCATAAAGATCGCGAACACCGTCGCAAACGTCCAGGCTGCTCAATTGTGAATATAGCCCCTCAATTGAGAGACAGCACAGCACCTCCTGCGTTAGTGTAACCAACCGTCGTCCTCATGCGATTAATGGCGAAAACCAGTGCGACGTTGGTGGGCCACCGGTGTAGCAGGCAATAAATGTCCAACCGCAACGAATGAACAGTGGCGATTCAGACAGGAACACGCCTGACCGTTTTTTACAGGGTTTCCATCGAATCCCGACGATCGTACGGGTAATCTATGTGGACATTCTGAGGTGTCTTCGACAAGGGACGCTCATTCCGTGTCACACCGGAAATGTCAAAGGAGCCAATACCATGTATCGCACAAAAAAACCGCACGGACCGCTGGCCGGACGACTCACACTCATGCTCGTGGCTGTAGCCCTGACCCCGTCCGTCCTCGCCGCCGCGCCCGACACCGACGCACCGAAACCTCCACGCACCCCCGCGCGCCGGCAACACAACGACCTCGCGAAACTCGAACAACGCCTCGAATCGGTCGAAAAGCGGCTGGCTGAGATGACCGCCGTCCTCGAGCGCATTGACGACCGACTTGATCAGCAACCAACAGCCTTGCCCGCTCCGCCACGTCCACCCGCGTTGCCGCACGGACTGAAACGCGACGACCTGCAACGATACACCGACGAGTGGCGCCAACGCTGGCACACCTGGCAGCAGGACGCGAGGGACCGCTACGAACAGCTCGAACGCGACATTCAAAAACACACCGCCGCCTGGCGCGAGTGGAAACACGAACTCGAACGACACTGGAACGACGACGCGGATTCACGACCAACCACGACCAACACTCAGAACCACGACGCCGTCAACGAATATCACCTCAACGCCCGGCAGGGTGAATTGCTCTACAGCCTGCTCGCACCGCCCAACGTCACCGTTATCGTCTCTCGCAACGGCGATCGCGTGACCGTCCGTGGTTCACTGCAGGAAATCGACGCCCTCGACGTCGGTCTTCAATTGCTCAACTGGACCAGACGAGGCGACGCGTTTGATCACATGATCGAAGGTGAACGCGTTCGAAAAAAATACGACTTCGACAAGGAGAAAACCGACCTCCTGTTCGACATGCTCGCGCCGGGTGACGTGCGCATGATCGTCTCGCGTCAGGGTCGAAACGCCCTCAGCATCGTCGGCACGCAGCGCGAGCACGAGGTGCTTGAAGAAATGCTCGAAATTTTCCGCTGGCAATAACGCTGCGGAAAAATGCCAAAAAGCACATCCCGCGGGTGGGGCCGCTCTTAATTGAGCGGTAACGTGTCGCGACCACACGGTTCGCTGCGGCGAGCCGGGACACCCCACCCGTCTTTTTTTCATCCCCGCCCGAAAAAACCGCCCGTTTCACGCTTCCGCGTTGGCCCCTGCCCCATCATATTCCGATGATATTCCTGTCGTCCGCCATTTTTTCGCCGACGGCCAATCGTTGCCCGGTCTCGCCCGCAACCAAACGGAGTCAGGAAGTGTCACGAAATCAACGCCTCGTTCTGCTTGCCACTGTCGCTCTCGTCGTTACCGGATTCTGCACAGGCTGCGTCGGTGGTGGCGGAACAGGCACCCTGATCGACTCCGACGGTGATGGCTTCTCCGACGTCGTGGAACGCAACGGCATCCCAGGCTCCGACCCCACAGACCCCCAGGACACCCCCGTCAACCCCATCGACACCGACGGTGACGGGTGCTCCAATTTCGACGAACTCAACTTCATCAACTTTTGCGACAACAACCCCAGCTCCCCAGGCAGCACCCCCGCCGACCCGAACACCGAAAATGAATTCAACCTCACCGTCGCCAGACACATCGAACAGGAATTCACCGACACCCAGGTCGACTCCTTCCTCGCATCCGCCACAACCCTGCTCAATCAGGACAACACCGACTGCCCCGACGTCCCAACAGCCGTTTCCTTTCAACGCGATGGAATTCTCACGACGTTTGATATTGGAAACCCTGTCGTCACCTCGGAGGCAGACCTGGAGGCCATCTTCAACGAACCCCAGGATATTAAGATCGTCAACCTCCTTGTCGGCGTGTGCGGTGTTTCCGACCCCTCCGACATGACCGTCGTCATAGGCTGCGCTGCCACGGGTGGAACTGCCATCCTCTCCGCTCTCGCGGACCCCGACGTCTGGGCGCACGAGTGGGGCCACGTCCAGGGTTTGGGGCATCGCGACGATTGCCCGCGAAACCTCATGCACACCTTTGAAGCCAACACCAACGCGCTCAACGACTTTGAACGAAACGCCTTTCTCTCCCCAACACCGGGAACCGCCACCAGGACAATCGGCAAAACCATCGTCACCAAACCAATTCTCAACGAATTCACCCGCGACGAAAACGAAGCGCAGTCAGCCTGGCTTGACCGCGTCATCAATCGTAAATACCTGGCTGGAATCCCACGCGAGTTGTTCCAAAACGCAGCCCCAACCACCGCTGCCACACTGGCCAACATGCTCAACCAGCCACGCTACAAACCCCACGCCCAAAACATCGCCCGCGCCCTAGGTTTCTGCAACGACCCAACCCAGTGCAATATCCTTACCCAGTGCATCACCAGCCCAACCGGAAACATCTCAATCGCCAAACTCGCCGAAATATCAGAAGCCATTTTCGCCCTGGGCAGGCTCGCTCCACACGACCAGACAGGTCAGACACTCGGCTGGCTCATCGACAGCGCCGACCCCGCCAACTGGACAAACCGGGATATCAACTGGACCTACGCCAATCACCGCGACCCATCGACACTCCTCGCCCGCCTGTCCGTCAAATCCCTTGCCCTCGCGGGTCCCAAAGGCACCGCCGCCCTGGAATCCCTCCAACGACAGGTAGAATCAAATAAACTTCCCGAATCACTCGCCAACGAAATCAACGAGTCCCTTGTCCTCGTGGAAGGCAAATCTCCGAAGGCGGGGAAGCAGAGACGGTTTCGATAGACCGAGACCGAAAAAGTGACAACCAGTCCTGCGCAGACCGGACCGACATGTACCCGCAGGCAGTTACCGGTACGGTATTGCGCTTTCAAAATGACCTAATTCCCGGCCGGAAACTTCTTATCCAGAATTCCGTTCCACTCATCAAGCTGACCCTGATGCGCCGCGAACAGGTCCGCCGGGTCACCCTCTATCTCGACCCGATCCATTTTGTCACCCCCCGCAACCTTGTCGACAACGTCCTGCCCTGATTCCACCTTTCCGAAAACCGAGTGCTTCCCGTCAAGCCAGTCCGTCGCCACATGCGTGATGAAAAACTGACTCCCGTTCGTCCCAGGGCCCGAATTCGCCATCGACAGCACCCCGGGGCCATCATGCTTGCAATTCGGATGAAACTCGTCGCCGAACTTGTACCCAGGCCCACTTGTCCCCGTCCCCGTCGGATCACCACCCTGAACCATGAAATCCGGAATCACGCGATGAAACGTCAACCCGTCGTAGTACCCGCGCTTCGCCAGATTGACGAAATTCATCACCGTCACCGGAGCCTCGCCCGCAAAAAGTTTGATCCGAATATCACCCTTGCCCGTCCTGATCGTCGCAAACAAATCCGCCACCGTCAGCTCCTCCGTTCAATCTCGTTGTCAACCTCGAATAATCCGCAACCCATCCGCCCAAGCATACCCACAACCACCGCCGGCCGCCACGTTCGACCCCACGAGGGATGATGCTACATCAATACAAGGGCGATCACGTTGTCGCACGTCGCAGGGGCATGGTCATGCACCTGGGGCCGCCCAGTCCTCGAACGAGTTCGGAGTCACCCACGTTGATGCAGGTGACGCCGTGGTCCTCAAGGGCGGTGATGGTGCGTTCATTTCTTTCGTAGGTCATCACGGTTTTGGGAGCGACAGCCAGTGCGTTCGTACCGTCGGTGCGTTGCTCGCGTGAGGCGAACTGTTCCTGCCCACCAGCCGTTTCGACAACGGTGACATCGCACCCGAATTCATCCTTCAAAACCGTGAGAAACGCGCGGTCCTCGGTGACGCGTTTCGCGCCGGCTCCGTTGGGGCCTTCCGTCGGTTCGTATCGATGGATGTAGCGAATGTCGTGCATGACGGGAGCGTAGGTGAGTACCATGCCCCGGTCGATCACCGTGAAAACGGTATCGAGGTGCATGAAGGCGCGTTCGGTGGGGATGGGTATCTCGTAGACACGGCGAATATTCGAATCCTGGAAGCATTTCGCGGCGATCAGTTCGATGGTCTCGCTGCGGGTGCGCTCGCTGGCACCGATGAGGACGGACTCCTTCGACAGGATAATGACGTCGCCGCCTTCGACCGTGAAAGGCCGATCTTCGGTGGGTTCATCGGTTCCGCCGTAGGCAATGGTATGGCCCTTGAAAGCATCGTGGTGTTCGAGAACGGCGCGGGTCAGCAGAGATTCGCGAACGCGCTCGCGGTAGTGCATCTTGCTGGAGATGGCTGCCTCGCCGACGACGACGGCTGGGTCGCGACTGAAATAAGCGTTCGGAACCGGCGGGAGGAGAAAACGACCCTCATCACCACGCGAGAGACGTTGTCCGGTGGCGTTTGCGAATTCGGTGGCCGTGACACCCGCAAAAAGGATTTCGACGAGTTCGTTTTCGTTCCAGTGTTTGAGACTGGCGAGGTCGTCAACGATGGCGGGAACCATGGCTGCCTGACACACCTGCTCGATAATCAGCCTGCGCGTCTTATCGTCCCGAACGAGGTCGAGAAGGTAGTTTTCCAGATAAACAACGTCGATATTCTGCTCGCGCATCTTACCGACAAAGGCGTCGTGTTCCTCAACCATCCGCCTGAGGTAAGGCACGTCCTCAAAAAGAAACTGACTCATGTTCTCGTGGGTAAGTCGTTCGATTTCCTGACCCGGACGATGCACGAGGACGGCTTCGAGCTTGTCGTACTCGTTGCTGATTTGAAGTTGCACAAGGCACCTGCCTGGGTATCAACGATGGTGTGGATTGCGTTCCGTCACTGGTAGTGCTATCGGATCGTAGGCGGTGCCGCAATGGTGTCAACCGATGCGAAAACAGAGGCGAATCGGGGGGTTCCGAAAATATCGAGGCTGTGAATTGATTCTTGATTATTCCGGATCGTCTGCAATCTCCGGACGTTACGCCGTTTGGGGAGTGGTCGTGTATCCATAAGGGCGATTGACCGTCTCCGATGGCCGGTTAGTTTCTCGTCTCTTAACCGGTATTGAAGGAGGATGACGCGATGGGATTTGCTTCCGGACCTGTGTCGTTTCGGCGGTTTTTCATGACAGGACAGTCGCCCGCTTCGGCGGATGACGCGATGATCAAAGCGATCAAAGCGAACGCGTTCGGACGGGCGACCGACGCGAGTCCGGACGGGATTCAGATCGGATGGATCGCGCCGACGAACCTGTTCGACACCGATATCACCGGGGAAAAAGTCGCCATCGACCGATTCATTCATCTGTGGATGCGGATGGACCGGACCGCACCCCCCGCCAACATCGTCCGCAGCTACGTCGCCGTCGAGGAAGAGGTGGAGCGGGAGGCGTCCGGACGACCACTGCTGACATCCCGACAGCGCAAGGATGCCCGACAAAAAGCCGTCGATCGCGCGGAGAAGGAAGCCCGTGACGGCCGGTTCCGCCGTATTTCCAGTGTACCGGTTTTGATCGATCTACAAGCCAAAACCATCTATTTCGCAAGCCTGGGCAGTACCGCCGGCGACAAATTCATTCAACTGTTCCGGGACACGTTCGATCTGTCGCTCGATTTGGGAGGCTCGGAGGATGTCGCCTATCGCATCATGAGTGCAGCCGGTGACGCCCGGGCGGTGGAAGACGCGGAGCCTTTCCATCTGGTGTCACCCACAGCCGTCGCCGATGACGACGGGTTTTCGTTCGACGGTCAACAGTTCCTTGGGAAAGAATTTCTGACCTGGCTTTGGTACAAGTCCGAAGAGGACGAGGGAACGTTCAGCCTGCGGGGCGAAGACGTGTTTGTGTCGTTCAGTGGAACAATGAGGCTGGACTGCGATTTCAATTCGACGGGGTCAGACACCATTCGTTGTGACGTGCCGACTCGATCCCCGGAGGCCAAAGCGGGATTGGTCATCGGTAAGCAACCTGTCAAGGCGGGGTTGATTCTTGGTGGTCGTGGAGGCGAGTTTCCATTCGTATTGGACGGACCAAAGCTGGCTGTCTCAGGTTTGCGACTCCCGGAGTCCGAAGCAACGGATCGACGGGCGAGATGCGAGGAGCGTTTCACGCAGATAGAGGACGTTACGGGTCTTTTGGACAGCCTGTTCGGGTTGTATCTGGGGCGGCGGTCTGCTGCGGACTGGCCCTCCGAGTTGGGACGCATGCAGGCGTGGGCGACCGGCAAGCCACCCACCTCCCTGAATCTGCGGTTTCCGGCAGAGTCCGCTGTTTCGTAGCGTGCCTATTCCTGCGGAACGAGTGTCGCGGTTGAGCGAATACTGAGCGAGCCACCGGGAGCGCTGATGTCGCAAATCGTCGGTGGATTGGTTTCGGTGAAATAGGCGCGACGCTGACCATCTTCGGTGCCGAACCGCACCGTGAAGAATCCTTTTGAGAGCAGGTTACCGTCCACGTCGAATCCATCGAATGCGAGGTCATCCTCCACCCAGACAAGCTGCTGACGGACCGGGTCGAACCTGACGATCTGGCCATCGACGTCAAGCACGTCCTGCGTACTGAAGTCGGAGTCCGGGTCTTCAAACGTTGCCAATTCGTCGTCGGGATCCGATTCGTCATTCGCCGCGACGCCATCGTCCATAACAACCTCGTCATCCATAACAACCTCGTCATCCATAACAATGTCGTCGTCTCCGGATTGGGGTGTCATGACCGTCGGCAGGTTGCAGGCGGTGAAGGCCAGGCAGACGAATGCAGGGAATAGTACTGCGGATTTGGAGGTATTCATGGCTCGCCCTTATGTTTCAGGTTTCATCTTGAGACAGCGACCGTAGTAAAAACCCCCTGCCTCGTCAATGAATCGAGCTTTTCTATCGCGGTGGCGTGGCGTACAACATGAGTTATGTCCCTCTCACGTTGGATTCTGGTCGGCATCCTGCTGGTGGCGGTTGCGTCGCGGTTGGTCGGATTGACGACCTGTCCACCGGGGATTCATCACGACGAAGCCGGTAACGGATACGACGCCTGGTCCCTGCTGAAAACGGGTCAGGACCGATGGGGGCACGATTGGCCTGTGCTGCTGGAAGGGCTTGGACGGTCCGACCACCGCGGGGCGTTGTATGCCTACCTCTGTATTCCGTTTCATCTGCTGGCGGGAGCGGATCATTTGATCTGGTCGACGCGTGCACCCGCCGCTGTGCTTGGTGTGCTGACGATTCTGGCGTTTTACGGATTGGTGAAGCGGTCGGTCGGAGAGTCAGCCGGGCTTGTGGCAGCCGCGTTGTTGGCTGTGTCGCCCTGGCATTTGCATCTGTCACGGATCGGGCATGAAGCCACGCTGGTGCCAGCCTGCATCGTCATCGCCATGTGGCTGGGGTCGAAATGGCGGGATGGATGGGGGTATCTCGTGGCTGCTGCGGTCGTGACCGCCCTGTCATTCTACGCGTATTCGACGATGCGGATTGTGACGCCGATGCTGATTTTGGCTGGTGTTGTCTGTTTTTATCGTGATGTGTTGACCGTATTGAAAAATCCCCGTCTCAGGCTGGCGGTCATGGGCGCGATATTGCTCGCGGGGGTGATCGTAACGCCGTTGGCGATCCGTTGTTTTCAAGACCCGGACAGCGTGATGGCGCGGACGCGACAGGTGTCCGTGTTTCATCACCCGACATGGACGATCGGTGAGAAGACTGAGCGGGTCGCGGTTCAGTATGTGCACCATTTTTCGCTCGATTGGCTGTTCGATCGCGGAGACCCCTACCCGTTGCAATCCATTCGCGGACTGGGGCAGTTGAACTGGGTTCTGCTACCGCTGCTGTTAGTCGGAACGGGTGTCAGCCTGTGGCACTGCCGACGGAGTCACTTGCATCGGTTCCTGCTGTTGTGGCTCATCCTGTACCCGATTCCGGGGGCGATCACCTATGGCGGGATCGATTCAACGGGGGTCGGCGGTGTCCATGCGCTGCGGTCCGCCTGTGGACTGCCTGTGTTTCAGTGGCTTGGCGCGGTCGGATTCGCCGCGATTTCGACCGCCATCCCGCAGCGTCGAAAATCCCTGAAAATGAGCGCCACGTCAGCGATCGCGGTTGGCGTCGCGATCAACGGCGGGGTTTGTTTTTGGCAGTATTTCAGCATTTGGTCGCGCGAACCGTGGGTCAAAGCACTGTATCAGGATGACCTCGTTCGGGCATTGAAAGCCATCCGCCCCCATTGGTCAGAATTCGACCACGTCTACATTTCAGTGCAAAACGACGCAGACAAGCGGTGGCATTCAGGCGAGCCTTATATTCTGACCCTGCTGACGCTCCCCGTGTCGCCGGCGGATTTTCACATGTGGGACAAATCGGTGGACTACGTCAGGCCAACCGACGGATTCCATCGCGTCGGATCGTTTGGTCCGTTTGTCGCAGACACCACCACCGAAACAATGGAACGCTCGTTCTCAGTCAACCCGAATCAGTCAGTCATCATCATCGCGCGTCCCAACGAACCATTCCCCCCGAATTTGCCGCGAATTACGACGATTTTCGACGCATCCGGACAGGTCCGGTTTGAAATATGGTCCAACCGACAGGTCCAATAATTCACCCCACCAGCGCACGCCCTGAGCACGCGAAACTTACGAATTTCTAATTCAGATTTCGACCCCGATTTGCCGTAATTGGGGGTGTGATCGGCGTGTCATCGCCGATCGGTCGAGTGGGGAAACCGAATCCGACGAGTGGGACATCTTCTTAACACGCCGTTCGGAATCCCGATCACCGACAAGATCATGCGGTCTGCACAATTTTTGAAATGAGTACCAGTTACACCCCTTATTTCCAAGGAGAATACGCAATGAGCAAAGGTCAAGCTTTCAACCAGACACTGAATGCAGCCAACAGCCAGTTCACCTCGCATGCCGGTACCTGCATCGCTTTTGATTCGATTCAGGAACCGGGCACCTATGTGTGCAACTGGAGTGGCCACCTGGTTCGTGTACCGCAGGACGGCGTGACCCCTGGTCGCAGCCCCATGATCAACATCTGTGGTGTAGAGCCACTCTATGTCACCAAGATTTGTGACAACCCGTTCGTGACAGCGACGAAGGCTCGTCTGCTGGCATCGAACTTCGATCTGCCGGTCAACTTCTAGACCGGTTTCACCCTTTCCGACCCGTTCTTTCGGGGTCTGAGACGAAGGAATCACCGCAACCGCATGCAACGACGGGCATGGGCTTTTGAACAAAGCTCATGTCCGTTTTCGTGCGCGAGCGAAACAGATGCACTCACACTTGATAATGTGCCGGTTTTCGCGTGAAAACGTCCGAATAACCGGATAATCAACTGCAACCGTACATGGTTTGGCGCGTTTCGGTTCGCTATAATCGACCGCTGGTATGTATCGGTTGTGGGCGCAAATGCTTTCCTGTTCCTGCCACCGTTTTCGTGAGGAGGAAATCCGGGAATTCTCCCGGGCGCTGTGGGTGAAGGTTCTGCCTGTTCAGGCGAGGGCAATCGACTCCGGCGGAGCAGGAAAACATTGATGCTACATCGAATTTTTGCAGGTAAGAGGATCGTATTGGCGGGGGCGGTGGTCGTGGCGATGATCGGTCTGGGCGTATCGACCAGGGCGACGAATCAGGATGGGCAGACCCAGGTTCCAGCGCAACTGAATGATTTTTTCGTTCCCGGAACCCAGCCCGACACGATCGTGACGGACATTGCGTTCGCGCCGTTCGACTGCTTCATCTGTCATGGTATTCAGTTCGTCGGACAGGTCGAGGTGGCTTCCAACTGGCAGGGAAGCATGATGGCGCAGGCTGCCCGCGATCCCCTTTTCTATGCCTGCCTGACCGTGGCCAATCAGGACGTCGCTGACAGTGGCGACCTTTGCCTGCGGTGTCACACCCCCAAGGCATGGCTTGAAGGGCGGTCGATTCCGACGGATGGGTCAGCCTTGACGGATTTCGATCGCGACGGTGTAGCCTGTCACATCTGTCACCGGATGGTGGATCCGGATTTCAAGCCCGGTATCAGCCCGGACGAGGACATGGACGTTCTGGCTGCGATCAGTCCTCTCCCCACGCGCCCGGGTTCCGGTAATTACATCATCGACCCGTTTGATCGCCGGCGTGGTCCTTTTGCCCTGATCAATGATCCGCCGCATCCTGGCGACACGGCGTTGTTGTCCATGGGTCTGCCGTCGCCGCTGTTTGTTCAAAGCCCGTTCCACAAGACCTCTGGAATCTGCGCGACCTGTCACGATGTCGGCAATCCCGCCTACGTCAAACAGCCCGATGGTACCTACGCACTGGGCGAGCTTGGCGCGCCCCACCCGACGGGCGATCAGTACGATATGTTCCCTGTCGAGCGAACCTACAGTGAATGGTTAAACAGCGAGTACCCCATTGGTGTAGACGCCGGTGGACGATTTGGTGGAAACCTCCCGACGACGGTGGTCAGTACCTGTCAGGACTGCCACATGCCCGACCGTGACGGCAATGGCTGCATTCAGGGTCTGCCCGAGCTGGGAGGTCAGGAGGTTTACCCACCGCGACCGGACATGCCGCGACACGATTTTGCGGGCGGGAATTCATGGGTCCGTGATGCGATCAAGGAACTGACGGCCGAGATGTGGCCTTTCGATCTCATCCCGAACCAGGACGAATTCAATTCAAATCTGGACACGGGTCAGCAGAAGTCGATCGAGATGTTGCAGTTGGCTGCGACGTTGGAGGCGGACCAGCTTGGCGGTGGGCTCAACGTGCGGGTTATTAACGAGACGGGTCACAAGTTGCCGACCGGTTATCCGGAAGGGCGTCGGATGTGGATAAACGTGCAGTATTTCGATACCAATGATCAGATGATCGGGGAACGAGGGGTGTACAATCTGCTGACGGCTGACCTGCATGGGGAAGATACGACGGTGTATGAAGCTCAGTTGGGCATCGATGAGGCGATTTCGCAGGCCACCGGTATTCCCGCTGGTGTGACGTTCCACTTCGCACTCAACAATCTGTATGTGAAGGACAATCGCGTTCCTCCGCGTGGTTTTGACAACGCGGTTTTTGCAGAATTCGGGGGCGCACCGGTGGGCGCGGTCTACGCGGACGGGCAGTTCTGGTCCGACACCACCTATCTGATTGATTCCGAAGCTGTCAGTGCGACGGTCAATCTGCTCTACCAGACCTCCAGCAAGGACTACATCGAGTTTCTGCGTGATCAGAACGTGACCAATGACTGGGGCGACAAGCTGTTTGAGCTGTGGGAAAATCACGGTAAGAGTGAGCCTGTGCTGATGGCGAGCGCGACGGTTGATTTGACGGCGTTCGTCCGTGGTGACGCTGACGGCGATTTCGACAACGACGTGTTCGATTTCGAGCAATTCGATCTGTGTTTTACAGGCCCCGACGCGGGACCGCTGGGCGATGGCTGCGCGGTGTTCGATTTCGACGTGGACCAGGATGTCGACAAGGCTGACCTTGCGGAAATGCAGAAGCAGAATACCGGTCCGCTCTAAAAGGCGGCGTATTGAGGTTGTCCGCGATCAGGGTGCGATCGACGTGCGATCGGTTGCAAAATTCAACTCATGAACGAGCGTCGAACATCCTGGGCGTTGGGAGCAGCCATTTGGGGTATGCTCGGGTTTTGCTCGCTTTCCCCTGCCGGTGACGTTCCGCTGGAGCAGCGGGCGATCGAGGTTCGTGCGTTTGTTGCAGATGTTGCCGGCGATCTGGGCGCGCTTGTTATTCCAGACGACATCTCGGAATTGCCGCAGCCTCGTTTCACCGACGGTGAGTTGCGTTCTGATTTCGTCACCACGCCCGCCAAGATCGAGCTTGGCAGATTTCTGTTTCATGATCCCGCGATCACGTCCATGGCGATTGCCGAAGGGACGGAGCTGACAGCGTCGTGCGCGACGTGCCATTTTCAGCAGGCGGCGTTTCGGGCTGGGCAGGTGACGGCGTTTGGTGTTGGTGGGCAGGGTTTTCTTGACGAACAGGGTCAGGCGAGGCGAACACCGATCAACAGGTTGCTTGATGACGAGTTGGGTCCGACACCGGTGGTCACGTTTGATTCCATTGACAATCCCGGCATCCTGTCTCCTGGTATTCTCAACAGCGTTTATTTCGAGGAACTGACCTGGAACGGTGCGTTCTTCCTGGCATTTGAAACAGATCTGCCACCGCTGGAGCGGCAGGTGCGCGCTGCCCTGGAGAATCATCGCATCAATGCCGACGCGCTTCGCGAAATCGATGAATACCTCGATTTGTTCGCAGCCGCCTTCCCGGAACAGACACATCTGCCCGCGGACGAGCTTGTCGATCTTTTCCAGATTGTGCGTGCGATCGCGTCGTACGAGCGGACCGTGCTCAGCAATCATTCGCCCTGGGACGCGTTTCTGGGCGGCAATAACTCAGCCATGACGATCGAGCAGCTCAACGGGGCGGAGCTGTTTTTCGGCGATGCGAATTGCTACGCGTGTCATTCGGGACGTGCGCTTGAGTCGTCCACCTACCACGCGCTGGGCGTGGCTGAGCACCCCCTGGTCCCCGACGGTGAAAACGATCCGGGACATTCCGCCGTGACGAACGACCCCGCCGACGATTTCAGGTTTCGGGCGGTGGGTATCCGTGGGCTGAAAGGGGGAGGTCCGTTTTTCCACGGCGGGTCGGCTGCGACGATCGAGGATGTCATTCGCTACAAAAACGAAGCCGTTCCCGATCAAACCGGACTGCCCCTGTCACCGTTGTTTGTCCCATTGAACCTGACCGGGCAGGAGATTCAGGAGCTGACGGCCTTCGTGCGTGACGCGTTGTTTGATCCTGATCTCGACCGACACGTTCCGACCTTCGTCCCCAGTGGTCTTTGTTTTCCGAATGACGATCAGGTCAGCCGATACGATACAGCCTGTGATGTTTACGGTGATTTTGATTTCGACGGCGACGTTGATCTCGCGGATTTTGGCAGGTTGCAGTATTGTCACTCGGGTGATGAATTCCTTGCCAGCGAAGATTGCATTCTGCTCGATCGCGAGGGTGACGAGCATGTCAGCCTGGCTGATTTTGCGGTATTCCTTGAAAACGTCACAGGCCCGAAATAGGCAAGCGCTGTGGCTGGTCGTGACGTTGTTTGTCTGCGCTGCGGTGGGTGGCTGCAAACGGGATGGCGCCTCAAGATCAGCGACACGCGACGATCATCCTGCCAATGCCGGCGTCCCCTGGCTTGTCGATATCGCCGACGAATCCAACCTGAAATTCGTCCACAGCACCGGTTCGACAGGCCAATTCTATTTCCCCGAAATCGCAGGCTCGGGATGCGCGTTTCTCGATTACGACAATGACGGTGACCTCGACATCTACGTCATTCAATCTCATCCGCTCGATTCAGCCAGGGCAGGTAATTCAGACTCCGCCCGGAATCGACTGTTTCGCAACGACCTCGATTTGGGGCAACCGCGCATCACATTTGTTGACGTTACTGACGAATCCGGGCTTGGTGATCCCGGTTATGGAATGGGTGTAGCTACGGGAGATTATGACAACGATTGGGACGTAGACGTTTATGTAACCAACGTCGGCGATAACGCGTTGTACCAAAACAACGGTGACGGAACATTCCGCAAGGTGTCGACCGACGCGATGCCACCCTGTTCGGGCTGGAGCACCAGCGCAGCGTTCGTTGACGTCGATAAGGATGGCGACCTCGATCTGTTCGTGGCGGACTACGTCAATTTCGACGTGCGACACAACAAGATATGTCACAGTCGATCAAGCCGACGCGACTATTGCGGCCCCCAATCGTTCAACCCCGTTCCCGACCATTTGTATCGCAACAACGGTGACGGAACGTTTACCGACATCACTCGGCCAGCAGGTGTCGATCGTCATTTTGGAAGCGGTCTTGGGGTGGTTTGTTCGGATTTCAACGGAGACTCCTGGCCCGATATTTATGTCGCCAACGACGGCAATGCCAATCAACTCTGGATCAACAAGCAGGACGGCACGTTTGAAAACGAGGCGCTCCTGGCTGGGGCAGCCTACAACGCAGAAGGCATGCCCGAGGCGGGCATGGGTGTGTCAGCCGCCGATTTCGACCTTGATGGCGACGAGGATATTATCCTCGCCCACCTTGTCGGCGAGCACAACACGTTGCTGGCCAACGATGGGGCGGGGTCTTTCGATGATCATTCAAATCACATGCTTCTGGCAGCCATGAGCCTGCCTTACACAGCGTTCGGCGTCGGGTGGTTCGACATCGACAACGACGGACAACTCGATCTGTTTTTCGCCAACGGAGCCGTCAAAATCGCCGAGGAACATGCTCATCTCGATTACCCCTACCCGTTTCCGAATCAACTCGTCCGCAACCTCGGTCCCCCGTCGTTTCAGTTTGAAGATATCACCTCCATCGCTGGACCCGATGTGACCAGACTTCTCGTCTCGCGCGGGGCAGCCTTCGGAGATGTCGACAACGACGGTGACGTTGACATCCTCGTTTCAAACAGCAATGGCCCGCTTCAATTGCTGAGAAATAACGTCGGGCAGGAACGATCCTGGCTGTCCCTGGAACTTGTCGGCACAAAGACCAACAGGTCAGCCATCGGTGCGAAGGTGACGCTTGAGAGGAGGGACTCGCCCCCCGTCGTCCGGCGTGTGCACGCAGACAGCAGCTATTGCAGTGCGAATGATCCACGCGTCCATTTTGGACTGGGCGAGGATCAAAAACCGCAATCCGTCACCGTGGATTGGCCTGGGGGTAGTGTTGAAAAATTCGACAACCTACCCGCCAACAGAAGGATTCGCCTCGTCGAAGGGGCGGGATCACCAGTTGTCGGCGAGGGATTGCGATGACGTCGCGACCCATGTTCGTCGTCACCTTGTTGTTGATCTGCGCGGGGTGCGACAGGAAACAATCGACGAAGGCAACCGTCCATGACGATTCGTCCTCCGAAACCGCACCGACCGGTCACGATGGCCAAACCTCCCAATCGCTACCGGACATCCCCGTTTTTCCGCTTGAAACACTCGAGCCGACGGTCCGTGCTCAACTCGGAGATGCCCTTAACACCGTACAAGCCAACCCCGAAAACGCGGCTGCCAACGGACAGCTCGGCATGTTGTTTCACATCTACGACATCCACAGCCAGGCGGAGGTTTGCTATCGCCGGGCGCTGATCCTCGACGAGGGTGACAGGCGGTGGCACTACTACCACGGTCTGGTATTGGTCCGCATGGGCGACTGGGACCGTGCACGACGCGCATTATCACGATTCGTTGATCAGCAACCTGACTACGTCCCCGCCTTGTTGGAGCTGGCTGACCTCGATTTTCGTCAGAATCGCTACGAACAGGCCAGGTCACGGTTTGAAAACGTATTGAACGTGTCGCCGAAGAACCCAGTGGCCATGGTCGGTCTCGCCCGATGTCAGATGCAGGCTGATCAGTTCCGGGACGCGATCCAGTTCCTGATGGCTGCGCTCGACATCGCGCCGCGGTATGGGCACGCGCGGTACATTCTCGCCCAGGCATTGCGCAAGACAGGCCGGAAGAAGGACGCCCTCGAACAAGTCGGATTGGCTGACAAGCAGCGGGAGTTGACCCCGCCTTTGGATGATCCACTCCGCGGGCAACTGGAAGCACTCGCCACCGGCGCGATCGAATCGCTCCACCGCGGGATCGAGCTGATGCAATCAAACCATCCCCGACAGGCGTTGCCCCTGCTCGAGGAATCATTGAGGCTGAACCCGAACCTGCCTGAAACGCACGCCCAGATCGGCACCGCCTATTTGTTGGTCGATCAAAACGACCTGGCAGAGAAGCACCTGAAAAGGGCGCTGGAAATGTCACCCGCCTACGTTCAGGCGCACTACAACCTGGGACTGCTCGCCCATCGAAAACAACAATGGTCGATCGCTGCCAATCACTTTCAGGCGGCCTGCAACATCGAGCCGTCACATTTCGACGCGAACCTGGGCCTCGGCACTGCGATGCAAAAACGAAGCCAACACGCCGCCGCCGTCGCACCGTTTCGCGTAGCCATTCGGTCCAGTCCGACCGATCCGCGTGCATACAAGCGGCTGGCAGAATCATTGATGCAGCTCGAATCGTACGCGGACGCGCTGGTCGTCCTTGAAAATGGCCATCGCGAATTGCCCAACGACGGGTCGGTGACCGATCGATTGGCCTGGTTGCTGGCGGTTTGTCCCGACGAAAAAATCCGCGACCCCGACCGGGCGATTATGCTCGCCCAAAAAGTATGCAATCGCACCAAATGGCGAATCCCCAGACCCCTCGATACCCTCGCCGCTGCCCACGCCGCACGGGGCGAATTCGAACGGGCCTTCAAAACCGCTTCCATCGCCCTGAAGAAGGCCAGAGAAGCAGGAAAACACTCGTTGGCGGAGGAAATCCACAGCCGTCTGTCGCTCTATCAGGATGGTGCGCGATTTGAATTCCTGCCAGACGCAACCGATAAATGATGCGTTTGCATAAGTCCAATAATTGAGGCAATCAGGAGGTGGGACTACCATTTGACCGCTTTTTCCCTTGCGACCGCATATGCAAATGACTACCCTCGGGGAACTATGGCGGGCGCTAAGCTGGGAGGTCCGCGCAAAACGAACATATTTCCTGCATGACCAAATTGGTGCGCCATGTCTGCGAATGGCGCTTCGCTGTAACCATGTACTGTGTGGAGTAGCGGGTCCGGGGGCCTGATCAGACCTCGTGAAGCGGCCCGCGCTTCGGTATTCATAACGAATGGAGTTGTTGACCATGATCCAGAAAACGACCGTAACGGCGATGTTGATCGTTGGCCTTTCGAGCGCGTTTGCGTTCGCAAGACTGCCCAACACGCTGAATCTCCAAAATGTCACAGCCGACAGAATCAACCAGACCATCCCCGAGACAGAACCCAACGGAGCGGTAGCGACCTTGAACGAAAAAGAGGTCGATTACGGGGACTTTGATAACGACGGAGACCTTGACGTTATCATTGGTAACGCACTCAGTGATTTCGGCCAGCGTCGCAACAAGCTGTATCGCAACGATGACGGCGTTTTCAACGAAATCAGCGGCACGACAGCCATTCCGGGTTTCGGTGATTTCGACGTCTCGCGGAATGCGTTTCTGCGCGATTTTACCGGTGACGGCTGGCTCGATATTCTGATTTTCAACGACTCCAACAGCGCTGGTCCGACGGGTCAGGCCAAGCTGTATGTCAACAAGCAGGTCGGTGGCCAGTTCGATCGCTTCGTCAACGAGGGAAACGAGCGCATCCCCGGCCTGATCAACGGTCCTGCCTGCAGCGGCGTCGCCCTGGACCTTGATGTCGATGGCGACATCGATTTCTATTCGGGTAACTACCCCAATGCCTCTCAAGACCTCTATTTCCTCAACGATGGAACTGGAAACTTCACCAACGTCACAGCCACGCACGCGCCGACCGACGGTGACTACACGGTGGACGTGACCGCCGGTGACATGAACGGTGACGGCCTGCTCGATATCGTGCTGGCAAACTGGAGCCCGAACCGCATCTACTACAACAACATCGATGGTAACGGCAGCGGTAACGGCGACTATCGTTACACGGGAAGCTCCCAAAGCCTCGGGTCAGCCACATCGTCGGAAAACGGCATGGAAGTAGCCGACTTCGACGGTGACGGTCGTCTCGATATTTATCATTCGAGCCTGACGGGCGCGGGAGCAAACACCGACCGCATCCGACGAAACACCCATACCAACCCCAATGGTTTTGCCAACTTCTTCACACTGGCGGATCAAAACTGGGGAACCTCGGGTCAGAGTCGAAAAGCTACAGCCGTCGATCTGAATCAGGATGGTCGCATGGACGTTATCGTCATGAGCGAAATCGGGCGACCTACCGTGTTGCGAAACACGACCGCCAACGGAGCAACCTCGTTCGTCAACTGGACACCTGGCAACGCGTTTCCCGCGGGACAGTTTGAGGGTTGGCACGCCGCCGCCTTTGACGCCGACAATGACTCCTACGTCGATATCTTTATCGGTGCCCATCAGAATGACCACCTGTTCCGCAACGTGGATTCCAACGAAATGACCGAAGGTGAAACCGGCGGACAACTCACAAACGTCCACGATCAGGACCCGGTGGCTGTTCTCGGTAGTGCCAACGCCACCGATTCCTACACCGTAACAGGCCTCGCACCCAACGCGCGGGTGGCTGTTGTCCTCAACACGCACAACAACTGCAGCGATCTTACGCTGACCGTGCGCAACGAGGGTGGCGGGGTGATCTCCGAGTCCGAACGTGGCGGGAACGGCATCGAGGAGGCATTGTCCTTCGTTCACTTCGGAGGCAGTATCACGGTCGAGGTAACCGCCAATTCCATCTGTGGTGACAACGATGGTGACGGCGACGTCGATGCGAATGACCTGAACGCCTTCAACGATTGTTTTCAGGGCAGCGGGACATGCGAAAATGCCGATTTCAACAATGACGGCGTAAACGATTTTGCCGATTTCGCCGGATTCCAGCAGATATTCAGCGGCAATGGCAACAGCGCCGAAGCAGGCTATGTGCTGGAAATCCTGTCACGCAGCAACTAACGAAACAATCAGTTCGACGACAAACGTGAACTGAAACCAACACTAAACACCCCCGTCGATCACCGGCGGGGGTGTTTTTCCTTTCAACAAACTACAATTCGCATGAACCGGTCACGCGTCCGGAGTTGTGTGATCGCAACCGTGACGATCAAACCGCATCGCGACCCGTTGCATGGTCACCCTCTGGCTCAAAAAGGGAGGGGCCACGATCCGCCGCCCGTTGTTTGCGTCGCGGCTTGGATTCATCAAGCCGACGTCCGTTCTTCGTCGAAGGGGCGCTGCTCAACGGGTCAGCCGCACCGACAATATCATCTCCAGGCTCGACCTTCTTCAACCGCGTTCGCACGTTGGCTGCGTACTCCTTGGACAGCTCGAAACCAAGCCACTTTCGATGCAGCTTTTTGGCCACCACGAGCGTCGTACCGCTGCCGGTGAACGGGTCCATCACCGTCTCGCCCTCATTCGAGCTGACACGGATGATCCGTCCCAGGAGTTGCTCGGGCATCTGACAGCCATGAAATCCCATCCGCTCTTTGAACGTCCCCGCCACCCGCGGAAAATACCACGCGTCGTGATCTGCGGCGAAACCACCATCCGGCGCATCCTGAGGCCTCAATATCCATGTATCGTCCGGCAGCCGACCGCGAGGATTCGCCCGCTTGTCACCATAAACCAACTGCCGAGCCGATGGCACACGAATCTCACTATCGTTAAATGTGAAATTCTTGGCATCCTTCACGAAATGAAACATGTGCGCGTGCGAACGGCTGAACTTGTTCTTGCAGTTCACCCCAAATGTGTAATACCAGATCACCCAACTGCGACAGTGGAAACCGAAGTCGTTCTGCGCGATCAACTTCAACTCAGCCGCATACTCATCCCCGATCGCCAGCCAAAACGTCCCGTCGTCTGCCAGAATACGATGCACCTGACCGATCCACTCCCGCGACCAGTCGAGATAGGCTGACGATTCACGCCGATCGTCGTATTCGTCGTAGTCATAACCGATGTTGAATGGTGGATCCGCGAAAACAAGTCGCACCGCACCCGCCGACATCTTCTTCATGCCAGCCACGCAGTCGCCCTGATGGATTTTTCCGATCATATCTGCCAACAGAGCCTCCTTTGCACGAGACGCCCCGAACTGTAGTCGCCAACCACATCCACGCCAACCACGCTCCATCGGGTGCATGAAAGTTTTGGCGGCCCGGCGTAGGGCAGGTGGTTCTCGCGGCCACGCCGCGAGGTTCACCCGCCGCGCTGAAACTTGTCCCCACGGTTTTTTGTACCCGCCGGTTTTGTCATGCACCCCGCTCCACCAGCCCCCGCCTGGCCGGGACGCGATTTACCGTTTCCCGAACACAACAAAATAGTTTTCTACCAGCCCGGACTCAGCCGTCAGCTCCTCGTCCACCACAAACCCCATCGACATCGCCTCCTTGATGACCGTTATTTCATCCGCCCGCACATGCTTCAATATCCAGTCCCGGCTCACACCCGGAATCCTTTGAAAATCGACCACCACCAGTCGCCCTTCGGGTTTCAACGCCCGCCGAATCGATGCCAGCGAACTGCCCGGATACTCCAGATGATGATACACGTCACACAAAAACACGAGATCGACCGATTGAGGCGGAAGATTGGTCGACTTCGCAGTGCACAACACCGTCTCGACATTGGCATGACCAGCCTCACGCATCCGCTTGTCGATGTGCTCCATAAAATCCGGCAATATATCGACGGCGTAGACCTTTCCCGTCGGACCGACCCTTTCCGCAAATATTTCCGTAAACAGACCCGTCCCCGCGCCGACATCCGCCACCGCCATCCCCTGCTCCACCCCGGTCAGCGAAGCCACACGTTCGCGATTGACGTAGATTTCACGACTCTCACCCTCGAATCGTTCGACCCACTCTGCCAGCTCCGTCGTCTGGTAGACGTCGTTGATGCCAGGTGCCATATTCCGCTCAGGAATCACACAACCACCCACAAGAACACAGGCAACCGCACCCGTTCCTGACCACCAATAACTACTCATGAACATCCTCCTCCCGCACAGGCGGACCCCCGCTTCGGTGAATCGAGGCCCGCCCCAATTCACCATCGGTCGGGCGGACCGATCAGCACGTTCATACTACCGGGAACCACGCCGCCGCCAGGCAACCCGCATCCCGCCAACGCAACGCGCGGATCAGGGACCAGGTTTCAACCTGTTTCACAATTCGATGTAAAAACACAAACACTCCGCACGACGACATCGCACGGAGTTGGCACGCACGCCTGGCTGACGAAAAATGAATCAGCGGGGAGCGACAAGGGGACGACGTGCGCTCTTGCGAGCCTTGCGACGACGACGCTCGGATGGCTTCTCGTAGTAGCTCGTGCGCTTGATGTCGCGCGTCAAACCCTCACGCATACACAACCGCTTGAACCGCTTGAGCATCTGCTGAACAGACTCGTTTCCTCGTGGGCGAACTTTAATCACAGGTGATCAACTTCCTTCCAGAACCCAAAATACCTCGTCACAACCCCACCAACGACCCCGTCATCAGTGGGCGGACAGACTAACCGAATACTTCTCACAACACCAGACCCCAAACCTCACAACCGCAGCGAAACGGGGACAATAGCCATAACATCAGCGTTTTCAATGAGTTACGATTATTGTTCACTGCCCCGTCATCGGGAGCCCATCCATCATCGCACCCCTGCCAACTTCGTCGGCGATGACGGGCGAACGCTCCACCATTTTTAGTCCCTCCTTCACCCACAGGACGTCAATCCGCCAAAACCGGTTTTCCCCAGGGATTGGTGGTCGCCTTGTACGATCATCGAGTCACGTCCCGGATACTCAATTGAATCGACCTGATGAGCAAAATTCGGGCGCCCCCTCGGTTTCTCAGGAAAAGAACCAAAAACCCGCCGTTTGGTCCGGTACAATGCCACAATGGCGGTGAATCGCGTGTGAGGTTGATTCAGCATCGCCGTGCGATTTTCCAGAAAGGTGCATCACGATGACGACGTTCGACACCAGACGACTGATGCTTCTGCTCGCCCCCGCCATACTCACCATCTGCGGCACATCCGCAATTGCAGAAGTCGTCCATGTGAATGCTGGTGCCCAACCCCAGGGTGCCGACGGTGCCACATGGGAATCAGCCTACCCGGACCTGCAGGACGCCCTCGCCCAAGCCAGCCCCGGTGACGAAATATGGATCGCGTCGGGAACCTACAAACCCGACCGCGGAACCAGGAACACGAACCTGTCGTTCGACATCCCCAGCGGGGTTTCGGTCTACGGCGGATTTCAGGGAACGGAATCCACGGTCGATCAACGAGACCCCGACCATCCTCCGACGATCCTCTCGGGCAACCTCGGTCAACCAGCCTTGCCACAGGCGACCGGACCGCTCGCGGCGTTCGTCGTTTCACCGACGGCTGGTCCAGGATCGGAATGGGACGTGGCGATCAGCATTCGCAATTTGACGAACAATGATCTCGGCATCACGGGCATCGTCTTCGAGTTCGGATTCAATCCCGACGAGCTTGCGCTCTCTGAATTCCAGTGGATTGAACAATTCAACAACATCAATCAATGGTTCGCCCAGGACGATTTGCCAAATCCCGCCGCGGTGGCTTTTGCCGATGCCTTCGCGCTGTTTATCCCGGCGAACGGTGAGCTTGTTGTCGCCACAATGCGTGTACAAGTCACTCCCGACCCAAACACCCACTCCACCAAACTTCAACTATGCGATATCGACTGTCTCTTCGGCATTGGCGTGAATCCCGTCGCGGCGGACCCCGAATCCAAATCGGTCGAATTTTTCACAGAAAACTCGGTCTTCCAGTGCTCCGTCGATCCACCGGTACTCGCCTGTCCCCCATCAGCCATCCGCTCCCGCCACGTTGTCTCCATCATGGAACCCACGCAAACCGTTCTGCTCGACGGACTGACCATCTCCGGGGGCGACACGGGATTTGAATCGCTCAACGCACCCCCCGGCAGTGGCGGAGGGTTATACATTGTCGGCAGCGAACCACGCTCGTTCCCATCGAATCAGACTGATGTCATCGTGCGAGAATGCAAGGTAGTCGGTAACCATGGAGGCCAGGGTGCCGGTATCTACGCGGAGAACATGGTTCTCCACATCCTCGATTCCGAAGTCACAGAGAATTGCACATATGTGTCTGGTGAAGGTGGTGGAATCATGGCCATCAACACCAAACTCAACATTTCCGATTGCAGCGTATCACGCAACAAGACAGGTGCAGGCTTCGCCGACGACTACACCACGCCAATGTGTCATGGCGGCAACGGGGGAGGGATGTATCTCGAAGAGTCCGACGCCATTGTGAACCGATCCGTGTTTCACGGAAATCAGACCGGTGACGGTGGCGCTGCGTTTTTCTGCTACGAGAACAGTTGCGGCGGAGGGATCGGTGGTGCTATTCGTGCCAGGAACACCAGCCTGTCCGTTCACAACTCTCTGATCAGGGAAAACTGGACCGGTGACGGCGGAGTTCAGCCTTGCGGCGACGACGACGTGGGAGGTCCGGGCGGTCCCGGCTCGGCCCCAGCCATCTCGCACAACGCCAACATCGCCGACACGTTGGTGCGCGTATCGTCGTCGACCGTCGTCGCAAACCGCATGGGATGTATCGGTGGGGCGTTCTTTCCAACTCGTGGTCCTGCCATCCACAAATCGTCCAACAAGGCACTCACTCTCGTCGTCGACAACACCATCATGTGGAACCCCGACATCACCGAATTCTCCAGCGGTGGCTTTGCAAACATTCGCTACTGCTGTGTTCGCGGCGGAGAAGAGGGCCAATCCATCATCGACGCCGACCCCATGTTCGTTGACTTCCCGTTTGATCCACGCCTGACGCAAGGCTCGCCCTGCATCGACACCGGTGACCCATCCGCAAACGTACTCGCAACAGAAGTCGACCTCGCCCGAAACCCGCGCGTCCTTTGCGACCAAATCGATATCGGTGCCTACGAATCCGTCGACGGATTCGCGGACCACGACGGCAACAACGTCATCGATCTGTTTGATTTTCGTGAATTCCCGGTGTGCGAGAACGGCCCCGACAACACACCCGCCTCCGAGACCTGCACCCCACTCGATACAGACTGCGACGGCGACGTCGACCTGCGCGATTTTGGTATGTTCCAGCGTCTCTTCAATCCAACGGACGAATAACTGCATCCGGACTGCGTGTCATAGCAACAAAAAAATACGCGACATGTTCCGGCAAGCGTCCGGGACAGCTACAAAATGAACCGCGACAGATCCTCGTCCTCGGAGATGTCTTTCAGCCTCGTCATCACATAGGACCGATCGACGTCCACGCGGTCCCCACCCTTTTCGTCGGCCTCAAACGACAGATCATCCATCACTTTTTCCATGATCGTGTACAGCCGTCTCGCCCCGATGTTCTGCGTCGATTGATTCACCGTCGCCGCCAACTCCGCCATGGCTTCGACCGCGTCTTCCGTGAAGCTCAGCTTTATTCCCTCGGTGGCCATCAGGGCGATATGCTGCTTCGTCAACGCATTCTCAGGCTCGGTCAGAATCCGCAGAAAATCATCCCGCGTCAAATCGTTCAGCTCCACCCGAATCGGAAAACGACCCTGCAGCTCGGGCATCAGGTCCGACGGACTTGTCCCATGAAACGCACCAGCCGCGATGAACAGGATATGGTCCGTCCGCACCAGCCCCTGCCTGCACGACACAGTGCACCCCTCCACAATCGGCAGCAAATCCCGCTGCACACCCTGCCTTGACACATCAGGCCCACCCTGGCGATTCGAGCTGCACAACTTGTCGATCTCGTCGACAAAAATCAGACCGCTGTTCTCCGTCCGCTGGACAGCCATCTCGATGACCTTCTCCTCATCGATCAAACTCTCACAATGCTGATCGAAAATGATCTTCCGCGCCTCACGCAGCGGTACCCGCCTGCGTTTGCTCTGCGACGGCATCAACTTCTCGAGAAACCCCTGCATGTCCGGGTCGAGCGAATCGACCCCAGCCGCGAACACGCCTGTTGGCATAACCTTCTGTTTGACAGACAGTTCGACGCTGCTGTCCTCAAGCTCCCCCTCGCGCAATCGTTCCCGCATCTTCTCCCGACTGCGATGCCGACGATCCGTCGCTTCCGCATCCTGCTCGACCGCACCATCCACCGCAGGCATCAGCAAATCCAGAAGCGATTCCTCCGTCCGACGTTCCCCATCCGTCCGAACCACCTCGGTTTGTTCAGTACGGACCATATCGATCGCCCGATCAAGCAGATCGCGCACCATGCTTTCCACGTCCCGCCCGTGATAGCCAACCTCCGTGTACTTGGTCGCCTCCACCTTCACAAACGGCGCCCCGACCAGCGTCGCCAGTCTTCGGGCGATCTCCGTCTTGCCCACACCGGTCGGACCCATCATCAGAATGTTCCTGGGACCAACCTCCTCGCGCATGCCATCCGGTAACTGCCGGCGACGCCATCGGTTGCGAATGGCAATCGCCACGGATCGCTTCGCGTCATCCTGTCCGACAATGTAACGATCCAGCGCTGCCACAATCTTTTTCGGTGTCAAATCATTCATGAGGGTCCAACTCAATGCTGCCAATCGACTACTCGATGGTCACAACCTTGATGTGATCGTTCGTGTACACACAAATGTCCGCCGCGATGTGCAGCGACTTCTCCACAATCTCCGCCGCCAACAACTCGGTATTCCCCAACAACGCCCGGGCAGCCGCCACAGCGAAATTTCCACCCGACCCCACCCCGATCACGCCGTCTGACGGCTCGATCACGTCTCCCGAACCGCTGATCATCAGCGACGCGTCCATGCTCGCCACCACCAGCAGCGACTCCAGCCGACGCAACACCTTGTCCGACCGCCACTCCTTCGCCAGCTCGATGGCTGCCCGACGGACGTTGCTCTTGTGGGCAGACAATTTCGCGCTGAATCGATCCAACAGTGCAAATGCATCCGCCGTCGATCCCGCGAACCCGCACCAGACCTTTCCGTCCTGCAGCGATCGCAGCTTGTCGGCGTCACCTTTCACGACCGTCTGGCCCAGACTGACCTGCCCGTCACCACCAATAGCCACCTGACTCCCGTGGCGAACCGATAAAATTGTCGTCGAACGTACGATAGCCATTGCTGATGTTTCCCTCCTGGAAGCAACCAATCCAACGCCAAAACGGTACAACAGGACAGCCCGACTGGCAACGCGTGCCAGGTGGTTGACGCGCAGCCGGAATCGACCCAGGATCGGACAAGTCGCATGAATCGAACCCTGCCATCGTTGCTCATGACCACAATCGCCATCGCAGCCATCGCGTGCGCAGGCTGCAACCGTCCATCACCACCACAAAAGCCCGAGATCGACGCGCCGATCAAGACCACCCCCACCCCACCCGCGACGGACGAATCCCCCAGCGTCGAATTCGACGGCGACTCCGCCGCGTCACTGATTCAGGCTGTGGAAGACGGAAAGGACAAGTGGGTCCAGATCGTCACGATTCAGGAAGGCCACCCCGGCGCGTGGATCACGGGTAAATTCGAAAAACCCAACCGAATCGTGATCAACGTCGAGGGGGCTGATCAATTCAAAATAAACACCGCAACGCTTGAGATCGACTGGACCAAACGCGTCGTCCTCCGCATCAACAACGTAAATTCCGAACTAACAAAAAAGAAAAACCCGCGCATCCAGTTCAAACGATCCCCCGGCGGAGGCTGGTACGTCGTTGACATGAAGACCTCCCAGTCCAAATCCAACAATTAGCCGGCGTTGTTTCTCAACCATCCGATCAACCTGCTGAAGAACGCGTCCCCCAATCCTCGCTCAATCCACGGATAATGCCCGCATTGCTTCCACTCTAAATACTCAATCTGTGGCAACACCCCCAACAAACTATCTCGAATCATCCCACCCGGATGCACATCCTCAGACCCGTGCAACATCAACACCGGACATCGAATCCCCTCAAACGCCTTCGGATACGTCCCAGCCTCCTGCAACCGAACCATGTCCGACCACGTCTCCACATGACCCGTTGCGTCGCAATGATCGATCTCCAGGTCCGTCGTCACCGGATCATGCGCATACACCGGCAAAATCGCCTCCCCTGTCAACTTCAAACGCTCATCCTCGTCCGTCACCTCCCGCTTGATCTCCGCCACCCGCTGCCGAACAGCCTCTGTCATCCGATCCTCAATCAACTCATGCATCCGCTTGCGAGACGCCCGATCAAACGTCCCACACCCCACCAACACAATCCCACCAACCATCTCCCCAAACCCCGCCGCAAACGCCAATCCCAACATCGCCCCCCAGGACGACCCCACCAGCCAAACTTTCTCCCCACCACACTCCGCCTCAACAAACTCCCGCAGGTCCGCCACATGCTTCGCCACCGTCATCCGCTCAGCCCCACGCTTCCGTTGCCAAGGCTCCAACACCCGAAACGAACTCCCCAATCGCCGCCCCACGGGTGCCATGGTCCCAACCGCCCCGGGGCCACCATGCAACAAAACCACCCGCCGCCCCGACGCCCCATACCGCCGACAAAACAAAACCCCATCATCCATTATTAACTTCCAACCCACACTCCGGACAACGCCCCGGTGTCGCCCGCAGGTCGTAGCCGCATTGCTGACAGTGTCCCGCAGGATGGACGCGGTCGCGGCGGAAGAGCCAGTAAGTTAGTAGCGACAATGCAACGAGAGGGTAGCTGATCGGCATACCAACAGTCGTCTCAAAAAGAAACCGGCCGAACCATGGTGTCCATTTTAACCAGCCAGGGCGAACACGCCCGTAGTTTAGTCCGGAAGGCAGGTGGTCAGGATCAGCGAAAAACACACAAACGCAGCCTGCCGATGCGCCACAGCCCACGTCAACCTCATTGAATTGGACGATCCATTGTACCGAGACGAATCGAGTGGCGATTGTTGCGACAATCATGAAAGCGCAAGCCACCAGACAAACGTACTTGAGGCACCCGCGCCGTCGCGGAGTAGATGGTTCGGTTTGCTGGGTTGACCTAAGCATTAGTTGATTATCGCCAGACATTCACGCAACGTGCAACCCACACTCCGGACAACGCCCCGACACATTCCCCGTTAGATCATATCCACATGTCTGACAGCAACCCGCTCGCGTTCGATTCCGCCACCAACGAGCAAGCACGAACATAGGCCACGCGCCTGTCAACAAAATCAAATACACCAACGGAAACTCGAAGCCGTGTTCGACAGAAACCGGTGCCGAAGCGACGACGGCATACCGGAAACCGGCCGTCGGTGACCGATAATTCGAGGTACCCGAGCGAGTCGTTCGCCGAAAAGTAACACCGGCCCGTTCAAAACTGAAATTCGTCCGTGCCATTTTGGTTTCCGACAAAACGTTGCCTTGAATGCTCCCACCTTCAATCTGGGCGATCCAGAAAGATGAGCTGCCCTAGAGAGATAGGCTGTACGCATACCACCTCTTCCCGTCGCACCTTATCTCCAAATTCGCCGTTGGCTTTGAATGAAACAGCGGGGTGTATGTATAGGAAATGATGAGCATCATCGTCGACGTGCCGCTGATGAGAACAAGAGCGGCCAAGAACCCCCAACGAATCGCCTTCATAGAAAACACCATACCATCGGTTTATACGCGCAAATGATGCAAGCGCCGCACCTCAACGCGGCGACGCATCCAACGCCAGGTCCGCCACGCGACCACGGGCAAACTCGTGATCCCCCAACGCCGCAATCATCGCGCCATTGTCCCCGCAATACGCCAATTCCGCCGCGAAAAACCGAACACCACGCTCCGCACAAGCCGCGTCCATCCCCGCTCGCAATCCCGAATTGGCAGCCACACCACCCGAAACCGCTACCGACTCCAACCCCGTCGCATCCAGTGCGCGCATCGTCTTTTTCACCAGGACATCAACCACCGCCGCTTGAAAACTCGCAGCCACGTCAGCCACTTCCTGCTCGCTCAGCTTTTCCAACCCACCGCTCGTTTTCCCCGAACCATGCACATGATACAGGACGGCTGTCTTTATTCCCGAAAACGAAAAGTCCAAAGATTCCTTGCCCAACATCGTCCGGGGAAACCGAACCCGCGACGCATCACCAACCTTGGCCAACCGATCAATGTGAGGCCCGCCCGGATACGGCAGATCCAGAATCGTCGCCACCTTGTCAAACGCCTCACCGGCTGCGTCATCCGTCGTCTGCCCCAACAGCTCGATCGTGTCCAAATCTGAAACCCGATACAAAGACGTGTGCCCACCGGAAACCACCAACCCCACACAAGGCCAGGGCGATTCATCCAGCCCGATTGCGGGACTCACCACATGCGCCCGCACATGATCCACGCCCACCAGAGGCTTGCCCCACGCCCACGCGAGCGTCTTGGCAGCCGTGACGCCAATCAGCAACGACCCCACAAGGCCTGGCTTGCACGTCACCGCAATCGCATCAATGTCATCACTCGCACAATCCGCCCGCTCGAGCGCCTCAGCAATCACCCCGTCCATCCGCTCGATGTGCGCCCGAGAAGCAATCTCAGGCACGACCCCGCCATACTTCGCATGAAGATCAATCTGCGAAGCCACCACGTTCGACAGCACGCGCACACCGTCCACCACAACCGCCGCCGCCGTCTCATCACAGGACGTCTCGATCCCAAGTATCGTCGCCATGAAAGGATCATAACACCCAGCCAATCCCCCATCCATCCACGCCGTGGTCCTCTCTGATGCAGTGTTGGTTGGCAGGTGTCCAATGGTTGGGGCGGTGGTTGCGAGGGTGAGGAGGATGCGGGTGAAGATGGTGCGTTGTGTGGTTGTGGTGGTGGGTGACATTGGGTCACCTCCTCTCTACCCATAAGTACGCGCCGGGTGATCGAACTTTTTTTTGAGGTGAGCGCCTGTTTGCACGGTGGCTACGGGGGGTGAGGCGTGGCGTGACTTTAATTTTGGCTGGCGCGGGTGCGGAATCGGGTCGCAGGAGCCTGGGGCGGCTAGAATATGGGGGTTGGTTCGTTGGTCGTGGAGCAGGAGTATGGATGCCGGCAGGCGATGGATGTGCAATGGGGTGGTGTGGTATTTTGCCATTGCGTTTGGGCTTGGGATTGCGAGCTCTGTTCTGTCAACTATTTCGCTCATAGGGACGGCGGGTTTGATCATTCATTCAGCGAGCCGGCGCAATCATTCCTATGCGGCGAAAATGTTGCTGTTTGTTCCGATTCTGCTCGGATTTTCGGCGGGTTTGTTGGGGGCTCGTGGCGACATCACTCATCCATCTGAGCCGATTGGCTGGACACTCGGGTACCTGTTGTTGTTTAGTCTGCCCGGGTTTGCGATAGCGATGTTTACGATTCTGGTCGTGCGGATTGTCGATGGGCCGGATGAGAAAATCAGTGGGGCGTGTGGCGCTTGCGGTTACTGTATCATTGGATTGGAGCGTCATTGTCGGGAGCGTGGGGAATTGTGAAACGACTCTTTTGGATTGCGTTTGGGTTGGGGGTTGCGATTTTTCCGTTGTCGTTGTTGGCGAGGCTTGTGGGGCTGCCCCGGGACTCGTCGGTTTTGGTTTCGATGATCGGTGGTGGTTTGCTGATCGTTTACTCGTCGAGCAGGTGTCGGCGGACGTGGTTCTCCGACGTCTGGCCTGTTGGTTTGATTGTGTTCGGATGGTTCGTCGGGTACTCGTGCGCTGCGGCGTTGATGGGCTTTTCGTTGGGATCGGCTTCGTACGGGGGGGTGTTGATGTTTCTGATGGTAACTCCGTTTGCGGTGTTGTTGGCGGGATTGACCGCGATTGTTGTGCGAGCGGTTCGTGGACGGGTGGACGAGGTTGGTCATGAGGTCGTCCATGATGAATGAGGTTACCTCTTGTTGCGTTCTTTCTGCCCTTGGGCGCGGTTGATTGGCGATTGATGGTTTTGCCTTCCCGTCACCCACGAGGGGTGACGCTACATTGACTGGTTTCGGGTTGACGTTGGTTGGCGGTTTCGGGGTGGGGTTTTGTCGGTATCCATCGAATCGACACCCCCGACGGTGAGGCGATGGGGCGCCCGTGTCGAAGCGCGCGGTTGATGGTGGCGGCTGGTGCGAGCACCTGCCCTATCGTTTGCGAATAAGCGGCAGTTTCCAGGAATAAGAATTACTCTTCTGATTCCGCCGCTTGCCGAAGCGTTAGAAGCGATTCTTTGAGTGGCTGGTTGACAGCGCTGTCAGGCTCGGCGAGTACCAACTCCTGATAGGCATCGATGAATTCGATTCGAAGGCGGTGGAACAGATGTAGGAAGTGCCGAATGAAACCGATGCAGTCGAGTATCACCAATTCAGTCCCATTCGTTTGTTCATAGATAGTGCGTGCGTATTCACACACATCCTCGTCGATGCGATCAGTCGTGATGAAGATGTAATTGTCAACGGGTGGTTCAAGCCCGGCGATTTTCTGCAGGGCACGATCGATATCTGATCGTGTCACCCGCCTCGCCTTCATTTCGTATGTTGTCACGACTCGGTCGTCGTTTGCCATACAGATTTCCACATCGCCTGTCGCGCCGCTCTGCTCATCGGCGGACAGGTGTCCCTGCAAGACCTTCGCCTCCTCCCCAAGTTGCCCTGACACTGCTTGATAGGCTGCGGCCACAATAAGGACGGACAGGCGGCTACTGTTTCTACATGCAAGGTGCTGCGACAAAAGGTTGACGATTCCCTCTGACGAAAGTGGGAGAATACCCTCGTCACGGCGCAATTCGCGAAGAAGCGTCATGATTCTCGCCAGCTTTTCGTCGCGGATGAGAATCAACACTCGGATGGTTTCAGTAAGGACTTGTGCAGCGGGCACGCGGGCATTGGCTACGTCGTCCAGCGTTTGGAGCGTCTTTTCGTAAACTTCGGGTGGGCGTCCGACCAAATCCAGCCCTATCGTCAACGCCATATTCCGATTCCGGAGCGCAGGCGTGAGGAACACCGTTGTGCTGTTGCATGGTAGTCGATGGACCGATATGAAATGCGAAAGATACTGTTCATCATACGTCCGACCTGAGAACGCATCGTCACTACCTATCCTGGTGTAGGGCTTGCGTGGATCAATATCAGGTTGGTGGATCTTTGCGAGCATGCAAGACAGAATCAGCCGGGCTGCGGAACGATTCGCACGGCAACGACAGACGAACTCGATTCGCTCCGTAATGGCACCATCAGCTATGAAGGAGTTGGCTCCGAGGCCTGTAGCTTCTTCAAGTGCAGCATCGAGGATTTCCTGTGGATCAGGCATTGCGGTCCTTACCAGAGCAATCCCGATGAAGCTGTTCGGTCGGGGCCGTAGTTGGCCCAGACCACTTCACGCCGCGTATCTTTCGTCGAATGGATTACCCGCTCGGGCGCTACGATTTTTCGCCATCGTCTCGCCGGGTAAAGCTTGTCGATCAATTCGCATTCGTAGTTGGAAAACGCGACCATCCCAACGACAGAATTCAGCACATCCGCAAGCTCCCCATGCTGTTCGTCGGTCATTTCGTGGCCGTACGCCTTTGAGTCCCCTCGCGTATCATGCACATAGGGCGGATCGCAATAAAACAGAGTGTCTTTTGAGTCGTAAAGGCGAATAACATCGGCTGCAGGTCGATTTTCAATTTGCACACGGATGAGGCGGTCAGCGATTTCGGGCAAGGCCTCGATCGCACCAAGCCAGCGACTTACCACGCCGCTCATTCCGGCGCGACTCGTGTTCTTGCAGTTAGCCCAGCGACCAACGCTCGCAGTTTGTGCGAGTCCGGTCCGCACCTGCCGGGCACGGACGTAGAACCGCCGTGCCCTTTCCAGAGGCGACTGGTCCGGATCCAGAGCACATGCAATGGAGAATTCCTCGCGAGAGAACGGGGTCAGCCCAATCGACTCTACCAGTTGGTTCTTTTCATCCCTCAACACGCGAAAGAAATTGCAAACCTCGCCATCAAGATCGTTGTATGTTTCGACTGGAGACGAGATCCTATTCAGCAGGACGGCACCCGATCCGGCAAAAGGTTCGCAATAATGGTGGCATTCCGGCAACAAAGGCAACAGCCAATTTAGATGTGAGAACTTACCACCATACCAACCGAACGCTATGAGTTTTCGTCGACCGTTGAGTCCGGTGATGGGTGGTGGGGTGCTCTGTCGCCGGTTGGCGACACTGCTCGTCGACGATTTCGTTGTGCTAACCGGCGATGAACGGAGGGATTTGGCCTGCGGTGTCTTTCTCTTCGATCGCATGGCCGGAGATTGTAGCAATAGTCGCGGTGGAAGTCATCCACGGGACCGCATTGATTGCAGCACGGCGTTGCAAGACCGCGTGACGCGAGCGTGAACCACACGACCTTGCAAACAAATCAGACAGGAAACTCCCTGATGCTCGCTCTATTTGCTTTCGAGCCAGTTTTGGCCCTGGTGGATGTCGATGGCGATGGGAACGCTCAGGGGGATGGCGTTGCACATCTTGTCGGTGATCATTTTCATTTCTGATTCGACGTGTTTTTTCGGGACTTCAAATACCAGTTCGTCGTGGACCTGAATCAATAGTTGAGACGGGCGGTTTTCGTCGCGGAGGGTTTTGTGGATGTCGATCATGGCTTTCTTGATGAGGTCGGCTGCACTGCCCTGGACGACGGTGTTGACTGCGAGTCTCTCGCCGAGGGCGACCTGCTGTTTGTTGCGCGAGTGTAGTTCGTGGATGTTGCGACGTCTTCCGAGGATGGTTTCGACATAGCCTTGCGCGCGGGCGACGGCGATGGCCTGGTCGATGAAATGTCGGATGCCGGGGTAACGCAGGAAGTATTTGTCGATGAAGTCTTTTGCTTCGGCGAGGGGGATTCCGAGGCTGCGGGAAAGTCCGAAGGCGGATTGTCCGTAGACGATGCCGAAGTTGACGGCTTTTGCGGCGGATCGTTGTTCCCTGGTGACGTCTTCGATGGGGACGTTGTTGATCTGTGCGGCGACGGAGGCGTGGATGTCCTGATTTTCGACGAAGGCCTGGGTGAGGGCGGTGTCTTTGCAGAAATGGGCGAGGACGCGGAGTTCGATCTGGGAGTAGTCAGCTACGACGAGGATGTTTTCGGTTGACTCCGCGACGAAGGCTTTTCGGATTTGTCTGCCGGTTTCGGTGCGGATGGGGATGTTCTGGAGATTGGGGTCGCTGGAGGAGAGTCTTCCTGTGACCGCGCCGGTTTGGTGAAAGGAGGCGTGGATGCGTCCGGTGCGGGGGCTGACCATTTTGGGAAGGGTTTCGATGTAGGTGCTGCGGAGTTTGGTGAGTTCGCGGTATTCGAGGACGAGCGGTGGAATGGGGCAGTCGGTGGTGGTGTTCAGGGTTTGCAGGGTGTCTGCGTCGGTGGATCTGCCCGTCTTGGTCTTGCGGACGACGGTGAGATTGAACTCGTCGAAAAGCACCTCAGCCAGTTGTTTGGTGGAATCGATGTTGAAGGGGTGTCCTGCTTCGTCGTGGATTTCGTGGGTCAGTTCCTGAACGCGGTCGGTGATCCATACGTTGAGGTTGTCGAGGATTCCGGTGTCGAGGGCGACGCCGGTGTGTTCCATGTCGGCGAGCACCTCGACGAGTGGCATTTCGAGGTTCTCGAAGAGTGGTTTGAATGACGACGAGGCTATTTGCGGTTCAAAGTGTTCGACGAGTCGCCATGTGAAATCGGCGTCCTGGGCGGCGTAGGGTCCGGACCTTGCGATCTCGACCTTGTCGATGGTGATCTGGTTTTTTCCGCGGCCTATGAGGTCGGTGATGGGGGTCATGCGGTGGCTGAGGATGTCGAGGGCGAGGGCTTTGAGACCGTGGGAGGGTCGGTCGGACTGGAGGACGAAGCTGGCGATGAGTGTGTCGAACCATATGCCTTTGGTGCGGATGCCGGCTTGTCGCATAACGCCGATGTCGAACCTGAGGTTGTGTCCCGCCTTTTTGACGTCGGGGTTTTCGAAGATGGGTCGCAGTTTTTCGATGACATGTGATTCGGGCAGGGTTTGTCCGACGCCTCGGACGGGGATGTAGTAACCTTCGCCTGATTTCCATGAGATGGCGACGCCGACGAGGTTTGTATCGACGGGGTTGAGTGAGGTGGTTTCGGTGTCGAAGGCGAAGGCGGTTTGCTTTTGAAGTTTTTCGAGGAAGGCGGCGAAATCGTCTTCGGTGTCGATGATGTGGTGGTTGCCGATGATGTCGGCAGGGGTTGCGTCGTCCGAGGGTGTGGGGTCGCCGAAGAGCATGCCGGGCGGGGTTTCGGTCACGGATGGCGAGATGTTGGTTTGTAACGCGGCGGTGGAAAGTTGCGGTGCGACGCCGGTGAGCTGATTGAGCTGGTCTATCATGCGCGTGAAGGCGAGTTCCTTGAAAATGGGGCGTGCGGATTCAAGTTGGGCGGTGTTGAACTTGGCGGCGGTGAGGTCGAACGCGAAGGGGACGTCTTTTTTCAACGTGACGAGTTGTCTTGTGATGGGGAGTTGGTCGGTGAATTCGAGGACGCGCTCCTTCTGTTTGGGGGTGAGTTCGTTGGCATGGTCGAGGACGGACTGGGCGGAGCCATACTTGTTGATGAGTTTGGCGGCGGTTTTGGGTCCGATGCCGTGAACACCCGGGATGTTGTCGGTGGAGTCGCCGACTAGGGTCTGGACGTCGATGGCCTGGGTGGGTGAGAACCCTTTTTTCCGGAGGATGGTGTCGGCATCGACGACCTCGTTTTTGACGGGGTCGTAGAGTTTGACGCGGTCGGTGACGAGTTGGTCGAGGTCTTTGTCGCGGCTGACGAGGTAGATGTCGAGGTCTTCGTCGGCGAGTTGGTATGCGACGGTGGCGAGGACATCGTCTGCTTCGTAACCGGGCAGACAGAGGGTGGGGATGTTCATGGCGGTGATGATGCTGATAATTCGTTCAGCTTGCGGTGCGAAATCTTCGGGGGGTGGTTCGCGGTTGGCTTTGTAGTCCGGGTCGATCTTTTTGCGGAAGAGGGTTCCGTCTCCGGGATCGAGGGCCATCGCGAGGTAGTCGGGTTTTCGGTTTTTGATGAGGCTGAACAGAATGCCGCAGAAGGCGTGGACGGCTTTGGTGGGTTCGCCGGTGGGGCTGGTGAGTCGCGCGTAAGGCGCGTGGTAGGCGCGGAAAATCTGGTAGTGTCCGTCAACGATGTAGAGGTTTTTGGTCATTGTCCGGAGAATCGCAGTGACGCGGTTGTGGGGGTCACTTTAGGAACGCTGGACAAGGGTGTCAATGTGTGCAGGGTTTGCCGATGTCAAGCCTGTGAAGAAACGTAAGACACGATGGATGCGCCGTTTTTGGCGAACGGTGGGTTTGGTTGATTTGGGCGCGATAAATGGTGTATTTGTGGACACTGCGCGGTATAAACAAAGGTTCGAGGCGTCAGGTTTTTAGAAAAACTCACAGGTTTTTTGTCGCGAGGCTGGACATTGCATGGTAGTATTTGCACACGAGCGACGTCCCTCCGTCTGGTTGCAGGCCTTGGGGTTGGTTGTCGTGGGGGGGGGGGGGGGAAACCACCCCCCCCCCCCCAAACAAAACCACCCCCCCACCCACCATTGGCCGG
>JAJDDT010000022.1 GCA_029260165.1 Phycisphaerae bacterium | reverse complement strand
TCACGTTCCGCGTTTCGCAGGATGCGATCGGCGCGTTCAGCCTCAATGCGTTGAGCGAGTACGTCGCGTTGTTCAGCGAATTCGACGCCCCCGTGATCAACCCGATCAAGGACACCATCGTCCTCGTGACGGCGTCTTCACAGGGTCGTTAGGACGCGTTGAAATCGTCAGGGTGTTTCAGTTTCTGCTGTAACACCTGATCAATAACTCAATCGCCCGCTGCGGAAGCAATTCCGTAGCGGGCTTTTTGTTTGCCGGACATGGCGCTTTGCTTGTGGAGCGAAAGCCTCCTGCGGGCCGTAATGAGTCGTCCCTGAAGAACATTGAATATACATATCCGTCCGGCGAAGGGCTGGTTTTTTGGCACAATGCTTTCCCGGATGGAGGCACAATGAATGGGCGTGGGCAATGGGCCGGATTTGGAGCAGGAAGCTGGGTGGCGGCGGTCGATCGGAGGTCAGATGGGAAGCGGGATGAGTGTTCGATCCAGGTGTCGCACGCAGTTTGCGAATGATCTGATCCGGCGAATGCCGCGTCCTCTTCATCATGAGCCTCCCCGCCTCATTAAGGGCCGGTTGAGACTCTCGTTATACGTGGATCAACTCATGGGGAGCACGCCACTCACGCATTCTACGACAACAGCTTCCGGATCCGGCGCCTCAGGTAGGGAACAACCTCGACTTCGTACCACGGATTCCTCTTCAGCCAGATGTTGTTACGCGGACTTGGATGAGGCAGGGGGATCTGTGCAGGTCGATAGTTTTTCCAGGAGCGCACGGTGTCTGTCAGCGATTTCTTCGGGTGCCCGACATGCCAGCCGATGGCGTATTGACCTATAACCAGTGTCAGCTTCACTTCGGTCAGGAAACCAAGGAGCTGTTCTCTCCATGCGTCGGCGCACTCCGGTCGCGGAGGCAGATCTCCGGACTTCCCTGTGCCGGGATAACAAAACCCCATCGGGACAATTGCAATCTTTGTGGCGTCATAGAACGTCTCCCTTGAGACTCCCATCCACTCGCGCAAGCGATCCCCGCTCGGATCGTCGAATGGCACGCCCAGCTCATGTACGCGGCGACCAGGCGCCTGACCGGCAATAAGAATTCGCGCCCGGGAATGAACCTGGAGGACCGGACGCACGCCGTCTTCCAAATGCTTTTCGCACAGCCGACACGCGCGAACGTCGCGCATGAGGCTCACAAGGTTCTGCCCGCCCATGGTCCTCATCCTTTTGACATCGTTTCGTCGTTCAATTTCCCAGACCCTTGCGACAGTGGGTTCGCTGATGTTTGCGTACCACGCTGACCCGGTTCCGTGAACCCTGCACGTCTCCATCGCGGGGCAATTGAGACTCATTATTCCCGAGGAACAGGTCAGGGTATTCAACGCGGTCGCAGGTCGAGCCATTGACCCGACCCGCGACCGCCGACACTCCCGCGTGACGGACTTCCTATTGGCTGACTTTTTTCCAGTGGGCGTTGGCCTTGGCGACGAGTTTTTTCTCGTCACCGTCGTTCCAAAGCTGCATCGCGTCGATGTTTTGATTGTTCAGGAACACCATGAGTCGGCCGTCCACGATCTTGAATTTCCGAGGATCGACCGGAAACTTGTCCTTCACCGACATTCCGAACGCGCACCAGCCACCGAAAGCGGGGATGTACTTCTCGGGATTTTCTTCGAACATCTTCTTTGCATCTACCGATACGAGATAATAAGTCACTCCCTTGTGGGTTGACGCATATTCGGGTTTTCCCATCACCGGTTTGTTGACGGCGAAGTACGCGACGGGGCAATACCCCTCAAGTGCCACCCCGCTGCTGGGCAAATTGTAACTGTTAAGATAGGCGCGTGATTGACGCATGGATTCATCGGTGGGTTGGTCGGCCCATGCAGACACTGCTACCATGGCGACGATCGCACACAAGCCGCCTGCGGTTGTAATGAGTCGTTTCATCATTTTCTCCTTTTCCGGGTTGGTTTCCTGAACAAACTGTTGAATCGCTCGTGGGCATCGTTTCGATTCGGTCCACCTGGTCTAACCCGTCAACGATCGCCGCCGGCTGTTGCGATCCTTGCGGTGCTTTGTGCCTCCGAATAAAATGACCCGTCGGGCAGCGTCCACAACGTTGTGGGGTGATCGCTGCGTTGGATCAGCTCCGTCGCTGTCCAAACGATTGGATGCCACTCACGGTGAGTGGTTACATCTGCGTTTGAGAATTTCAAAGCGGACGAGCGTATGAACGAAGCCTCGCATCGCGATACACTTGACGGAGAATCGCTCGTTGATGGGCTGAGGAATGGTGACGGGAACGCGTTCGAGAAATTCGTTCGGCTGTTCGCACCTCGCGCGATGGGCGTCGCACGGCGGGTTTTGCGAAACGAAGCGGATGCGGCAGATGCCGTTCAGGATGCGTTCATTTCGGCCATGTCGTCGATTCACGAGTTTCGCGCCGATTGCCAACTTGCCACATGGTTTCACCGCGTCGCCACAAACGCAGCCCTCATGAAACTTCGTTCAAAACTCCGCAGGGACGTCCGAAGCATTGACGAGCTGACACCCGCTTTTTATGCGGACGGTCATCGGGTCGGCCCCAAACCGGCCTGGGCTCAGGCACCGGACCTGATTCTGGAGCAGTCCGAACGTTGTCAGATGGTGCAGGAAAAAATTTCGCAACTTCCGGAAGATTCTCGTAACGTCGTGCTCCTTCGGGACATCCAACAGGAAAGCACGGCTTCGACCGCCCGGCAGCTTGGCGTTTCAGAGTCGGTGGTTAAGACGCGTCTGCACCGTGCTCGGCAGGCGCTTAGAAGCATGATTGAAGAGGAGCTTGTTGGTGCCTGACCTGTCGTGCCGGGAGTTTATCCAGTTTCTCGACGATTACGTCGATGACACGCAACCAGCCGAGGTGCGCGCCGAGTTTGAGCGTCACCTTAAAGCCTGTCCGGACTGTGTCGATTATTTGAAGACGTATCGCGATACCATCTCGCTTGCCCGGGGTGCGTGCGCTGCGGACCCTTCCGCACCTCCACCCGACAATATTCCCGATGAGCTGATCGAGATCATCCTCAAGTCACGTTCAGATGGCTGCGCATAATTTTTCTCGCCTGTGCGGTAACCACTGATCCTTCTTCAGCATCCAAAGATGCATCAGGTTGATCGCAGCGACCTGACGATCGGTTGTTCTGAGAAAAGATATCGCATTGGCGCAGGCGCGCTGAGGCGAGAGGAGACATGGAGCATGTCATTTATTTCCCGGTACATGAACTGGCTGCACACGCGCTGGCCGGCTGGCACGATCGAGAAACTTCCGGACGTGAACGCCGACGGGACCACCGCGGTTCCCGGGCTGCGGGTTGTCGGAGACCTGACCGGGATTCCACTCCTGAAGTTCTCGGTTGATACGGGTGCCAGGGCGATCCAGGGAATTCTCACGGAACCGGGATTTGCGCACGGGACGGGAGAGAACGAACAGCTCGACGTTGCCATCGTGGGTGGTGGACTCGCGGGCATTGCTGCGGCGATAGAGGCCAAAAGGGCTGGGCTGAAATTTGTGGTCTTTGAGGCAGCCAAAACCTTCGCGACGATCAAGGATTTCCCAAAGGGCAAGCCAATCTTCACCTACCCGGCGGACATGACGCCGGCGGGTGATCTGAAGCTGACCGCGAATGTCAAGGAAGAGCTTGTCGCCGAGCTGGAGGCACAGCGTGAAGCGCATGGCATCGAGCCGGTCTTCGCTCGAATCGAACGTGTGGAACGCAGAGGAAAGCGATTCATCCTTCATGCGAAGGATGGTACGTTTGAGGCACAGCGTGTCATTGTGGCCATTGGTCGCAGCGGCAACTTTCGCAAGCTCGGTGCGCCCGGCGAAGACAAAGCCAAGGTGTTTAATCGGTTGCACGACCCATTGGAGTTTGCCGGCAAACAAGTGTTGGTGGTCGGCGGCGGCGACTCCTCCATCGAGGCGTCGATCGCATTGGCGGTTGCGGGTGCCAGGGTCACGCACAGCTATCGGCGTGACTCTTTCTCCCGTCCCAAGCCGGAAAACGTTGAAAAGCTCGACCAACTGGTGGCTGATCCGAGCGCGAATGTCGCCGTCGAAAACCCTTCTTCCGAACGCGTGACAACGTCATTCACTCCGGCCATGTGCGCGCGGGTCGGGGAGGGGTCGATTTGCCTGGCGATGTCAACGCAAATCGCGGAAATTCGTGAAGACGCGGTGGATCTCAAAAACGCCGATGGAAGCATCGAGACGCTGCCCAACGATGTGGTCTTTTCCATGATCGGACGCGAGCCGCCTCTGGATTTCTTCCGCCGGAGCGGCGTTCCCATTCGCGGCGAGTGGCAACCAAAAACATACGTCGCGTTCGGCCTCTTCGCCCTGTTTTGCGTCTTCCTGTATCACTGGAAGACGAGCGCGGCGGAACTGCCTGTCCAGAGATGGTTTCAGGAACGAGGTTGGTTTCCGTTTAACGTCGGCGGCCTGTTCGGCTCGCTCGGCGATACCATTTCAACGGCCGCCAACACCAAAACGCACCTTCTTTACGCGTTGAAGAACTCCATGATCGATGGCGGGTTCTACTACACGTTCGCTTATTGCACGTTGGTCGTGGTTTTCGGGATCAGGCGGATTCGGCGAAGACGAACACCCTACGTCAGACTGCAAACGCTGACACTGATGGCGATCCAGTGTCTCCCACTGTTCATTCTTCCGCAGATACTGCTGCCCTGGGCGGGCAACAACGGATGGTTCGAGAGCGGATTGCTCGGATGGATCGGTGACCAGTTCTTTCCCAACGAATCCTACTGGCGTGCCTACGGGTTTGTGTTGGCCTGGCCTTTGTTCGTCTGGAACGTATTCACGCCCGATCCGATCTGGGGTTGGCTGGTCCTGGGTTTTGTGCAGACTTTCGTGATCATTCCGCTGCTGATTCGCCGTTGGGGGAAGGGGGCCTACTGTGGATGGATATGCCCTTGCGGAGCGCTGGCTGAGACGCTCGGCGACGCGCATCGCCACAAGATGCCGCACGGTCCCACCTGGAACCGCCTCAACATGGTCGGCCAGGCGGTGCTCGCGTTCGCGTTTGTCGCACTGACGTTGCGGATCGGTGGATGGATATGGCCTGGGTCTGTGTTTCAGATCGGGTTTGACTATCTCGTTAAGAAACTGCCCTACCTCAACTACAAGTGGCTGGTCGACGTCATGCTCGCCGGTGTGCTCGGCGTGGCGTGCTATTTCTGGTTCAGCGGTCGCGTATGGTGTCGATTCGCCTGTCCCCTTGCCGCGTTGATGCACATCTACGCCCGGTTTTCCAGGTTCCGCATCTTCGCGGAAAAGAAGAAATGCATCTCATGCAACGTCTGTACGTCCGTCTGCCATCAGGGCATCGATATCATGAATTTCGCGAACAAAGGCGTGGCCATGGAAGATCCTCAGTGCGTGCGTTGCTCAGCCTGCGTACAGAGTTGTCCGACGGGGGTTCTTTCGTTCGGGCGGCTCGATTCTGACGGCGGCGTCGTACACGACCGTTTGGCCGCCTCGCTCGTTCGCGTGGCTGAGGTGGGATTGCCCGGCAAACCCTGACCGACCCGGATAAATTGAACAGCAACAAACCAGGAATTGGAGATTAGAAATGGTGACACAAGTCAGACAGGAAGCGAACGTTTTTCAAAGCGCAATACAACGACTGGATTTGGCGGCGAAACATGTGGATATCGCACCCGAGACCATCGACCGGTTGAAACGTCCGAAGTCGCTGCTGGAGGTGTCGATCCCGGTGCGAATGGATGATGGCACGCTCCGTGTCTTTACCGGTTATCGATGCCGACACGACGATACACGCGGTCCTGCCAAGGGCGGCATTCGCTTCCACCCCGACGTATCGCGAGCGGAAGTACAGGCTCTTGCGTTCTGGATGACCTGCAAGTGTGCGTGCGTGGGCATTCCCTTTGGCGGCGGCAAGGGCGGCGTCATTGTAAACCCGAAGGAGCTGTCGCGTTTGGAACTGGAACGACTGAGCCGGGGGTACATGCAGCAGGTCGCCGACTTTGTAGGCCCGGAAACCGATGTCCCCGCGCCGGACGTGTACACGAACGCGACGATCATGGGCTGGATGATGGATGAGTACTCGAAGATCAATCGCAAGCGAACCCCCGGCGTCATCACGGGAAAACCGATCGCACTGGGTGGTAGTCTGGGCCGCGACGATGCGACCGGTCGAGGTGCGTATTACTGCATCAAGGAGATTGAAAAGCGTCGCAAGTGGAATCCGAAGTCGATCCGGGTCGCGGTGCAGGGTTTCGGCAATGCCGGGCAGAGTGTGGCGAAGCTTCTTCATGCAGATGGTTACAAAATCGTGGCTGTCAGCGATTCGCGTGGCGGTATCTGCTCAGACGACGGATTCGATGTGCCAAGTCTCATCAAACAGAAGAACGAATCGCGAAAACTGCAGGCGGTCTACTGTCAGGGCAGCGTGTGCGAACTGGTTCCGGCCAGGAGCATTACCAACGAAGAACTCCTGGAACTGGAGGTGGACCTGCTCCTCCCTGCGGCGCTCGAAAACCAGATTTCGGCGTCCAACGCGGGTAAGATCAAGGCATCTGTCATGGTGGAGTTGGCCAATGGGCCTACAAGAATTGAGGCGGATCCGATTCTCGCCGAACGCAACGTACTCGTTGTCCCGGACATCCTCGCGAACGCCGGCGGTGTCACCGTGAGTTACTTTGAATGGGCACAAAACCGCGCGGGCTACTACTGGTCGCTTGAGGAGGTTCAGGAGAAACTTCGGAAAATCATGCAGGCTGAATTTAACGCCATTTACGAGATCATGGAGCAAATCAAAACCGACATGCGTACGGCGGCCTATGTGCATGCGTTGGGTCGTATCGGCACAGCACTCGAAACGCAGGGTACGGCGGAGTATTTTTCGGGTTCGTAAAGTAACGCCTCCCGCGCGTCAACCAACTAAGGAATCACGAATGAACGCTGCACAACTTTTCGTCAAATGCCTTGAAAACGAGGGTGTTACCCACATCTTCGGTATTCCTGGTGAGGAAAACGCCCACGTCATGATGGCGTTGGAAGATTCGTCCATCGAGTTTATTCTGACCCGGCACGAACAGGGCGCCGCCTTCATGGCCGATGTGTATGGTCGCCTCACGGGGAAACCGGGCGTCTGCCTGGGAACACTCGGCCCCGGAGCCACAAACCTCGTCACCGGGGTAGCCGACGGCAACATGGACCGCGCGCCCATGATCGTCATCACGGGTCAGGCGGACAGCAAACGCCAGCACAAGGAAAGCCATCAGAACATGGATGTCGTGGCCATGTTCAAGCCGATCACAAAGTGGGCCACCCCGATTCTCCATGCCGACAACATTCCGGAAGTCGTGCGCAAGGCGTTCAAAATCGCGACCACCGAAAAACCGGGCGCATGCCACATTGAGATCGCAGAGGACATCGCCGCCGGCGAGGCGCACGATATGCCGATCCCCGCAAAACCGCTGCGACGACCGGTCGCCGACGACAAGATCGTGGATGAGGCGTTTGCCCTTATTCGGTCCGCCGAGCGACCGGTGATCCTGGCCGGCAACGGAGCCATTCGCAAGCGTGCGAGCAAACAGCTTCGCATTCTCGCAGATTCCACCGGTATCGGTGTGATCAGCACGTTTATGGGGAAGGGATGCGTGGACCGAGAAGCGGACTATTCGCTGTTCACGGTCGGTCTGCAATCCAAAGATATCGTGGCCTGCGCGATTGACGCAGCGGATGTCGTCATCACCCTGGGCTATGACATGGTGGAGTATCACCCGCGACTGTGGAACAAAAACAACGACAAGAAAATCGTGCACCTCGACTTTCTGCCGGCCGAGGTCGACGATCACTACCACGTTACCGTTGAAGTCGTGGGCGATCTTGCCCACACGCTGTGGATGCTCAACGAGCGCTGCAGCCGTGAACCGATGAACTTTCAGACGAAACAACACGCGTCGATCCGTCAGGAAATGCAGGCCGACTTCAACGCGCACGGGGACGATGATACCGACGGTTTGATCCGACCACAGAAGGCGCTATGGGATGCACGCCGGGCGCTCGGTGCCAACGATATTCTTCTAAGCGACGTCGGCGCGCACAAAATGTGGATCGCTCGGTACTACCAGTGCGACGAGCCAAACACCTGTCTCATCTCAAACGGTTTCTGTTCGATGGGTTTCGCGCTCCCCGGTGCCATCGCCGCCAAAATGACGTACCCCGACCGACGTGTCCTGGCCATCTGTGGCGACGCCGGATTCCTGATGAACGTGCAGGAACTCGAAACGGCGGCCCGCATCGGGGCCAATATCGTCACCATGATTTGGGAGGACCACGCATACGGACTGATCGCATGGAAACAAAAAAACCAATTCGGGCGGCATACAAATCTATCCTTCAATAACCCTGATTTCGTCAAGCTGGCAGAATCGTTTGACTGTCTGGGCCTGCGCGTCCAGCGATCGGCCGATCTTGCGCCCGCACTCGAGGAGGCGTTCAATGCAGACCGTCCGTGCGTGCTCACCATACCGATCGACTATCGCGAGAACGCCCTGCTCACACAGCGACTCGGAGAAATCGCATGCCCGATTTAGTATCAGACCAGGAGCATCGATCATGACAGACCACCATCCACTCCTGATACCGGGAGCCAAACCTGACCCGACCCCGACGCAGGTGACTGCACCATACGATGGCAGGCTCATCGCGACGCTTGACCGCGGGGACCGGACCGCCGTCGAGCGCGCGTTGCACAATGCCCACGCATTGTTTCGAAACCGTGATGCATGGCTCCCCCTCGGTGAGCGGATTGAAATCCTCGAGCGGATTGCGTCGATCATGCACGACCGACGCGATGAGCTGGCGCTCGGCGCGGCGGAGGAAGGCGGAAAACCAGTCAATGATTCGCTGATTGAAGCGGATCGTGCGATCGACGGGATTAAGCTTTGCGTACATCACCTCCGTACCCGGGAGGCACCCGCCGTGCCCATGGGACAAAATCCCGCGTCGGCTGGGCGCGTGACGCTTTCATTCCACGAGCCGATCGGAGTCGTCGTCGCCTTCAGCGCGTTCAATCATCCCCTGAACCTGATCGTTCATCAGATCGGACCAGCCATTGCGACAGGTTGCCCGGTGATCGTGAAACCGGCGAGCGATACACCACTCTCCTGCATGCGCCTTGTCGCCATATTTCGTGAGGCTGGACTACCAGACGAATGGTGCCAGGCCCTTCTGACAAGCGATCGCGAAGTGTCCAGCGCGTTGATGTCCGATTCGCGCGTCGCATTCTTCAGTTTCATCGGAAGCCCGACCGTCGGTTGGAAACTGCGATCCCAACTGGCCCCGGGTACGCGATGCGCCCTCGAACACGGTGGCGTCGCACCGGTGATCCTTGCTGCCGATGCGGATGTGGATGACGCTGTCACAAGGCTTGCAAAGGGAGCCTTTTACCACGCCGGCCAGGTTTGCGTATCCACACAACGAGTCTTCGCACACCAGTCGATCGTCGAAAAATTCAGCACGCGTTTGACACAAGCAGCCAATGTGCTCAACGTTGGCGATCCCCTGTCAGCCAAAACAGATGTAGGCCCGCTCATCCGCGATTCTGACGTCACGCGCGTTGGCGAATGGGTTGATGAAGCGAAACAAGCCGGAGCAGATGTACTTTGCGGTGGCAAGGCAATCTCCAGTTCATGCTACGCGCCGACGGTTCTGCTTGGTCCTCCGAACAACGTACGCGTGAGCACTCAGGAAGTATTCGGACCCGTTGTCTGCGTCTATCCCTATACGGATATGGACGACGCCCTTGTTCAGGCCAACAGTCTGCCATATGCCTTTCAGGCCGCGGTTTTCACCCGGAATCTGGACACCGCCCTTCGGGCATCGCGACGCATGGACGCGTCCACCGTCATGGTCAACGACCACACAGCCTTCCGCGTCGATTGGATGCCGTTCGGCGGCATGCGTGAATCAGGCCTGGGCGTGGGCGGTATGTCGCAGACCATGCACGACATGCAGCTTCAAAAAAACGTGATCATTCGCTCAGACGAAATCTGAGGTAAGTGCATCGCAACCACCACAGATGCGGGACGGATGGACAGAATGTATGGAATCGGACGTGCTGAAATCCGGGGGAAAATCAGCGATCAGGATACCGACGCGTGCGTCGCCGGAATCACCGCGAGCCTCCATTCTCACGCCCGTGCCGGCGGCAGCGGCATGGGCGCATCCCGATCAACGCTCACAAATCCGGCAGCCATGTCCCCGGAACACCCACCACTCCGGAAAACGCACGACAAAAATCCGACAAACGGTTAGTCGGCGATTTCGAGCAATTCAACGTCAAAAACCAACACCGAGTTCCCTGGGATGCTCCGTGACTGATTGGGACCGTAGGCGAGATCAGGCGGAATCACGAGGTATCGTCGCGTTCCCACTTTCATACTGCCGACACCCTCGGTCCAGCCCTTGATGACCCCGTTGAGGGGAAACGAAGCCGGCGTGCCGCGCGATCGCGAAGAGTCGAATTCCTTGCCATCGACAAACCAACCGGTGTAGTGCACGGTGACCTTGCTCGATGACGACGCCGGCGCTGCCCCGTCACCCTCGACCGAATCCACATACCAGAGTCCGGACTCGGTGGCGACGCCCTTGGAAATGTCGACACCCTTCCCGGCGACGAGCTGTTTTCCAATCTCGATATTCGGTGCGATTTTTGCCATTGATTCTGCTTCCCGTTCCTTTTGGGCTTTCAGGGCAGCCGCTTTGGCTTTCAGGGCGGCGGCGACCTTCGCGTCACGCTCTTTGGAGGCTGTTTTCGCCTTGGCGACGATATCGGGGATCTTCGTCGGGTCGAGTTTTTTGGCATCCGTGATGACCACCGGCGTGTCGGCCGCGGCCGGTTGTCTGGGGTCTGCCTTTGAATTCATGTGAACCGGAGTGTTGCGGATGGCTTCGACGGTCTCGATACCGTCCACGACCGCACCAAACACGCAATATCCCCAGCCCCGACCCTTATCCCGATGATTGAGCATCGCATTGTCCTTGGTGTTGATGAAGAACTGACTGGTCGCCGAGTGCGGGTTGCCCGTTCGCGCCATCGCAATCGTGCCATAACTGTTCGGCAGCCCGTTGTCCGCCTCGTTCTGAATGGGGGCCTTGGTCTTGCTGGGCACATATTCGCCCGTCATGCCACCACCCTGGATCATGAAATCCTTAATGATGCGGTGAAAAATGGTGTCCTTGTAGAAACCGTCCTCGACGTACCCCAGGAAGTTTTTCACGGTAATCGGGGCTGCGTCCGCGTCGAGTTCCAGCACGAAGTCACCGAGATTCGTCGACATTTTCACATAATGTTTGCCGGTGATGTCTTCAGCCATTGCGGTGGACGTCAGCATGGTGAGCATCACAGTGAGGGTAGCCAGGGTGCGTACTTTCATGATCATTATCCTGATTCGTTTGGAGTCTCTCGTTGCCGTCCAGGGTCGCTGCCTGACGGCGCCAGTCACGAACGCGACAGGGTAACTGGATTCGGACCTGACGACAACCGCCATGCGTTTTTCGAAAAAAGACCTGCCCGAGGTGGGTTTGGCCCGCAATTGATGGAATAACATTGGTGGTGACCCCGGTTTGGTTTAGTGTGGACACCGTCCTGAGTGTATCAAGCGGTCTTTCGGGACCGCCGGGCCGGTGTCGCCGTAATCAGCCAGGAACCGCGGCGTCCCGGCCTGCTTTTTTTTGAACAGCGTGAGTTTACACCGCGACAGCCTGCCACCCTCATATCCCGTTTTGCCGTGCGATTTACCACGTTCGCCGATACGATGGCGGTGGTCGCCTGGCTGATGGTGGCAGCAGGAGGAAAATGACGAATGCGACAGGGTGCCAAATGTGTTTTTGCGGTGATGTGTTTTGGGGTTGCGGGGATATCCGCCAAGGGTCAGCCACTCGAATCGGGCGGTCAGGAAATGGCCTACGGACTGGATTCCGGATGGCGGTCCGCCGGCGGCGTGGACGGTTCGGGGGTTGCATTTTCTGCCACCGTGGAGGTTCCTGACGCGACCTGGATCCGCCTTTTTTTCGCTGAATGGACGTTGGCGGACGGTCTCGAGGGGAATGACGGGGGTTACCTGAAAATCACGTCGCTGGAAGATGGCGCGGTCCAAACGCTCGATGCGCGGGCGTTGCGTCAGTGGAATGGTTCGACGGCCTATTTTAACGGATCGGCGATTCAGGTTGAACTGGTGGTCCCCGAGGCTGACGGGTTGAGCCGGTTTGTCGTCGATCATGTTTCGTTCGGAGCATCGGTTCCGTCGGCTGCGTCGCTGTGCGGGGCGGATGATCGGGTGCTGTCGACGGATCCCCGGGTCGCGCGAATTTTTCCGATTGGTTGCACGGGATTCCTGATCAACGATCACCCCTATCTGTTTCTGACGGCGGGACATTGCAACAGTTTTGGTCCTTCCACGGTGGTTCAGTTCAACGTTCCGCTATCGGGTTCCAACGGAGCGATTCGGCATCCCGGTCCGGAGGATCAGTACGCGATCGATGGTCAGTCAGCCCAGGGGCGATCGGCTGGTATTGGTGATGACTGGGCGGTGTTTGCGGCATTTGCAAATCCAAACACCGGTTTGACACCACGTCAGGCGCAGGGGACGTCGTTTCAGCTCGTGGATCGCGCTCCACCTCCGGATGGCGGGGTGATTCGGGTGATCGGTCATGGCGGTGACAACACGCCGTTGACGCACAACAGCGTACAGCAAACGGATACCGGCACCTATGACACATTGGTTAACCTTTCAATCAGGTACAACGATCTGGATACAACGGGCGGATTGTCAGGCGGTCCGATCGAACATGTGGGGACCGGATTCACCTACGGGATTCACACGAGCGGCGGTTGTCAGGTTCCCGGTGGAGCCAACAGCGGGACGTCGATCACCAACGCCGGTCTGCAACGAGCGTTGGCGGACCCTCGCGGCATGGCAATGATCGATCGGGACTGCAACGCCAACGAGAAACATGACGCCGACGACGTAACGGACGGAACGAGTGTTGATTTCAACGGGAACGGTATCCCGGATGAATGCGAGGCGGGCGGGGACGCCGATGGTGACGGGGATACGGACATCGCGGATTTTGCCGTGTTTTCATCCTGCCTGTCGGGGTCAGGTGCGCCGGTCTGTGCGTTGATGGATTTCGATGATGACCTCGATATTGACCTTGCTGATTTCGGTGATTTCCAGACAGGATTCGGCGGAGATTGCGGCCTGGTAATCATGGGACAGCCCGAGGGATTGAACGCATGCCAGGGAGCGGAGACAACACTCGTGGTCGACGCCGCCGGCCAGGAGTTGAGCTATCAATGGTACCGTGGGGAGGGGGCTATTCTCGGTTCGACGGGTCCGACGCTGGACCTGGTTCTTGATGACGGATCATCGGCGCGTTATCGGTGTCGAATTACCAGCGCGTGTACGTCGGTGTTTTCTGAACGGGCGGTGCTTCAGATTCCGGATGGCCCGGCGATTACCGAGCAACCCGTCGACGCGCCGTTGTGTGTGTCTGAATCGGTGACGTTCGGGGTGATGGCTGACGGGTTTGGTGGTTTATCGTATCAGTGGCAGCGGAACGGTGTTGATATTTCCGGTGCCACCGATCCGATCTACGACATTTCCGTCGTTGGTGAGAATGAAACCGGATTTTATCGTTGCGTAGTGACCGACAGTTGTGGGCAAACGGTCCTGTCGGACGAGGCAACGTTGTTTGATTCGATCGTGGCGATCAACTCTCCACCCTCCCCGGGAAATGCCTGTCCGGAGAGTCCGCATTTTCTATTCGTGTCGGCCAGCGGGGGACAATCCTTTCAATGGTATCTCGATGGCGTTGCGATCAAGGGTGCGGATTCCTTTTTCCTTGGGGTGACCGATCCCGGAACCTACACGGTCGAGGTAATCGGCGCCTGCAAATCGGTCTTTTCGGACGGGGTCGTCGTCACCAGCGAGGGTTGCACCAAATCGCCTCGCTGATTTTCCAGTCTTGAGCGGGTCGTGGGATCTATTCGGTCAACAATCGGTTTGCCTTTCGGTCTGCTTCGGCGATGCTGTGTCGTCAGAGGTGGTGTGGACTGCGCAGTCAGGCGGGAAGGGTAGATACGATGGCGGACGTGATATCGATGGCGGCGGGACCGTTGGCAGAGCGACTGAACGGTCGCCTTGTCGGTGATGCGTCGCGAAAAATAACCCATGTGGCGACGTTGGAGAACGCGACGGTCGATGCGGTGTCCTGGGTCGGGTCGAAGACGTTTGTGGAGCGGGCGAAATCGTCCGAGGCAGGTGTGTTGGTCGTCCCGGCTGATTGCGACGAGACGTTTGACTGCCCTGCCATACAGGTGTCGGACCCGGATATCGCGATTTGCGAGGTTCAGCGGTGGTTGGCTGACCCGGTGGATGGGGTGCCTGTTGGTGTTGATCCAACGGCGGTCGTTGATCCGACGGCGAAGATGGAGGGCGCGGCGATCGGTCCGCGGGCGGTGGTTCGTGCAGGAGCGGTTGTCGGTGCGAGGACGCAGATTCATGCGGGGGTGTACGTCGGGTCGGAATGCGTGATTGGTGAGGATTGCGTGATCTGGTGCAACGTGGTCGTGCGGGAACGGACGACGCTCGGAAATCGCGTGGTGATTCATCCGAATGCGACGATTGGGGCGGACGGATTCGGTTATCTGTTTCGGGAGGGGTTGCACAAAAAGATCCCGCAGACGGGGGCGGTGGTGATCGAGGATGACGTCGAGATCGGTGCGAACACCGCCATCGACCGCGCGCGCACGGGTGTGACGCGGATCGGAGCCGGGACGAAAATCGACAATCTGTGTCAGATCGCGCACAACGTGCAGATTGGTGCGGACTGCATGTTGGTCAGTCAGATAGCGCTCGGTGGTTCGGCGACGCTGGGTCATCATGTGGTGATGGGCGGGCAGTCGGGGATTTCCGATCATGTGCAGGTTGGCAATGGGGTTTTGGTGGCGGCGAAGACGACGGTGATGAAGAATTTTCCGGACGGGGCGCAGTTGCGGGGGATTCCTGCCGTCGATAATGCCAGGTTTTCGAGACAACAAGCGACGGTGCGACGGTTACCGATGTGGATCGACCGATTGAAAGCGTTGATCAAGCGCGTTGACGCGTTGGAGAAGCCGAACCGCTCGGATGGTTGAATTCAAATCAGATTCAGTTGCTCTGTTTTTTCAGTTCAAGGGTCATGGAAATTTCGCGACCGCCCTGCTCGCCTTCGATAACGATATTGAGCGTGTTTCTTGAGATGCGTTCGTAGACGATACGTTTGGGAAAGTCGTGGTCAGGGTTCGTGAATTCGGCGCGTTTCTTTTTGGGGTCGTGGTTGACAAGCTTGAAAGGAATGCTCGGCTTGCCGAACGGGTATGGGACGAGCACGACGTCCCCGTCGACGACGTTGAACCGCTCAAACTCGATCATGATGACCTTCCCATTTCTGATTTCCTTGCTGGCGCTGAGGATGACGCCCGCTTCGGCGGAGGTGTAGCAGGTTTCCCATGTACCGCCGTTGTGTGGGCCTTTCCATGAGCCTTCGAGCCAGTCCAGCGATTTGAGGCGGTCATGGGGCGAGAGATCAACCTGCGTGTCGTCGGAACAGGCCGACGTAGCGACGACGGTGATTGCGATGGTGGTGACGATTGCGATGGCCATTCGGGTTTTCATCAGTGGTTTTCTCCTCAAATTCAACATCCAATCGTCTGGAAGATAACATAATTTTCGGAATTCGGTACGGAAACCCGTATCGAGTACAGGCTTGCCATGTTTGACTCGCGAGGCGAGTATCCGTGTTGTCGTTGGCCAGATCCCTGTCTTTTTGAGGAATACCCATGCGTCTTCTGTTTACGACCGCAATTGAGCAGCCAATCGTCACGTTGCTGTTGACGGTGATTGTCGTGATGGTGGCGGCTCCGGGGGTCATGCACCTTGAGTTGCGGACGGACGGACATGCGCTGGTTCCGGAGGACCGTCCGGAGTTGGCGGTGGATCGTGAGATTCGCGATGCGTTTCTGACCGAGGACGTCATCGTCGTCCTCGTCCGGGCTGATGACATTCAGGGTGTGAGTGGGCCGGGGATTTTCAATGCGCATACTGTCGAGTTGATTCGGGAATTGACGGACGATTTTCTCGGTATCGAGGGGATCGAGCCGCATCACGTTTCCAGTCTTGCGACCGAATACAGCCATCGCGTGCGGAGCGGGACGTTGCACAATCGACGGTTGTTGGAACCGTTGCCGCAGACGCCGACCGAGTTGGCGACGCTGCGGGGGGATGTTTACAAGATCGGGCTGTATCTGGGGACGATCGTATCGAAGGATGGCAGGAGCGCTGCCATCTTCGTCGGGGTGCCGCCGACGTTGGATCGAACAGAGACGTATCGGCAGATTCTCGATCTGGTGGAGGCGAGGAAGCCTGTCCCCGAGCAGATTGACGTCATCGGTGCACCGGTGGCGGAGGCGTTGTTGGGCAGTCATATTCTGGAGGATTTGGGCGTGCCGACGGCGGTCCTGGGGGTCGGACCGTTTGGGGATGGCGATGCGGAGGGTCGTTGGTGGATGCGGGCGGTGCGGCGGGTCGGTCTGGTGCCGGTGGCGATGGTATTGCTGGTGCTGGTTTTTGCGATCGGGTTCAGGAGTCTGCCGGCTGCGATGTTGCCGTTGACGGAGGTCGGAGCCTGCCTAGCGTTTGTGTTTGGGGTGATGGGTTGGGTTGGCGTGCCGGTGTATCTGACGATCGCGGTGATGCCGGTGATTTTGACGGCGATCGGCGTGGCGGACGAGATTCACATTTTCACGCGCTATTCGCGTGAGCTGCGGACCCACCGAGTGACGGATCGGACGGAAGCGAAGGCGGCGCTCATGCGGGCGATGGAGGCGATGTGGCGACCGGTTGCGAAGACGTCGGTGACGACGGCGATCGCGTTTCTGGCGTTCGGGTTGTCGGGGCAGGCGCCGGTGCGAGCGTTTGGATTGATGACGGCGGTGGGGATTGTGTTTTGCATGGTTTTCTCGCTGACAACAGTGCCGGCGATGCTGGTCATGATTCATCCCAAATGGTTCGTTTCAAAGCGAAGGTTGGATGCGACGTCGCCATCGATGGGGCAACGCGTGTTTGGGTGGCTGGCGCGGTGGGTGCATCGGCGGCGTTGGAGGGTGTTGGGTGCGGTGGCGGTTGTCGTGGTAATCCTGCCTGCGGGGGTTGGAAAGGTGATGGTTCAGGACAGTTGGATCAACGGATTTTCGACCCAAAGCGCTTTCTATAAGGCGACGCAGTATTTCAACGATCGCTTCCTGGGGACGCATTTGTTGTTGGCGCGTCTGACGGCCAAAGGACGGCGATTCGAGGGGACGATCGACGGAGCTGCCGTGGGCGACCATTCCGTGAGAATTCCCGGTAGCGGTGATGTACCGATGGAGGAGTGGATCGATGGGCTGGTGCTGCTGCGAAATCCGCGGCTGGCTGGTGAGGATGACGGGAAGACCCACGGTCTTGGGATTCGCGACGGGCGGATTGTTCTGGCGGAGCGTGATGAGGACGCGGTGATTCTGCATGTAGACAAGAAGAAGGGTCGGCTGTCGTTTGCGTTGCAATCGCACGAGGGCGATCGGATTTCGTACCGCGTGTCGGTTCAGCCATTCATGAAACCGGCGGTCGCGGAAACGGTTGATCGGTTTGAGCGATTTGTCCGCGGGAAGGATGCGTTGACGGTTGGCGGCGTGATTGGGACGGCGTCGTATCTTCGAACAACGCACTACATGTCGATGGGGTTGAAACCGGAGATGAAGAAATTACCACCATCGGCGGAGAAAACGGAGTGGGTTTGGGAGCAGTACGAACGCATTCGGGGTGAGGACCGAGCGCGGCAGTTGGTTTCGGCGGATTATTCGCAGGCGTTGACGACCGTGTATTTGAAAGACGCGAATTTCGTGGACGTCGAAAAACTGCTGACGTCGTTGCGTCAGTACGAGCGCGAGCATCTGAATCCGGCGGGACTGTCGCTGGACCTCGCGGGCGATGTGGCTGTCAGTCAGACGCTGATCGGTGCGATTGTGAACACGCAGTTGGTTTCGTTGGCGGGGTCGTTTCTGGGGATTTTCGCAGTGACCGCCCTGCTCGGGAGATCGTGGCGGATGGGATTGGTCTGCGTGGTGCCGTGTGGGTTGGCGGTGACGTGCAATTTCGCAGCCATGGGGTGGACCGGCGTGCCGCTGGGGGTAGCCACGTCGATGTTTGCCGGGATGACGCTGGGCGTGGGGGTTGACTACGCGATTCATTTGAGCGAACGGTTTCGATCGGCGCGCGTACGAATGGTGGACGGTGATGCTGGTACCAACGCGGGTTCAGAAGTCGCGATTGTTGAGGCATTGGCCTCGACCGGACCGGCTGTCTGCATTGACGCCGTTGGTGTTGCGTTGGGATTCGGCGTTCTGATTTTTTCGCAGGTACCCGCCAACGCACGGCTGGGAGGATTGCTGGTGTTGAGCGTGTTGGCATGTCTGGCTGCGACGCTGCTGGTGCTTCCGGCGTTGTTGAGCGTCCTGTATCAGCCCACGTCGGGCGACTAACGACTTGCGTGCGCGCTGACACAACCCGCGTTGGACGATTTTTGCTGATTTTGTGTAAGAATGGGCGATCTTTCGGGACTCAAACAGCGAGGGTGTACCCGGGCTTGTTTCGCCGGACACGCATGCTTCAGTAGTAATGCGTGAATTAAACTGCCATAGCAATTCCAGGTAACTGGACCATGGCGGAGATTGCCTGACATCTGGTGTCCGGTAATGTTGATCGTGGCTGCGTGCGAACGCGTATCTCCGGTTGCGATGGAGAGTTAGGTCGCATGGATTGATCGGTCTCGGATGAGAAAGTGCTTTTCCGGGTCGTTCGGTGGTGATAGGATGGGTTGGCGTCCCGGGATGCGACAGATGGGCGACGCGTGGATCATGCGATTGGGCGTGACGGCGTGCGCTGTTTCTGATTGTGTGCCGCGAGGAGGCGGGAATTCGATTTTGCGAGCCGTTGGATGTGGGCCTGTTTGTAGACAGGCCTTGAGGTATTGGTAGCGGGCGGAGCAGATTTGGCTTTGTTTCGTTACGGGATTGAAGGTGATTGAAATGATCATCACAGGAAAGGCAGCGTCCATGAAACGCGCTTTGGTTTTGGCTTGTGTGCTGGGGATGTCTTGGGGTGATTTTGCATCCTTGGCGGAGGAGCGGAAGTTTGTGGTGATGCTGACGATTCCGCGAAAGTCGATTGACGGTGACGTGGATGCCTACACGCAGACGTTGCCGAGTCGTGCTGATATCACCGCCGAATATTTCGACCGTATCGACCCCAATGTTGATTCGTTTCACGAGTACTGGAACGAGATTTCGTATGGTTCGACGAATGTCAGCGGTGAGGTTTTTGACTGGGCGTTCGTGCCCTGGCCTGTACTTCCGGTTGCGACCGAGCCGACGACGGATGCTCTGCCGTTGACGGCGGACATGAAACGGTTGCCATTCGTTGACTTGAATCAGGATGGACAGTTTAGCCGGTTCGAGGGTGAGCCGCTTCAAGAAGCCGAGCAGATGATCTTCATCGACTACAACGGGGCGTTGCCGGGGACGGGAACGGCCTCTGCACCGGGGTCTGTGGTGTTTGAGCGATCGCCAGGGGTCATGGACGACGTGTGGACGCCTGGGGAGCGTTTTCTCGATACGACGTCGAATGGATTCTACGATGCACTGCTTGAGTGTGGTCGCGACGGGTGGGGTGCGAACACGGGTGACTGCGAAACGATTCCCGACACTGATCCGCCTGAGGTGGTGGATCCGGTTGCATGTTGTGTCAACGATGGTGAGCTGAACGAGGACACGGAGTTTTCGGATTTTGATAACGACGGTGACTTCACGTTTCCGGAGCCTTTTGAGGATTTCATGCGCGTTTACGTTGGCGAGATGGGCCAATGGGTGCGGCTCGATCCGAGTTGGCGAAATTGCGAGAACCTGCCTGAGGGCGTTTCTGAGGAGACGTGTGTGGGCGGTCTGGAGGAACTGGATGATCCGCCGGCCGGAACCAGAGCGTGGGGAGAGCGATATATTCGCGCGAACTACGGCGGTTTTCCGGGGACGCCTAACTTGTTGGATGACACCGGCGAGGTTGTTCGCGGGGGTGGATTCATGTCGCGGTTCGGCAACGGTCGCTTCGATGGGGCTGATCGCTGGATTGAGGGCGGCAATCAGAAGTTGCAGCATCTTCCGTCGCCTCGCGCAACGATTCCGGGCAAGTCGACGCCCGCACCCGGTTCCCGCTGTGAGGGTGGCCCTTCTGACGGGGAATGGTGTGGTGGTGGGTTCCTTTCGTGCACGGATCTGGGTGAATGCGTGCCGAGCGAGGATCTTGGGCCTGCCCTTTGTGTGGGGGGAAATCTAGATGGTCAGACGTGCGACCCGGCGGATTCGCAGCCTTGTTTTGATGAAGGCGAGTGCGTGATTCCGGATGGATTGGGTGTGGGTGTTTGCGTGGGTGGTGACCTGAACGGTCAGCTTTGCGGTAGCCTGAATGATCCGCTGGCGCTTTGTTTCTTCCCGCAGGGTGTTTGTGCGCCCGGCACGCTGCTGTTTCCCTGGGACATCACGGAGTGGTGGGAAGCGTATTGGCGTGAGAAGCACATTCGGGCGGGTTTCAACTCGCTTGATAATAGTTCGCCGATCCCGGATACCCCCTCTCCCCCGGTGTGGCCCTCGGGTGACTCCATTCCGAATCTGGCGTCCTTCGACGTGAGCAATCCGACCGGCACTATTTTGCCGGATGCCTTGTCACGAGCGATTCCCTTCGCTCCCAACGCGGGTGGATCCAACGCCCGTCTTTTCTTTCTGACGAATTTTAATCCAGACGATCCGATGGGGGGCGGCTGTCCGTTTCCGGTTTTGGAGGAGGACAACGTTTGTGGCGAGGGCTTGGCGAGCACGGAGGCGGACCTGCCGTGCACGGTCGGTGACATGAACAATCCCCGGATTTGCCTGAATGGCATGGGTGGCGAAGTTGCGTGCAGTACACCGGGTGTGGAGTCCATCATCTGTGTGGGAGACGGAACCGCGGTGAATGAAAACGGTGTTCCACTCATTGCGCCGACCAATTTTCCGGGCAACGTTTTCCCCGATGCCAACGGGGTTTGGTATGACGGTCCGGCGGAGTTCGACGATTTGCCATCATCCATTTATCACGCGCACAGCAAGCACGGTCTTGGTCACGGTGGTGATGGGAGATTGGGCGAGGTCACGTCGCCGGTGAACAATCAGAACTACGGTCACGATATTGGTGACGGCGATCCGAATACGTCGAGTTCGGGCGGTGGCGACGGTGAAATTCCACCGGCCGGTCCGCTGGCATTTGGCATACACGGTGCCAATGGATTCGACGCGGGCAACGTGTTTACGTTGGAGTATCTTACCTTTGCGACGAATGTCGCCCCGACGCAGGAGTTTTTGGAGCCTTTTGATCCAACCTGCGACGACAGCGACATGGATCCGGACAACGATTGCATTTGCAATCCGGATCCGATGTTGTCCAACTCCTGCACTCGGGCACCTCGCGACGTGTTAAAACGTGATGCCAACCTCGATGGTCTCCTTGATACGGGTGAAACGCGTTTGGCGGATACGGAAAACTACGCGTACGACGCAAACCTTGGCACACCGAATGATGGCGGTCCCGGTAGTTCGTACCCGTTCAACCGTTTGCGCATGACGGAGGATGTTGTCGAGTTGCTCGACCATTCGGTGGACTGGGAAACGTGGATGGTGACGAATGATGCGGGGGAGCGACTGGTGTATAGCACCTTGCTTTTGGGGCCTGATTTGTTCCCCGATGGTTCGATCGCGGGCGGTCGCGATTTGTTCACGCTGCCGGCACCTGATATGAGATTGGAGATTCAGGTTCGCGACCTTCCCGGCGTGGGGGGACTCAATTACGGCACGATCAACTTCTCGGATTTTGCGGTGGCCATTGGAACGCTCGGTGAGACGGGCATCATAAGCGAGGGATTCAACAAGGAATTGATGGCGCATGAGTTTCTGCATGTCTGGGAGGGGTATCCCGACCTCTATGACTACGATACGTACAACAACGTTGCCATTGAGCAGCGACCTGTGGGCAACTGGGACATCATGGCTGGCGGGACGTTTACCCATCCCGCACCGACGATGAAATCATCGGGCGGGACGAATCGCCACTTTCCGCACCCCCCATGGATCGAAACCAACAATCTTGCTTCGATCCTGACCCCCGGGGTTGAGACACCCGTGGTCCTGACCGACTACGCGTTCGACCCGGTCAATTCCGTCTACTTGTTTCAGAATCCGGATTCGCTCAACAGTGACGAGCAGTTCTGGTTTTGGAGGCTGACGAATCGCATTCCCGATGAGGGGGTGAATTTCTCGCGATTTGCACCCGGTCAGGGCGTGCTGATCATGCGTACGAAAGGTCTTGCCAATGATGAGGCGATTGCAGCGCAGAACATGCAGCCGCCCAATTACCCCTTTGAGATCATTCAACAGGATGGCGGCGTTGATTTCGCGGATCAGGCGACGGATGCATGGAATTCGATGTCGGGTACCGTGTGGGATGGGAATACGGTTCCGGATTCGAATTTCCTGAACAACCGCAGCGGCATTTCAATTACCAACATCGTGCAGGAGGCGGATCGTTCGATCGTCACGTTCCTGTGGCAGCCTCGGGAGGTTCCGGAGTTGCGATTTGTCGAGCCTCCGGGCGGTTCGGTGGTTGATAACGACTATTTGCTTCAGTATGAGGCGTTTGATTTTGGTGGCGGGACTCGGATTCGGTTCTTCGCCGACACCGACAACATGGGTTACGACGGCGAACAGGTTGGCGGTATTCAAGAAAAGGACCCGGGTCTTGTGGCTGGAACGCAGCACGTTCCGGTGTTTGGTGATCTCGGACTCCCAGGCAGTGGGACGTTTTTCTTCTACGCGGAGTTGATTCCCGGTCCCGGCCAGGAAGGTCAAAACGATCCGATCACGTCGGTTCCGCTTGCGAGCCTGTCGAATCGTGGCCGAGGCCATCTGGTGGTGTCCAACGCGTTCACGAATATCACCCTGTTGGAGAGCTGGACGGTAACGTGTGTGGACGATTCTGTTGCTGGTCAGGAGCTGTGGTCCATGGAAGGGTCGTTGTCCGGGCTTCAGACGAGTCAATTGAATTCACAGAGTGGTGGTGCGACGGACGATTTCGGTTTGGAACTGAACCTGGTCTTTGGCGGCATTGTCGGTGGACAGCAGAATCTTGCTGACACCGGTCTGGAAAACGGTCGGTTTTTCCTGCGAGACACCTCCGGTGTTGTGTCGTTTGACGCGAGCACGTTTGAGCCTGGGGACCAGGTTCGAATTACGAGTGGTCCTGCCGGGGTCAATACCGGGTTTTTCACAATTTTGTCGGTACCCGACGATCAAACGTTGATCCTTGCGGGAAATCCTGGTGACAGTCTGGGGCAGGGTGGCGTGATGTATCGGGTTCACAGCTTCACGGATGGCAGTGACGGTGGTGAGCCTGATCGGTTCACGTTCCTGACGACGGGCAAGACGGCGTACAGTGATCCGATCACGATCTTGAATGGTCAGCTCCAGACGCAGCTTGCCCCGCAGATTGCGGTGACCTATCCGGACGATGCGACGAATCCGGATCGGCGGGCACCGCTGAACGTGACATTTGATGCTACCGGGACGCAGGATGAAAACGGCCAGGACAATCCGAATCTCACATACGCGTGGGATTTCGGAGACAGTACGCCCCTGGCGGCGGGTGTTCAGGTTTCGCACACGTTCATTCAGGCGTTTCCGAATGGAGTGACAGTGACGCTGACAGTGACGAATCCGGAGACGGAGGTTGCCGGTCATCGCACCGTCGTCATAGATGTCAACGAGGAGTTGGTCGATGCGGATGGGGACGGCGTGGAGAACGCCGACGACAACTGCCCCACCGATTCCAACGCGGACCAGATCAACAGCGACGGTGATACGCTCGGTGATGCGTGTGACAACTGTGCAAATACCGACAACGAAGGGCAGGCAGACGGTGATAATGACGGGATTGGAAATGCCTGTGACGCCTGCCCGGCTGATGCGTTGAACGATGCCGACAACGATGGTGTTTGTGCCGATGTGGACAATTGCGATTCCATCGCGAACAGTGACCAGGCTGACAACGACAATGACGGATTCGGGAATCCGTGCGATCTGTCTCCCGATCCGGACGACGACACCAACGATGGTGGTGGCGGAGGCGGCGGAGGAGGAGGCGGTGGCGGCACCGGCGACGATGATCAGGATGACGATACCGACGATGACACACAGGACGAGGCTGAAGACGGACCGACGACGTCGGGGACGATCAGTCCTTCAGGCCAGTTGTCCGTGGCGGTGACGTCACCGGATGGCAGAATCATCGGTCTGGTTCAGGTGATGCGTGCGACGTCCGGTGAATCCGTGCGGTTGACGCTGCTGATGAACGCTGATGGTCCCGGACCGATCGGTTCACCGATTTTCAACGGATTCATGAATGGGACAGCCGTCCCAACGACGCTGCGTATCACGTCCGGTCTTCGCGAGAGCACATTTGACGCGATCGTGCAGATCACAATTCCGTCGTCGTTCCTCGATAGTCTCGGTGTGACGGTGGATGAGTTGGACCTGCATGTTCTCAACGAAGGGGCAACGCCGCCCGTTTGGGAGGTGGCAGGCACCAGTTTTGTGGGTGAAAGCGCACCGTCGCTGAACATCGGCGACTACGGGTACACCGTCGGCAATGGTTCGGTCACCTATTGGGCTGCACGCAACAAGTTCAGTCTGTTCGCCCTGGGGCAATCGACGGCGGGTCCGTCGCAGGTCCGAGGGTGTCAGTTGATCGCCGATTGCGACGACGAATTGTTCTGCAACGGCATTGAGACATGCAACACCAACGGCGTTTGCGAGTCGGGTCGACCGCCCTGCTCACCGCCCGAGGGTTTCTGTGATGAAGAAAACAATCGCTGCATGGATTGTCAGGACTGCGATGACGCGTTGTTCTGCAATGGTCAGGAGACGTGTGACGCATCCGGTTGCGTGACGGGCGATGCGCCATGCACAGCGAACCAGATGTGTGACGAGCTTCGCAATCAGTGTGTCGATGTCGCGATGGACGACGGAACCGGTGATGCGGACGACGATGAACCCGCTCCGGGACAGCCCGTCGGACCGCCTGATTGCGGTGCGCCCTGTGGCACGATGAGTGTGGTCTCGATGGCTGCGATGCTGTTTGGGTTGTTGCCCTTGCGACGTCGGCTGGTCAGACGTTCGTAACCCGTTGCGTCGATTGCTGCGGTCCGGTCGGATCGCCGGCAGCGAACATATCCAACTATCAAAGGGCTGCGAGACCTCTCGCAGCCCTTTCCTTGCGCGCGGTCGTCGTCAGAATCCCGAAGGAAATCCTCCTTTTTCGCGCATGGGTTCGCATGTTGCCTCTATCTTGTCATGGGTTGGGAATTCGGCTGTCTGCGTTGGCGCTCGGGATTGCATAGCGCTCATGTGATGGAGATTCGGGATGAGTGATTTTGAGAGTTACCGGGCCGGACGTTGCGCCCGGTTCATGTGGATTGCAACAATTGTCGTGGGATCGCACGGCGTGGCCAATGCCCAGTTTGGGCATTGTCTTGATTTGGGCGGGTTCGTGGACGCCAATCAAGCGATAATCATAGGCGACGAGGTGGATTGCGAAGCTTTCTTGAGCGGCAGCGCCAGCATATCGCGAGATTCAATCACCGTTGGTGGCGGTGCGATCGGTTCGCTGCTCATGGAGGACAACGCGACCGGACGCCCGACTGCTTGGGCGGATGTCTTTTCCATTGCGGAAACGATCGAGGCGGGCGGGAGCAGCGTATCGTTGTTCAACGCCACACCAAATCCCGAGACGGTTATTCGTGCAGACAAGGTCTACGTCGGTGTCCGTGGTGCGGGATCGTTGGATGTTCATGGCCGATCCGCCGTCAAGATTCGCACACCGGGAACACCATCGTCCGAGTTTGTTATCGGTAGATTTGGCGGATCGATCGGGGGCGTATTGCTATCGGGACATCGAGCGTTCATTACGGTCTTTCGGACGTTTCAGATTGGCGGTGGTGGCGAGGGGACGTTGAGATTGGAAAACGGTGCAGCGGCATCGGCGACCAATCTTTCGTTGGCTACACATGCCGGCTCGGAAGGAACGCTCGTGGTGGATGGTGTTGACCCGAACAATCCGGACGGCCCAAGCCGCATGTTCATTAATCCCTCGGCGAAGATCGGTGAACGCGGTGTCGGGCATGTACTTGTCAGAAACGGAGGGTTATTCGAGGCATTCTTCGTCCCGGGCGCATCGGCGGGCGGCGTCGAGATTGCGCGATTCGGCGGGCGAAGCGATGTGCGCGTGACGGGCGACGGTAGTTTGTTGTCGTGTCGGGCACTCAGCGCCTACAACGGGATCGTTGAGATCGATGATGGTGGAGCAGTCGTAGCTGGGGAGGTTGTGGGGATGGGTTTGGTTGACGATCAACGGCAGGGCAACATTTTTGTGCACGACGGGGGATCACTGACAGCCCAGCGGATTTGGATTGGATTGGCCAACGATATGGACAATTCCGTAGTGATAGATGGTATTGGAAGTCGGATCGATGTGGACGAGGATATCATCATCGCTGGCACGAACAACGCATCACAGAATGCCCATGGTATGCTGTCAATCCAAAACAATGCGACCGTGACGTGTCAAACAATCGGGGTTGGTGCGACCGAGAGCGGTAACGACACGATCGGTCGGCTCGATGTCGGTTCGGGTGGGATGCTGATCGCGGACAGCGTGACCATTGGCTGCAACGGGGTGTTGAGCGGTGATGGCGGAACGATCGTGGGTACTGTTAACAACGATTGTGGACAAGTCGGTCCGGGCAACTCGTTTGGTGAGCTTCGGGTCGAGGGGGAATATTTGCAAACGGATGGCGTGCTCGAAATTGAGATCGGACCAGCCGGCAGCGATCTGTTTGGCGTGACGGGAAATGCGACGATCCGCGGCGACATTGTGTTCACCTTTCCTCCCGGATTTGTGCCCCAGCCGGACGACGTGTTTGGCGTGATCGAGGTCGGCGGGCTGCTCGACGTGTCCCAGGCGTCGCTCGGCTTCTCACGAGAGGATCTGACTGGTGGCGTGATGGTCGATGAAACGACCGGTCTTGTTTCGTTCGATCTTCCGGTCGGCAATGGCGATTTTGACGTGGATGGGTCGGTGTCGCTGATCGATTTCCGGCAATTCAACGATTGCGTTGGAGGTGAGGGACGGATCCCCAACCCACCGGCACCACGAACAGCCGACGACTGCCTGAACACTTTCGACCTGGACCTGGATGGCGACGTTGATCTGGTGGACTACGGACGGTTTACCACGCTGTTTTCGGGGTCCCGATGAGAATGGGCTCTCCGTGCCTCTCGACGCGAAAAAACCATGGTTTTGGGTCATGGGCAACATCCCCGGCAACCACGCCCCATCCCCCGTCGCGTCGCGTAACAATTGATTGACCCGTCGCTGAGGCGTAGGGCAGGTGGTTCTCGCGGCGTCGCCGCGACAACCACCTGCCGCATTGGAACGGAAGTTGGAACGACAGGTCAACGTAACGCTCATGTGGAACAACGACCTGCCCCACGGTTTTTGTGCCCGCCGATCTTGTCATCCCCCCCCCGCCAAGGCAACCGCATTCTAATTTGACGAAGATTCTGAAATTTGTCGAATAGTCTCCCTGGCCTGTGGAGCGGGCTGGAAGGAAGGCCGGGGATGGCGAATTCGGTCGAGGTTCATTTCGGAAAGCTGCCGGATCCGCGTCGGGCGCAGGGGCGTCGGCACTCACTCTCAGACATGATCGTCATCGCAGTAACGGCGGTGATTTGTGCTGCCGATTCGTGGGCGGATGTTCGTGATTTTGGTAAGGCCAGGCTCAAATGGTTCAAGACTTTCCTCGATCTGCCGCACGGCATCCCCAGCCAGGACACCTTTGAGCGCGTGTTTTCGCGTCTGGATCCCGATGCCTTCGCGGCACAGGCGAAAAGCATCGTAAGGCGAGGACGACGCGCCGTGCAAAAAGAAACGGCGGTGGGCGATTTGATCGCGCCACCGCCGCTGCTTTTACTTGCTCTGAAAAAAAACGTCGGACTATCTTCCGCGGGTTGCTCCGGTCACGAGGACGATGGTGTCCTTGATCGGGTTGATCACGGGGGCTTCAAACTCGCTGAACAACGCGACGTACTCGCTCAACGCATTGACGCTGAACGCGCCGATCGCATCTTGCGAAACGCGGAACGTGAACGTGCCGATGTAGGCTTGCTCACTCGCGGAGACGTCGGTGCTGCCGGCGAGAACGGCTCCACCCACGCGACCCAACGTGGCGTCGGTGGCGGGGAAGTTGCTCAAGCCAACGAAGACATAGTCGCGACGTTGCGTGTCGATCTCGACACTTTCGAGCGAGAACTCACCACGTCGACCACCGCTCGTTGCGAGACCAAGCTCGAAACCGATCAGACCTTCGACACCGCTGACGAACACGTCAACCTCGACAAGACCACCGGCACGAACCGCTCGCTGACGCGGAACCATCGTAAACGATGCGTTCGACGACGCGTTGGCAGCGCGACGGAACTCGGGCTGATCACCCGTCGTGAAGTTGTCCGTGAAATTGCCCGTGAAGGCTGACCCCGCAACAATCGAGGACGCCGACGCAGGACCGCAACCACCCGGTGTCGGTTGGTTGCCCGTTTCACAAGTCGCCGCCGCGGGCGTGGCACAGGTGAACGGATTGGCACCACCGAAGGCTGCGACGATCGCAAGGATGTCGTCCGTCCCGATCGGGATACCGTTCGGACCCTTCGCACCAGCGGTACCGATCAGGTCACCGTTCGGACACGCACAGTAATTACCAAAACCGGTCACCGCACAGGAAATATCGTCCGTACTGACGAACGCCTGGAACGACGAACAGGTGTTTCCATAACGACGCGTGCACGATG
>JAJDDT010000021.1 GCA_029260165.1 Phycisphaerae bacterium | reverse complement strand
TGGAGCTGGAGTGCCGGTGAACTGCATGTTGATACACTGACCGGTAGCCAGGCGGTCATCTACTCCAAGGCGGAGTTTGAGGGCGGTACGCTGTACGCCACGATCGAATTCACTGCCGCGGCACAAAATGCCGGCGTCCTCGTCGGAATTGTCGGCAATTCCTCGTACCTTGTGAAATTGGATGAAAGTGCGGATCTGATTTCGATTCATCAGATAGTCAACGGCAAAGTCGGCTCCGCCGTTGCGTCTGCGAGCGGCGCGATCGCCGTGAACACGCAGTACTTCATGCGCGTTGTACAGCGTCAGGACAGCCTCTATGCTGAGTTTGGCCCCGTGGGCCAGGCGGTCGCCGCGAGTTGCGAGAGCCCTGGGGCAAACGCAGGCCGGGGAAGCATCGGGTTCCATTCCTTCACAACGAGCGTCAAATTCAGTGACCTGCGGTTCAGTCGCGCCGACGGCTTCGTTCCCAAGCTTCCGAAATGGAGCGGCACGGCTGAAACAGTTCTCGACACCGTTGCAAACACGCTCCAGGTCAAAGGTGAAACGCACGGCGGCGAGGCCAGATTCGATGGCTTCAAGGACAACGACTACATGGTCCAGTATGAGTCGAATCTCAACGGCGGCGCCACGGCCCACCTGCTCGTACGATATCAGGACCCGAACAATTACTATCGCGTCGAGATGGATTCGACCAAAGTCAGGCTCGCCGGATTCGAACACGGCAAGCGCACTCAGATCAACGAAGCCACGCATACGGAGACGGGTTCCGTCCCCATGAAAGTCAAGGTCTCCGGGACATCGATCAAGGTGTGGGTCAACGGCACGCTCAAACTGAACGAAACAGACTCGACCCTTGCCGATGGCGGTGTCGCCTTCGCGGGCGACAAGCCCAAATTCAAGAACGTCAGGATCGGCTACGACACCAACGCCGATGACGACATTGACGACCCGGGAGATAATCTCGTCCTCGACGAGAACTTCTCCGGCACGACCATCAGCCCCACATACGACAAGAACGGCAATCTGACCAACGACGGACTGCTGAAGTACGAATACGACGCGTGGAACAGGCTTGTGAAGGTGAAATCCGCCGAGGAGGATCTCACCATCGCAACCTACACCTACGACGCCCAGGGCCGCCGCATCAAAAAGGTGGTCACCAACAGCGGCGATCTTGATGGCACCACCTACTTCTACTACAATAGCAAGTGGCAATTGCTGGAGTCTCGCGACGGTTCGGAGAACGTCGACATGCAGATTATTCCAGGCACGCAGTACGTCGACGAGATCGTCCGCTTCGAGAAGAAGGACCATGGGACGATGTACGCCTTCCAGGACGCCAACTGGAACGTCACCAGCACAACCAACCAGGCGGGTGACATCCTCGAACGCATCTCAACGACGCCGTACGGCGAACCGACGTTCGATACCAACACCATCAACGGCGACTACGACGGCGACAGCGACCTCGACTCCACCGACGACTCCAATCTCACCACATGTAAGAATGGCACTCAACCGGTGACCGGCGCCTGCCGCGTCTTCGACTACGACAACGACGGAGACGTCGATACGAACGACGAATCGCGGTTCGATGGACTTTATTCCGGATCTGGTGTCGACATAAAAAAACGATTAGGAGGAAGCAATAGCGAGATTGGCTTCGCCTTTGCGCATCAGGGACTGCTTGCTGACGAAGAGTCGCATTCCTATCAAGACCGATGGCGACAATACCTGTCGAATCGGCACCGTTTCGCCCAACGCGATCCGTCTATGTTTGTTCGGGCGCCACAGGCAGGATATCAAGATGGTATGAACATGTATGGCTACGTTCGACAGAGGCCGGTTGGAGCGCTCGATCCGACGGGGCTCAATGCATGCAGCCAGCTAAATACTTTTTTTACCACTTGTTTCTTAGTCAGTGGGCAGGAGTGCTATATTAAGGAACCATGGGTCGATCTAATTATTCAATGCAAACCGTTTAACATAAGGATTGGACAGGGCGGCGTGCATGGATGTGGTGACGGAACTCTTGGTCTTTGCGATTTGATTGATCTGGATTGTATTGAAACGACAATTGAGGGGCATGAATGCCGTGATCGAGATACATGTCGGTGTCATACCGCAGGTATGACTGAACAACCATATATAACGCATGTATTGGGCGACCCGTATGATGTTATTGACTCCGAGGATGTCTACGAATACGAGATTTATGGAGAGATTGATTGTTCCGGAGCATGTGAAGTGGATATTTGTCCCGGCAAGTAAAGTGGTTCGCGGTGCTGCTATAGTTGGTGGCACTTAGCACTACAGCGCAAAGTGGGCTCAAGCTGAACGGGGTCACGGTTCGATAACTTCTGTCATGGAGACGATTTATGTTCTTTGGCAGGAGCGAGGCATGGATGTTGCAGAGATTCAGCGAGTTGGACGTGGGCTTGAGGCTTATCTGGGGGAGTTTTCGGATTGCTTTGGGCGATGTGATACGGAGTCGTATCTTGAGGTGTATGTGAAGGGTCAGAATTCCGACTTGCAGCGAAAGAGCGCCGAGCCGATCGCCCTTCGAGCCGGCATTGTTCCGCGTTCGTTACAGGTGTTCCTGGGTTCGGCGAACTGGGATGAGCAGCGGATGATCGATCGCGTTCAGGAGATCGTGGTTCGTGATCACAGCCACCCGTACGCCATCGGCTTGATCGATGAGACGGGATCGGGCAGGAAGGGAGTTCATACCGCGTGCGTCCAACGTCAGTGGAACGGAAACAGGGGCAAGGTGGACAACTGTGTGGTTAGTGTTCACCTCGGCTACACGGCTAAACAGTTTCATTCGTTGTTGGACGGCGATCTGTTTCTTCCGAAGAGTTGGGCGAACGACCGGAAGCGTCGGAAGCGAGCCGGTATTCCCGATGACGTCACGCATCGTTCCAACCCCCAAATCGCACTGGCCCAGATCCAACGCGCACTACGCAATGGTATTCGCGTTGCGGCCTGGACGTTTGACGAACATTATGGGCAGAGCTATGCCTTTCTGGATGGCCTCGACGCACTGGGACAAACCTATGTGGCAGAGGTGCCGTGCGACTTCCATGGGTGGGCTGTCGCCCCCAGGGTTCTCTATCGGGCCACGCCTCAGGAGATGCGAAAAAACGGGCGAAAAAGGCGACATCCGCGGCTTGCGAAAACAGCAGCCAAAACCAGTGAAGTGCGGAATTTGTTGAAGCATTCACCTTCTTTCACCAGCCAGTCATGGACGCCCATCCACATCAAGGATGGCGGGAAAGGGCCCATGGTGCGCGAGGTCAGGGTGATCGATTTTCGAATGCAGCGCGACGGTTTACCAACGAGATCGCACTGGTTGATCGCAGCGCGGAATCCTGAAGAGCCCGATGTCGTGAAGTTCTTTGTATCGAACGCACCCGGTGGCACACCATTGGAATGGCTGGTGTATGTGGCCTACTCTCGTTGGCCGATCGAACAATGCTTCAAAGAGGAAAAGAATGAACTGGGTTTCGATCACTTCGAGGTCCGCGGCTGGCGATCGATTCATCGGCACATGGCGCTCACCCGGGTGAGCCACTTGTATCTGAACAAGATGCGAGAACAGTTGATGGCAGAGGAACAAGAGCAGGAAGCGTCGGGCATTTTTTCCCTGCCGAGACGCCGACGACGATCGTCCCACATACCCCGTCGAAAGTCTGGCACACCATCAGATTCGCGATGCCCTGGCCGCCTGGTGCCGAGCCTGGCCCCTGGGTCGGATTGGCCGCAAACGTCTGCTGGAGCACGCCGCATGGTGCATCAGCTACACCCGAAACCGAAACGCCGACGCCAGGATCAGCCATCGCAAAACCACGCTGAAGAAACTCCGAAAACGCGGCATCGACGTGGAGAAAATACGGACTTGTATAGGAAGCGGCTTTGCGCTGTAGTGTTAGGTTTGGCTCGGCGATTCGTTGATCGGCCACTGCCTCGCAGTTTCTGGATCGTTTGCTTGGGCGATGAATCGGTGTCGAATTGCCAAGCATAAGTAATGCCATATTGAATCACCGTGTGGCGTGAGTGCTTCTTTAAGGAAACCGGAGTAGCGCTGGGCGACGGCTCGCTTGTCGAAATGTCCTACTGGCCGTATGTTTGACAATGTACACTAGACCACTTCGCACACTCGTATTCATGCTTGCCCAAGTTGCCTCGTATGTTTGCGTCGCTAGCTATTTTTGGTTGCCCGTGATCATGATCGATTCTCGCGAAACCATTACTGTGGGATGCTATAAAGGAGAATGCCTCTTTGAGCAGGCGAAGCCAGGAACGACGAGACGCATCGGCGAGGCTACGTCCAAGCTGTGGCTAATGCCCTCCCATGGCTTGATTGGCGAGTCGTTGGCCTATGCTCGCAAGAAGCAACTCAATGCCAATTACGTTGTAATCCCGTTGTGGCCACCTATACTATTGCTCTTGATTATCTTTCTCTTACCAATGGTCGCCAGCCTATATCGAAGACGAAAGTGGTTGCGGAGTGGTTCTTGCACCGCGTGCGGCTATTCGCTCACAGGGCTTCCTAAAGAGACGTGTTGCCCTGAATGCGGTGGCATGGAACCTCGTATTCTCGGCAGGGGAAAAATTCCCACGCGCTTTTGGGTTGCGATAATAGTGACACAGGCTGTTCTGGTAGCATTCCACTTTTGGGCTTACAGGCAGTTTCCGTCGCACGTTATTGCATCTTACTGAGTGTCGCCTTCCGCCTTTCTGTGCGGGACAACGCCATTCATTGTGCAGAGTCTTGGATTGTTTTTTGTGTACTCCTATCTGGCCCTGTTGGGCGATTTTGCTTGTGGGCGTGCTTGTTTGCTTTGTTCTCGTGACCAGCACTTGTCGTTATCCAGATTCACCCGAATACGTTCCACGAGGTTGCGCTTCACCTTCCGACGGGTCCGATCGTACCCCTGGGTGGTCCGCGTCGAGGAATGCCCGACGAGGTAGGCCACATCGTGAATATCGTTGCCCTGCTCGAGCAGATCGGTCACGACCATCACCCTGAAGGAGTGGGGCGAGTAGAGACTGCGGTATTGCGTGTGTTTGTGCCCATTTGTGGTTGTTTTCGTTTCCCGGGTGCCGAACTCCGCATCGACGAGCCGTCGCTTGAGCATGCGTCGCATGTCGCCGTCGGTCATCATCCCGCGTGCCCTTGAAACAAGCGTGCCGTCGTCGGCGTAGGTATCTGATTCATACGGCTGCAACTGACCGGTCCGCCCCCTGGCCGTCCGAAACATGTGCCAGTCACCAGGCTCATCGTTCAATTGTGCGGCAAGCAGATAGTCGAGAATAAACCGTTGCAGATCATGCCGAACCGGAATCTCCCGGTGTTTGGCGTTCTTCTCGTCGAGGATGAGCAGCCACTGCCCGTCGTTGTAGAACAGGTTTTTCAGGCGAATTTTGGCCACCGCTCCGATGCGGGCACCGGTGGCGGCCCAGGCGGCGATGATGGCCCGGTCCCGCTTGCCCACGACGGTTTCGGAGTCGATGCTGGCGATCAATCGCTCGACGTGCTTGATCGGGATTTCGGGGGTTTTGCCCTGCTCGACCGACTCACGCGGGTTCCTGGTCGAACGCGCCGGATTCAGCACGCAAAAATGCCGTTCCACCAGCAGGTCAAAAAAAACCCTCAAACCCGCCAACGATTGCTTCTTGGTAGCTGGTGAGCCTTTGGTCTGATCGCGATACATCCCGCACATTCGCGGCGTGATTTCGTGGAGCTCGACGCCCTGGCCGTCACTCCACTCCAGAAACCGATCCACGATGCGTTTGTACGCCCGGCGGGTGTTCTCATTGTCGTACTGGGCGAGGAAATAATCCGCGTAGCACCCATCCGCCCGCGCCCGCACAAGGATGGCCGGAATGTCGCCCGTCAGCCCAGCCCGACTGAGCGAGGCAGAAAGCTCCCCAAGATGAACAATGTCGGAGGGTTCCGGTTGAATTCTGACTGTAAGCGGGTTGGAAGTTTCGTTGTGTGCCATTCAGCCCCCCTTTCGCCCTCCAATAGAGCCTGATAACGTCCTGTATCAGGCTCTAATTAGCACGGTAGGGGGGTGCGGTCAAGCGCTTTATTCGGGGTAACGATTATCGCCGCGATCGGTCATGCAGCACTCGCCTGCAGCCCAGGCCAATAACATGCCGATCATTCTCGCCACCATGGGGTTCAAGTGAGGTGCGCATTCGCGATATTTGTTCATGCGTCAATTTGCCTCTTTCATGGTTCACCCCTTGTGGCCGAAGATTGTGCCGCACCGGTGCCACTGGATCGATGGAGCCTAATGAATCCTTCGATTGACACGATTCCTTGGTGCCACGAACATGAATCTGTAGGGGCTTCACCTTCACTTGAGCAGGATCACTCAGCATCGTATGATTCCGGGTCTAATTCTGAAAAGTACGAAAATGCGGGTATCGTAAGGAACCCAGCCATGACTCAATTCGCGCCCTGATGGCCTAGATGCCGACTCATTCAATAGGAGTTCAATGGACTTCCCCAAGCCAAATTTCGATTTAAATGTTCTCCGTGTGTGGTGGAACGCTTCTGCTATGCTTGTGGTCCTAATGCAATTGGGGTTCATCTATCTTGAGATGGGCTGTGTCCGGAATCGTCACCGGCCAGGCATTGCGGTCAAGAACTTCACAATTCTTATTGGATCGACTTTCGCCTACGTAGCTATCGGCTTTCGGTTGATGTATGGTGAGGGATCAGAATACATTGGTTGGTCTCTGGCAACCGGGTCGCAACTCGTCCCAGAGCCATATGGTTGGATATTTTTTCAGGCGGGGTTTGCGGCAGTCGCCGCGACAATTCTATCCGGCGCCCTTGCTGGCCGCACAACACTCTTTGCGAATGTCGTGGCTGCCCTCGTAATGGCGGCACTCGTATATCCGATCAATGGTCATTGGGTGTGGGGCAAAGAGGGATGGCTCAATGCCAACGGCGCACACGATTTTGCGGGTTCTGGTGTCGTTCATTTTGTTGGTGGTTTCGCGGCGGCAATTGCGGTTAGTATTGCTGGGCACCGTCGGGGTTGGGTTGATAGCGGCGGAAAAACGCCCGACGCTCATTTGGGGTGTCGTTCGCTCCCCTACGCATCGATCGGCGTCATATTTCTGTGGATCGGCTGGATTGGGTTTAATGGCGGTAGTGTCGGGATAGAGCAGCTAAACAGGGATGGGTTTTCAGCTATTGGATTCGCCGTTTTGTCGACGTGTTGTGCCGCTTGTGCAGGTGGTGTGTCGGCACTTGTCGCTTCTGCATTCGTTCAGTATCGGCATGGTGCTGGCAAGCACCTTGGTTTTAGGGAGTGCCTGCGGCAAAAGCTTCTATTCGACCCCTTTGCCATGCTATCAGGGACCATGGGTGGCATGGTCGCAATGACTGCGAATTGCGACTGGATCTATGGTGATTATCAATGGTCATTCGGTATTGGCGCGATCGGTGGGCTAGCCACGTTCTTGACGGCAAGCTTCGTCAAGAATGGTCTTAGGTTGGATGATCCTGTCGAGGCTATCGCCGTTCACGCCGGCGCAGGCGCCGCAGGCATTCTAGTCGCCAGCATTTCAAAAGATTACTTCTTAGGGACCCAAGTGCTTATGCTCATTGCAGCAGCAGGCGTGACAACTTTCTTCATGCTCCCGACGTGCCTGATTTTGCGGCGCTTTGGGCTGTTGCGCTGCTCACCTCAAGAGGAGAGGGTCGGATTGACGTTTGAACCACTTCCGTCGCCAATACTGACAAAAGCGTTGGCACAAGAAATCCTCAAGAAGCGATCTTTGGCACACCGACAGGCCGATCGCGCGGCGCCAAGGGAAAAACAATGAAACGGGTCGCTGTCATCGAAGATGATATTTTTGACGAAGACTTCTTCGGGTTTCTTAAACAACATGTTGAGTATACGCGACTTTCTCGAACCGTGAATCCGTCAACGGAGTTTGCGTGCATTATCCTTGCGTTCCCAGAGAAGCCAGAGGCTGTGCGGTTAAGATGTGTCGAGATATTGGCACAACTTCGCAGCGCGCGCGTCATTCTTGTCGTTCGCGACTTACAAGAATCCACATATTTGATCGCGTCGCTTCACCCTGATTCGGTTATCCTCAGGCAGCCAAGTGGACCATCAGAAATTCCTGGATTCCAACTCCAGTTGCTCACGGCAATTCCTAAGGGGGCTGATGAAGTTGAGAAGAGCATAGGTGAAGTTACCCACCCCGGTGTGGGACCAGCGGCATTGATGACGCTTGGGGCACTGTTTGTCCTTTTGACCCTCGGATTCCTGTTCGTGGCTTTCCGCGAAGGAAATCTGGGTGACAGCCAGGAAAAGATCGTGCATTTTGTCATGGCGTTGTGTGCCGGATTCAGTATGGGCTTTATGACAGGAACCCTTGCAGTTTCTGGGCACATGAGAGTGAGGTTAGTCAAAGAGAACCCACTGCTCGTATCCGCGTTTGGTGGCGCTGGCGCGTTCGTGCTTGTGCTGGCGATTCCGTTCTAAACTCGGAAGCGGACCCCGCATTGTCGCCCGACATGTGGCGCATCGTGGTGGTATCGGGCGACGATGATGGCACCGCCCCCCCCTACCAGGTGTTTTAGTAGGAAATAGCATCCTTTATTTCCTACAAAATGTCAAGCGGTAGGGGGGCTGAGGCTCCAAACCAAAGAGGCCGGCGAGAGAAGTTTCAGCATGACTTCAAGCCACGATGCCGCAGGAAGTACGAGCAGCGTGTTTTGTCCAGAGTAAATGCAGGCCTCATGATTCGAGTTCTACCCAGGATTTCGCCTCTGAGGGGGGTAGATTTGGTCAGTCCCCCCTTAGGGGCTTACAGGTAGCAAGAGCGGAGATCACCGTTTTATTTCTGCCCGACACAGGCTGTTTGGATTTGTTCTCGGTTGGTTGGACAATCCCGTTCGAAAGTCCCTCAATTGAGAGGTTTTCGAAGCAGTGCCACTCAAAAATTTTCTGTCTCGATTAAGATTCGCGATCCAGTCCGACGCGTTATCGCGTGGTTGTTATTGGCGGGCCAGCCAAAAAGGATTCTAAGGAGGTGAATCGTGAAGGTACGGACTAAATGTGTCGCCGCTTGCTGCTGTGTCGTGTTTCTTGTGGTGTTGGCCTGCCCGGTTGTTGCTCAGAAAGACGCCGGCGGGCGCGTGAGTGTGCTCGTCCACATGGCTCCCGACGCCGACAAGCAGGCATGCCGACAATTCGCTCGCAACAAGGGAGGAACGGTCAAATTTGAGTACCGGTTGCTACCGAATGTGATCAATCTTACGGATATACCGGTGAATTCGCTGGAAGATTTGCGTAGCGCTCCCGGCGTTGTTAAGGTCGAGCCGGACGAGTTGCTTCACGAGCAACTGAACGACAGCACGCCCCTCATGGCGGGTCTGCAATCGCAGTTGCAGGCTGCAGGAGTTACAAAGGATGGCACGGGTTCACGGGTCTGTGTGATCGATTCGGGCGTGAACACCCAGCACGATTTGTACAAGGACCGCATCGATTTTGCCGCGAGCATCGACCTGTTCGATAATGACCCTGATCCCCAGGCGACATCCAACCACGGGCCACATGTCTCTGGTATCGCCGTAGGTGGTACGGGTTTTCTGTTTGACGCCGGTGGTGGCAACGGGCCGGAATCACTCCAGGGAGTCGCCCCCGGGGCAACCCTAATCTCAGTTCGCGCCGGTGCGGGAGGATTGCTCGGCGGTGGGTTCCCGACGTCGATCATCATCGCAGCCATTGACCACTGCACGGACCCGACGCTGCCGAACGGCCCTGCCGACGTTATCAACCTCAGCCTGGGTAGCGGTCTTTTCAATGGCCCATGTACTACCACGCTCGCGCAAGCTGCCAACGCGGCGGTAGCTGACGGCGTTGTGGTTGTGGCAGCTTCAGGAAACGACGGCGAGCCCAATGGCATCGTCAGTCCGGCGTGCGGAGCAGACGTGATCGCGGTTGGTGCGACGTCTGATGATGATTATCCGAATGCTGAATTCGGTCCGGAAGAAGGACTCCTCAACTCTTGTCGATTCTCATTCGAGCTCGATGAGGATGATATCGCATGTTTCTCCAACGGTGGAGCGCAGCTGGACTTGACGGCTCCGGGTGGCTTCATCGTCTCGGCAGCATCGTCCGGCCAGACATCGACAGCCGGACTGTCCGGTACCAGCATGGCTTCGCCGCAAGTGGCTGGGCTGGTCGCCCTGATTCTATCCATCGATCCCGGCCTCACACCAGAGGGAGTGCGCACACTCCTCCACGAATGCACGGTTGATCTGGGTGCCCCTGGATTCGACACAACGTTCGGCCATGGTCGGATCAACGTACTGACGGCCGCCAAACTCGCATCGTCCTGTATCGTCGATTCGGACTGTGACGACGGGCGGTTCTGTAACGGATTGGAAGCTTGCGTTGCGGGCAACTGTGTACTCAGTTCAAATCCATGCGCGGGTCAGTTTTGCGACGATGTTGTTGACGCCTGTGTCCCATGTATCGCCAATCAGCAGTGCGATGACGGTCTGTTATGCAATGGCCGGGAATTATGCGACAGCGGCGTGTGCATCCCGGGAACTGGTACAATGTGTTCCGGCACCGTCGCGTGTGATCCGATGACAAATACCTGTGGATCGTGTGCGGACAATTTTGACTGCAACGACCTTGATCCCTGTACTGGGTTCGAGTCGTGCGATGGGCAATGTGTCGTCGATATTGCCGATTGTAATTTCAATGGACGGCAGGACTCCTGTGATCTATCGGACGGAACAAGTGTTGATGTTGATCCAGTCAACGGCATTCCGGACGAATGCGATGCGTTGATTCAATTCACGTTTACAGAAATACCGACACTCGGCGGCGCCTCGAACCACGCCCATGGCATCAACGAGTTTGATGTTGTCGTGGGTGAATCAGCCACGGCGGGTGGTTTGACTCGCGCATTTCAATTTGATGATGGAATTCTGATTGACCTTGGTACACTTGGGGGCCCGAACAGCGTTGCCCGCTCAATCAATGTTGAAGGATCCGCCGCCGGGACATCTGATGAGGCGGCTGCCTTTAATCAACCCACGCAGTGGTTCGTCGGCGCTCCGCCTTTCAATATGGGCTTGATCCCCGGCGCAGTTCGAGCGGACGCCTTTGATATTGTCCTGAACAGTGTTGCTGCCGGCACATCATTTGACTCACTTAACAACCCGACTGCGACACGCTGGACCGGAGCGACGCCGATCGACGTCTTCGCGGGTTCGTCAGAGGATCCGTTCGCTTCACGTGGTTTTGGTACCAATATTGGTGGCGACATTGTTGGCTGGATGGATATTAACAAGGGGGCCTGTGGGCCCACTCCCACACGAAGATCTTTCCTGCGCAAGGGTGGAGGCCCGACGATTATCGAGATCGCTCCGTTGCTGGATCAATGTGCTGAAGGGTCTGCCAACGCCATCAATGATGACGGTTTCATCGTTGGGGAAATCGACTCAGGAATTGAAACACACGCATTTCTGGCGGATGCTTTCGTTTTCTTTGACGACCTCGGCACCCTCGGTGGGCCATTCGCATCGGCAAGTGCGATTAATCGTAATAATCTCATCGTCGGTGAATCAGATGATCCGGCGGGCGATCGGCACGCCTTCCTTTTCAGGGACACGCAAATGTTCGACCTGAACGATCACCTCGTTAACAGCCTGGGCTGGACGCTGGTCACCGCTGAGGACATCAACACATTGAGTAGAATCGTGGGCTTGGCGGAACGCCCATCCGGAGAGCTTCGTGGATATTTGCTGACTCCCTGTGGTGGACTCGACTTTGATCCGTGTCCCAATCAACCATGCACGATCAACGCCGATTGCGATGATGGTCTGTTCTGTAATGGGGTCGAATCGTGTGGAGCTGGCGGAACCTGTCAATCCAGTGCGCCAGTGAACTGCAGCGATGGAGTCGGATGCACAATCGACTCCTGCAATGAGTCCACGGATTCCTGCGACAATGTTGCGTCCGATGCTGCGTGCAGCGACGGGTTGTTTTGTAACGGATCCGAAACTTGTAATTCTGTTCTGGATTGCCAGTCCGGACCAACAGTCAATTGCGACGATGGTGTCGTGTGTACAGATGACAGCTGCAACGAGGCAACAGACAGTTGCGACAACATCGCCAACGACAGCAATTGTGACGACGGCCTTTTTTGCAACGGAACCGAATCGTGCAATTCCAGCACAGGCTGTCAGGCGGGATCAGACCCCTGTGCTCCATTGGTCTGTGACGAGGTAGTGGATCAGTGCGTCGGCGGTTGCGACAACGACGGCACCTGCGAAGGCGGCGAGGATTGCAATAATTGCTCAAACGACTGCTTTAGTGGTGCCGGGGCCTCCTGTGGCAATGGAATTTGTGAGGCAGGCGATGGCGAGGACTGTCTGTCGTGCGCCTCGGATTGCAACGGTACGCAGGGTGGCAAGCCAGCCAATCGCTTCTGTTGCGGCGATGGCGACGGCCAGAACCCGGTAGGCTGCAGCGACAGTCGCTGCTCGAGTGGTGGATTCATGTGCACCACAGTGCCCGCTGCGCCGTCGTGCTGTGGTGACACAATCTGTGAGGGCACCGAAGACAGCAACAATTGCGCCGTCGATTGCGGACCGGCTCCATTCTGCGGTGACGGCATTTGCGATCCAAACGAGGACGAGTGCAATTGTGCGACGGATTGTGGTGCGCCACCCTCGACCGAAACCAGTTGTACGAATGGTGTTGACGATGACTGCGATAACGACGTGGATTGTGACGATGCGGATTGCGCATCCGATCCGATCTGCCAGTCGGCCTGCGACAATGACGGTATATGCGAATCCGGCGAGGATTGCATGAACTGCGCAAACGATTGTGAAGGAAAGCTCAACGGCAATCCCGGCAACCGATTCTGCTGCGGCAACGGCGTCCTCGAAGGACCAGAAGGCAACGGGTCCGTCTGCGACGGAAATCCGTAATGCCACGTCGATGCGCTTGATCGTTGTGTCATTTTGTTGGCTGCTTTGCTGGCGGACGACGCGGCTCTGCCATGCTCCGCCAGCGCGGCAGATACAACCTGATTTTTGGAGAATCTGCCAAAGAGGACGGCTGAGCTGAGTAGTCTCAAGCGTGCGGGGTTGCAAGGAGGCCTTAGCCATGTTGACCGCGATTTGCCTCGAGGCGATACTATCGGAGTTAGGCGAGCTCTGTTTCCACCCCTATTTGAAAGGAACCTTACCATGTTCATTTCCAGATTGAGTTTAGTAATGGTTGTATGTTTTTCACTCGCCGTATCTGACGCTCAGGCCCAATGCGGAGAGCCCGATCTCAGCCAAATCGTTTTGGACGATGCTGACATCTTTGCGATTTCTGGCAACGACCTCATCACCGTTATCGCTAGTCCGTTTCCGGATGACAGTCTGATTGGGCATTGGGTTCTCGTCGAGCCGATCCCGTCTGATGATCCGGATTTCACACCGCAGGTGTTTTTTCGGATTGTCGGAAATGAGCATTTTCAGCAAGGCAACATCAGTGTGTTTTCAACTGACCAAGACTTAGAGAGTCAGCCGGCATGGGTATTCTACGAGGTAACCACGTTTGACATCGTCGCAGCGATGGAGTGCATTGATTGTGTGTCGGACGATGATTGTGACGATGGTGACGCATGCACGGCAGATACATGTGATCTGTTCGGCGACGAGGTTTGCGTTTTCACGGCGATCGACTGCGATGACGGCAACGCCTGCACGGCTGACAGTTGCGTGGATGGTGTTTGCGAGAATGACGCGATCAGTTGTGACGATGGCAATGACTGCACGATTGATTCGTGTGATTCAGGATCGGGATGCTCTAGTACGCCGGTCAACTGCGATGACGGTGATGCCTGCACGGCCGACAGTTGCTTGGGCGGGGTGTGCTCGAATGATCCGATTTGCGGGGCGGCTGATGGATGTTGCGATCCGTCCTGCGATCCTGGTAGTGATCCCGATTGCTTCGTTTGCGCAGAGCGTGGCGAGTCGTGTTCGAGCAACAGCGATTGCTGTTCTGGAAGATGCAAGCGAAACGGCAGATGTCGGTAGAGTTGATAACTTACCCTTCTTGAATCCCCGGTAAATCACTTTGATCAAATCCAGGCGTCGTATGCCACCAGTGCATGCGACGCCTGTTTTCGTGGGTCGTACGTTTCTCGCCTGCCAGGAACGGATACGGTCCAAATCACCAACAGCACAGATATCGCCTAACAGTCCCAAAACAGGTGCACCATAAGCGGGTTTTTCGGGCGTGGAGAAGCCGCTTTGGGCCCGTATCCTCAATTTCGTGCCTGCGGTGCGTACTCGTATTTCTTGAGCCGCCGGATGATCAAAATCAGATAACCAAACACCGTCATCAGGAATCCCCCGTAAGCACCCCAACCCTGCCACGGTGCGTCGACAGTCTGAACGAACATAAACCCGCATCCCACCATCAGCGTGATGGCTGCGATCAGCACGGCCCCGATGGTTTCTCCGGAGGTTCGACCACCGACTTTCTGCCCCCGGCTTGGATGTCTGGACTGAAAGCACATCGCCTCCCTGCCGACCAGCCCGTTGATTTCAAATTCGATCTGTTCGATACGCCGCAAAGCGTCTTCAAAAGATCGAGCGTGGTTGATGGTCGTCCGAACGAACCAAACGACGGCGAGAGGAAGCCCGATGAAGACGACCATGGACGCTCCACTTGGAATCGCCACAACACTCGCCAGCGATGCGGTGAGTGTGGCACCGGTGACCGGAACACGACGGTCGAGAGAAGCCAGCCGGAAAAGCGCCAACGCATACATCGCACGGTATTCCTCAAGCAGGCACTGCAACCGAGTCTGGTCGGTTGCTTCGTCCACGGAAGGGCACGCTTCGGGGTTTTCCATCAGGGGTCGGTACTGTGGTTGGAGGCCGACGTTCGTAGCACGGCTGTTGGCGATGCACAATCACTATTTTCCGAGTCGACGATCGAGGTCGCGAACAAACCCCACAAAGGAAATTCCCAAAACGCGGCACCACCGCCGGAGTTCGACGATATCGAGTCGGCGTTCCCCTCTTTCGACCTTGCTGACCGCCGATTGCGTCATGTCGAGGGCACCAGCGACCATTTCCTGAGTGACACTGGCCTTCTCCCGCCGCTCCTTCAGGAGCTTCAGCAGTGTTTGGTACTCGGATGTGAACACCGACTTGGCCATGATCCTCTCGCCTGGAAAAGACACAGCGTGCAGTTGATCTTTGAATAGTCCAAGTTAGACTATTGACCAGGGAATCCAAGAAGGAGGGAAAATGATGGTTCAGGCAGGCATGGCGATTGAAATCAGTCCGGTGGTTTTGGAGAGCGACACGACAGTCTCTATCGACGGAAGGAAGGCCCTGAAAGCCTTGCTGTGTCATGCGACGTCTTACACGGCTTCGTTACACGCTGCTTTCACGCCCATGCCGCGCGCCGTGATCGGCAGAGTTCGCGGCACCGGTCCCGGCGTGTCATTCGGAGCCATGGTCGATGCGATCCAGGAATCCTTTCCCACCGCTCTACATTCACCGTTCGAGGGTAGCCACAGTGTCGCTGGCGGGGTGCTTCTGCCCGAGCAGGCACAACTGGACGACCGCGACGACGGATTCCTGTTTCTGAGATTCGACGCACACTCCCGTGATCTACCGATGCACACCCACGAGTTTTCAGATCGGTTGATCTACGTTCTCAAAGGCCGTGGCTTTTTTCACGTCACACCGGAAGATTCGCCATCGTTCGACGGTCGCCACATCCGCCACGTCCCGGTACGCAGTCGCGACGTATTGCTCTTCAAACGTGGCACGCTGCACACATTCAGCACCGGCCCCGACCCTTTGTTCCTGCTCTCCTACCACGCGCCGTTCATCCCGTTGGACAGTCCTCGTCAGTACACATTGCCAGACCGGATAGTCCTTCCAGCGGAGACCGCTGATGTCGCAGAATCGCGTATCACCTGCGACCCGGCCTGGTCGCGACTGGCCTGACCTTGCTCGAAAGGTGTTGCGCCGCAAACCGAAACGCGATAATGTGCGGAGGTAAGTTCACGGGGCGTTGAAACCCTTGCGAGGCCGGTTTGCCGGGTCCGTTAATCCTGGTCCCCTTTTGTCGGGGGGCCGGTGAATAGAACACCCAGTTGGGAAACAGCCGGGCGTTGTGCTTTGCAGACGTTTCAATTCCCCCGATACCACGGAGGGGACATGGCACGGGTCACGGAGTTTGACGCTGAAGTCGGCAAACGGCTTCGACATCAGCGACGACAAGCCGGATTGTCACAGGGCGAATTGGGCCGGTCGCTGGGGATTTCTTTCCAGCAGATTCAGAAATACGAGAGCGGCAGGAACCGTTTCCCGATCGAAAACCTCGTCAAGTGCGCCCGATTGTGGAACCTGCCGATCGAGGCCATGCTGCCTATTGAACCCATAAAGGTCCTCGAAATCGAAGAATCATGCCGACAGCTACTCACCTTGCTCGCGGAGTTGGATCAACGACCTCGAAAGGAATTGGTGCGTCTTCTGCGTGAACTCATTGACTCTGTCAAAGTCAAACAATAGTGGAGGTCACTCAGGCAACGGCTACTGCACACCCACCTTGATGTCCTGGATCACAGGTTCCTGAGCAGCCTCGTCACTGATCCCAACGTCGCTTTCGGCGATGAACCCGGCACGATGAAAAAGAAGTCGCTGGTAGACATCTTCGAGATTCCTGCCTCTGATCTCGACACGATGGCCTGTGAATTCAAGCGTGACACCCTTGGAACGATCGAATTCCACGGAAACAAGGTACGAATAGGACAACGCCTTGCGGTCGCCCGTTCGGAACCGAAGATCGAGCATGACTTCGTGGCCTTGTTTGCCGCTCAGGACGGAGCCACACGCCTGATAGTCATTCTCGACCGCCTGCAGCGATTCGTCGTTTGGAACTGCCCGTCCCGTGTATTTTTCGGTGAGGCTTTCCACGTTACCGCTCCGGTTCCAGTTTCAGATTCGGTCTCCGCCCGGGCGTGAGAGACTCCGCGGTGCGTCCCAACTGACGACCCATCTCGCCCACCTTCTGACTGGCGTAGGCCCGGGCCCGCGACGCGAGACGCTGTAGCCGCTGGGCATGTTCTTTCAATTGTTCCATCCTCAACGATGCCCCTTGTTTGACGAGTTCCGTCGCGGACAATCGTTCCCGGCTTCGATCGACGGCCCGACGCAATCCCTCCTTGTCATCGGTCCAGATCATGACATTTTCTCGCGCACGGCTGGCCGAGACGTACAATTGCTCCCGCCCAGACGCCGGAAACGACTCGCTGCCCTGAGCCACATACACCGCGTCCACGGTCCGCCCCTGGCTGGCGTGGGATGTCGTCACATACCCGTGCGTGAGATGCCCGTGGTCACGGTCCACCTTCCAGCTATTGTCCAGAACGAGATCGCCACGTCTGGTGATTTTTCGGATGCGTCGAATGTCCCCGTTGTTGATGCGGTGTTTTCCGTCTTTGGTGAACCCGTTCTGCGAGAACCGCACGCGATCATTAACCGCCAGATTGACCTCATCCCGTCGAAACACCTGAAACCGCTTCGCCTGATCCAGCGGTACCAGCACATGAGAGCCGTTGGATTGCGTTGCCAGCACGTTTCCCTTTTCGTCACGGCCCTCGACCGTGAGACGCTCACTCCGTCGGAATCCTTTCGGAACTTCCGTCAACCGGTACCCGTCGCTGACGAGGCCGTGTTTGCGTGAACGGTAGGCATCGGCGGCCAGTTGCTTCCCCTTACAGTTTTGCAGGAACTGAACGACCATGCCCGGCTCGTAGTTCACGGCATCGCGTCGCTCGGCCTCGGTGAACGAGAGGTTGGTCAACCGCATCGACGAATGTTCGTCTTTCCCGATCATGCCCTGTGCCCGCAATGTGTCACGAATGGTGTCCGTCACCTTGCGTCCCTCCGCGTGCGTGGGTGACACGACCAGGGCAGTCTTGAGTTCCCCCTTGCGTTTCGCCGTCGAAACGGTGGCCACATAGTGCTTCGCCAGTTGCTCGTGACGCGCGGACTCATCGGCGATTTCGACGATCCCGCCGAGCCGATCGAGTTTCTCGAAACCCCTGGCAACCCCTTCATCGGTCCCCTTGCTCAGATCACGGATCGCGGCACGGTAGTCGGCGGGTTTCTGGCGCATGATCTCGTCGATGATCGCGGGCCGAACACCGGCCTCACGCTCCAACACACGCATCACGTCACCTCGCGAAACGGATCGATGCTGCTTCGCGTCACCCGACAGGATCACGCGTGCATTCTGCTTTTGGGCGACCTCGAACAGTTCGTGGGTGTCACGCGTGCCAAGCTGACCGGCTTCATCGATCCAGATCACCTGATTCCTGAGCTTGTCATGCAGCTTTTCATTCTTCAGCAGGTGCGCCACCGTCTCGGCCTGCTTGAAGCCTTCATCACGCAACACGCGGCGGCTGGCATCCGTCGAGGGGGCGAAGACAAACACGCGCTTTCCCCGATCTTCAAGGGCTTCCGTCGCCTCCTGCATCATGGAGGTCTTTCCCGACCCCGCCGCACCACGAATCGTGATCACCCGATCGTAGGATTGCAGGACATGCTCCACGGCCTTTCGCTGTCCCTCGTTGAGGTAGGATCGTTTGAATTGGTGTGGCTCAATGCCACCTGGGTCCAACGACTGCATGCCCAGTGGCAGACACGAACCACGCCCCTGTCTGGCGAACGCGATAACCGCTCTTTCCTCCCTTTGGACGGCCCTGGTCGTCACCATGGTCCTGCCGCCGATGAGACGGCGAATCATACCGCCACGAGCGGCTTCTTTTTTGATATCACCGACACCGACCGATCCCACGCCATACCGCAACGCCTCGGCCATGAGCTTCTTTTCAGAAACGACGGATTCACGAACAAATAGATGCGAAATCGCGTGATCCATTGCATTCCTGGGCGAGACAGGCGGCTCAGAAGGTCCATCGCGATCGCTTCCAACCTTCGCCAGCGTCCGCCGTTCCTCCGATGTCAGTTGCTTCCGCCACGCGATACTCAATTGACGTATCGTCTGCCGGTCGTTCTTCGTCTCGCGGGTCCTGGCACCCAGTGCTGCCTTGTCCTCCGGATAGACTATCCCGAGCTTCTGTGCCGCTGCTTCGATTTGCCTGGTTCGGCGCGAAAACTTCTCGATGACACCGTCTGGCACACCCTGAATCTCGAACGCGTTCCGCGTACGACGCGTGGCGTACCCGATTTCGTTCAGACGACCGGCCAGCCTCGCATAGAACGCCGCCTGAAAATAAGGCCTGTTGAGATGCAGGTCCCCGAACTCACCGGCTTTCCAGCGTTGCTCGACATCGTCGTAAACCGCGTTCAGCACGAAACAATGCATGTGAATGTGCGGATCAGCAATGCCCTCAACGGGACGGGACGTGAAGTGGTCAAACTCCGCCCACAGCATGTTCGACACCGTGCGATTCTCAAAGGCACCGCCTTTGCGGACGCGGGCCTGCATCTCCGCCTCCATTTCCCTCATCGTTTCATGAACCGACGCCCGAAACGCTTCGAGAATGCGTTCATCCTGTTTGGCGAAGTACGCGACGGACACGCTCTTGGGCACACCGAAGTTCACATCGTACGCAATCCGCCGATTTGACTTGCTGCGTGCGGTCAACCGTTCGCCGGTCTCCGGATGGAGATTGTCACAGAGGGCGAAAAAAGCATCCCGCTCCACGGCACCGGACAACCCCAATCGTTTGGCCCCTTTGCCACCCCAGCGTCCCTGGATTTCATGCTCCTGGAGGTAGTAGTCACGTCCTTCCAAGGCTAAACCGTTCTCAAAGTACGATTTCGCCCGTTGAACCTGCGTGAATGGTGGCGAAATCCGGAGCATTATCCATCTCCCCAGAAGGAGTCATCAGGTCCGTCATCAGGATTTCCGGATTTCAGTAAATCCGGATTTGTAAGTTTGTGATTTTCCTGAACGCCGTCACCCTCCGCCGGGTACGCATTTTCCAACAACACCCGCAATTCCTCGCTCATGGTCACTCTCCTGGACGCACAGGCGGCCTTGATTCTCGTGTGAAGCTCCGCCGGAATATCAACGGTGATTCGAATCTGCTCGGCCTTTTTTTGCACCCAGGCTTCGGCACGTTTCGCACTTGCGGGCCGGGGTTTTGAACCGATGTCAATGCTCTTGCTCATGTCGCCACTCCGTCGTCAATCGGCACTTCCAGAATGGCGTCCCGCAGAGCGAGGATTTCACGACTCGCTTTCGAGTTCGGGTTCACTTCGAGCACCGTACGCCCAGCTGCTGCACTTTCAGCGAAGATCACACGTTGGCAGACAGAAACCGGCAAGACCGGATACTCAAACCGGTCCAACGCCGCCAGAACGTCTCTCCCGATCACCGTGTTGGCGATCTTGCGATTGATCACAAATCGCACACAAAGTGATTCCTTGAATACCCGCGCCTCACGGACGAGTGTGATCACATCCTCAGCCGCCCAAACGTCGTAGGGAGAAGGGCACACCGGAATGATCACCACGTCGCTGGCGAGAATGGCGGAGCGGGACACGTCGTTGACCCGTGGCGGACCGTCGATCACGACGTGATCGGAAGAATCCGCAACCGCTGGAAGGTCTTTGTGGAGCGTCGCCTTTGCCATCCCAACCACGGGAAACAAAGGATCATCACTTCGGCGTGCCGACCAGTCCGTGGCACTCGCCTGCGGATCAGCGTCGATCAGCAGCACCCGCGATCCCATCTCAACAAGTGCCGCCGCCAGATGGATGGCCAGCGTCGTTTTGCCAACACCACCTTTTTGCGACAACAGGGAAATGATCATTGATTCGTCCTTTACTAATACGCCTTGAGTACGTTACTGATTTCCGGAAATGTGATTTTACTGAAATCAGCAAATGTAACTTCACTGAAATTATTAGCACGCTGGATCAGGCAATTCAAGAACTCATGTGTTCGTCTTGGTGGGTTTTTGCAGGCGAATTCGGCAACGACAAATGGCGATATGAGATTCGTGCAACGAACAAACGCGGATCAAAAAACACCGAAAATCCAGCCAAAACCCCAAGCGTCGCCCCACGGTTGGCATCGAGGGCGGTCTATAATGAACGGGCCAGCAACGGCTGTCGTGTCACTTCGTGAGTGACTCGCCGACAGCCTTTCCAACTGTGTACTCTCAGGCTGTTGTTGGATTTTTGCTTGGAGAAAGCCGGACCAAACGGCAATGGCGTCAATCGTCATCGAAGCCAGGTTGCCCGGGCCAACTGAACGGACCATTTTTCCTGGAGCGAGCATGTGCCGAATTCAGCGTTCACGGGTATTTGCGCGGTCGTGATTCCTTGCTGTTGGAACGTCACATTTGCGTGAAGGACGGCGGCGTAATGCGGCTCGACCTCGCACGCCACATCGGGGATGCTGACGGCCTAACCCTCTATGGGGCCAAAGATAAGGGATTTTTGGCAGATTGAAAGATGGTACAAGCAGCGATTGACATCTACCAGCAGATCAACGACATCGCACGGCAAGTCGAACGCGACGAGGCAGCAATCAAACGCGCTGTCATTGTGGCCATCGAAAGGGGCGACCTTGCCTTGGCCAGGCGTGTGATGGTAGCGTGGCTGGACAAGCCACCCATCGAGGTGGTCGAGTCCATTCGGAGCAACGGCCATGCAGCCAACTGACATCAAAACGGTCATCGCGCTTTTTCGGGTTTCGACTGAAGACCAGGCGACTGAGGGAAACTCGCTTGAGGCCCAGCATCGCATGTTCGAGATGGATTGCGAGGCATTCAAGTGGAAGTCGCTGGCGACCTACTCCGGCCATGAGACGGGAACATCACTCGACGCGCGGCGTATCATCAACGACGTACTTGATGCGATCAGGCAACACCGGCCCGACGCGTTCTGGGTTCGTGAACAATCACGTTTGACCCGTGGTGATCAACTCGATGTTGCCTATCTCCTTCGAGAATTGCGGGAATCTGGTACATGTGTCGTCACCGAACGCGGTCACGTTATCGATCTGGACGACATCGAGGGCGAGTTTGTGTTCAGCTTGAAGGCGATTATCGATCGACGCGAGTATCAGGTTATTCAGCGACGATGTCAGTTGGGGCAGGATGAGAAGGCAAATCGAGGTTTGTTGGCCAGTGGGCGACCGGCATACGGATACAAGGTCGTCGGTGCTGGTAAGGAGAAGGGACAGCGCGTCCCACATACCGATGAATCGCCGAACGTGCGATTGATTTTCGAGCTTGCGGCTGCGGGCACACCGGTCAAAGAGATTTCCCGCAAACTGCATCGGCAGGGCGTCAAGCCACCAACATCCGTGGGTCGTGAGTCGGGTGTCGCCCCCAAGAACTTCGAGGATGGATTGCAGACGTGGGCCCCGACGACGCTCAAGCGAATGCTAAAGAACCCGCTGTATTACGGTGTGAGCTATCGGCATTGTTGGGTCAGGAAGGGTGCGAGTTTCGTGTTCGACCGTTCCAACCCGAATGCAATTTGGATTGAAAACGCCCACGATCCGATAGTCAGCCGCGAATTGTTCGAGGCAGCAAGACAACAAATCGAAAAACGCGTCGCCCAGCGTGGTACCCTGGTACACATGCTGACAGGTGTATTGTGCTGTCCGGTTTGCGGTTCACCGGTTCGCTGCGACGGCAAAACGGGTCGGCAATACTACCTCTGTTGCCGAAAGCGTAATGTGGCGGACGTTTTTGGTCGTCGCTGTCGAAGCGGCGGGGCGTGTACGGCAAAGTATTTGCGGCTGGACGAAACCGATCGGCTCATGTGGGATGGACTGGTCCGAGCGGTGGCGGACCCCGATCTTGTTGCCGACTATTTGCAGAAGGAGCGGGCGGAGAATCTGGAAGTCAGAATCAAACGCGAATTGTCTCTGCTCGAAAAAGAGCGGCATGACCTGGATCGCAAGGTGACGATTGCACGCGAGAAGTTGCTCACTGAAGTGCTGACCGATGCGGAGTACCTTTCGGTCAAGAAGACCACCGACAGCAGGATCAGAAAGCTCGACCGCCAGATTGATAACAAGCGGCACGAAGCCGCCACGACGTCGGTTGATTTGGCGAAGCGGGTATTGTCAGACTTGGCGACGCTGAGGCTGGGGGAACGTAAGTTCTCCAACAACCAACGTGCAACCTTGTTCCGTGGGATCGTCCGCAAAATTACCCCGAACGATGGGACGCTTCGTGTCTGCGAATTCCAGCTTAACTGCAAACTGGCCCCGGTGTTGGTGGAAAATGCGTTTTCCGTCAAGAAAACGACACGGACTGAGGACCTAACACGCTGATGATCGGTCCCCCGGGTGCGGGCAAGACGATGTTGGCCAAGCGATTGCCGACGATTCTGCCGCCCCTGACGCTTCCCGAATCGCTTGAAACGACGAAGATTTATTCGGTGTCGGGATTGCTGCCGTCGGACACGCCGTTGATGGCGACGCGTCCGGTGCGGTCGCTGCATCATTCCGCCAGTGGTCCGGCGCTCGTGGGCGGTGGATCGATTCCGCACGCGGGGGAGGTGTCGCTGTCGCATCATGGTGTGCTGTTTCTCGATGAGTTTCCCGAGTTTTCACGTCCCATTCTTGAAACGCTGCGGCAACCGGTCGAGGATGGATACGTCACCATCGCGCGATCGCACGCCACAGTGCGGTTCCCGTCGCAGTTCATGCTGGTGGCTGCAATGAATCCGTGTCCGTGCGGCTATCAGACGGAGCCTCGCAAGACGTGTTCGTGTACACCGCCACAGATTGACAAATATCTGGCGAGGATTTCGGGGCCGCTGGTGGACCGGATCGATATTCACATCGAGGTACCGTCGGTGGCGTTTGACGAGCTTCGCAGCCGGCGTGACGGGCGATCGAGCGAGAACATGCGGTCTGAGGTTGTGCGTGCCCGTGATCGTCAGCGTCAGCGGTTTGGTGCGGAGTCGACGCTGGTGAACGCGCGGTTGGGGAGCAGGGAATTGCGCGAGCTTTGTGCGTTGGACAGCGCGAGCGAGGGCATTCTCAAGTCAGCCATGACGGAGCTGGGTTTGTCCGCGCGGGCGCATGACAAGGTGTTGCGACTTGCGCGGACGATCGCTGATCTTGCGGAGCGGGACGGTGTTGTGGCTGACGATCTGATGGAGGCGATTCACTATCGCCGACTTGATCGACGGTTATAGAAAACCAGCGCTGGCGAATGCACGGGCGAATCGTTTTCAGGCTCAATTGAGGAATTCGTAAGGATTGGGCTTGCATTGGTCGATGAACGGGCATACTGTACTAGATAGCTAATACAGTAGGTTCAGGAGCCCTTGGCGTGTCCGTCGATCCCAACAGTCATGTGCCCATCTACGAGCAGATTATCCGACATCTCAGTGGTGCGATTGCGTCGGGGGTATTTCGCGCAGGTGAGCCTTTGCCGTCGATTCGCAGTTTGGCGGTGGAATTGGTCGTAAATCCGAACACGGTTCAGCGAGCGTATCAGGAGCTTGAGCGGTTGGGATTGATCGAGTCGCGGAAGGGTTTGCGTGTTTTTGCGGCAAGAAATGCTGGGGTTTTGGCGACGCGTCAATCGGAGGCGGTGTCGAAAATGCGGTTTGATGAGGGGATCACGATTGGCAGGGCGGCGGGGATTCCCAAAACGCGAATCAGGGCGCTGTTCGATGATGCCCTGCGTGCGGCTGACAATGGTAAGAAACCAGCGCGCGGGAAAAAGGCGGAGTGATGCCCATGGTGACAAACGAGATGACGAAATCCGGGTCGGATGATGCGATTGTGCTGGATGGGTTGGCCAAGGTGTTTGGCAGGCAATGGGCGGTTCGCGATTTGTCCGTGCGGATTGGGCGGGGGCGGTCGCTTGGGCTGTTGGGGCTGAATGGTGCGGGGAAGACGACGACGATCAAGATGATGATGGGGCTGTTGAAGCCGAGTGGGGGTTCTGTGCGGGTGGCTGGTTTTGATCCGTCGGTTGATGCGCTGGAGGTGAAGCGACGTGTTGGATATGTGCCTGAGCAACAGTTTATTTACAAATGGATGCGTGTCCGGGAGGCGGTCCTGTTTTGCCGGGCGTTCTATCCGACGTGGAATGACGACGTGTGTGATCGCTGGTTGAAGGTGCTTGATCTTGATCCACACAAGAAGGTGAAGCATCTGTCGAAGGGGATGGTGGTGAAGCTTGCGTTTGTGCTGGCGGTGTCGCATGAGCCTGAGGTGCTGCTGTTGGATGAGCCTATGGCGGGATTGGATCCGATTGCGCGGGAGGAGTTTCTGGATGGTGTGGTGCAGACGATTTGCGATCGCGGTGTGACGGTCGTTTTTTCGAGTCACACGCTGGGGGATGTGCAGCGTTTGGCGGACGAGGTGGGGATCGTGCATGAGGGTAGGCTTCTGGTGCATCGTGACGTGGATGAGCTGCTGACGAACACGAAGCGGATTCATGCGGTTCTGCCGAATGGTGAGGTGCCGACGATTGAGCTGGACGATGTTGTTTGTCAGCGCGTGCGGGAACGTGAGTGGCTGGTGACGGTGTCGCCGTTTGGGGAGGAAACGGTGGGGCGTGTGAAGGCGGCATCGCGGGCGGAGCATGTTGAGGTGGAGGATTTGGGATTGGAGGAGATTTTCAAGGACTATGTGCGTGGATGGAGGGCGGTGTCATAATGCGGACGTTGTTGTGGAAGGATTTTCGGCAGTCGTGGCGCCTGATGGTTGGATCGGCGATTGTCGTGCTCGGAATACCGTATGCCATTTGTCTCGTTGTGGCGTTTCGATCATCTCTTCGTACGGACTATGCGCCGTTCACCTACTCCGATGCTCTTGAGGGAGCGAGCAAGACTGGCATCATCCTGTCGATCATTCTTGCGGCTATATTTTCAGGTAACGCTTTTTCAGGTGAGAGATCGGATCGATCTGCGGAATTCTTCGCCTACATCCCGGTGAAAAAGTGGGCCGTCGTCTGGAGTCGGTTGGCGATTGCCATTATGTCCTGCGCCTTTTTCTTTGTGGCAAATCTTCTCGTGATGTTGGTTTTTGAAGAATCGCCGAGGGAGTTCAACGCCGAGGTCATCGGCAATATGGTTCTTGCAGGAGTGTTTGTGTTCGGGATGAATTGGTTTTTTTCATCATTCTTGGCCAGTCCGCTACTGTCGTCGTTTTTTGGGCCGGTGATTGGCATGACCGTATACATGTTGTGTGCGTTAATCTACGAAGACTATGCTGCGGACAGTTTGGAGGAGCTTTTGGGTTTTTGGTTTGTATTGGCGTCTATTTTCGGGTTGGTCGGCGTTGTTGGCGGCAGTGTGATTTACGTTCGGCGCGTGGAACCCTAGTGCTTTGTCACGCCTTAATGCTCGGGTACACGGACTTCAGTTTGCACCGTGCATCTTCGATTTTCATGTGCCAATCGACGCCTCGTTGCGATGCGTTCACGTCAGTTGACCAAGCTGCGGTTTCTTCACGAAGCGTTGTGA
>JAJDDT010000003.1 GCA_029260165.1 Phycisphaerae bacterium | reverse complement strand
TTGCGAGGCCGACCCATGCCGGTATCATGCGCGCTCGGCCCGGAAAGCGCAAGTTAAGTGTGGCGCGAAAGATGACAGTCAGGCGCGATACGCCCCGCCAGAAAACCCCGTGCCGAACAGTATTGAGCGACGCTACGTTGGGGTTGGGAACGTCCTAACGAGCGAGAACGGCGGTTGGCCAGGTGGAGGGGTCGATGTGCCAGTTGAGTTCGTCGCCGACTGTCAGGAATTGCTGTCCCTGGTCCCGGTCTTCGAGCATGTAATAGAATCCGATGCGCGGGGTGGAGGTGAGGTCCAGTTGTTCGAAACCGTTGAGGCATGCGGCGGGGATGTGGGCTTCGAGCTCGTAGGATGTTTTCGTTGTGTTGGCGGCGATCGCGATCTGGTGGGAAGGATTTGTTGCGTTGGGGGATCGTGTTTTCAGTTGGCTGACCATTTTCTTCGCCGAGGTTGTTTTGAATAATGATGCTGATGCGAAAATCGGTGCGTCCTCGCGAGCGCGGTGGATGGGGGTGGAGGCTGCGACGGGTTGTCTGGTGTTCGGTCCGCCTCCGATTGGCAGGAAGAAGAACTGTTGGCAGAAGCGGGTGGCGCGTTTGTTGGATCGTGCGTCGCGCATGTCGGTGCAGATGCGGAGGTTGTCGCCGGTCCAGAAGCTGGAGGGGTCGCATTTGAGGGATGATTTCCTGCCTGAGACGCGTGTTGCGATGAACAGACCTGTCTCGTTCCAGCAGGCCCAGATTGGTGCGTAGGGTTCGTCGTCGTCGATAAGTCCGAGGGCGGGAAGGCGCTGATCGTCGGTCCAGTCGTTGAGTTTGCCGTCGATGGTCGGTGGCGATTTGCGATAAATGAGCGGGAATTCAAAATCGCACAGGAGGCGGTTGGGGATGAGTTGGGTCATGGCGAGGGCTTCCTAGGCGACGAATTCCCGGGTTGGTGATTTTTCTTTCAAGTCGCGGGTTCCGGCGAGGACATCTGCCAACTGTCCGGGGTCGTTTTCGTCAAGCGTTTTGATCCAGCATTGGATGTTGTCGTAGTCGGGAAACGGGCGAATAACCACGTTGGTGCCGAGCTTGTCCACTTGCAAAGGTGTGAATTGATTGCGCTTGAGGAACAGGTCCAGCCTCAATCCATCGCTCATGTTGGTGACGATCTTGCCGAAGGCGGGTTGGCCTTTGCGTTTGAGGCCGATGCCGATCTTGCCGTTCCAGTTGGGTTCGATGGTCGGGTCGAGTTTGTTGATTCTTCCGAAGAATTCCAGGATGAGGTTCGGTTTCCATTTGATGCGGTGGTGGGCGTTGATCGACTTCTGTGACAAATGCCATTTTCGACCATCCGCCTTCCAGGGTTGACCCTTGACGGGGTCTTCCTGCGATTCTGTGACCATGTGTATGTAGGCGTCGGCAGTTTCTTTGAAGAATGCGGTGAAGGCGGTTTTGTTGATGTCCGAAAAATCGCGGAGCAGGATTCGGATGTCGTCGAATTCCCGGCCGGCGGCGCGGAGTTTGACGCGTGGTTCGCGTCCGTAGATGGGCAGGTCTTCGCGCTGGTCGAGCGTTTTGACCTTGAGTTTTCTGACGACGGTTTTGTTGTCGAAGACGCGTTTGGGGACGCGGATTGAGATGTCGATGAGGTCGCGACCGCCGGTGCGGGCGTGGAAGAACCATTGAGCGGGTTGGGTTTTCGGGGCGCGGATTTCGACACGGGCGCGATCGTTCCAGTCGGTTGGGGTGAACCTGGCTGCGGTTTCGATGGTTTCGACAACCCATTCGAGCACGTCGGAGTTCCATTGGACGGGTTGGCCATTGCGATCGACGTGGTTGACGGTGTGCCAGCGTCTGCCGTCGATTTCCCATGGCATTTTGGATTGGGCTTCGGATTTGGTCAGTCGCATGGGTCGGCGGAGTTCTTTTTCGACCCTGGCTTGCTCGTCGAGCGAGAAGGTATCGCGGTGTTCGATGGGACCGTCATCGAGGATGGGTTTGAGGGCGATTCCGGTGTGGGAGGATTTGGTTGCGGCGATGGTTTCGGGTGTGCCCTGGACGACGATTTGGCCGCCGTTGACGCCTGCGTTGGGGCCGATGTCGATGATCCAGTCGGCGGTTTTGATGACGTCGAGATTGTGTTCGATGCAGATGACGGTGTTGCCGAGATCGACGAGTCGGTGGAGGACGTCGAGGAGTCTGCGGAGGTCGTCGAAGTGCAGGCCTGTTGTTGGTTCGTCGAGAATGTACAGTGTTTTTCCGGTCGAGGGTCTGCCCAGTTCGGATGCGAGTTTGACGCGCTGGGCTTCGCCGCCCGACAGCGTTGGGGCGGACTGTCCGAGTTGGAGGTATCCCAGGCCGACGTCGTCGAGCGTCTTGAGGAGTCGTGTGAGGTTGGGGATGGAGTCGAAGAGTTCGCAGGCTTGTGCGACGCGCATGGTGAGGACGTCGGCGATGGATTTGTCCCTGTATTTGACGTCGAGCGTGTCCTGAAGGTAGCGGTGTCCTTTGCAGGATTCACATTCGATCCAGACGTCGGGGAGGAAGTGCATTTCGATGCACCGTTGACCCATGCCGAGACAGGCTTCGCAACGTCCGCCGGCGCGGTTGAAGCTGAATCGGTTGGCGGTATAGCCTCGGATTTTGGCATCGGGGAGTTTCGCGAACAGCTCGCGGATGAGGTCGAAGATGCCGGTATAGGTGGCGGGGTTGCTGGCGGGACTGTTGCCGATGGGGGATTGATCAACGTTGATGACCTTGTCGATTTGCTCTGCGCCGGTGATTTGGCGGTGCGGGCCGGGGACGAGTCGGGCGCGGTGGATCCGGGAGGCGAGTGCGGGGTGGAGCGTGTCGGAGACGAGCGAGCTTTTGCCGCTGCCGGAGACGCCGGTGATCGCGGTGAATCTTGAGAGCGGGAAGGCTGCGGTGATGTCGCGGAGGTTGTTGTGTCGAGCGTTTTCGACGGTGAGCCATTGCAGATCGGATTCGTTTTCGACGGGTCGGCGATTTTCGGGGACCGGGATGTATTTTTTCCCAGCCAGGTACTGCCCGGTGAGGGAGGCGCGTTTTTTGCGGATTTGTGCGGGTGAGGCGGCTGCGGTGATTTGTCCGCCGTCGATGCCCGCGCCGGGTCCGAAATCGAGCAGGTGGTCGGCGTGGTCGATGACCTCGCGATCGTGTTCGACGATGATGAGCGTGTTGCCGAGGTCGCGGAGTTTTTGGAGCGCGCCGATGAGTCTGGTGTTGTCGCGCGGGTGCAGTCCGATGGTTGGTTCGTCCAGAACATAGAGCACGCCTGTGAGTCCGCTGCCGATTTGGGAGGCGAGGCGGATGCGTTGGGATTCGCCACCGGAGAGGGAGGGTGTTGGACGGTTGATGGTGAGGTAGTCGAGTCCGACGTCGAGCAGGAATTTCAGGCGGGCGTTGATTTCGCGGAGCAGTTCTGCGGCGATGCGTTTTTCGCGGCGGTCGAGTTTGAGGGATTTGAAGAAGGCTGCGGCTTTGTCGAGCGAGATGCGGCAGACATCTTCGATGCGTTGGTTGTTGAGGAGGACGTGACGGGATTCGGTGCGGAGGCGCGAGGCGTTGCAGGCGTTGCAGGGCACGTCGGTGACGAGTTCCTCGAGTCGTTTTCGGAAGGTCCAGCTCGTGCGCGTGGCGCGATCGATGGCGGGATAGAAGCCTCGCCATCTGAAGCGGACGTTTTCGAGCAGGTGGTCGTTGGCGTTGGGGATCGCGATCCAATCGCGGCCTGTGCCTTGCAGGATGGCGAGTTGGTGGTCTTCGGCGAGGTCATGCCAGGGTGTTTCCGGGTCGAAGCCGACGTGGTCCGCGAGGGCGATGAGCATGGCGAGTTGGGCGGGGTTGTCGCGGGGCGTTTCCCAGCCTGTCAGTGCGCCGTCGAGGATCGAGTTGCCCGGGTTGATCGCGATGGAATCCGGACTGGCCCCGAGCTGCGTGCCCAATCCTTCGCACGAGTTGCACCACCCAAGGCGACTGTTGAACGAAAAATGGTGCGGCGTGAGTTCGTCGTAACTCTTGCCGCATTTGTCGCAGGCGTTGCGCTGGCTGAAGCGTTGGTCGCGAGGTGATTTTGATTTTGAACCCTGGGTGTTCGCGTCGTCGTGTTCAACCTGCTGAACGATCACAACGCCATGGCCTAGCGTGAGGGCTTGTTCGATGCTGTCGGTGATGCGGCTTTTCTGGTTTCTTCGAATGATAACGCGATCGACGACAAGTTCGACGGCGTGTCTGGAGCGTTTGTCGATCGAGACGGGTTGGTCGATGGGGCAAACGACGCCATCGACGCGGACGCGGGAGAATCCGTTGGCGCGTTCGCGCTGGAAGAGTTGGTCGTAGGTTTCGTTGGTGGCGCGTTCGATGGGTGCGAGGACAAGGGCGCGGGTTCCGTCGGGAAGGGCGAGGACGCGTTCGACGATTTCGTCGCTGGTCTGGGTGCCGATGGGGACGTTGCATTTTGGGCAGTGGGGGGTGCCGATGCGCGCCCAGAGGATGCGCATGTAGTCGTAGATTTCGGTGACGGTGCCGACGGTCGAGCGGGGTGATTTGCTGGGTGATTTTTGTTCGATCGCGATGGCGGGTGACAGGCCTTCGATTTTTTCGACGCGCGGTTTCTGTACCTGCGTGAGGAATTGCCTCGCGTAGGCGGAGAGGGATTCCATGTACCTGCGCTGGCCTTCGGCGTAGATCGTGTCGAGGGCGAGGGAACTCTTGCCGCTGCCCGATGGACCTGAAAAAACCGTGGTCTGACTGCGGGGGATGACGACGTCGATGTCCTTGAGGTTGTGCTGCCTGGCACCATGGACGGTGATCTGGTCGAATCGTCTTGCCGCCCGTTTGCGATTGGCTGACCCGTTTCCGTTTGTTCCTCTGTTCCTGCGCTTTCCTGTCGAAATCCCGAGCACCGGTGCGAGCGAATGTCCCGTGTGGCTTTCCCTGCACCGTGCGACATCCTCGGGTGTTCCCTCCGCCACGATTCTGCCGCCGTGTTGGCCACCTTCGGGGCCGAGGTCGATGACCCAGTCAGCCGTCTTGATGACGTCGAGGTTGTGCTCGACAACGACGACTGTGTTGCCGGCGTCAACGAATCCGTGGAGAACGCCCAGCAGTCTCTTGATGTCTTCAAAGTGCAATCCCGTGGTCGGTTCGTCGAGCAGGTACAGCGTTTGGCCTGTTGATCTCCTGACGAGTTCGCGGGCGAGTTTGATGCGTTGGGCTTCTCCGCCCGAGAGTGTCGTCGAGGATTGGCCTATCTTGAGATAATCGAGCCCGACGTTGTGCAGGGTCTGAAGCATGTGGGCGATTTTGGGATGCGCGGCGAAGTGGTCGAGTGCGTCGGCCACGTCCATATCGAGCACGTCGGCGATGGATTTCCCCTTGAACAGGATTTGCAGTGTCTCGCGGTTAAATCGCTTTCCGCTGCACACCGGACACGTCACCCAGACGTCAGCCAGGAAATCCATCTCGATCCTGTTCGACCCGTTGCCCTCGCAGGCTTCGCATCGTCCGCCGCCCTTTTCGCCGGTGGGGACGTTGAAGCTGAATCTGCCGGGTTTGTAGCCTCGGACCTTGCTGTCGGGCAGTTTGGTGTACAGATCGCGAATCTGATCGAACACCTTGATGTAGGTGCCGGGGTTGGATCGCGGTGTTCTGCCGATGGGGGATTGGTCGATGTCCACGATCTTGTCGAGATGTTCGATTCCGTCGATGGCGTCGTGGTCGCCTGGTTTGACCTTTTCCGCGAAATTCAACTCGCGCTTGAGCACCTCGCGAAGGATGTCGTTGACGAGCGAACTCTTGCCGCTGCCGGAGACACCCGTGACGCTGACGAATCGCGCGAGTGGAAAACTGACGGTGACGTCCTTGAGATTATTCTGCCGCGCACCGCGAACGGTCAGCCATCGGATGTCGCCGTCCGTGCATTCGGGTCCGCGAGTGGCTGGTGTGTCTGGGTGAATCTGCATGGCTGTGTTCGTGAATTCCAGGTTTTGTGATACGACTGAATCCGCTCCCAAAACCGGCCCGCCCTTATCGGCGCTTTCCCGTTGATGTTTTCTTCCTGTTGTTCCTGTCCGCCTGCGATCTTGCAGTTACGGGACGTCGTGTCTTTGGAATCTCGATTTCACGTTTGCCGGTTAGGTAGTCTGCTGTGACGGAATTTTTTGCTTTGCGGATGTCTGACAGGGTTCCCTGCGCGACGATGTGGCCTCCGCGATGTCCCGGTCCGGGGCCGAAATCGACGATCGTGTCGGCTGCGCGCATCGTTTCCTCGTCGTGCTCGACCACGATGACGGTGTTGCCCATGTCGCGGAGTCTCTGCAACGAGTCGAGCAGACGCATATTGTCGCGCGCGTGCAGTCCAATGCTCGGTTCGTCGAGGACGTAGAGCACGCCGACCAACCCCGAGCCGATCTGCGATGCCAATCGGATACGCTGTGACTCGCCGCCCGAAAGCGTCGGAGCCGTTCGATCCAGTGCAAGATAATGCAACCCGACGTCGATGAGAAACTGCAATCGCGTGCGGATTTCCTTGAGCGCTTCCTCGGCGATGATCTGCTGGGTGGCGGTGAGTTTCACCTCAGCGAAGTAGCTGGCAGCGTCGGCGATGGACAGACTGAGGCAGTCGTCAATGGTTTTGCCATCGAGTTTGACCGACAGCGCCTGTTGATTCAGCCTCGCCCCGCGACAGTCCGGACAAAGCGCGGTCCGCATGTACTTCTCGTAATAGTTGCGAACCATTGCGGATTTGGCTTTTTTGTGTTTTTCGCGAAGCTCGTGAATCACGCCGTCAAACGTACCGCCATGCTTCCAGATACCGCCCGACCATCGCCACGAAAACGTCAGATGCTTGTCACCCGTGCCGTAGAGCAACGCGTGTTGGGCGGATGTCGAAAGGTCACACCACGGTGTGGTCAGTTTGAATTCTTCCGATTTGGCCACGGATTCGTAAATGTGTTTTCGCCATTTTCCGATCCTGGTTCGCATCGGTTCGATGGCAAGCTCGATGAACGATTTTGTCGGGTCGGGGATCATCAGCTCGGGAACAAAATCAAAGCTCGTGCCCATCCCGTCGCAGGTCAGGCACATGCCCGTCGGCGAATTAAAGCTGAACATTTGCGGGCCTGGTGGTTCGAAGCTGATATCGCAGTCGGTGCAGGCGTAGCGCGACGAGATGAGCAGGTCGGTGGGTTTGCGACGACGGCGTTTGGTGTCGGCTTCGTCGTCGAGGGTCGCGACGATGAGCGACCCTTCACCGAGTTCGAGGGCGATTTCGATGGCCTGGGTGAGTCGTGAGCGGACGGTCGGTTTGAGCACGATGCGGTCGACGACGATCTCGATGTTGTGCTTGACGTTGCGGTCGAGTTGTGGATCGTCGGTGAGCGACACAATCCTGCCATCGACCCGTGCACGCGAGAACCCGCGACGGAGCATGTCCTCGAAGAGGTCACGATACTCGCCCTTTTGACCGCGAACAACTGGAGCGAGGATCATGATGCGATCGTCGTCGGGCAGGGCGAGAATGCGTCCGAGAATTTGTTCACGCGTCTGAGCGGTGATCGGGCGGTCGCAGTGGGTGCAGTGTTGCGTACCGACGCGGGCGAAAAGAACGCGGACAAAATCGAGAATCTGCGTTACCGTGCCGACCGTCGATCGCGGGTTCCAGCCAGCCGCCTTCTGTTGGATGGAAACGGTGGGGCTGAGACCGGTGATGAGATCGACGTCGGGCTTGGTAAGCTGCCCGAGGAACTGACGCGCGTAGGCCGACAGCGATTCGATGTACCTGCGTTGCCCCTCCGCATGCAACGTATCGAACGCAAAGCTCGACTTGCCGCTCCCCGAAACACCCGTGAAGCAAATCAGTTGATTCCGCGGCAGAGTGACGGAGACATTCTGCAGGTTGTGGACGCGGGCACCACGAACTTGAATTTCGGTCGGTTCCATCAGCTCGATTCGTTACTGTGCGCAAAGGATCACCACGGCCGGACTGCTGCGGGGCATGATAGTCTGAACCCCGTGATATGTGTACCGGCAGGGGATCGTCAGGTGTTGTTCTTTTTTCTGAGGTGCCTGGCAGATTTGACGTACCCGACCTGCAGAACGCGCCAATAGCCGTTTTCCCGAACCAGCCGGAATAACGAAAGGACCGAGGCATTCGCATCGCCGGAGGGGTCCGCCAATTCGAGAACGACATTTTGCCACTGTTCAGGCTCGGCTGCGGCGTGCGTGGGGGTTCGTTTGAGCATTCGAGTATCCGCGTCAGCCAGGGATTCCGGGAAATCACCGACGTAATGGGCGAGAATCGGCGTCCATCGCCAGACAATCCGCTGAACCGCTCGATTGCGCTTGAAATTCTGACGCGTGCTGCGTTCGTAAATGTGGTCCGCAGCACAAAGATCAAGCTGCAGGTCGAACGCCGCCTCGCGAGCGATTCGATCGTCGCCCGCTTCAAAATCGTCCTTAACCGCCCGCAAAAACGCGAAAACAACCTGCTTGGGCGTCGCATTCTTGTCGAGGGTGATACCCCGCTGGGTGACCGTCTTGGCCACGATTTCTTCGCGAACCCGTTCGCCGACCGTGCGGGGCTGTTTGCTGCAACCCGCGAGTATGGCCGCAACGCACAACGACAGTAACACAACAATTCGATTCATTCGCTGCAACATGGCGCTGAGTGTAGCCCGCCGCCGAAAATATACCAGCACCCGACGACCCACAATTGAGATGATTGCTTGTTGGTCGGGTTTCCGGGGGTTAGACTCGTCCCCACGAGCAGGATATCGCCATGGCAGAATCAAACCAAAACCTGTGGGCACCTTGGCGGATGGAATACATCAGGTCCATCGACGATGACGACGCAGACGGGTGCTTTTTGTGTCGCTATTGGGAAAACCCCGACGACGACCGCAGGAATCACGTCCTGTGGCGTGGAAAAAGCGTGTTCGTCGTGATGAACCGCTTTCCGTACACCAATGGCCACCTATTGATCGCGCCAGCCGAGCACACCGCGGATTTTGGCGGTCTGAATGACCCGATCGCCGCAGAGCTTGCGACTGCGACGCGCGACGCCGTTCGCCTGCTCGGAGAAGCGATTGGCCCGCACGGGTACAACATCGGGACCAATCTCGAGCGCTGCGCTGGCGCAGGTCTTCCGGGGCACCTGCACACCCATATCGTCCCGCGATGGAACGGCGATACCAATTTCATGGCCGTCGTCGGCGACATCCGCGTCATCCCCCAATCACTCGACGCGCTGTACGACGAACTGGTCACCGCCGCCGGCAAACTGAAACCGGGAGCCGACAAGTGACGCTGCAACCATTCGCCGTCCAGGCCAATGACTCGCTGGGGCGCGCTCATGACGAGCCTGACGACGTGCTCCGCGACGCGTTCGAGTTTGATCGACACCGCGTGCTGTCCAGTGCAGCCTTTCGAAGGCTGCAATACAAGACGCAGGTGTTTGTGACCGACGAGCATGACCACTTTCGGACGCGCCTGACGCATTCGCTCGAGGTGGCGGAAGTGTCTCGCAGATTGGCCGTCGCGATCGGGGTGAACGAGCGATTGGCTGAGGTGATTGCGCTATCGCACGATTTGGGTCACGCCCCTTTCGGGCACGCAGCCGAGGCGATGTTGCGGGACTGTATGGCTGAGGCGGGCGGATTCGAGCACAACCTGCAAACGCTGCGGATCGTCGACTATCTCGAGCATCCATACCCCGCCTATCGCGGGCTGAATCTTTCGTACGAGGTGCGCGAGGGGATCATCAAGCACAGCACCGTCTACGACAAACCCGAGTCCGGCGGGGCGTTCCAGGACGATTGGGATGAATTGCTCGAATCAGGTCCGCGACCATCGGTCGAGGGGCAGATTGCCTCGCTTGCCGATCGCATCGCCTACGATTGCCACGATTTGGAAGACGCTCTGGGGGCATCGCTGGTTGACGGAACGGCGCTCAACGAGATCACCCTGTGGCGAGACGCAGCCGCCGATGTCCGCCGCGAGTTTCCCGATTCCAACATCTTCGCGGTTCGGCGTCCGATTCTGACCGCCGTGATGACGCAGTTGATCTCGGATGGTGCGACCGAGACGAAACGCCGTGCGGAGGCGGCGAGTGTTAGGCATGTTGACGACGTTCGGCGGCTCGACCGTCCGGTCGTCGCCTTTTCCGCCGATGTCGAGGCGTTGGTGGGAGAACTGGAGGGATTCCTGGCCACCCGCGTCTATCGTCATCATCGACTGGTCCGCATGGACGCCAAGGCTCGCCGGTTCATTTCGCGACTGTTCGAAGCCTACCTGAAAGAGCCCGCCATGCTCCCACCTCGATTCGCCAACCGCCTCGACGAACAGGGCACCGAGCGAGTCGTTTGCGACTACCTCGCGGGCATGACGGACCGATTCTGCCAGGATGAATACCTGCGACTTTTTGCCCCACATGAACGTGTGTAATTCAAGGATCAAACCGTTGTAGCGTCACCCCTTCTATGAAGCCGGGGTTGTCAAGTGTTTTTGGTCGATTGGTTCAACCTTCTATCCGGGCTGCCGCGGCGGGAGCGTCTCCTGTTGTTCGCACGCGGGCCCATTTAACGGTTACGATGGCGACG
>JAJDDT010000020.1 GCA_029260165.1 Phycisphaerae bacterium | reverse complement strand
TGTGAAGATAAGAGTTGCGAACGTGCACATCCATTCCTATAGTGATCATGGCTGTCCTCCAAAAAGTAACGTTGGCGTGAAACAACGCCGCCCAAAAGTACGCAACAGCGTACCGGGGACAGCCTCCTCATGACATTAGGTTAGGCATTGCCCGACGTTTGTGTCGCGGGTGTTGGATCGTCGGGCGGTGCCCGACCTACGGATTGGTTCGGTACGATCTTCGGGCGGGATGATGGAGGAAACGACGGGAAACGAGGGACAGTCACGAATGGCGTGGACCGAGGCGTTTTGCGACGAGGGCAAGTCCGGCGAGCATGGCGAGGAGCGACAGGTTGGAGGTGGCTGGCACGGTTTGTTTCTGAACATCGCCTTGTACAATGGTCATGACTTGGTTTGCGGAGACGGTTTCGATTGCGGTCGTGCTGCCATCGGGCCATTCGACGACGATGTCTGCTATGGTGGCTGCCCCCAGTCCGAAGAACGCCTCGGCAGGTTCCTGGCCCAGGTGACTGGTGCCGGCGGTGATGAGTCGTGACATCGTTGTCGCCCCGACGGTTACGCGGACGACCGCGCCGATGGCGTGGGTGTTTGGACCGTTGGTTCGCGGGCGGATGACGAGATGGTTGTTGTTGGCGGCGGTGCCGATTCGGTCATTGCGACGTAGGCGTAACGGCCCGCCGAGGTTACAGGTTTGCAGCAAATCGAGGTCGCCGTCGCGATCGTAGTCGAACGCGATCAGCGAGCTTCCCCAATCGGTGTCGTTGAACTGGACCTCGTCGGATATTTCATTGAATCCGACCGGGTTTCCCCCGACGTTGTGAAAGAAGCGTGACACGTCGTCGACAAATGTGCCGCTGTTGCCGTTGGTGGCAGCCAGGTCAAGGCGTGTGTCATTGTCGGCGTCGAGGAATGTTGTACCCCAGCCGAACCCGCCGTTGGCGACAGCCAGCGCCTGCGAAATTTCCGTGAAATTGAGGCTGCCTTCGGTGCTGTCATTGCGAAGAAAAACATTGTTGCGATCGATTCGCAGGATGTTGGTGACATAAACATCAAAGTCGCCGTCATTGTCATAGTCTCCGAGCGAGACGCCCATGTCGTTCATCGCGTTGTCCAGGCCGGCGGCGGGTGCAGCATCAACGAAGGTCATGTCCTGCTGATTGATCCAGAGAATGTTGCCCAGGAAATCGATGAGCTGGAGGATGTCGAGCCAACCATCGCGATTGAAGTCAAACATGATCGACTGCCAGTGTGACCGTACGCCTGCCAATCCACTCGACGAGCTGATATCGCTGAAACTCCCGTCGCCGTTGTTCTTGAAGAGAAATCCCGGGCCCTCCCAGAATCCGAGGTGCAGATCGAGAAATCCGTCGTTGTTGAGGTCTCCAGCCGCAAGCGCGCCGACGTCAGCCAGCTCCTGGGTCGTCGTCAACGCGGACAATCCCGAGGCAACGGTGACATCTTCAAATGTCGGTCCCGCGTCCTGTCGGTAGAGTCGGAGGAGTGTGCTGGTGCATGGGATTTTGCACGAAGCCCGGGCAACGGCGAGGTCAAGGTCTCCGTCACCGTCGAAGTCGAACCAGATGCCCACCTCGTCGGGTTCCGTCGAATTCAAACCGACGGTGGCGGCTATCTCCTCGAATTGGCCGTTGCCGAGATTGCGGTACAGTTGATCGGGTATGCCCTGGGCGGTCGGAACGAAAATGTCGATGTCACCATCGTTATCGAAATCCGCGGCTGCTGCGCCGGCGCTGAGTCCGTTGGCCATCGTGTAGGGTCCGATACCGGATTGGGTCGAAACATCAACGAAGGAGAACTCGGCTGCGGACGTGCTGCCCACCGCGATTGATACCGAGGCAACGAGGATGGCCAATAACCCGTTCATTGCTGATCGAACTCCCCAAAAGTGACATGGTACACGATACCGAAAGCGGTTTGCAGATTCAATGTTTTTGGGGGTGTTGGGCAGGGCGATCGCATCCAAATCGCCGAATCCCGTCTGTCTGCTCAGAAACGCAGGTGAACTGCGGTGAGGATTGTCAGTTGCCTCGCCCCCATCGCCATTCTGAAGTCAAAAACCGCGACTCGAATGCAGAGGTGATTGCCCCGGGGTTTTCCTGGAAACAGGTGACGGGTCCTGGTTTTCTCGTAGGTCGGGCACTGCCGGTTATGTAGTAAGGACTTAACACTACAGCGCAAAGTCACTTCCTATACAAGTCCGTATTTTCTTCACGTCGAGGCCGCGTTTTCGCAGCTTCTCCAGCGTGGTTTTGCGATAGCTGGTCCTGGCGGTGGCGTTGCGGTTTCGGGTGTAGCTGATGCACCATGCCGCGTGCTCCAACAGACGTTTACGGCCAACACGCCCCCAGGGGCCAGGCTCGACACCAGGCGGCCAGGGCACCGGGGCGTTTGAAAACTATCGATACCGAGAGGACCTGTTCCCCAACAGCCGATTTCGCATGGCGTACGACGCTCTGAAGCAATCGCACGGCGCGGGCGCCGTCAAGGCTTATCTGTGCATCCTGCACGTGGCGGCGGATGGTTGCCACCAGCGGTCCCATTGGCCGGATTCTCGCAGGGCGACGAGGTTCATGACGGCGGCGGCGTTTTTCGGATCCCATTTCATTCCGGTGCGCTTCAATCGCAACGTCAGATTCCTGCTCATCGCTTC
>JAJDDT010000019.1 GCA_029260165.1 Phycisphaerae bacterium | reverse complement strand
CTGCGAGACGAAAGAGTGGATCGAAGGTGGTATGTTTCTCCAGGAAGTCGAACTTTGCCTGGATGTCACCCCTCCTGAGGGGCAAGCGTCGAGTTTTCGTAAGCCAATTACGCAATTCATTGGATTTGAAACATTCTTTCTTGAGTTTAGGATGCAAACAACGGGCGACCGCTCTGAAATCCCCTTCAGTGCCCCAGCCGCGATTGCAGCGGGCAGTTTCGGGCCGACGAACTATTCATTCGTCATCGCGGCTGATCAAGCCAAGTTTTTTCGTGACACCGATCTCCCCATCCCGTTCTTCGACATCGAACCGGACATGCCACACACATACCGGCTGGAGCAGTATGGTGTCAATGAATATTTTCTCTTTATTGATGATGTGCTTGTAGACGAGGGCACGCCGGAGGGGCCGTATCCATCTTCTTCACCCGAATTAGCCTTTCGTGCAAGATCTGTTTTTGTCGACAGCGTCACCGAATGGGACTACATTCGTTGGGGTGATATACCAACCCCCGGGTCGGGGGATTTCGACTCCGAGGGCGACATCGACACCCGCGACTTGTTTTACTTTGATGAATGTCTCAACAACGGCGGGCCGAACACGAATTCAGGCCCCGGTTGCACATGGGCCGATATGGATCAAGATGGTGATGTGGATTTCAAAGACTTCGCCGACTTCCAACTCATATTTGATACAACTGAATAGAACCGATTGTTATTAACCCCGAATTGGTGCGAACCGTCGCGGGCCGCGAACCCTGATCCGTCTCTCATCGCCACCGGCGTGCTCTATCGAAATATGCAAACAATCCGACGGTAGTAAATCCGATACCCTGTCCGCCCATTCAATCAATACCGCCCCCTCCCCGGACAACATCTCGTCAATCCCGACGGCTTCCAACTCCTCCGCACCACCCAGCCGATACGCATCGATATGATGTATATACAATCGCCCCGGATACTCATTGACTATCACATACGTCGGGCTGTTCACAACAACGTCGTCCGCCACCCCCGCACCGGACGTAATCCCCTTCACCATCTCCGTCTTCCCCGCCCCCAACTGCCCCACAAGCGCCACGCACGTCCCATGCGTCAGCAACGCACCAATCCGCCGACCGATCTCCCGCGTCCGCGACGGCGAATCACTCAAAATGACCCATTCACCACTGTTCACGTCAGATGCTCAAACCCACCAGCCCCAACAACACGATCCACGCCGTCCGTCCCGCACATCACCACTCCAACCTCGCTCGACACAATTTCACCCACAGGCCAAACCGCCACACCGGACACCTCCGCCACATCCACATTCCCCTCGACGGCCAGCAACAACTCAAAATCCTCCCCGTCACACAACGCATGCTCCATCGCGCTCCGCCCGTCCCGTTTCGCCATCCGCGATGCCTCCGCACTCACCACTTCCCCCAGCAATCCCTCGTCAAGCCTCGCCCCGATACCTGACGCGTCGCACAATCGCGGCAGATCGGTCGAAATCCCATCGCTCAGGTCCATCATCGCGTGAAGATCAGCCCCCAACCGCTCTCCCAGCACCTGCGCCTCCATAACCCTCGGCGTAAACTGAAGATGCCGTCCCAACAGACTACCACCCAGTCTGCCGGTCACAAAAAGACGATCCCCCACGACCGCCCCGCTCCGCAACACAGGGTCATGCGTCTCGAAAGGCTCGGCCACCATGGCCACATCAATCACCAACGGCTTGTCCCACGCTGTCGTATCCCCCCCCACAATCGCGCATCCAAACCGCTCCGCCACCCCACGCATCCCGCCAAAAAGCTGCTCCGAATCCACCATCTGCCAACGCCGGGGCAACGCCAACGACACGGTGGCTGCCACCGGTTTCACCCCCATCCCCGCACAGTCGCTCAGGCTGCAGGCGATGGCTTTGTATCCGATTTCCGCCAAACCGTGCGTCTCGCTGTCAAAATGCACCCCATCCAGCAGCATGTCCGCCGTCAGCAGCAATTCACGCCCACCGACCGTCACGATGGCCATGTCGTCCCCGACCCCAAGACGAACCCCACCCCGCGATGGGAACGCATCCTCAAGCCACGAAAGGAGTTCCGACTCACGCACGACATTGCCTCACAACCCGACAACTGCTCAACATATTCAACGCCGCACATCTATCCGCCCTGCTTGACCACCGGACAGGTTGCAACCATCATACGCTCGAATCCCTATGGGGGCGTAGCTCAGTCGGTAGAGCATCGGCCTTTTAAGCCGCTGGTCGCAGGTTCGAGTCCTGCCGCCCTCATTCGACGCATTTCCAGCCTCGACGCCCCACGATAGCCTGTTTGGGACGACCGACACCTGTGAAATTGCGTTCTTTGGCCAGGAAATTGGCTTATCGGACCCTCTTTGGCACGGGCTTTGTAAAGCACGACCCAACCAATCCCCGATAATACCCGGGAGATTGGCACCGAGAACCCCATTGGACGTCGCCCATGATTGAAAAGGCCTGTAGTTTCTGGATCGAACCCGCGGAATTCCGCTGCATCCTCACGCACGGTGCCACCGACGGTGAGGGAAACGCGATTCTCGACATTGGAATCGCGGTCGAGGCGATTGACAAATTTGCGGGATTGGCGGGCGATCTCGGCAGACTGATCGTCGCTCGCGGAAACCATGTCCACGAAATCCGACCCGATCTGCTTTCTTTCCCGATCAAGCAGTATCAATGGTCAGGCCCGGATCTGGCGATCATTTCGCGCAGTGCCAAACAGCTCGCCAACATCGTCGGCGACAGAAAAACCCTTCTTCCCAAACCTGAGATCGCTGATGGCGGCCCGTCCTGGGAACAGATCATTTCCGCCCTCGCTCCGCTACCTGATACGGTTTTCATGGTCACCCGGGGCTGACTCACGCCTGCACCGGTACCACCATAACTACATTATTTATAAATAGTTAACGCGAATCGAGGTGCCGCTGATCCTGCCGGGGTCAATTCCGGCTGGTGATTCTCACAGCTTCGGTGTAAAATGGAGGTGGTCGGGATGTCGGCGGAAACGCGAGCCTGTCGGTTCGTCAATCCCGCCGGCCTGCATGTCTGGTACGTCGATCGGGCAGAACAGCAACCAATGCAAGGGAGGTGACCATGGTGATCAGGGGTGTGGTTCCGCAGGTAGCGACGGCGACTGCCGATCAACGGGTCAGGTACATCCGTGCACTGGACAAAATCCCGAATATTCCGCCCGAGGATCGCGCCATCCTGGAGAAAGTCACCGAAAAATTCGTTTTCCGAGCCAACGACTACTACCTGGGGTTGATTGACTGGGACGATCCGAACGATCCCATCAAGCAGCTGATCATTCCACGAAAAGAAGAGCTGAATGAATGGGGCAATCTGGACGCGAGCAACGAGCAATCGGTGACCGTCGCGCACGGGGTGCAGCACAAATACCCGGATACCGTCCTCCTGTTGTGCAACGAGGTTTGCGGAGCCTATTGTCGTTATTGTTTTCGAAAACGGCTTTTCATGGACGAAAATGACGAGGTGACCAACGACGTATCCACGGGCCTGGCGTATATACGGGAAAACCCGCAGATATCGAACGTTCTGCTCACCGGTGGTGATCCGCTTCTGATGAGCACGCGTCGGCTCACGGAGATCATCGCAGCGCTTCGAGAGATCCCACACGTCAAAATCATCCGCCTTGGCAGCAAGATGCCCGCGTTTGATCCCTGGCGTGTCTTGCGAGACGAGGAACTTCAGAAGACGTTCCGGACCTATTCCACCAAAGAGAAACGCATTTACCTGATGGCCCATTTTGACCATCCTCGCGAACTTACCAAGCCTGCCATTGACGGAATTGCGTGCTGTCTGAAGAACGGCCTGATTTGCGTGAACCAGTGTCCGCTCATCAAGGGTATCAACGACGATCCGGATGTGTTGGCTGAGATGTATGAAGAATTGTCGAACATCGGTTGTCCGCCCTATTATCTTTTCCAGGGGCGACCGACGGCGGGTAATGAGCCTTACGAAACGCCACTGGTTCGTGGTTGGGAGATTTTCAACGAAACGATCCGGCGTGGTTCGGGGCTGGCTTGTCGTGCACGTTTTGTGATGTCGCACGAAACGGGCAAGGTGGAGGTGTTGGCGATCGACGATAACTACATTTTCCTGCGTTATCATCGAGCGAAGCATGCGCATTTGCGCGGAAAGCTGATGGTGTTCAAGCGTGACGATTCGGCATACTGGCTTGATCAGCTTGAGCCGGCGGATGGGTTTGAATACACGCCGTTTTCCGAGGGCGAATACTGCAACATTGCAGCGGACTGAGGGTGCACGACGATTTCGGCGGCGTGTCACTGATCGTTGCAGCGTCACCCCTCGTGGGTGACGGGAACGCGAGACGACGTCTGTTTGCAATCGCGCCGCCCACAAGGGGCGACGCTACAGAATGGGCACCTGCAGAACATCACAATCATGCCCGCCGATTCTGTCGTGCATCCGCAGACTGAGGGCGTCACCAGGGCCAAATGAGCAGTAAAATTGAATCGCTTGACGAATGCGGTATCGTCGGCTACAATTCCTCCCCTTGACAATTCCCACCTTCACCAGCGCGGAGACGTGGTTAATACCCACATCCGCAACCTAACCATGATTCTACATGACATGATTCTACATGATACGCAACGGCTTACTCTTTGCGGTACTGACGCAACAAGCGATCTGGACGACTTTGCGGCTGACGTTCGCGATGGCCTGACTTCGACATCGAAACGACTCTCCTGCCGATTTATTTATGATGAACCCGGTTCGGTGTTATTCGAGAAAATCTGCGCGTTGCCGGAATATTATCTCACGCGTGCCGAAGCACAAATCCTCGAGGACCGGTCGCATGAGCTTGGACGCATGTTTGACGAATGTCCCACGATCGTCGAGTTGGGCAGCGGGAGTTCGGTGAAAACGCGCATCATTCTCAGGGCTTTGTCAGACGAATTCGACGAGGTCCATTATGTTCCGATTGACATATCCACCGAGATGTTGACAAATGCTGCCAATGACCTGTTGGACATGTTTCCAAAACTCAATGTGACCGGATTCGCGGGGGAATACAATGACGGGCTTCGATTCGTTCACGACGAAATCGACGGCCCAACGTGCATGCTCTGGCTGGGGTCGAGCGTCGGGAATCTGACGCGGGACGTGGCTGCTGATTTTCTAACGCTGCTTCGCGAAAACATGGACGACGAAGATCGCGTCCTTGCGGGCATTGACCTGAAAAAGGACGCGGCGATATTGAGAAATGCCTACAACGACAACGCGGGGATCACCAGGCGATTCAATCAGAATCTTCTGTTGCGCATCAATCGGGAACTTGGTGGAGACTTCGACGTTGATGCTTTTGATTACAAGGTCATTTATAACAGTGAAATTGGTCGCGTCGAGATGTATCAGGTTAGTCGCGTGTCGCAAGAGGTGCACATTCGCGATCTGGACCTGACCGTTTCCTTTGAGCAGGGCGAGTCGATTCACACTGAAAATTCACACAAATATTCGCTCGATGATATCGATGCGTTGGCCGCTCGAAGCGGTATGGAGAAGGCCGCCCAGTGGTTTGACGACGAGCGCCGCTTCTCGTTGAACCTGTTCAAACCCAGTTAGACGATTGCTGAAACAATTGAGAACCATTTCGGGAGCCGAACAATGATTTTCAACTGTCGTATTGCCGAGAAGACGTCTGATCTCAAGAGTGCGGGACCTCGCAAACCGAAGAACATTCGAGGAACATACGAAAATGTTCGACAGGCGACCCGGCGTCTTTGTGCGCCGCTTTGCCCGGAGGATTGCGTCATTCAGTCGATGCCGGATGCCAGTCCGACGCGATGGCATTTGGCGCACACGACCTGGTTCTTTGAAACGTTTGTTCTCGCAGAGACTGTTGATAATTACAAACCGTTTCATCCGGACTACTACTATTTGTTCAACTCCTATTACAACGCGGTTGGTGCGCAATTCCCGCGACCCGATCGAGGCGTGCTTTCAAGGCCAGCGATGGCGGACATCGACGCCTATCGTTTGCACGTCGATCAGATGATGCGGGAACTGTTGGGATCGACGTCCAGATTATCGGACGATTTAGTCAGGACAATTGAGATTGGTCTGCATCATGAACAGCAACATCAGGAGTTGATACTCACTGATATCAAGAACGCCTTCTCGCTAAACCCGATTCTCCCTGTCTATTGTAAGAGGCTGCCCATGTCGAAATCTGCCACGATTTCGATGGGTTGGTGCGATTATCCGGAGGGTCTTTACTGGATCGGACATGCGGGCGGTGGATTTGGCTACGACCATGAATTTCCGAGACATCGGGTGTTTCTCGAATCGTTTGAATTGGCCAAACGACCTGTTACGAACGGTGAATACATGGAGTTCATGGCTGACGGGGGTTATGAGAATTCTCAGTTATGGCTTTCGGAGGGTTGGCAGGCGGTCAGGTCGGGTGGGTGGACGGCTCCGTTGTATTGGTTTCGTGAGGGTGACGACCGGGTTTCGTACACGCTGTCCGGCAGGCGGTCCATTGATCCCAACGAGCCGGTTTGTCATGTGAGTTATTTTGAGGCGGATGCCTTTGCCCGCTGGCGTGGGTGTCGCCTGCCGCGTGAGGCGGAGTGGGAAATTGCAACGGCCGACGTCAAGGCCTGTGGGAATTTTGTCGAGGGTGGTCTTTTCCATCCGGTGTCGGCTGTGGAACGTCCCGGCGACCGGATGCCTCAACAGATGTATGGTGATGTCTGGGAGTGGACCTCCAGTCCGTATATTGGATACCCGGGTTATCAACCGCCGCCCGGAGCAATAGGCGAATACAACGGGAAATTCATGTGCAATCAATTCGTTCTTCGTGGTGGATCGTGCGTCACGCCGGCGTCGCATATTCGCCATACTTACCGCAATTTTTTCCAGCCTTCCGCGCGCTGGCAGTTTTCCGGTATTCGACTGGCTCGCTAAACGCGATCAGTTTGGCACGAATGTCATGACAAGTCGTCGCGCAGCGCTTACCTTGCTCGCAAGTTGATTGACGGAGCGTTGTGGTGGCTGGCAAAAAGAGCAGGACGAAAACTGAATCATTGGTCGACCTGAACGGTATCGAGTGCATCGTGGTCAAGGTCGGCAGCGGCGTTATTTCGGGTAAGGGCAAGCTGCGACCGAAAGCGATCGCCGACCTTGCGCACGACATCACGGTTCTGGTTCACCGGGGTTTCCGGGTCGTTCTTGTTGCATCGGGAGCGATAGCGGCGGGGCACGCTGCTCTGGGACTCACACGTCCGCCGACCAATGTTATTCGTCGGCAGGCGTCTGCGTGTGTCGGGCAATACCGCCTGATGACGACACTGGCCAAGGCATTTAATAAACACCGCATTCAGGTGGCTCAGTTGTTGATGATGGAGGATGACATTGAGAATCGTCGGCGATTCCTGAGCGCGCGACACGCGTTGCAGTTTCTGCTCGACAAGGGTGTCGTGCCGGTCATCAATGAGAACGATCCGCTCGCTGACGAGCAGGCGACGCTTGGTGACAACGACCATTTGGCAGCCATGGTGACCAACGTCGTTTCCGCACAGCTTCTGATTATCCTCAGCACGGTGCCGGGTGTTCTGGATCAGGATACGGATGAGGTTATTCGCGAGGTGCGTGTGGGGTCCGCGATCGAGCGGCATGTGACCGGATCGGTAAGTGTGACGGGGGTCGGAGGGATGGGGGCGAAGATCCGGGCTGCGCAGATTGCAAGCCGGGGTGGTGTTCCAACGATCATCGCCGACGGGGGTGTTCCCGGACTTTTGCAGCGCATTGTCGGGGGTGAAGCACATGGCACACTGTTTGTTCCGCAGGCGAACAAATTGTCCGCGCGCAAGCGATGGATCGTGTTTCGAACCAAATCGCGCGGGACGATTCGTGTTGATGACGGTGCCAAAAAGGCGTTGCTCGAACGGGGTGCCAGTCTCCTGCCGTCCGGTGTGACGGGGGTGGATGGGCGGTTCGCGATGGGTGCCCGTGTGGATGTCAACGACGCATCGAATGCAACTGTCGCGCAGGGGCTGGTGTCGTATTCGTCGGAGGAGATCGAGCGAATGCGTGGACGAAAACGATCTGAATTCAAGAAGGTTTTGGGATACGAGTATGTTGACGAGATTATTCACCGTGGCGATATGGTCGTCTGGTGTGATGGCGAGGTCCGACCATGAGCGTGATGATTGATACCGCACAGGCAGCCAAACGGGCCGCCTCCGATTTGGGCATCGCGTCGACCGATGCGAAGAATACCGTGTTGAATGCGTTGGCAGATCGGATCGACACCGAGTCGGACACGATCGTCCGAGCCAATCAGCGTGATCTCGATGCGGCGACGCAGACCGGTATTACCGGGCCGAAACTGAAACGTCTGACGCTCAGCGGCGATGCGATCGGTCAGATGGCTGACGGTCTGCGACAGATCGCGGCGCTGCCCGATCCGATCGGTCAGGTCACCCGCGAATATGACGTTCCCAGCGGGCTTCGCGTTCGGCGCGTTCGCTGTCCGATCGGCGTGATCATGATGATTTACGAAGCCCGGCCCAACGTGACCATTGATGCGTTTGCGCTCTGTTTCAAGGCGGGCAATGCGTGCATTCTCAAGGGTGGCAGGGAAGCCCAACGGTCCAACGAGGCGTTGGCAGCCATCGCGCACGATTGTTTGCGGGATCACGATCTTGCGACAGCGTCGCTGGCGTTGTTGACGACGTCGGATCGCAATGACATCAGGACGCTTCTGGGATTGGACGCGTTTATCGATCTGGTCATTCCACGTGGTGGGACCGAACTGATCCGGTTCGTCCATGAGCATTCGCGTATTCCGATGGTGCAGCATTTCCACGGGGTTTGCCACATTTTTGTCGACAGGGATGCGGACGTCGCCAGGGCGCTCGATATCTGCGTGACAGCCAAGACCTCCGCGCCTGCGACCTGCAACGCGGCGGAGGCGGTTCTTGTTCACGAAGACATCGCCGACGGTTTCATCCCGCAGCTTGTCCAGCGATTGCAATCGGAGGGTGTTGAGGTGCGCGGTGATGAGGCCGTCTGCCGACGCGCCAGGCAGGTTGTTCCTGCGACATCCGACGACTGGGGAACGGAATTCCTCGATCTGATCATGGCTGTCCGGGTCGTTTCGGACCTTGACGCTGCCATCGAGCACGTTCAGCAGTTCGGATCCAACCACACTGATGCGATCATCACGGAGAACACCGCGACGGCTGCCACGTTTACAAGCCGCATTCAGTCCTCCTGCACCATCGTCAACGCCTCCACGCGTTTCAACGACGGCTTCCAACTCGGACTGGGCGCGGAAATCGGGATCAGCACGTCGAAAATCCACGCCTACGGACCGATGGGCCTGGAGGAACTGACCACCCAACGATTCGTCGTGGTGGGTGACGGGCAATTCCGCTAACCGGATCGCGGGCGATGGGGATCAGCCGGTGCCTGTCGTTCGCGTTCTGCGGATTTCTGCTGTTCGCGTTCCGTATGTTGCGGTGATTCCGATTGGTTTCTCTGTGGCCGATCCTGCCGGCGAGACGGACGTTCCATCAGGAATGAAACGCGTTCCATATCCGCCGGCTCGATCGAATCGGTGAGAATTCTCCTGGCGGAGCGAAAATCGGTCCGTCTTGTGACGTGGGTGATGACGATGTGTTCGTTGCGAACACGATCGAGTATTCCTCGAAAATCGCTCACATGGATGTGCCGCCCGACGCGTGCACGCTGCAAATGTTCGCGATCGAAGAACGTGCACTCGATCAGCAATAGTTTCGCATCCCGCACATGTGGAAGGTCGAGAAAATCACCGACGGCGGAGTCACCGCAGTACGTCACGAGCGGTACGTCGATGTTTTTTTGAATCTCGATACCCTTCCTTTTGAGGGCAACGAGTTGCGGGCCGGTCAAACCGGCGAACTGCGGATCGAGCTTGTGACGCCGTTCCATCACGGAAAACCCAACCGCGCCCGCGCCGTGATCGACGTCAAAGACGCGAATGAACAGGTCCCGTCGCAGGCGCACTTCCTGTCCACCGACGACAGACTCGACCGTTCCGGGCGCGTGATGCCCCTCGATTTCGCTCCAGATGGCCATCAACTGCTGGATCTGCCGCGCACGACTCTCGTGAATCAGCACACGTCCCGGACCGTTTCCGATGAACCCACGCTGTGAGAAGTAGTACGCCAGACCAGCCGCATGATCCATGTGCCCGTGCGAGATGCAGACGTTGTCGATGGGGATCACCTCGCGCGGTGCCCGACCGATGTCGAAACAGACGTTCAGCTCGGGCAGTCCGATGACCGTCTCCTCGCCCGCCAGGCTGTACCCCACGAGCGAGAAATCGCCCACAGTCCGTTTGTTCATCCACGTTGGCATCGCGGTAACGTAGACGTGATCGGTCACCAGGCCAATAGCGAAACCCCGATTTGTTGCGTTCAAAATCTGACGACAACACTGTACAATGTGGGTGACCGTGCGAGCCGTACGATATGGAGTTGTTATGCGCTGCCCATCATGCAAGGAAATCGACAAGGACCGCGTCATTGACTCACGCCTGACCGAAGGCGGTGCGGTTGTTCGTCGAAGACGTCAGTGCGAAGCCTGTCGTCGGCGATTCACGACCAAGGAGCGTCTCGAAGAGGAGCTTCGCCTCACGGTCATCAAGCGCGAAGGTTCGCGCGTGCCCTATGACCGCGCCAAAATTATCGATGGGATCAGCCACGCCTGCTACAAGCTACCGGTGACCGGCGAGGAGATCGATCGGCTCGTCGACGAACTTGAGAGCGACATCTTTCAAAACCACGATCGCGAGGTGACCAGCGAGCAAATCGGAGAATACCTGATCCGCCGATTGCGGGATATTGATTCGGTCGCGTATGTACGATTCATGAGCGTTTACCGCATTTATCGCGACGTGGACGAATTCATCGACGAGATCCAGAACGTCCGCGACCGCGCCATCAACCACGCACCCGAGCAGGACACGCTTTTCGACGAATGATTTCCGCCAGCACGATGGCAGCCAGCACCTCGATCATCGGCATGGCGGGTAGTCGATAACGCAGGCTGCCCACGAACACCGAATGCAGCACCGTGACATATGCCGCCGGGAGCAACAGGGCTATCACAACCCGTCCGCCAACGCTCCGCCATCGCCGGATCGCGAATGCGCACAACAAATAAATCGGCACATTCCAGATCAGTCCGACCGCCCGCTTGAACCACGACACATGCCCTTCCGCGTTGGGCATCGGGTTCCACGTTCGGGCGATCTTTTTCGGTACGAGCGATAACGCCCTCCACGGATCGGACCGCACGCTCTCGATCGACGCATCGATGAAATGGTCATTCCAGGCAGCTTCATCCAATCCCCGAACCGCTGACATCTGCTTGACCTGCGCCAAATCGCTGGCCCCGGTCGCCTGCGGACCCACGCCGTCGTACAGCGAAATACCACCCCGGTTGGTCAGGAAACACCAACGCCCTGTCACACGCTCGTTACGCATCGCCCAGGGCAGCAGCAGCGCGAAAATAACCACGACCGACATCAATCCGCCCACGAACGAAAACCACCGCAACCCGTCACGGACAGACAAGTACGCAATCCACAAGACACACAATCCCAACGACGACTCGCGAGCGTAGACGTTCAGACCAGCCAACAACCCCACCGCCAACCATCGCCGCCACCCTAACTTCCGACCGTCATTCCACCCAACGAGCCAAAACGCCGTCAGGCAAGTCACCGACAACGTCTCCGTCAACAGAAGCGATGAAAAGAAAATCAGGAACGGATCACATGCGACGAGCACGCCTGCCAGCACGCCCGCAATCGGCCCCGCCAACCGCCGCGCGAGATTCGCAACGAACACGCTCGACAGCGCGCCCATCGCACACTGGACCAGCCTGGCCAGGAACACGCCGTACTTCAGATTTGCAACAATGGACAACAACCACGGATACAACGGCATCCGCAGCGCTCGATATCCATGCTCGCCGACCAGTCCGTCCCCGGCTGTCAACGAACTCGCCAACTGCCAATAGTCCCGCTCATCGGGAAACTCGAGCGCGTTGAAATCCCCCGTTCGACCAACGTCAACCAGTAACCACAACGCCCGCGTCGCAAACGCGATCAAAAACAACGCCGCCACAACCCATCCAGGCCAACGCGACGCAGAATGTTTTTCGGTCAACATCATCCCCCATCGCCATGATCAAGCGGTTGGACCTTGATGCACAACACCCGCGTTGACGGCCTGGATAGCTTGACCCGCTCATCGATTCGATGACCAACGATCCAAATCGGCCCCCACTGATCGCAAAGAACCGCCACGCGTTTCCGCTCCGCCGGCGTGACTTTCGCATCGATCAGGAATTCCGACAGTTTTTTCGACCCCGGCGCGCCAAGAGGCCCAAACCGATCCCCCGGACGACGCGCCCGAACGATCAGCGGTAAATGCACCTTTTCAAGATCGATCATCTGCTCGAACAGATGCTCCTCCCGTCGCCACGCTTCCAGTTCACCCGCCTCAAGGTCTCGACATTCGCACGAAATCTCCATCCCACGAACCGGCAATCGCGTCACCCCCGGCACATGCAGCACAACGTCCGGCGCGATCGACTCGCGAGGCTGATCGGTCGGCATCGAAAAAATCAATCGGTCGTACAACTTCGACACGGTCATCCCGCCCGGCAGCGACAACTGCTTGCCACTGGCAGGATCAGCAATCAAATCCAGCACAGCCTTGATGTGCGTGAACGCCAAATCCTGCTGACCAATTTCAAACACCGCCACCGACCGCCACACCAACTCGGTCTGAATAATACGACTCTTTCGCCCCAACGACGCAGCGTTCAACGTCAACGACTGATCCGTTCGACTGATGATCAGCGTCTCAAGCGTTCGCTGCGCGGTTTCATTCAGATACTCCTCCACCCACCGCGCCTGCTCACCCAAACGGATCAACGCGTCGCGAACCTGCGGGTTCACCTCCGCTTCGAGTTGCGGCAGGATCAGATGACGTATCCGATTGCGCATTGGCTCGGTCGACGCATTCGTCCGATCCTCGCGATAAGGCACGCCTCGATCTGACAGAAATTCAACAATCTGTGCCCGCGAGAATCGCAACAATGGACGGACAATTCGCACATCGCTCATCGGGCTGATGGGTCGGTGAACCGGAATGCCTCCCAAACCGCGAAGCCCTGTCCCGCGAAGAATCCGGAAAAGAATCGTCTCGGCGTGATCGTCCGAGTGATGGCCGACGGCTGCGTGCTGCGACCCGATCTGCAAACACACGCGTTCGAAAAAGTGATACCGCTCCTCGCGTGCTGCCTCCTCGACCGATTGGCCTCGCTGCTTGGCCATCGACGCGACGTCGCACGCATGCACCGAGCAGGGCAGCCCCAGACTGTCCGCCGCCGCCTGAACGAACGCGACGTCCTTTTCCACCTCGAACCCGCGCAACATGTGGTTGACGTGGGCGACGTGAATTTGAAGACTGAAACCTTGCTCGTGATTCAGCGCACACAAACCGTGCAGCAACGCCATCGAGTCCGGTCCGCCCGACACACCCACGACCACCGTCGCATCGCTGTCGAACAGATCGCCCTCTGCAACCGCGTCAGCCAGCGCCCGGATCGAAAAACCAGGCGTCATCTCACTCTCCGATGAAAATCGCCCCGATCAGCAGAACCCAAAAACACAAAATCGCTAGTGCGCGGACACCCCGCCCGCGATGTCGCCGATCATCTCACTCAGCGTCGGATGCGGATGGATCGTCTCAGCCAGGTCCGTCGCCACCGCACCCATTTCAATGGCGAGACATCCCTCGGCGATCATCTCACCGGCATGCGGACCGGTGATCCCCACACCCAGCACGCGGTCCGTCTCAGCATCAAATATGATTTTCGTCATCCCGTCCGTTCGCCCGATCGCCACCGCCCGTCCCGAACCAACCCATTGCATTTTCTTCACGGAAACGTTTCTGCCCTCACGCTTCGCATCAGCCTCGGTCAGGCCGCACCAGGCGATTTCAGGATCGGTGAACACCACGGAGGGAATCGTCCGGCGGTCGAAAACGGCGTCTTTGCCCGCGATTACATCGGCACAAACCTGTCCTTCGTGGATGGCTTTGTGCGCGAGCATGGGGTTGCCGATCACATCGCCAATCGCGAAAATCTTCGGGTCGCCCGTCCGAAACTGCGCGTCCGCCCTGATGAACCCGCGATCGACCTCGACTTTTGTTTTCTCAAGCCCCAACCCGTTCGTATTCGGTCGACGCCCCACCGAGACCAATACGCGATCAAACTTCGTCTCAGCCGGTACCTTGTCGCCCTCGAACTGCACCGCGATCCCCTTGCCGCTCTCCTTCATCCCCACCACCCTGGCCCCGAGCGAAATATCCTTGAACATCTTCCCGCAACGCTTGGCCAACGGCTTGACAAGGTCCGCATCGCAACCGGGAATCAGCGTGTCCAACATCTCAACGACAGTCACCTCACTGCCGAGCGACGCGTAGACCTGCCCCAGTTCCAAACCGATGATACCGCCGCCGATCACGAGCAGCTTCTTCGGAACATCCTCCAACGCCAACGCGCCGGTCGAATCCATCACACGCGGATGATCGAGCTGAATCCCTTTCAGAAACACCGGTGACGATCCCGTCGCGACGATGGCTTTCCTAAATTTGACCCGCGACACCTCGCCCCCGGAAATCGCAACCGTTTTTGAATCCTCAAACGTCGCGCGACCCTTGATCACCTCGATCGACAACTTTTTCGCAACAGACCCCAACCCGCGCGACAGCTTGTCAACAACCTTGTTCTCCCACCCGCGAACACCGTCCAGATCGATTTTCGGCTTGCCAAACGTGATCCCGAAATTTCTTCCATGGTCCGCCAGGTGCAACAACTCAGCCACATGCAACAGCGTCTTGGATGGAATGCACCCGCAATGCAGACAAACACCCCCCAGGAGACCTCGCTCCTCGACAATCGTCGTCGCAATACCAGCTCGCGCCGCCCGAAAAGCCGCGGAATACCCGCCCGGACCACCACCGATTACCAGCAGGTCCGCCTCCTGCGTAAACTCGCCTACCACCATCTGATTGTTCGCCCTTCGACTGGAAAAACTAGATCAACAAGGTCAACGGATATTGTAGATAACCCATCAACTCCGCACAGAACCGCGCCGCCTGTGCACCATCCGCAATCCGATGATCAAACGCCAAACTGAACGGCATCATCGTCCGCACCACGATCTCGCCATCACGCACGACAGGCTTCTCTTTGGACTGCCCCAAACCGAGAATAGCCACCTCCGGATAATTGATGATCGGCGTGCTGAACATCCCACCCAACGCACCAACATTGGTGATCGTAAACGTCCCGCCACGAAGATCATCAACCGCAAAATTCACATTCCGCGCCTTCTCGGCGATCAGCGACAATTGATACCCCAACCCGCCAACGCTGTATTGATCTGCATTGCGAACGTTGGGCACGACCAACCCACGAGACGTATCCACTGCGATACCGATATTGATATAGTCCTTGTAGACAATCTCCTCGGTTTCCATGTCGATGGACGCGTTGAACACAAAATGATTTTTCAACGCGTTGCACAACGCGCGCATGACGAACGCCATCGCCGTCACACGTTGCCCCGTCTCCCGGCGATACTGCTTGCGCAAGCGCTCCAACTCAGTTACATCCACCTCGTCGATGTGCGTTACATGCACCGCCGTAAACGCCGATCGCGTCATGTGATTCGCAATCGTCTTGCGAATCTGGGACAACGGCGACCGACGAATCGTTCCCCACTTGTCCTGATCCACCTGTCCGGGTGGGGGTCCCGCCGCTGCGGGTGGAGCAAAAGGTGGCTGGGAAACCGCTGCCGGAGCAACCGCCCCACTGGGAGCCGACACACCACCGGATGGTGCCGGCGATGACGAATGCCCCGACACTGCCGCACCACCACCGCGCGACGCCGTCTCCACATCCGCCCTGACCACACGACCGCCGGGACCACTGCCCGCGATCGCGTCAATATCCACGCCCTTCTCGCGGGCCAGTTTGCGAACAGCCGGGGCAGCCGGGGCGGTTGTTCGCTTCGCGGCTGATCCACCGCGTGTTAAGACAGCCAACGGCGTCGGATCATCAGCGGGTGTCTTTTGTTCTGCTCTTAACCCTGTCGGTGAATCCGCTCCCTTATTTTTCTCAGGTGCAGATTTCTCAGGTGCAGCGGCAGCCCCGTTGCCCTCAAACGAAATCATCACATCGCCCACGTTGACCGTCTGGCCACTCGTTACATGAACCTTGATCGCGACCCCGGCATGTGGCGACGGAATCTCCACCGCCGCCTTGTCCGTCTCAACCTCGAACAAACTCTGATCTTCCGAAACCGGATCACCTTCGTTGACCATCACACGCACAATCTGCGCCTCAGTGATGCCCTCGCCAAGGTCCGGAAGCTTAAAATCAACTGCCATCACTGCGTCTCCGCCAAAACGCGCCAACCTGTCCACCGACCATCATTTCAATCCCGATTCGCCCGATTCGATCCCGTTAGACCGCCAACGTCTCACGGGCAGCATGCCTGATCCGCTCCGCGTTCGGCAAAAACGCCTGCTCACTCGCGAAGTACGGAAAGTGTACGTCGTATCCGGTTATCCGTCGAATCGGAGCCTCAAGGTGGAAAAACGACTTCTCAATCAACCGCGCTGTCACTTCTGCCCCCACCCCACACGTCCTCGGCCCCTCATGAATCACCACCGCCCGACCCGTCTTGGCCACCGAACCGGCAATCGTCTCCGTATCCATCGGAGACACCGTCAGCAGATCCACCACCTCCGCCGACACACCTTCCTCTTCCGACAAATCCTCCGCCGCTTCCATCGTCGGACGCAGCATCGCACCATAACTGATCAGCGTGATGTCACTCCCCTCGCGTGCAACCACCGCACGACCAATCGGCATTGTCTCGACCTCGTCAGGCACCTCTTCCCGAAACGCCCGATAGATCCCCTTGGGCTCGAAAAAAATCACCGGATCCAACGACCGAATCGACGCGATCAACAACGCCCGCGCATTCCGCGGACCCGACGGAATCACCATCTTCAACCCGGGATTGTGCGCATACAACGCCTCACGCGACTCGCTATGATGCTCGATCGCCCGTATACCCCCACCATAAGGCATCCGAATCACCATCCCCATGTTGTACCGCCCACGCGTGCGGTTCCGATACCGCGACATATGACCTTCAATCTGATGATACGCCTGATACGCGAACCCCGAAAACTGCATCTCGCAGACAGGCTTCAACCCATACAACGCCATCCCCACCGCACAACCCACAATCGCCCCTTCGGCAAGCGGGGTGTCAATCACCCGTTCCTCACCAAACTCCTTCATCAATCCCTCGGTCACACGAAAAACGCCCTCATCCTGACCGATGTCCTCGCCCAGCAGAATAACGCCGTCGTCCTCGGTCATCGCCTCGCGAAGAGCCAGGTTGATCGCCTTGACCATGTTCATTTGTGCCATCGCAATTCCTCTTACTTCTCGTAGTCGCGACTCGTCACCCTGACAACTCGTGGACCGGTGATCTCCGCCGTAGCGCCACCCCACATGCGAGACGGAAACAATGTAGCGTCACCCCTTGTGGGTGGCGGGAAAACCAACCAATCCCCCCTGCCTCCAAACACGTCGTCCTATGCAAAACCTTCCAACTCAACATCACGGCCAACCACGTCAGTCCCCCGTCCCGACACCCTCTCGCTCCAAGGCAGCCGCAAACTCCGCCCGCTGATCCTCCAACTCCGCCGGAACCTCGTTGTACAGATAATCAAAACACTCGACCGGATTCACATCCAGCGTCGCTTCATGTTCAGCCACACCCTTCCTGATCCGCTCCGCGATGTCCTCCTCAAGCTCCGCAACCGTTTTGTCATCCAGCACGCCCTTGTCCCGCAGATATTTTTCAAACCGCGGAACCGGATCACGCTTCTCCCACTTTTTCACTTCCTCGTCCGATCGATATTTCTTCGGATCATCCGCCGTCGTGTGCATCGCCAACCGATAGGTCACCGCCTCGATCAACGTCGGACCCTTCCCCGCACGAGCACGGTCAACCGCCTCCTGAACCGCCACATAAACCGCCAAAACGTCGTTCCCATCCACCTGAATCCCGTCAAACCCATAACCAACCGCCTTTTGGGCCAGCGTCTTCGACGCGGTCTGCTTGTGACGCGGAATCGATATCGCCCACTGATTGTTCGTAATCACAAACACCGCAGGCACCTTGAACACCCCCGCAAACGTCAATGCCTCGTGAAAATCGCCCTCCGACGTCCCGCCATCACCCACAAACCCAACGACGACATCATCCTTTTTCCTGATCTTCATCCCCCACGCGATGCCCGTAATATGAGGTAGTTGAGACGCCACCGGCACCGCAATCGGCGTGTCATTCACACCCTCAGGCACCGCACACCCCTCCTCATAACCACCCCAGAATTTGATAATCCTGTTGATCGACCAACCACGATGCAAACTAACCCCAGGCTCGCGAAACGCCTGAACCGTCCAGTCACTCTTGCGAAGCCCAACCACCGACCCGATCTGAACCGCCTCCTGCCCGCGAATCGGTGCGTACGTCCCAATCCGACCCTGACGCTGCAAATTCAACAACCGTTCGTCCAGACGACGCGTCAACAGCATCATCCGATACATGTACAGCAGGAGATCACCGTCCAGCTTCGGCTCCAACGCCGTATCGACCCTTCCCCTGTCATCGAGAATCGACAAATACTCGACCCTGGTCTCAATTTTGATATTCCTGCGAGGCATGTGCGGTCACTCCTCCCGGAAGACCCCCAAAATCGGGAATCCACGCCAAACGGACCATTTTCGCCGCCGAAAAAAGAGGATATCAGCCATCACCGCCCGCATTCACACGCGGAAACGATCACAGGCCAATCACGCTCAGGAACGGATGCCGTCCCAATAGAAGCGGCCCGCCAAAATCGCCGCCGGGACTCCCCAACGACACCCTCCAGCAGAACCCGCAACATATCCGCGAATGAAAAAACCGACAACCCGGGTCAAACGCCCCCACCGCAAGACCCAGCTCCGTATTGCTTTAGTTTCCTGTCCCATAAGCAGTTACGATCTATTAGCACGGCACGTCACGGCAGCTCCCCAGCTCCCTCGTTGGTCCATCCGACAATGGCCAACATACCGCGGCAGGGACATCCTCAATCACCATCAACCAGCCGTGATGGGTTCACCCGTTTGCATTTCGTGCATGGTCAGCAGCGACAACAGCCAGGCCAACAGCGACTCTGCCCCCTGATTCAGATTGACACCGTCGGGGGTCAATCCGTCGTGACACCCGTGCGTCGCAAAATCGATCACCTGCACATGTTGATCATTGGCACCCAGATACCAGTCAAAACACCGTCGCATTTCGTTCAGGTAACGCACATTTCCCGTCGCGCGATATGCCGCCTTACAGGCACCGACCAGGGCAGCCACCTCGATCGCCTGCTGATCATACTCCGCCCGGTCGCTGCCACGCGAAAGCCACCCACGATTCCCGATCAGGGACAGATACCCTTCCCTGCCGGTCTGCACTTCCAGCAGCCAATCCAGCATCCGAACCCCGCGTGCGATCATGTCGGTATCGCCGAACTGCAATCCCGCAAGAACCAGCGACTGCGGAACGCGCGCGTTTGCGTAGGTGACAACGTCTTCGTACCAGGGCCAATTGTCCCCCTCGTGTTCCGTATACTGTTGCATGATTCGATCAGCAGCCAGGCGCATCAACCGTTCGACCTGCGTCGTATCCGATTCATGACGAAGGAAGTAATGGCAACCAAGAATCGCAAACGACAACGATCGAACATGATGGATGTCGTCGAACAGCGGAACGCAGCCCAGGAACAGCTTGCGACACAGCATCCGCGACTGCCGATCAGGTGGATGCGTCACAGAATAGCCCGTTGCCCACATTACCCGCCCCTGCGCATCACTGTTGTCACCTTCGTCCTCAAGCCACCGCCGATCAAACGACATGAAATTCCGGAAGAACCCATCTTCACGCTTCGCATAATGCACATACGAAAGATAGGTGTGGAAAGGCCCCAGGACGTTCCTGTCCCTGAACAGGCGATGGTACATGGCTGACACAATCATTCCGCGTGTCTGGTCGTCGATCGAGTAACCATGGTGACGGTTGGGCGTCCCGTGAATAGCGTGTTGCAGCAATCCCGTGTCATCCGTCATGCGATAGAGATGATCAATCCGAACCTCCGGTAGTGACAACCGCATCTTCGTTGGAGCAGTCATCGCGTCGGCCGACAGCGTTTTCCTGTCTTCCCTGGCTTTGTCGAACAGGTTGCGGTATTGGTTTGCCACCGATGACCACGTCATCCGGCGACCGAATTCATACGCAGCCTTGCGAACCTTCAACCGAGCGTTGTCATCACGCAACAGTTCGCGAACCTGATTGGCCAACGCGTCCACATCCTCAAAACCGACCAGTCGGCCGCGCCCGTTGTCCAGCAATTCCTCGGCGTACCAATAAGGCGTCGAAATAATCGCCCGCCCCGTCGCCAGCGCGTAGGCTAGTGTCCCCGACACGATCTGATCTCGATTGCGATAGGGCGTGACGTACAAATCCGCCGCCCGCAGATACTCGCACAGGTCATCCAGCGACACATAGCGATTGTGAAAGATGACGTTCTCCGCGATACCCAGTCTGATCGCACGCTGCTCCAGCGAAATACGATAGGCCTCCCCGGATTCCCGCCGAACCCCCGGATGTGTCGCGCCAAGAACAATGTAGGCGATGTTCGGAAAATCCGGTTTCACCTTCGCCAGCGCGTCGAGCATCATTTCGATACCCTTGCCCGGACTCAGCAGACCGAACGTCAGAATCGTCGGCCTGCCCGCGACTTCGAATCGCCCCTTGAACGGCTCGGTGTCGCCGAATGGGACGTCGGGAACACCATGATGAACGAGGTGCGTCTTCGACGGTGGCACGCCGTAAACATCCTCGAGCATGCGATAGGCCCGGTGAGCCATCACCACCAGCGCACTGCTCCGATCCGCAAGCGCTTTGAGCACGCGCTTTTGCGAGGGATTCGGGTCAGCCAACACCGTGTGCAGCGTCGTCACCACCGGCTTGGTCAGTCGATCCGTCAACGCCAACAAATAGTCGCCACAGTCTCCACCATAGATCCCGTATTCATGCTGAACGCAGACGACCTCAAACTTGCTTTGATTCAGAAAGTCCGCCGCCTCACGATAGGCTTCCTTTGCATGATCCCGAAGCTCGAAAACAACCTCGCCGGCGTAGTCATACTTCTCGTCGAGATCATTCAGCGCAACCACGCCGATCGGCCCGCCGCCCGCAAGCGGTCGATTGTACACCGATTCCGCCAGCCCGCATGACAGGTCGAACGTAAACGTCGCAATCCCGCATTTGCGCGGAACATAGGAACCGATCATCGCCACCGAACCGGACGTGTTGTCGCTCATGAGACGAAGCTCCCTTCAACACCTGTCGCCGAACCTGTCGCCGAAAACCTCGTCAGAGTGTAATGGACAGGCCGACAGGGGCCAAGCTGAACATGGCGAAACGTTCACAATCGGATGCGCGACAGACCGGGCTTCACAGAGATGGTGGCACTATACCGGATTCAAAACGGCGTTATGGCTTTTTCGTGTTTTGGGTGGTGTGCAATGCCCGGAGGACGTCTTTTTCCTCGACGACACCGACGATGTGCAGACTGCCGACGTATTCGACGACCGGGAGGATGCTGACGTTGGCTTTTGCGAATTCGGAAAGAATGCTTTCGAGCGGGACGTCTCTGGCGACGACGGAGGCGGTGTTGTCGGTGAGGTCGATGGCGGTGACAAGGTCTCGCAGTGCGGGGTCGTAGATGAGGTCGCGGAGTTCGGACATGTGGATCATTCCCGCAAATTGTCCGCCGGCGTGGACCACGGGGAAGTGGCCATAATCGGTTTTCTCGATGAAATGAAGGACCTCGTCGAAGGTGGCGGCGGCCTGGATGAGCTGGATGTTGCCGCGCATGACGTATTCCACCGTCAGGATTTGCGGGGCTGTGGACCTGCCCGCTTTTTGGGGGATGACGAGTCGGATGATGGCGCGGATGGTGTTGGTGGTGACGGCGGGTTCGTCGGCTGGGGTATTTCCGCGTCTCAGGAGGGTGATGGCTTTGACCTCGCCGCAGGCGACGACTTTGCGTTTGAGGAGGAGGGGTCCTGCCAATTCAAAGACGACGACGCTGCCAAGGATGATGGTGCCGAAGGTTGCAGCGAGCGGGCTTTTCCAGTGTTGCTCAACAAATGCGACGAGTCCGATGGCGACGGCAGCCTGGCAGAGCATGGCGGAGCCCAGGGAGGCGGTGGCGGTATCGGAATGGGGTGTCCATCGCGCGCCGAGTTTGACGCCGAGGTATTTTCCGGTGGTACGGCAGAGGACATAAGTTGCGCCGAGCAGTCCCATTTTCAGCAGGTCGTCGACGTGGAGTTTGAATCCGGCGAGGACGAAGAATCCAGCATAGATGGGTGTGCCGACGGTGTTGATGGTGGATTTGAGTTTTTCGGAGTCGACGGCGACGTTTGCGAAGACGGCACCGATGACAAGGGTGGTGAGCAGGAAACTGTATGCGACGGAGAGATGATCCATAAACCAGGATTCGCCGGCGCCGAGGACGAGGAAGATGGCGAAGAAAACGAGCAGGGTTTCAGCCAGTGGGAGTTTGCCGTGGGCGATGATGAGGATGGCTCCGCCGATGACGCCGAGTGCGACACTGCCGACGGTCAGCGAGAAGAGGGTCATCCATGGTGTTGCGGCGATGCTGCCTGTGCAGACGATGACGCCCGTTGCGGTCAGGGTGATGAACAGGGTGAAGAATGCGACGATGCAGATGATGTTGTTGAAACCGACCATGGCGAGGATGCGGTCGGTCATGGGTCCCCTGGCTTCGTATTCCTGGAGAACAAAGAGGGTTGCGGCTGGTGCGGTGGCGATGGCGGAGGCGGCGAGAAGTGCGCAGAGGACGAGTTGGTCGGAGAAGGGTGTGTCGCCGGTGGTGGCGGCGATGATTGTCACGACCGTGCATCCGACGATGACGAGGAGGAAGGAGAGGGTCGTTTCTGTGAGACTGATCCTGGCGACGGATTTTCCGACGGTTTGGAGTTTCTTTTTTTCAAAGACGCTGCCGACCTTGAAGAGGATCATTCCGAGGGCAAGATCGCGAATGGCTGCCAGGGGCATGGCGGAGTGGCTGAGCGCGTGGTTGATGTCGAGGTCATCGGAGTGGAGAGTGTAGCGCAGGCAGGCGCGCAGGGCGACGCCGCTGAGGAGGAACCCGACGACGCGTGGGACGTGGACCCATCGCGCGGCAAAGGCACCGGTGATGCCCGCGATGAGCATCAGTCCGAAGAGCAATCCAGAGCCAGGGACGGCGGCGATCAGCATGGTGCATTCTTCCATATCGCCCGACACGGATATGACGACGGTCGTTGTCCGACGCATCCGCACGGGTTGGCGATTATCTTATGGAAATTGGCGGTGAATGGAATCCTGTGTGTCTGGATGGATTGGTTGTGGGTTTGGTTTGGGATTGTGCTGCTTGTGTGGACACTCTGCGGGGACTAGGATGCATCGGGCGTGGTTATAAGGAGACTGTCCATGAACCTGTTTCAGCTTATTCTGGATTTGATTTTTCAGATTCTCGACCTGATTTTGTTTTTTAACTAATCGGTTGCGTGTCTGTGGCAGCGTTGGCGGATGCGTCCGACGTGCGTTACATTGCCTACTCGTTGTGTGCAGGTGGTAACGTGACGGGGGCGTTTTGTGTTGATGACCGGGCGTGATACCGGGGTATCCTACCAGAGGATCAAGCACCCGACGCGTGTTCTCTGCGGGGTGGCGGTCCTGTTTTGCGTGGGATTGCCGACGCTGCTCATGCTCGGTTCTCGTGCGTACATCGTCCAGCATCTCTCGGACGACGCCTACTACTACTTCAATATTGCGAGTCATGTGGCCTGTGGGGAAGGTTTGTCGGCGGACGGGCTGACGAAGACGACGGGTTTTCATCCGTTGTATTGTTTCCTGTTGGCGGGGTTGCGTTGGCTGACGGAACCTTCGCTGGATGGGTTTGTGCGGCAGGCGATTGTGCTGAACGGGGTTTGTTTTGCGCTGACGGGTGGGGTGTTGTATTGGGCGGCGAAGACGTGGTGGGGAGTGGCTGGCGGGGTGGCGGCTGCCTTGTGCTGGTGGACGAATCCGCATGGGGTGTTGATTGGTGCGACGGGGCTTGAGGGGGCGGTTTACGGGTTGTGCCTGTCGGTCAGTTTGGGAATGGCGATATGGATGCTGCGGGGGGCGGAGGGTTCGGTCGGAATGGGATCGTTCCTGCTGTTGGGGGTTTCGCTTGGATTGACGCATTGGGCGCGGACGGACTCGATTGCCCTGCTACCGCCGCTTGCGATGGTGTTTCTGTCTTCCCGGTCGATTGGCGATGTGAGACGACGCTTGATGGGTGTTGGGATCATGTGCGTTGTTGCGGTGGGGATGTTGAGCGTCTGGTGGTGGATTGCGTATCGGGAAACGGGTGGGTCGTTGCAGGGTAGCGCGGTCGTGAAGCAGTTGTGGCGGGCGGGGGTGCGGGCCGAACATGGTTTTTGGGGCGATATGTTGCAGGCTGGGGAAACGTGGATTGCGTATGCCGGAAAATGTCTTGTGAAGGTGCCGGCGTTGAAATGGACGTTGAGTGGCTGGCTGGTGCTGCTGTTCGCGGGCCGACGATTGGAGGATGGTTCGCGGACGTTGTTCCTGCATGTTTTGTGGGTGTTGCCTTTGGGGTTGGGGGTCGCGTACGCGTTGTTCATTGACAGGCCTCGAACGTGGTATTACGTGCCTGCGCTGGTTTGCCTGACGTTGGTGACGGCGGGTGCGTTTTCGCAGATTTGGACGGGGTTGGCGACGAATCGGTTGGCGGGTTTGGCGAGGCGGATGATGCCCGTGCTCATTGCCCTGGTTGTCGTCGAGTCGGGCGCGGTCTTTGCGCGCAACCTGCTCCATCCACGATCCAGGGATCAGTCAGCCAATCTGGTTGCGGTGCAGCGGTTGGCAAAGAACCTACCGATGGGAACGCGTATCGGGTGCTGGCATAGCGGGATCATGCAGTATTACACGCCCAACCTTGTCGTCATCAATCTGGACGGGTTGGCGAACAATGATATTGTCGCTGTTTTGCGAGGCGGGAAAACGATGAACGCGTATTGGGACGAGATGGGGATCGAATACATTCTTGGTCAACCGCGGCGGAAGATGGGTGGATACACGAATGCGTGGGGCAACAAGCAACTCGATTTTTTCGCCAACGGGGTGCAGCGAATCGTCACGATTGACGCAGACAACGAGGCGGGGTCACGATGAATCTGCGACAGAAGTTTTTCCTGTCCGCTGTGGTCATTGCAAACGGTTTGCTGATTGCGATTCCGAGCAACGTCAGCCATCTCGTCGCGCACGACAGGACGGTCATCCTGGGGCGATACTCGCAGACGCATTTCGGCTGGATCCTTGGCGTGGTGATTCTTTCCATCGTGGGTTTGTACATCGATCAGGCGAAAACGCGCGAAACCTACCGGCGGCGGTGGTTTCGGGTGGTCGCGTTGTTGATGGTCGCCCTACCGACGTTGCTGTTGGCGGATTTCGCGCTGCGACGGATTGTGACGCCAACGTATGTGTATGACGATCTTGCGTTTCACCGCCCACCAAATCGAACGTGGACGTATGAGTTTTCGGACGTTCCAACGTCGGGTTGGGCAGCGAAGGCACCGCCGGGACATCAGCCCGTTTCGTGCACACTGACCGCAGACGAGCGTGGGTATCGCAATGTGGATGTGCAATCGTCGTACGAGGTGGTCACACTTGGTGATTCTTTTACCGAGGGATCCAACGTTTCCAACGACAATGTTTGGACCACGTTGTTTGCCCGGACGACCGGAAAGCGTGTCTACAACCTTGGGATGACCGGTTATGGACCTGTGCATTATTTGGCCTCACTGCGTCAACACGGTTTGTCACTGGGGTCCGAACACGTCATTTGCATGATCTATGAAGGGAACGATTTTCGAACGGCTGAGCGGGAGTTGGGGCCCGAGCATCCTTCGATTTGGGAACGGTTGTCGCAATACGCGGATCGGTCGCCGATTCGCATGACGCTCGATCGCGTGATCCAGGGTTGGCCGGGTGGTGCAACGAGGCCACCCGATCCTGAGCTTGTGGAATTGTTTTCGTGGTTGCCGTTGATGGTGCCTGAGGGTGCGGGGTCGCATCCGTATGCGTTTGGTCCCAAAGCGCTGCTTGAGCATAGTCAGTCGGCGGATTTGTTTGAGATTGGTCCGACGTGGTTGCGGGCGAAGGGGTATCTGGACGAAATCCGGGCAGCCTGCGATGCGAAGGGGTTGGAGCTGACAATGGCGTTTGCTCCGACGAAGGCGCATGTGGTGCTGCCGTTGGTTCGGGGTCGGTTGCCGATCGAGAAAATGCAGCAGATTGCGGGAATGCGGAGCGATTGGGTTCCAGCCGCGGATGTGTTTGAGCGGATGTTGTTCGAGAACCTTGACGCCCGGGAGCGGGTGGTGCGGTCGTGGTGCGCGTCGAATGATGTTGCGTTTGTTTCGACGACGGAAGCATTGCGCGATGCGGTGGCTGATGGGGTACATGCCTATTTCGCCTACGACCATCATTGGACGCCGGCGGGGCATCGGGTGGTGGCGGAGGTGATTGCGGGGGCGTTTGTTGAGGCGGATGACGGGGCTTCGTTGGAGGACGCGGAATCGGGGGTTGCCCCCGAATCTGTGTCGGCGTTGACGGGGGGGAAATAGAGCGAGAAGGCTCGGTGCCCAATCGAAGCGTCAGGGGCTTGCATCTTGTCTCGAATTGGTTCTGCCTCTTGTCATCCTTGGTAAACTCAACGGTTTTTTGCCTACTCGTCACCCACGAGGGGTGACGCTACATTGGGATTGACGATTCGGTAGACGTCGCCGGTGCCGGCGAGAACATACAACTCGCCGGCGGCGTCTTCACCCAGAGACAGGATGGTGAAATCGGGTCTGCCGTTGGGTTTGTTTGTGATGGGCAGATCCTCGACGGTCCATTGTTGCGACGTTGTGTCGCGCGTGGCGATGTAGAGTCTGCCGCCAACACCGGCGTTGAAATCGGCGAAGATGTACCGGCCTGTTAATGCGCTGATGGTGTGACCTCGATAGATGTATCCACCGATAACGGATGAACCAGTGGGTTCCGTGGCTGCGTTGTGGGGGTAGGTGATGATCGGGGCGACGAGGTTTTGGCCTTTCTCGTCGGTGATGGGACAGTTGTTTGCGGGATTGAAGCAGGCGTTGCCTTCCCTGATGTTCCAGCCGAGGTTGTCGCCGGCGGAGACGATGCTGACCTCTTCGATTGCGTTTTGGCCTACGTCGCCGACGTAGAGTTGGCCTGTGTCGCGATCGAATGAGAATCGCCACGGGTTTCGCAATCCCAGGGCGTGGATTTCGTCGCGGGCGTTGAGATCGTTGACGAACGGGTTGTCAGCGGGGATGGCGTAGGGTTCGTCGCGGTCGATGTCGATGCGGAGGATTTTCCCGAGGAGGGTGGTGGTGTCCTGGCTGTTGCCGATGTCGGGATTGTGTCCGAATCCGCGATCGCCACCTGATCCGCCGTCACCGGTGCCGATGTAGAGCATGCCGTCGGGTCCGAAGGCGAGTTGTCCTGCGTTGTGATTGGACTGGGGTTGGAGGATGTCGAGGATGACGCGTTCGGAGTCGGGGTCGGCGTGGTCGGGATTGTCGGTTGAGACGAGAAATTCGGCGACGCGGGATTTGTGGTTGAAACCGGTGGGGTCGTCGTTTGATAACGGTGTGGAGTAGTAGACGAAAAGGCGACCGTTGTTGCTAAAATCGGGATGGAGGACGAGTCCGAGCAAACCGCGTTCGTCGAACGGGGGAATGACAGTGACCATGCGGTCGCGGAGTGACAGGAATGGGGTTTCGGTGTTGATGCCGGTGCCGTTGAGAACGTGGATTTCGCCGATCTGGTCTGCGACCAGTTTTCGTCCCGAGCCGTCGGGTACCGAAGCAAGGGCGACGGGCGAGGTGAAATTCGCGGCGATTTTTTCGAGGGTGACGGTGGGTATGTTCGGGCTATTGGGCGGTAATGTTGTGGTTGGTGTACAATTGATCGTTATGATTCCGCAGGTAACCGCGACGAGGTGAATTGACGCTAACTTCCTTGCTGTCATGGAATTATGTCCGATTTAAATGGTTTTTCCGGTATCATCTGTCCTCGAACGGGATTCTACGGGAACGCCGTCGTTTCGGGCAGGGTTGTTCTTGAGGTGATTGAAACCTGCCCAAGGTTGCAATTTTCGGGAAACCGGACACATAAGCAGGCGGTGTTGTGATCGAGTGGGAGCGACAAATCGGCGAGAAGGAGTCGCAAGCCAGTGGATCGAATTCAATGATCCGGAGTTCGGAGCCTTTGAGTCCGGCTGAGTTTGCGATCGAGTATCGGGCGTCGGCGCGTGCGCTTTGGGGCGTGGCGGTCGGGGTGCTTGGTGACGCAAGCCTGGCGGAGGATGTTGTTCAGGAGGCGGCGGTTTTGGCACTCGGGAAACTGGATCAATTCGAGCGGGGGACGCGATTTGCGGCGTGGATGGGTCAGATGGTGCGTTTCGTCGCGCTGAACCGTGGTCGGAGGGAATCGAGGCGTCGTCCCGCGGGACTGGACAGCCAGGTCGTCGAGCAACTGGCTTCTGACAGAGGTCGAACGGTGTCAATGAGCAGCGCGGTCGAATCGGGTATTGGACTCGACGATGCGATGCGTGAGGCGTTGGAGGACGTGGGTGAGGTGGCGCGGGCGTGTCTGTTGCTCCGAACGCTGGAGGGAATGGATTACGCCCGGATCGCGGAGTTGCTGGGCATACCGGCGGGGACAGCGATGAGCCACGTCCACCGGACACGACGTTTGTTGCGGCAGCGGCTTTCGGGGGCGGGTGACGATGGTCCCGAACGAAGCGGGGCGAGAGAAAAGCGATGACGACTGAGGAAAAATCGGACAGTCTGGACGCGTATCTGGATGATCAGCTCGACGCAGTTGAGCGTGAGGCGTTCGAGCGGGAGCTGGATCACAATCCGGGGTTGATGGCTGAGGTGGAAAAGCAGCGGACGATTGACGAGTCGATCCGCCGTTTGTTTCCCCCGCCGCCGACGGAGCGGTTGATGTCGCGATTACCGGATTGGGCGACCGTGGAAACCGAGGCTGATGCGACTGATTTGCGTGTCGTTCCGACGGCCGGTTCTGCCGGGACGAAACATTCACCGCTACGTCAGTGGTTGGGGTTGGCTGCCGCGATTGGGATTTGCGTTTTTGCGGGGGTTCGGTTTGCGCGTTTTTCGGAATCGAACGTGGCAGCGGACTACAGCACGATGGCGGGTGCGTATCGGACGGAGGTTGCGCGCGGGTTTGAGCCTCTGTGGGTTTGCAGGGACGATGCGGAGTTTTCCGGAAGGTTTGAGAAGCGTTTTGGGCAACCGCTGGTTTTGGGAAACCTGCCGTCGAATATCCAATCGATCGGGATGTCCTATGCGAGCATCATTTCGGACAAAACGACTTATCTGTTAGCGAAGGTGGATGGCGAGGAAGTCGTCGTGTTTGTCGATTCAGAAACGCACAAGGGTCAGTCGTTGCCGTCGGGCAGTGGTCTGAATCTTTATTCGCGTCAGATCGAGTCACTGATTCTCTACGAGGTTTCACGGCTGGATCGGGCGTATCTTCTGGACGCATTTCACATTCCGGTGGATAAACCGTAAGCACGACTCGCGCGGCGTCCGACAATTTCGCACAACAAAAAGGGTCATTCGTCGTGGCAAATCGGAAAATTCTCTGTTTCCATATATTTTTGCGCGCGTACAATGCGGCGAGTGTGAAGTGTCAAATGGTTTTCCATTGCGTATTGGATCGAGGTGCGGACATGTTGAATCGACCAGGGTTGTGGTTGGGTTTGTTGTTGGTGGTGGGCCTCCTGAGCGTGGGGGTGGCTGAGGCGGCGGACGAACATCCTTTGTTGGGTCTTATGGAGAGCGAATTGAAGCTGTCCATGGAGAAGCTCGAAACGCCGGACGGCAGCAAGCCTTATTTCCTGCAGTACGCGGTGACCGATGAGCAGACGGTGTCGATTGGCGCGACGCTGGGTGCGTTGATTTATGACAACGATTCGCACAACCGGTTGCTGGACGCCGACGTGCGTTGCGGTGACTACTCGATGGACAATTCGCACCAGATTCGTGGACAGGGGTTTGGTGGTCGGCCGGGCATGTTCGGTGGTCGAACGTCGTTGCCGTTGAACGGTGATCCATTGGCGACGCGACATGCGTTGTGGCTTTCGACGGACAGGGCATTCAAGGAGGCGGTGAAGCGTTTGGCGCAGGTCAGGGCAAACATCAAGGTCAAGGTTGAGGAAGAGGATCTGTCGGACGATTTCTCTCGCGAGGATTCGGAGGTGTTCATCGGGGCGTTGGCTGACCAGTCGGTGGATCGCGGATTGTGGGGAAAGCGTGTTAAGAAGTGGTCACAAGCGTTTCGCGACCATCCGAACATTTACAATTCGAGCGTGACGCTGACGGGTCGGGTGACGAATCGTTTGGCGGTCAATTCCGAGGCGTCCCGACTGCAGTTTGGTCGGGGTTGGTGGCGCGTTGGAATCCAGGCGTCGACCATTGCCGATGACGGGATGGAATTGTTTCAATATTCGTCGTTTGACGCTCATTCACCCGATGGATTGCCGGATGACGCAACGGTATCGGCGGCGGTTAAGCAATTGATCGGGGAACTGGAAGCGCTACGGGAAGCCCCGGTGGTGGAACCGTACACGGGTCCGGCCATTTTCATGAATCGCGCGAGCGGGGTGTTTTTCCACGAGATTTTCGGGCATCGCATCGAGGGGCATCGGCAGAAGGATGTTGATGAGGGTCAGACGTTTGCCAAGAAGATAGGAAAGGAAGTGTTGCCGACGTTTTTGAGCGTGACGGATGATCCGTCGCTGAAGAAGTTTGGCCGGATTGAGTTGAATGGCCACTACCTCTACGACGAGGAGTGCATCCAGGGTCAGGCGGTGCATTTGGTTGATGACGGAATTCTGCAGACGTTTTTGTTGTCGCGATCGCCGACGCGCGGGTTTACCAAATCGAATGGTCATGGTCGTCGTCAACCCGGTTTGCCCATCGTCGCGCGTCAGGGAAATCTGATTATTGAATCGACGAAACAGGTGCCATTTGCCGAGCTTCGCAAGATGCTCATCGGAGAGTGTAAGAAACAAGGCAAGGACTACGGGCTGATTTTCGAGGACATTTCCGGTGGATTCACCACGACGCGTCGGCGAGGTCCGCAAGCATTCAAGGTGTTGCCGATCATCGTTTACCGGGTGTATGCCGATGGTCGGGAGGACGAGTTGGTGCGTGGCGTTGATGTGGTTGGGACGCCGTTGACCTGTTTTTCAAGGATTTTGGCGACGGCGGACGATGCGGGCGTGTTCAATGGTATCTGCGGTGCGGAGTCCGGCAGCGTTCCGGTATCGGCGATTTCGCCGAGCATTCTGGTCGAGCAGATTGAGATCGAAAAGAAACAGAAAGCCCAGGACAGGCCTCCGATTTTGAAGGCACCGGTCGCCCTGGGTTCAAAATAGACCCAAGGATTTCACCGGACCCAATCGTGCGTGACGAATCCAATGACTGGTTTTGAGACAGATGAAGGAACCCCGATGATGCGGTTTATGAGATACACGATATTGACGTTGGCGGTTGTTGCAATAACGAGTTGGTCGTCTGTTCGCGCGAGCGATGATCTTGCGGGAGAAATGAAGAAAGATGTCGTCCTGCGGGCGATGGTCGATGAACTCGAGCGAAGCAGGGAGAAGCTCCTCATCGAGGATTTGGCGAGGCCTTATTTTATTGAATACGCGATGTCGGACACCGCGTCGGCGGGCGTGTCGGCGGATCTCGGGGCGGTGGCGGACGAAGGCGAGGTACGAAACCGGCGCCTTCGCGTCGACGCGCGCGTGGGTTCGTACGAGTTGGATAACACGAACTTTGCGGACCGCTTTGGTGGGTTCGGAAGGTTCGGCGGATTTTCGCCCATCGCAATCGAGGATGACTACACGGCTATTCGGCAGGCGATCTGGTGGATGACGGATCGCGATTACAAGGGTGTTGTCGAATCCCTGGAGCGGAAGCGGGCGTTTATGGAAAGTGTCGTGATCGAGGACAATCCTGACGATTTTTCCAGGGAGAAAGCGGTCGTTTCGTTTGAGGAGCGGTCCGAGGTGGACGTGGATTTGGCGGCGTTGCGGTCATTGGCAACGACGTTGTCGGCGGTGTTTCGCGAATTTGGGCAGATCAAGAATTCGAACGTCAACGTCTCGATGACCGCGGGAAACAATTACCTCGTGAACACCGAAGGAACGCGGATACGGCAGGCTGGTTCGCTTGTGACGGTTTCGGTGACTGCGTCGATTCAGGCGGAGGACGGGATGGAGTTGTCGGACTCGGTCACCATTCATCGGCGTACATTGAAGGACCTGCCTTCGGTTTCGGAAATGACGGACCAGTGTCGCGAGTTGTGTGATCGATTGGTCAAGTTGGGCAAGGCACCACTGTTGGAATCGTACACGGGTCCTGTGTTGTTCGAGGCTGCTGCTGCGGGGAATGTGTTTCGGCGGAGCTTTGCGCGGCGGTTTGCCGGCGGGCAGCGACCGGTGGGAAGTCGCAGTGACCCGAATGATTTTGAGAGCAGGATTGGCAAACGAATTCTGCCGCGGTTCCTGGATGTCGTCGATGATCCCACGCTGGAAACGATCCACGGCGAGCAGGTGATGGGTCAATATGACTACGACGATCAGGGGGTGAAGGCGTCGCGGGTGGAACTCGTGAAGGGTGGACGACTGAAAAAACTGGTCTTGTCACGCAATCCATCGAAATCGTCGGGGAAATCGACGGGCCATGGCCGGGGGGCGTTTGCTCCGCGGGCATCTTCCGCTTGTTTGATCGTATCGGCAGAGAATACCTCGAGTGCGGCGGAGCTTCGTGACGAGCTTTTGGAGACAGCGAGTGACGAGGGATTGGATTTTGCGTTGCGGATTGCGTCGCTGGGGAGTGTTTCCAATCCGGGCGGTGGGCGATTTCGTGGCGGCGGATCGACGGTTCCCCTGGAAATGTACAAGGTTTATGTGGACGGTCGGGAAGAGCTGGTGCGTGGCGCGGAAATCGCGCGGATCGACCTGAAAGCATTCAAACGGATTCTGGCGGTCGGTGACAAGCCTTATGTGTTGAACACCCGCGGCAATGGTGGGACGACCATTGTCGCACCGGCGATGCTGTTCGACGAGCTTGACCTTGCCAAAATCGATCGCGACTTCGACAGGCCGCCGATTCTGGAGAATCCGGTGGCACGCACACAGGTGGATTGACCGAACCTGAAGTCGGGACGATGTCCCGCCTCGGTGCAGCGATTATCTACCGCCGAGTGTGATGTCGAGGACAACATCCTTGTCGTCTCTGCGAACGATCACCTTGATGACGTCCCCTGGTTTTCTGTTACGCAACGCACCCATGTAGTCGTAGATATTCTTCACGCCGGCGTCGCCGATTCGGGTGATGGTGTCTCCGCCCTGCATCCCGGATTTTTCGGCTGGGCCTCCATCGGTAACCCCGTCAACCACCAGGCCGGTATCATCGTTGCCCGCATAACCAGGCATCACACCCATCACCACGCGTGGTCTGCCGGTGCTTCCCACCTGTGCACGGGCTTTGACTTCGTGATACGTCACGCGGTTGTCGCGTTGAGCGATGTCGTAGGCCATGGCAGCCACGAGATCGGTCACGCGTGCTCCACCGTCGGCGTTGACTTTTTCCACGTCGTCGCCCGGTCGGTGGTAGTCCTGATGCAGGCCCGTGAAGATGTGCATCGCCGGAACCTCTTTCCGATAAAACGACGTGTGGTCGCTTGGGCCTATCGCACTTTCGTCGCCGCGAAGATTCATGCCGACCGCTTCGACATGTTGGGCGATCAATGTTTCAAATTCTTCGGCTGCCCTGGTGCCAAAAATCTGGACGGTGTTTTTCTCTTCGTCAAATCGGCCGATCATGTCCATGTTGAGCATGGCCACCGTGTTTTCCAACGGGAAGACGGGGTTGTCGGCGTAATGCTTGCTCCCGAGCAGGCCCGTTTCCTCGCCGCTGAACGCCATGAGAATGATACTGCGTTTTAGCGGACGGCGGCTCATGAGGATGCGACCCGATTCGATCACACCTGCGGTACCCGAGGCGTTGTCGTCAGCTCCGTTGTGGATGCGTGGTTCGCTGTCACTCTGGTCCTGGCGGAGCATGCCCATGGTCGCAGCTTTGCCGAGATGATCGTAGTGTCCACCAATGACGACGTATTCATCGGCGAGAGGCCCGTCACCGGGGATCAATCCGAGCACGTTGCGCTCGCGTGTGACCGTTTTTTCGACGCCGGCGCGACCGGCGAGGTGAACACCCGCCAGACTCGTCGAGACGGGTTGGCTTTGATCGGTGGCGGACTGCAACGCGCTCAGGTTGCGAGCGCCACCTGAGGCGAGCATTTGTTCCGCCAGTTTTTGTGTGATGTGAAACGCGGGCAGGCCAAATGCTCCACGCTGCGCTCGGAAGCCCATGAGACGGTCCTCGCGATCTTCCGCGATTCGGTTGACGATCAGCACAGCTGCGGCACCCTTCTCCTTGGCGGTGTAGATTTTGTTTTGGAATGTCGCCAACCGCGTTGTCCGACCCGACTCCGCCCACGTTGGTGGTTCGCGGCGGAGCATGAGAACAACTTTTCCAGAGACGTCCACGTCCTTGTAGTCGTCGTGATTCTTTTCGTCGTTGACCAGGCCATAGCCTACGAAAACAACCTCGCCGTCGAATGCGTCGTTGCTCGAAAACCCGAACGGTGTGAAATCGGCGCGTCGCTCGGGCGTGGACTCGATGCCGGTGACATCGAACTTGTGGTCATCGGTGAGCCGACCACCGGTGGAGACCTCGAATTCCTGGAAATAGGTGCCGTCGTCCCCACCGGGTGCGATACCCAGAAGCGCGAATTGCCCGGCGATGTAGGCGGCGGCCTGGTCAATACCTCGCGAGCCAATACCACGACCACCCATGGCGTCGTCAGCCAGGACGGCAATATGGGCCAGAAAATCGTCGGGGTTGACCTTGAGATCGTGCTGGCTTCGCGGTTTCGCACCGGGCGAGGGAATCGACGTTGCGACGGTCTGCGCGTGCGGGACAGGTGTCGGGGGTGGTTGTGGCGCCGGTGCAACCGACGGTGCGGGGGCGGGTTTGGATACGATTGTTTTCGGGGCGGCGCGATGTTGCATTGTGACGATTGACTGCGTCTTGCTCTCACAACCTGCCAAAGCCAGGAGGAGTGCCAGGAAGAGTGCCATGGACGTTGAACAGTGCATGTTGAGTCGTTTCACGTTGTCTTTCTCCAATACCGAATGTTTTCGTCGCGATTCGCCGGTGCGATGATAGCGTCAGCCACGGAAAGGGCCAGGGCGAACGGGTCTGACAGGATCGCAACTGGCGCGTAGAATGTCGCGAAATGAGCACAAAAGACGGAAAAACCATTCCCACTCCAGTCATTTGTCTGATCTTGTTGGGTGTCGGGCTGTTGGCGGGTTGGCCTTCGATCCACGGCGGGTTTCTCAGTGGTGATGACTATCACCTCGTCCGCAGTCACGTTCTGGTCAATCATCCGTCGTTCGCACACGCGGTGAAATTGTTCACGATCGTCCATCGCGATCTGTATCAACCCATCCCGCTGCTGAGCTTCCAGATTGATTTTGCGATCATCAAACAACTGGGGCTTCTACCGATCCCGGAAGGTCGTCAGGCTGGGGCGTGGGTGTTCCATTTCACGAATATCCTGCTGCACGCGTTGAATGCCGTGCTCGTCTTTTTCGTGGTCAAACGTCTCAGCCGCGATGCAACAGCGTCGTTCGTGGCTGCGATCCTGTTTGCCTGTCATCCACTGGCCGGTGAGCCGATAGGCTGGCTCAACGGTCGGATGATGATGCTGAGTACGCTGTTCACTCTCTCTTCGCTCGTCGCGTTCGATCGCTTCTCGGATCGGCGGACGTTGGCTCGCGCCGGGTTGGTGCTGATTCTTGTGCTGTCAGCGCACATGAGCAAGGTCAGTCTGTCCATTCCGTTCCTGCTTTTGATTTTTCCATTGGTGCGGCGAAGATGGCCCGTGCGGAGTTGGTGGCTCATGTGGGGTGTGGTCACCGCGGTGACGATTTCGTTTGCGGTGCTCAATATTTACACCAGCGGGGAGATGTTTACACGGGCGGAGGATGAAATGTCCGGGCCGCCGATTGTGAACGTCGTGCTTGCTTTGGGGCAGTATTTCCGGCATTTCGTTGCACCGGTCGGACTATCGCCGTGGTATCCGCCGTCCGACGGCGTCGGGTTTGGGGATCCGACTTTTCTAACAGCGTTGGTCACGGTGTTGATGGTTGGGGCGCTGGTGTTGGGGTGCGTCCGCCGAACGTGGGTGCCGGTGTTGGCGCTGGTATGGTTCATGGTGGCGGTGGGTCCGACATTGCCGTTCTTTCCCGCACGGCGCGCGTTGGCTGCGGACCGATATGTGTACCTGCCGAATGTCGGGCTTTGTTGGTTGGCGGGTGTTGGGATCGTTTGGGCCGTCGGTCGCCTGACGAAAAACGCGCTCGCTGCTCGGCGCGGCGCGTTGGCCATCGCGTTGGCGGTCTCAGCCTGTCTGTTGGTGGGTCTTTGGCATGCTCTTGAGTTCTACCACGACAACATCGCGTCCGCGGACCGCATCGCGATTTGTTTTCCCGACGAACCCGGTGTTTACGAGGCCGCCGCATGGGCGAGATATCGACAAGGTCAATACGAAGACGCCATCGACGTGGCGATTCGCGATCTGGAGCACCATCGCGACGAGATGGGCCACAAGGTGTTTCAGGTTGTCGGGATGTCGCAGTTTCGACTAGGGCGAATCGACGATGCCATCGAAACGCTGCGGGCAGCCGTCGCACACAAACCTGATTATGGCAAGTGCTATTCGAGGCTGGCACAGGTCCTGGCGGCTGCGGGCCGGACGATCGAGGCCATCGAGAACTACGAGCGAGCGGCTGAAATCATGCCGTTCTATAACCCCGGCCTGCTGCCGTTGGCGGATATGTACCGGAACGAGGGTCAACCCACCAGGGCCCGTGCCATCTACAGGCAGGTGCTGCGTAACAATGCCTACGATGTACGCGCTCATCTTGCGCTCGCCGAGATGGATATGGGAGACGGGCAGCATCAGAAAGCGGCGGACAGACTCGTGGAGCTACTGAGTTGGATGCCGGAAAACAGCGTCGCGCGGACGAATCTGGCTGTCGCACTGGACCGGATGGGCGATACGTCGGGGGCGGTGGGTCATTACAACCGGGCGATTCGGGACGACCCGCACAACATGACGGCCTACCTCAATCTTGCGAATGTGTATCATCGTGCGGGCGACGTGTCGCGGGCTGATCGCGTCTATGGTCAGGGGTTGAAACAATTCGAGCAGAACCTGGTCTATCAGATCGCGTATCACGATTTTGCCGTGACGATTGGACGGCCGACACTGTCTGCGGAGGCATTGTCGCGCGTACTTTCAGATGACGATGGATGGACCGCGTGGCGAACGTACGCTCAGGTTCAGTCCTGCACGACGGGTTCGCACGACGCCTCGATGGATTGTCCGTGTCCGGTTGACAGCGTTTCCGAACCATATGCAGATTTGTTTCGATTGTCGCGCGTGTTGTGTGCACTTCGCAATCACGACGCGGAATCGACGGTCACGACCGTCTCGTCATTGTTGGATACCTCGCGGTTGGATCCGCCCGATGCACTGGAGCGCCTGTTGGGGGACATGGAACGGTTCGCGAGCGCGCATCCCGAGAATCCCTGGCCCTTCTACGTCACAGCCATGGTTCTGAGACATCAGGGACGCGCTGACGTAGCCACAATGGCGATCGCCGCGTTTGACGAACTCTGCGACGGCGAACAGTGCGCCAAGTACCGTCAGCGCCTGGGAATGAACTGATTTTGCCGCGTCGCCGGCGGACCGTGTCCTGCTTTTTCTTCGGAGTTACACGCTGTCGTCGAGCACTTTTTCAAAAATAACGAGATTGTTGGCGCTTCGCACGTCCCAGCGAATACCAACAATGTCGTAATTATGCGCGATGGCAAGCTGCAGGGCGGGGCGAGACTTGTTGTTGCATTCGAGCCTCAACATCTGATAACCATGTTCAGCCGCCCACGCGTGCTCCGCCTCGAATAGTTGCCCTGCGACACCCATGCGTCTCGCATCCGGCAGCACGCCACAAAGCCAACTGTAAAACGTGGTCGGTCGCAGAGCATAGCCGCAAAGAAACGCCGCAGGCTGACCGTCGAGTTGTGCGACAAGGCAGAGCGAATCCTTGTGCGACGCCAGGCGTTTCTCGAAGTAGCCTAGCTCCACCGGTGGAACAAAAATCTGATTGTAGATGTCGCAGACCAGCCCGTACTCACCGGGGCCGACGCGCACAATCTCAGCATTGGCCATCATCTTTCTCCGACTCCACCCACCCGGGTCGTCACTGTTTGGCGGGCAATGGGTAAACCGCTCGGCTTCGATGCCCCTCGCGGTCGATCGCAGCCACGCCAAAGATATAGTTATCCTTGGAAAGGGGCAACGTGCACTCGGTAACCCTGCCGACACGTTTGGACGACTGCCACTGTGGTGATGTCGTTTCACGCCACAAAATGTCGTAACCCGCGAGGTCCGACTCGGTGTTCGCGTTCCATCGGAGCGTGGTGTCGGTGGCCAGTTTCGCGACAATAACGCGAACATTTTTCGGAGGGGCGGGAGCGCGAGCAAGTGTTGCAAGGGAGGCTGCGTTGACGCGAGCGACGTTGGCGGTGTAGGCGAAATCGACGAACTCGGGCAGATCGCCGTATTGGACGCCGTCTTCCACGCGGACATTCTGATGTTGATGGCGGTAGTTTTCATTCATCTCGGTGAATCGAACACCCGGATAACCCGCCAACGCGTACGATTTGTGATCGCCACCGCGCAGGAAGCGATCGAGGCGATTGATCAACACAACATCGAACCCTGGCACATATTGATCGCACACGCGGTCAATGGACCGGGCGAGCTGTCTGGCAGCGGAATCATGCTCGTTACCGATGCGCTTGCGTATCTCCGCCTGCTTCGGCGTTTCTGACAGCGGGACGTTCTCCGAAAAAACACGGACATGGTCGCGGTCGCGTTTCCCATGCGCGGACAGGGAATTACCGATGATGTCGTTGGTAAACATGCCTTCGATGTTGTCGCCCTGCTCACGGGATTTTCGAGCCTGATACGACGAACCCATCAGACCCTGCTCCTCACCAGCGACCGCCATGAAAACGATGGTGGCGTCGAATTCGTATTTCGACATGACCCGCGCCATTTCAAGAACGGCGGCCACTCCGCTGGCATCATCGTTCGCACCCGGTGCGTCATGCTCATAATCGGACGGATTCGAGCAGATCGAATCGTAGTGGCCACTCACCACATAAACGCGTTCCCTGGACTCGGGTTGCGATCCCGGGAGGGTGGCCAACACGTTGAGAATATCGACCGGCTTGACGATGCGTTTGCCGTCTGTTTCCTGATGATAGCCATCCATTTCAACGACGAGACGGTCGCCATTGGCGGCGGATATTCGTTTGAATTCATCGCGAATCCAGCGGCGGGCAGCTCCGATTCCACGGATCGGGCTTTCGGTATCACTCATCGTGTTGCGCGTACCGAAACCCACGAGCGTGTTGATGTGCGATTCGATCCGATCCGGATTGATGTCGCGCACCATGGCCTGAATGTCCGGGTCAAGCCGATCGCGCTGCCCGGTGACGCACCCGATCAACAGGAACGGGAATACCATGGTGCCAACATACCAAGCTTGTTTCATGTTTCGTTGTCCCGATTTGCAGGAAATTGAAGGTCGGAAAATTGAAGGTCAATGACCTGCATTTCGACCGTCCGTCGTCCGTTGAATTCGTTGATCATTGGTTCAAACGCGACCTTGCAGCGGCGATGCTGTTTCAGATCATCGATCATTTTGCCCTTGCCGAATGCGATGGCCTTGAGAACCGACCTGCCATCGGAAAACGTTGCCTGCAGGTGCGATCCGGTTTTTCCAACCACGCGAGGCTCCGCCGCCAGATCAACCCAATCGGTTGTGAATCTCGGCGTGGAATGACCATGACCGAATGGCCCCAGACCGAGCAGGGCTTCGGTCGAAGACATATCGAGATCACCGAATCGAACCTCCGCATCGAGACGCAACTTTTCGCGCAAATCCCGATGCGTGAGCGTGTTGTTGGCATGGTCGATGAATTGTTCGGTAAAATCGCCGACACGATCGGTGTCAATTCTCAAGCCGGCTGCCTGTGCGTGCCCCCCGAATGTACGCAGGTGTTCACCGCATTTTGACAAAGCTTCGGTCATGTGAAAATTGGGAACGCTGCGAGCGGACCCCTGCCCCGAACCGTTGTCGAGCGCGATCATCACCGTCGGTCGATGAAAGGCATCAACAAGGCGCGAAGCCACGATTCCAATGACGCCCGCATGCCACCCTTCCCGCGCCAACACGATTGCCCGCGATGAATCTTTTGTCATCCCGCTTTTTTCCGCCAACTCCTTTGCTTCGATCGTGAACTTTCGTTCCGTGGATTGCCTGGCCCTGTTTTGGTCCTGCAGGTAGAGCGCGATTTCACGGGCACGATCCGCCGTCGCGCGGGTCAGCAATTCAACCCCCAATCGAGCATGTCCCATCCGACCCACCGCGTTCAACCGCGGTGCCAATTTGAAACCAACGTCGTAACTGCTGACCCTGCTGCCAGCCAAACCGGCGGACTCGATCAACGCTTGCAATCCGACGAACGGCGAGCGGGGAATCAACGCCAATCCATGTCGTGCAATAATGCGGTTCTCCCCAATCAGCGGCACAACATCGGCGATCGTCCCCAACGCAGCCAATGACAGCGCGTCGCGCAAGTAAATGCGATACGCGTCGGTCACCTTCTCCGACCCCGATAGCTCCTGGGCAATCGCCCACGCCAGCTTGAACGCGACCCCCGCCCCGCACAAATCCGGATTGGGATAGGTCCCATCCAATCCGGGATGAACCATGATCGTCTCAACCGGTAGTTCCGCGCCAGCTTGATGATGATCGGTAACAATCAGTTCGACGCCGCTCTCACGCGCGACACGGGCAGCCTCAACAGCCGTCACACCACAATCAACCGAGACAATCAACCGAGCACCGTCGGCGATCAACGATTGAATGGCTTCAACGTTGATCCCGTAGCCTTCCTCCAGTCGATGCGGAATGTAGAAACTGACGTTGGCGCCCGCCAGGGTCAGCACACGCCACAAAATCGCGACGGAAGTCATGCCATCGACGTCATAATCACCATAAATGACAATCCGCTCACCGTCGCAGCACGCTTTCGCGATACGGACGGCTGCTTCGCGACATCCGGGCAACATGTCGGGCGGAAAAAGATCAGCCAGTTGGGGAGAAAGATACCCCGCATGGTCATCAGCCAGTCCGACGCCACGATTGTACATGACCTGCGCAACCAGCGGCGACACACCCCATCGCCCCGCCGCCACGTCCCGGTCCGACCAGGCTGGGTTGACGATCCAATCCTTTTCCATCGTCGGCGAACTCCCCAGCCACCGGCCAATCGCAATTCGATGCTAAGCACTCGTGGCAGCCGTCCCCTTGGAAAGCTCAGCCAGCGCCTCGACTTTGTCGGTCTTCTCCCAGGTAAACCCGTCACCCGTGCGACCGAAATGACCATGGCAAGCTGTCTCACGATAGATCGGACGCCGCAAATTCAAATGCTCAATGATCCCCCGAGGCGTGAGCGGGAAATGCTCGCGAACGGCGTCGGCGATCACCTGCTCATCGACCCGGCCGGTCCCCTCCGTGCTGACCAACACGCTCGTCGGTTCCGCCACACCAATCGCATACGACAATTGAACCTCACAAACGTCCGCCAGGTCGGCAGCCACAATGTTCTTGGCAATATAACGAGCCATGTACGCCGCAGACCGGTCCACCTTCGTCGGATCCTTGCCCGAAAACGCACCACCCCCATGACGCCCGCGACCACCATAGGTATCAACAATAATCTTCCGCCCGGTCAGTCCCACGTCACCGTGAGGCCCGCCAATCTCAAAACGACCCGTCGGATTGACGTGCACGACGACATCGTCATTCCACCAGTCGCCGAGCACCGGCTTGAGGACATGCTTGATAATTTCCTGCTTGAGTTGATCCTGCCGATCATTCCACGACTTATCGTGCTGCGTGGACAACACCAGCGTGTCAACCCGAACCGGTTGCAATCCTTCATACTCCACCGTGACCTGCGATTTCGCATCAGGCCTCAATCCCGGAATCGTCCCCGCCTCGCGAACCTCGGCGTGTTTCTCCACCAGCCTGTGCGCAAGGTGAACGGGCAGCGGCATCAGCTCCGGCGTCTCGTTGCACGCGAAACCAAACATCATGCCCTGGTCGCCGGCCCCCTCGTTGTCCACCCCCATCGCAATGTCGGCGGACTGCCGCTTGATCGACGTCAACACCGAGCACGACTCGTAGTCAAACGCCATATCCCCGGACGTGTAACCAATCCGGCGTATCGTGTCGCGAACGATGTCGGAAATCTCCACATACGCCTTCGTCGTCACCTCACCCGCCACTACCGCCATCCCCGTCGAGACCATCGTCTCACAGGCGACACGCGACATCGGGTCCTGCTTGAGCATCGCGTCCAGAACAGCGTCGGAAATCTGGTCAGCCACCTTGTCGGGATGGCCCATGGAAACCGATTCAGACGTAAACATGCACCGCCGATTGTTGTCCTTGCTAAACACGACTCATCCTTCCTCGTGAAATGCCCTTTTCAATGTAATCCCGTCATGCTAAGCGGTTTCCACCGACCCGACAAGCGCGAACCGCTCCGCCTGACGTGCCAACAATCCCGTTTCGCAGTAGAATGCCATGCGCCAGTACTGGAGAAACCCCAATTCGGGTCGACCGATTCATGCCGCCGAATAAACACGACAACCCACCCGTCACCGCCGAAGACCACTTCCGCGACTTCCTCAAGTCACGCGGCATCCGATTCACAGCGCCCCGCCAACAGATTCTCGAAGCCGTCCTGAGCATCAATGAGCACTTTGAAGCCGAGCAGCTCCTCTTCAGCCTGCATCAGAAAGGCCGGCGCGTCGCAAAAGCGACCATCTACCGCACCCTTCCCCTGCTCGTCGATTGCGGCATCCTCAAGGAGGTCCGATTCGATGTGAAGCAATCCTACTACGAACAGTGTTTCGGCGAGCAGACCCACGACCATCTGGTCTGCGCAAGATGTGGCAGAATCGTCGAATTTCCCAATGAAGACGTATTGGCACTCCGCACCAAAATCGCCGAGCAACACCGATTCAAACCCGTCTCCCACCGCTTTCAGGTTTCCGGAATCTGCGGGGAATGCTCCCAATCCTACTCCTGAAGTCCACCGCCCCGCTCCGCGCACAAAAAAAACCAGCCGGACGCTCCCCACCGTGCGTCCCGCCGGAATGATTACAATTCAGTCACCTGTCGTTGCCTGTCCGCTAGCAAAGAGCTGCGTACGACATGAACGCCAGGAACCCGATCCGAATCTTCGGTCCCAAATATCGATTCAACCTGAAACGCCACATGAATCTTCCCCCAGGGTTTCCAATCCCAAACCGTGGCGGGTCTCCCCGTCACCGTCAATTCATCATATCCAGGCCAACCGCCCAAAACGACCCGAAAATCGCCTCCGCCTCGAGGTGCCGATAAAATCGACCGTCGCCCCCGTTCCCAATCGAGCGCCGGTGAAATTTTGGCGATTCGCGACGTTTTTGGTACAACGTGCATCGCTTTTCGGACGGACAGACACCCTGAGCATCAGGAACAGCCCAATGGCCACTGACACCAAAGCCGTGATGGAAAAAATCGTCGCCCTGTGCAAACGACGCGGATTCATCTTTCAGTCCAGCGAAATCTATGGCGGCATCGCCGGATTCTGGGACTATGGCCCACTCGGCACCGAACTCAAACGCAACATCAAGGACGCTTGGTGGAACGACATGGTCCAAAATCCACCCATAGGCCCACGCGGCAAGGAATTCCAAATGGTCGGCGTCGACTGCTCCATCATCATGAATCCCAAGGTCTGGGAAGCGAGTGGGCATGTCGGGGGGTTTAGCGATCCGATGGTGGACTGCAAAGAATGCAAGGCTCGGTTTAGGGCGGACCAGTTTTCAAGGCTAGTCATTCGACAGATCAACTCAGTACCAAAGACTATTGATGACTTACGGAGCCATCTCGAAGACGTAGAACCTAAGGCAGATATCCTCGCCGAGGATCATTTCTCTGACCCACAGGAATACACGAAGCAAATATGCAGTGCGCTACGAATAAAGAAGCCGACGTTTGAGGCTCTAACAATCAGCGGATACGCAGCAGGAGGTTCCGGATCCTTGGGCATCCTTACCTCCGACAAGAACGAGCAATTCTCATACCGCCAAGTACCCGTTCTTCTTGACTCAACCTCCAAATATCGATGTCCACGTTGTAACGGGGAACTTACTGAACCTCGACAGTTCAACTTGATGTTCCAAACATATGTTGGTGCACTTCAAGATGCTTCCTGTATCGCCTACCTCCGCCCTGAAACCGCCCAAGGCATCTTCGCAAATTTCAAGAACGTGATGGATTCGTCGCGCGTGAGAATTCCCTTCGGAATAGCACAGATCGGCAAGTCATTCCGCAACGAAATCAACCCGCGGAATTATACATTCCGCTCACGCGAATTCGAACAAATGGAAATCGAGTTCTTCTGCACACCCGAGGAACACTGCACCGACGACGACGTCACGCCAATGGAATGGTATGAATTCTGGCGAGACGTGCGCATCAAGTGGTACGAATCCCTCAACATCAAGAGCGACAAACTCCGCCCCCGTCAGCAGGAAGGCGACGAACTCGCCCATTACAGCAAAGCCTGCACCGACATCGAATACCTGTTCCCCTTCTCAGACGAAACGCAGGAACTCGAAGGCGTTGCGCACCGAGGCTGTTACGATCTCTCGCAACACGGCAAACACGCCAAGGGCAAGGAGGATGGCTTCTCCATCTACGACGACGAGCGAAAAGCCAAATACGTTCCGCACGTCATCGAGCCATCCGCCGGCGCGGATCGTTTCACTCTCGCCACGATTTGCGAAGCCTACACCGTGGACGAATCACGCCCGAGTCCGGAATTCATGAGATTCCATCCCCGCCTCGCGCCGATCAAGGCCGCCGTCTTCCCATTGGTCGCCAAGGACGGCATGCCCGAAATCGCCGAGCCGATTTTCCGCGAAATCAAAAAACTATACCCCGCGCAGTTCGATTCCAAACAATCGATCGGCAAACGCTACGCCCGCATGGACGAAGCAGGAACGCCCTACTGCTTCACGATCGATGGCCAAACCAAAGAGGACAACACCATCACCGTCCGAGACCGCGACACCGGAGAACAAACCCGCATCAGCAAGGAATCCGTCGGGAATTTCCTCCGCGAAAAACTGAGTATCTAATTTTTGCAGATTCGTTGCATCACTTTGCGATAGACCAGCGCCATCGAAAACTGTTGCCTCCTCGCGGAGAGCAACCCGCGCGGTTATGCTGGACGCGTGAATGCCATTTGCGCACTATCGGTAGCAGCCTCACTCGTCTGGCTATTGCCCGCACTGGCGGTCCTGGGAATGCTTCTGCTTAAGCGGGGGCTTTGGCCTCCGCGGCGCGGCGACGCCCCGCACTGTCGAGAATGTGACTACAATCTGACGGGATTGACGAGCGAAAACTGTCCCGAGTGCGGACAACTGCTCACAGCCAATCACATCGTCACAGGACAACGCAGGAAACGCATCGGCTTGATCATTGTGGGCACCCTTTGCATTCTTCCGATACTTCTCGCAGCTCCGCGTTTTCTGACCAAGGCCAATTGGTATCGCCTCAAACCCACCGCGTGGGTCATCGATGACCTTCAGTCCACAACCCAAGCCACCGCACGCGGAGCATGGTTTGAATTGGACCGCCGCACCAAAACAACCCAACTCTCACCGGAACACCACAACAAACTCGTTACCGTTTGCCTGGAAGAACAAAGCCGCCCCGAAAGGGGCACGGTAAACTTCGTGCTCTCCGATTGCGTCGATTTTCTCGGTGACGCCCATCTCAGGCAGCGATTGTCCCAAGAGCAAACCGATACTTTTTTCGAGCAAATCATTCAGACTAAACTGCAGGTGCGTCATGAGATCGCACCTGGCGAGAAGGTTCCATACCAGCTAACGGCGCATGGACGCAACCCAGGCGTTCCATGGTGGACTCGGATTGACGATCGAAGAATCCTTGTCGATGGCATGGAAGTACAAGGTGACGTCGGCAGTTCAACTTTCAGTGGCACCGGCGGGACCATCAGTCGCTCCGGAAGCGTCGCCTGCCCGGGGCCGGGCAGGCACAATTTGACAACCGTTGCCACACTTTATGTATACACCGGTCCCAACAGCGACACCCCTGCCAGCACCCTCCGCCACCAAAGAGAAATAAGACGTCACGCTGACTTCACTGTCCTCGAAACGGAGCCGGATGACTATTTCAAGTTGGTGGACAATCCCCAACTCGCCGAACAGATTCACGATTGCATCGACATCCGCAAGCTCAACGCCAGCCAATCGATGGCGGGACACATCAGCGTCGATATGAGTATCGCCCCCCTTCCAACAAATGTCGCGTTCGACGTGATTTTTCGCATGGATGGCAGGGAGACCGCAGAAGGCGGCTTCACTCGGCGACAAGGTGAACCACTCCAAAACACGTTCTATCATGTGCAATACAATGGCGTGCTGCCCAAAACACTCGACCTGATCCTCCGCAGCAGTGAAAAGCGTGCCCGCGAAACGGTCGACGTCTTTGAGATTTGGAACGGCGAACTGATCTTCGAGAACATCCCATTCGAATCCGATTTGAATCACGACGCAGAGTAAACACGCCACCGCGTTGATTAACCTGATCGATCTTTCTATACTTACATCCTACGTCACAATGGCGTGAATGGAGCATCCCATGCAGGTATCTCGATTTCTGATCATCGCCGCTCTGGCGGCACTCACGACGCACATATCCGCACAAACCGTATACCACGTTGACGACGACGCCGTCGGTGGCGACGGATCGAGCTGGGCAACCGCTTTCAATGACCTTCAGGACGCCCTCACCATCGCCGAATACGGCGACGAAATTTGGGTCGCGAGCGGTGCCTATCGACCCGCCGACATCGACGCCTCCTTCATCATCCCCAACGGCGTGCAACTGCTCGGCGGTTTCAACGGAAAAGAATCCGCAGCAAACCAGGCCCGTCCCAATGCAAACGAAACCATTCTCAGCGGCGACCTGCTCGACAACGATGGCCCGGAATTCTCCAACCGCGATGACAACGTCCTGCACGTCGTCCAATGCACCAACGTCTCCGCCACAACGGTCATCGACGGATTCACAATTGAAGGAGGACAGGCCGACGGCGGCAGCGACGATCGCCGGGGGGCAGGAATGCTCAACGACAACGCAAGCCCAACAACCCGTCGCTGCATCTTCCGCGACAACGCCGCCACGTTCGACGGCGCGGGCATGTACAACGTCAACAACAGCAGCCCCAACGTCGCCGACTGCACCTTCACGAACAACAGCGCCGATTTCGGCGGAGCCATCTACAACCGCGACGGCAGCGCCGCCAACATCGCCCGCTGCAGATTCATCAGCAACGAGGGCGACCAATGCGGTGGAGCCGTTTACAACAACAACAGCAACGCCACTTATACAAATTCAATTTTTACCGACAATTTCACCTTTGAACTGATCACAAACACGCACGGCGGAGCCATCTACAACAACGGATCAAGCGTCGATGTCGTCAACTGTACCCTTGCAAACAACACCGCAGGCGGTCGCGGCGGCGGCATCTACGCCACCAGTTCCAGCGACCTGCTCATCGTCAATTCCATTTTCCGGGGCAACGTCGCCAACGATGGAAACCAGCTCCACGTTCGATTCAACTCGACCATGAATGTCAGCTACAGCACGGTTGAAGACGGTCAACCCGGCGTCACCGTCAACAATGCCACGCTCGAATGGTCAGACAACATCACCGACGATCCCGAATTCGCCGCCAATTCGCTGAAACTGTCGCCGACCTCGCCAGCCATCAACGCCGGAGACCCCACCGACGCCTTCGCCTGCGACGACACCGACCTCGAGCAACACACCCGCGTCCTCTGCAACCAAATCGATATGGGTGCGTACGAATTCGGTATCGGAGACTGGACATGCGATCGCGCTGTCAACATCAACGATTGGCAAGGGTGGCAGGACTGCGCCAACGACCCCAGTCTCGCCGGCTGCCAGGCGTTCTTCTTCAACGGGAACTGTACCGTCAACCTGCTCAGCTACGGTGCGTTCCAACGCGTGTTTGCACCCTAACGACCGACGCTACCGACTCACGAATTGGGCAAAATACGCAGCCACGTCGGGCAGCAGATCAATCGGCACCTCGTTCGACGACAATGCGACCGTACCCCGAACGCCGTCGCCCGCGAATTCAACCCGAACCACCGCGCTGACCACATCAAACCCGCCCGCCCGAAACTCCGCCGTCTTGAAACGACCCGGCGATCTTCGCAACGCAACCGGACCAACCAAAACCAACTCGTTGTCAAACAAAAACACGTCCAGCAGAACGCCATCGACGTCCTGCGTGCTCAGCGTCACCGACCCCGGCGACGCCAACGTCCCGCGAGGCACTGAAAACGTCCGCAGCTCAACCGCCACCCCATCAAGCCCGTCCGCCAGAATCACCAACTCACCATCCAGGGCGAAAGGAGCCAACCCCTCATCCGCCAACACCTGCCCGGACAACCGAATCGGAAAAACCCCGGTCGGTGGAAGTCGCACCGCCAACCCGTCACGATCCACGTCGTCAACGGAATCATCGTTCCCAACGCGCATTCCCAACTCAATCGCCGTCTCAAACTCACCATCACCGACCGTCAGCTCAAACGCATAAAACCCCGCCTCGGTCGGCTCAAATTCCGCCTGCAGCAACCCACCGATTCGACGATCCATCCGCCGAAGCGCGAACGGACCGTTGATCTGCTCCAGGACAATCTCAAGGTCATCCTGATTGGGGTCATGTATGCTCGCCCTGATGAACAACTTCCCGTCAGCCGTTTCTCCGATATCCGCCGTCAGAATCAACGGCGCACGATTCGTACCCGGCAAAGGCCAAACACTCAACCCGCAACCCGAACAGACCACAACACCCAGCAATACACAAAACGTCAGAACCCGACCCATGATTGGCTTCCTTCCCCCGATCCTCCGTTCAATGGTAGCCAAACGGACAGATCAATAGAAGCCAATATTGCGCGATATAGGTTATAGGACGGTTATTTCCGGGGATATGGATTGCTTATCGGAACGACAGCAGCAGGCATGAGACAGTACAACACGCGTAAAAAGGCGTTGGCCACGACGCTCTTTGATGAACATCGTGGCCAGGAGCCGTGCACCCTTTTGATTTATCGCAAGCCGCGAGCGGTTACCCCCGCGGATGAGCATCCTCGTACGCTTTTTTCATGCGCTCCGTCGTCACATGTGTGTAGATCTGCGTCGTCGATAGTGACTGGTGACCGAGCAATTCCTGCACACTCCGCAGGTCCGCACCCTTGTCGAGCATGTGCGTCGCAAAACTGTGACGCAGCGTGTGCGGCGAGATCGACGGATCAAGACCGGCAATCTGCAGGTACTTGTCCAGTTTCCGGCGAACACTTCGCGTGCTAAGCCGCTGACCGTGCTTGTTCACAAACATTGCGATCGCATCAAACGATGCATTACGCGGATCAGCCTTGCGCATTTCCGTGTATCGCTGAATCGCACCCAACGCGGTCGGACCGATCGGCGAATTCCGCTGCTTCTTGCCCTTGCCGCGAATACTGACAATCTGACCGTCAAAATCGACGTCGTCAATATTCAGATCGACAAGCTCGCTGACCCGAATCCCCGTCGAGTACATCACCTCCAGCATCGCACGGTCGCGAGCACCCAGAAGCGTGTTGTCATCGGGCGTCTGCAAAAGGCGGGTCACCTCTTCCACTTCCAGGAATTTGGGCAACCGCTTGTCCTGCTTGGGCATCCGAATCGACGTCAACGGATTGCTCTCGATGAAATTGCGACGCACACAGAACTTGTAGAAACTCCGCAGCGTTGCCAGCTTTCTCGCAGTCGTCGACTTCGAGTAATTCTGCTGGTTCAAAAACGCAAGGAATGACTTCACGTCCTCCGTCGCAACCGCGAGCATTCGTTGTCGAATGTCAACCTTGGGCACCACGGCTGTCGCCGCCTGCTGGTTGCTGACGCTTTGTCCCGCACTGAATCCAAGGGACGGCGCCGCGGTTGCAGCAGGCTGACTCGCTCCACCACCAATCTCGCCAACCAAAAACGCACAGAACTGTGCAAGGTCAGCGCCGTAACACTTGGCAGTGTGTGGCGAGAAGTGCCTCTCAAAGTTGAGGTAGTTCAGGAACTCGGTGACTAGGGCATTTTGACTCATATTCGCATCACCGTGCTTTGGCGATTCCCCGCACGACTAACATCCCGCCATAAAATCGGCTTATCGACAGGGCATCTCGGGCCAACGATGCCTTTTTTCTGTCACACAATCCTATGGCACAAAAACCAACCGGCCGGCCGCCCTACATGGCGACTCTGTCGAGTTCCTTCTCCAAACGTCGGCCCATCTGATAACTCAACACTGCCGCATCAAACCAGTCAAACTGACTCGACCGGTCCGAAGCCATCGTCGCAAACGCGTCGATGACCGTAGCTTCGGTGCCTGACGTATAACGGAATACATACCGCTCTTCGCCTTTCACCAGTGACAGTTGTCTCGTTTCACTCATCATCGTTCTACTCCAACCTATCGGCCGAAGACGCCTCCTCCTGTGGTTCTATTCCAATTAACGAACGAATCGTCTGGTGGCAGCAGAACCGGAGAAAGTATTGCTGACTCGCAACGTACTTCCGCCAATGGAACGCACGAGCGTCGGCGGATCGAACAGAAGCGAATCGCTTAATTTCCTCGCACAACCATTCGTGCGAAGCGTTGAAAACCTGTCCCGTTTGCGCGATCGGCGCGAGCGGACTGAATCCGTTTCCGGACCCACCTGGCGAGGCGCGTCTTGATTCCGCGACCGGATCGTATGAAGCTGTCCGATACCCTGTTCGGCCATACAGTTGTGCTGTGATGCCAACGATCGGTTCATATGCGTCATACTCCGTAATCGCAAACACCAACACGGCGTCCGCACCCAATATCGTCCCAATCTCCAACGCGTGACCAGGCGACTCAATTCGAGTTCGACCCTGATCAACCAACGCCGCGAGAACACGATTAACCGGAATCACCGCCACGTTCTCAACGTAGCTCAATTCACTGGCCATCAGGTCCCCGACCCGATTGAGGTCCACATCAGCCGAGCCGCTCTGATTCAACGCAGGGGCAACCGCGATCTTCATCGGGCCCCATGTGTCGTTCACCAGCATCACCGGCTCAACAACACGCTTCTCAACGCAGCCGCCAAACATCGCGACCGCCATCAGAACAAAACCCAACCGGATCATCCGTGATCCTCTCCAAAAGCCCCGAAGTGCTCCGCACTCCGTACACGGACCTTGCTACTCAACTCTCATCGTCTAATCGCCACGCCGCCTTAACGATCAACACAAAGGCAACACGATTTATCATCATTCATTTCTCGCCGGCCGACGGACCATCGGACACCGTCCGAATACCCCGCCGCAATTGTTGACGACGCACCACACCCGTCATCGGCGGATCCGACGCAGGAGCAGTCGACGGCAACACACTCCAGATATTTTCATGGCCACTGCGCGAGCTTGTGAAGAAAACCCTGCCGTCCGGAGACCACGCAGGTCCGAAATTCTGCGTCAGTCCATCCGTCAACCGAATCCGATTCCCACCGTCCGAATCAACAACCCAGATGTCCGCACGCTCAAACATCGCGCCAAACTCAGGATCCGTATCAGGAACGCTCGAAACCGTCGTGTACGCAATCTGCATCCCGTCATGACTCCACGACGGCAGAATGGCCGCAAAATCAGCACTCGCCACCAATTCCGTCGGATACCGAGGCTCATTGCCAATCAACTGCACCGTCCAGACGCTGAACCACCGACTCCCACGCTGACGCGATCGCTGAAACAGAATCGTGTCATCCACCGGCGACCACTCCGGAAACACCCCAACCCCGATATACGTCGGTGTCGCATTTTTCTGCGCAGGTGCTATCCACAGCTCCCACTGACCCGTCATCGCAGGACGCGCACAATAAACAATCCGACTCCCATCCGGCGACCAGCTCGGATGCATCTCGTCCATCGGAGAATTGGTGACCTGAATCGGCTTCTGACCCCCAAGTCCGATAACCCAAATGTCCCAGTTTCCGGTCCTGTTGCTCGCAAACGCCAGATATTTCCCGTCAGGGCTAAGCTGCGGGTGCAGGTCAGCCGCGGAATCCAGCGTCAACTGCGTCACCGCCGTCCCATCCACACTTTTGATGTAAATATCCGGATTCGGACTGTGACGCGTCGACGAAAAGACAAACCGCTCCCCGCTGCGATCCAGCCGAATATCGAAATCCGCCCCTTCGCGGGCAAACGAATGCTGCAACATCGAACCCATCGCCCTACCACGGAACCCGCCCTCGCCACGTCGCGGCAAACCCCCGAACAACGTCACCTGAGCATCCCGCCGAGCCGCCAACGCAGGCTTGGGAGACTGACGAACGACCATCACAGTCGATGGCTTGGATGACCGCTGCTGAAAACAACCCGCTGCGATAACAGCGAACGTCAACAGCCCGATTCGGCACAATTTTGCCAGGTTCTTTCGATTCATGGTTGATAGCCGGACAATTTCGCAAATAGCCGCCAACACGAACGAACGTACTTCCGCATCAGCAAGCCGGACGACCCGTGTCTCATCGGCTTCGATGGGACACCGATGAAGTTAGCAACCTGACCAAAACGGGAAACTGTCCGATAATCTCCCCACTTTCATCGACCGAACGCGGGTAACGACTCCATCCAAATGCCCCAGGCCTTGCCATTTCCGCCAATATGCCCAGATTATCACCATTGACCGCCCACGACCGTCCTGCCTACGATGCCGGGCTCGAACGTCTCATAAGGAGCCTCCAATGTCCCGCACCACCGGAATCGGCCTCATTGCCCTCATAGTCCTGATTGCACCCTGGATGGTCAGCCAATCCGTCTTCGCCAAGCCGATCCATTTCGAAAGCCTCAAATTCGAGCTGATCACCCAAAACATCCGCTGCACCGATTGCCACACCGACAGCGCAGGCCCCACCCTGACAACCTACGGGCAGCACATCGCCGACGAAGGCGACGACGAATCCATCCAGGCCCGCGTGCGTGCATTTGAGGGATCCCCAAGCCTGACGGCATCGGACGAACAGAAGCAACAGTCATCCGACCGCATCGACATTGACGGCGACGGGATCGCCAACTGGATCGAAATCCTTGCGAGCACCAGCCCATCCGCCGGCAACGACCGCAACGACACCCACTCCCGCATCGAACGTGTGATCACATGCAAACTCTGCCACGAATCCGTCGCCGCCTTTCCCCAGCCAGGCCGGGAACGTGCACCACACAATGCCTTCGGCGAGTCACTCAAAAACCACGATTCCGGGAAATCTGATCGTCAAAATCGCGGTTCCGGAAAAGCAAGGCGTCGCCGCAAAAAATCCAGCGACACCGGAGACGACATCCTTATCCGCCTGAAAAAATCCCGCCGCACCGACGCCGACAAGGATCGCGTGAAAGACTGGGACGAAATCACAACGTTTCACCATCCCGCCGACAAGACCGACACCCCGCCGCGCGATCTCGTCAAACAACTCAAAAAACACCTGAGATCCCGCAGGAATAACGGCGCCGGGTTTGAACCTGTACACGCTGAGAAATAGGTGACGAAGATGGGAAAGTTGGACGTCTGGTTCAAGAAGTCAGACAAGTGGTTCAAATCGCTGGAGCAGGAAAAGCCTACGCAACAGCAATGGCTTGAAGCACTACAAGCCCAGGTCGGGGACATTCGTGTGCTGGCCCGACGCTACAACGCTGTCTGGATTCTCTTCGCGGCATTCTTGGCAATCATTGGCCTTTCGATCATTCCAGGCCATTTCAATCGGTTTGATATCATGTGGGTGGGTATCGCGTCGTTGACGCTTTGTCATGTAGCCATCGCCGTCTCGGTTGTCCTGCTCAATACCGCTTGGGGGCGACATTCGGTGGAGGCAGTAGTATGGGGCTTCTTTGCCCTAGTACCATTGTTCGGACTGTTCGTCGCAAGTCGCGTTTTCCTGGATGTGTACCGTGGACTTGAGCGGTCCGGATTCCGGCCGGTTTGGTACGGTTGTTATACAAACCTTGAAATCGAACGGGTTCTCAACCAGACGGTCTGCACGAACTGCACATACGACCTCACGGGCAACGAATCGGGGCGCTGTCCGGAGTGCGGGGAGGCGTTGAGCCACGAACCGGAATAAGGCGGCTGGTTGACGGTGATCGGGCGGTTTGGTAAAAGGGGGACGAGGGCCGTTAGCTCAGTTGGTAGAGCAGCTGACTCTTAATCAGCGGGTCGTAGGTTCGAGCCCTACACGGCTCAATCCCACATCTCTTTGTGTTATAAAACGTTACGTCCTTCCGCACTGCTATCCTACCTTGCGAATCCGGTCGATTTGCAGCCCTGGCGTCCAACGGGCGTCCTTTTTGTTTTTGGCGGCGTCCAAAATCATCGCCTCGGTCACCCACTGGGCCTTCGCTTCGTGCTCCTCGCCGACCATCGTGTAGAACTCCGCGGTGGTGCTGATATCCGCGTGACCCATCAGCTCTTTCACGACGTTCATCGGAAGATGCTGAGCCCAGTTTTGTCCTGCGGATTTTCGGAAGCAGTGAAGGGTGAGCGAGCCATCGAGCTCAATGCCCGCCCACTTCGCGTGCGTTCGGATGTCACGAATCAGGTTGTTGGTCATATAGTCGTTGAGCCACGGCTTGCCGGTTTTCTGGCATTCGATCCACCGTTGTCGGACGTGGTGGAATCGTTCGGTACTCAACAGCAACAGCGGTGACGCTGAATCTCTTTGCTTGATCCAACCACGAACAAGTTTGATTGCGTGACGCGGAAGCGGCACCATTCGTTCTTCGTGGTCCTTGAGATTGAACGGTGGAAGTTGATTGGTGCCAGGTCGGTCCGCGATCCGCAGCACACCTTTTTTGAGGTTGATGTCGGCCTCGGTGAGATTGACCAGCTCACCCAATCGGGCACCGGACGTATACGCGACAGCGTAGAAAACTTTCCATCGCAGCGTCGGGGCAACCCTCAGCAGACCAAAGTAATCCGCCGGAGTGATGTAGTGCCATTTCCGTCGGTTTTTTCTGCCGACGCGAATCAGTTTGATCTCGGCAAACGGATTGGCGACCAGATCGCCCCATGTGACGGCGTACCGAAACATGGTCCGAGAATAACGAAGCAGGCCGTTGCGTGAGGATTTGCTCAACTCGGCACCCGGACAACGGGAATCGACCTTCTTTGCATCCGACCAGAATGCGGCGGCTCGATCCGGTGTGATCCCCGCCAGGGATGCCTCGCATCCGAAGTACGCGACGAATCGATTACAGAGGTCTTCAACGGCCAATCGCGTTTTTTCCGCCCATTCGTGTCGGCGTCGCTGCATGTACTTTTCGCAGAAATGGCCGAGCGTCATATCGACTGGACGGTCACGACGCCCACCCTTGTTGAATTCGGCCTGTTTGCTGGTCTTGAATCGTTCGGCGTCTTTTTTCAACTCGAACGACTTGCCGTAGCGTTTTTGTTTGCCGATGGCCGGATCGAATTTGCCGTACCAGCGAACAACGTACGGCAGCCTCTTGCGGGGATCGTGCAGCAGAATCACCTTCGTCTTCATTCGTTCGTATCCTTTGTGTTGTGGTTGCGTTTGACCGTTCGGCATCAACGAATTCGTAACCAGCCCTAATCACCGTGCCGACCCAGACGAGCTACCAGTTCTCAGCGAGATATTCAACTCAGATTCACGCTGCCGTGGACGGCGTTACAAGCCCCAGGAATCGGTCCAATTCGACACGACGATACCGCAGTCGACGCCCTACACGACTTGGCCGCAACACGCCTTTTTCCCGGTAATAACGAAGCGTCAAACGCGGATTGCCTGGGCCGTCGATATCAAGCCGCAGATACCGAATGGCTTCTTCCTCGGTGAGAAGTTCCGGACACGCCGTGTAGCCACCGTCACCGTCGGGCAGCACCACGTGAATCGGCATGCGTTCGCTGTGCTCGGTCATCGGTCGACGGCTCCGGTTTGCCAATTCGGGAACCCGATGAACTCGCGGATCGTACGGTCGGTGTTTTCTTGATTCGCGTCTCTGTCCGAATGAAACCCCATCGACGAAGTGTTCCAAACCCCACCACCAACCGGCAGGCGGACCAAATCGCAACGTGCAACTTGCTGTCGCAGCACGGTTTGTGACGACGGATTCAGTCCAGC
>JAJDDT010000018.1 GCA_029260165.1 Phycisphaerae bacterium | reverse complement strand
ATTCAACATGAAACAGAGTCGTGTAACCCAACGGGTCGCACGGCTCTGTTTTTTTGTGTTCGGTATTGCGAGGTGTCGCGACCTGCGCGGTGGATGAGCGGTTGGTGAAACCGGGGTGAGAGCGTGATTTGCGTGGTGGGGAACCCGGTGGAAAGGGGGCAGGTATTCTGCGGGGGCGGTTGTTTGACGACCTTACGTTCCCCGATCGCTTAACAGGGTCGTCACCAGATTCACGAGGGCTGTCCGGTCGATCGGTTTGGACAGATAATCGTCGGCTCCGCATTCGGTGGCTCGCTCGACATCCCCGGTTTCGTTGAGCGCCGTCACCATCACGACCAGAATATCGCGTGTTTTCGGATTGCTCTTGATCTGCTTGCACACCTCAAATCCGCTCATTCGCGGCATCATGATGTCCAGGAGCACCAGATCGGGCGATTGCTCCTCAATTTTTGCGATGGCTTCGATCCCGTCGGTGGCGGTTCGTATCGTTACGTCGTCGACACTCTCCAGATAGACCTCGAGCAGCTCGAGATTCGGCAGGTTGTCGTCCACGATGAGAATCTTCTTTTTGCGCGATGGCAGTGATTTGTCCGTCATGAGAGCGCTCCGGTCTGTTGACCCATCATTGTCGTTCTCATGACTTGTACCCCACCAACCCTCGCAAATCAACGCCCGTCAGCCATCGGGCGAGAGGGCTTTTCGCGGCGCCGTTTCTTTTGCAGCCTCCGGATGCTTAGCGCAGCAAAAAAGGCGAACCGTGGGTTGTTCGCCCACGGTTCGCCCGCCACAGGAATGCTCCCCTCAAAACCTTCCCGCGATAATTCGTTAACCCAGCAGGGCCAGGAGTTGTCCCGCCTGCTGGTTTGCGACGCCCAGGAGCGAGAGACCGGCGTTGACCAGCACGGTCTCGCGATTGAGGGCAGCCGTTGCTTCTGCGAAGTCGGTATCGCCGATGACGCTCTTGACGGTGGTCAGTCCGACCTTGTTGGATTCCAGCGACCTGATGGAGGATTGCACCTGGAATTTCTGGAAGGCACCGAGACGACCTCGTTCGGTGGCGACATCCTTGATAGATTCCTTGATCGTCTTGAGCGCGGTGGCGACGTCCGAGTTGAGGTCTGCACTTCCACCACCCTTGAGATCGCTCAGGAACGCACCGGCGTCACCCCCACCGAGCTTGTGGCTGAAGAGGCTGTTCAAGCCGATGGTCTGCCGCGTGCTGACCGATGTGCCAAGCTGGAACGTGGCTCCTCCGGACACCTCGACGTTGAATGTTTCGGTGTTGGAGCGGTTGGCGATTCGGCCGAAACCGTAGTCTTCCGGGAGCGAGAATTCCAGACTCAGTCCGTTGGCGGTGAAACTGACGTCGAGACCATCGACGATGGCGTTTTGGCCATTGACGGTGACGGTTGCGTCTATTCCATTGGTCAGGTTGGAATTGAGAATGGTCGTGGTCGTCGTGTTGATGTTGTCCGCCAATGTCCCCCCGGAAAGCACCTCCACCGCAATCAACTCGTCGCTTCCAAACCCCGTGGTGTCGAAGTCGATGTTGTTGGTGGTTCCGTTCACCGTCGCGCTGACGCCGGTTGTGGCGGTGGCTGCGTTGACGGCTGAGATGATTTCGGTACGGCCCAGGCCGCTTCCGAGGGTGATGGTGGCGGTTCCCAGGGTTCCGGTAATGGAAATCTGCGTCGCACCACTGGTATTGTAGTTGGTTCCGAGAGCGTTGAAGGCTGTGTTGGCGAACGCCGCGGAGGCGGTTTGCGCGGACGCGGTGATGTTGGAGACGACCTGGATCGACGAGTTGGCTTCCGGTCTTGTGAATATCCGAAGGTTGTTCACCTTGGATGAATCGACACCGGTGCTGTTGATGCCGAGCGAGCCGTCGAGCAATCTCTTGCCGTTGAACTCGGTCGTTCGAATGATTCGATCGATCGAATCGACGGCAGAGTCGATCTGAGCCTGGTTGGCTGCGATCTCCGAATTGGAGAGTCCGCCCTCATTGGTTGAGGCTGCGACAAGCGTCTCGATCTCACCAAGCAGATTGCCCACCTCGACCAGGGCGGACTCCGCCACCGCGAGTTGCGCATCGGTTCGTTGGTTGTTGTCGATCGACGCGTTGACGGCTGTCAGATCCGCATTGAGCGATTCCAGCGCGATCAGACCCGCGGGGTTATCAGAACCCTTGTTGATGGTCCTGCCCGTGGTCAACTGCGTGAGCAGATCGGATTGCCGTGCCGTCGTCTGGTTGAGCAGATTCAACAACGTGAGGGTATTCGTGTTTGTAACTGTCAGCCCCATGATCGTTTTCCTGTACCCGGCGAGAGGTTCGTGAAAAGGTTGGAAACCACTCGGAACTTAAAATTCGTGTTGTGCGTGGTCAAATTGCTTTTTGAAAAAATTTCGTGTTCTGCGTGCGCGCGTTCGTGGTGCGTGTTATTCATGGACACCGGGCAAAAAAAGAGGGTCAAGGAGGAAATCCGACGCCGGACGGCGATAACACGTCCTCGCGATATCGCCTTGTCCTGTAGGGTATTATTGATGCTGAATGCCCTGCGCCAATCGTTGCAATTGATACATTGCGGCAGGCTCGCGTTTCATCAGATGCGTGAGATGATAGTTGAACAAATCGAACATTCCAGATGCAACGTCTGGACCGTGCGCATCGAGCACATCGTGCGTGGTCAGCGCTTCCGGTGCAACCGTTACGAGTCGCTTCTCGACGTGCACACCTTCACAATCCCTGCAAAGCAAACCGCCTTCAAATGAAGACAGATAGATTTCGGACGAACCGGTTATGGGCTTCTCGCAACCGACGCAATGATTCAGCTCCGGCATCAGTCCGGCCTCTTTCAACAGCGCACGTTGAAACCGCACGATCGGGGGGAAGACGTCCCGGGCGGACGCGAGTGCCTCCAGCGATTGGTGCAACGACTCATAAACGGACGGATGCGGGTCCCAATCCTCGGTCATTCGTGCGGCGACGTCCGCGATATACTGGGCCGCGATGAGACGATCGAGCTTTTCGCGAATCCCGATAAACGCACACTTCTGTTTCCACTCGACGAGGATCGCCAACGCCTCCTGACGATGTTCGCGAACGGAGACCACAATGCTGCCGGCTTCCAATAGATCGATGCCCGGTTTGAATTCCCGCCTGGTTGATCGCCGGGTGCCCTTTGCGATGACGCGAATCTTGCCGCACGTCTGTCCCATAACCACCACCACGAGCGACGATTCCGAATAATCCAGCCTGCGGAGGACGATGGCATTGTCGCTGATGTGGGGCATCAGTCGGCGGACTCCGTTTCACCTTCGCGATACAGTCCGTTTTCGAGGATGTGGCGGCGAACCGCGTCGGGGACCAGATAGTTGACAGACGCATTGTTCCGCACCCGATGGCGAATATCGGTCGCGCTGATGTCGATGCACGGCGTTTCCAGAATCTGACTCCGCAGTTTGGCCACCTGCTCATTGGTCAGCGTCGGCTTGAGCACGGACAGGTCGGGCGACGTCCAGCCGGGGCGAACGGCGGTCACAATACGACACGCGTCGACGAGTTCCGCCGCCCGATGCCAGGTGGCCAACGCAACGAGCGAATCCGCCCCGATAATCCAGACCAGCTTTTCGGCGTGGCTGACCTGACCGGCGAAATGACGAATGGTGTCCAGGGTGTAGGTCGGCCCGTCACGACGAGCATCGAATTCGTCGAGCGTGAAAAGAGGCTCGTCGGCGATTGCCAAGCGCACCATCTCGATTCTGTGGTCGATGCCGGCGGCCAGCCCCGTCGGCTTGTGCGGTGGATTTCCGGACGGCAGAAAAACGATGCGCTCGATATCGAGCTTCTCGGCGACCGATCGCGCGATGATCAGGTGCCCGGTATGAATCGGATCGAAACTGCCACCGAATAGTGCGACACCGCCTGCCACCGTTGTTCCCTCACTCCTGTTCCTTCGCCCTTGTTTTCAGGCCATCCGGGGTGCATGACAGAATCGGCGGGCAGGATCGTGGTGTCCTGCAGGTGCCCATTCTGTAGCGTCGCCCCTTGTGGGCGGCGCGATTGCAGTCGAACGTCGTTTCGCGTTCCCGTCACCCACAAGGGGTGACGCTACAACGATTGATGGCGCGCCGCCGAAACGATCATGTACCCGGCCATCTGTCGGGTCAGGCATCGTAATTGGCCGCGAGCGTGGCGGCAAATGGCGAACAATCGGCAATCTGTGCAGCGATACAGCGCGTCCGTCCGATAGGATTCCTGTAGAATGAGGATCGCTGTCCATGCCCAACCCGCTCGTTTCGTTCATCCTGGCCACTCACAACCGCCGCGACATCACGCTGAACACGCTACGGCGGATCAACGACTGCGGGCTTGACCCGTCGCGTTTTGAGGTCTTCGTCGTTGACAACGCCTCGACCGACAACACGCCCGACGCGATTCGATCCACGTTTCCAGATGTCAATCTGTTGGCGCTGGAAACCAACCACGGCAGTTGTGCGAAATCGTTCGCCGTCGAGCATTCGCGGGGTCGGTATGTCGTGTTCCTTGATGATGATTCCCATCCGCATCCCGGGTCCGTCGGGCGGATGATCGAGCGATTCGAGAGTGATGATCGGCTGGCGTGCGCGGGATTCGTCGTGCACCTGCCGAACGGACAACGTGAGTGCAGCGCCTTTCCAAACGTGTTCATCGGGTGCGGTGTTGGGTTTCGACGCGATGCTCTTGTCGAGGTTGGTGGGCTGGACGCGACACTGTTCATGCAGGCGGAGGAATACGATCTCAGTTTTCGACTGGTCAACGCGGGGTACCGGGTCGAGACGTTTGACGACCTTCATGTGGATCATCTAAAATCACCGCAGGCAAGGCTCAACGCGCGGACGATCCATTACGACACGCAGAACAACCTCCTTCTCGTCCATCGATACCTGCCCGACCCGATCCGACGCGTCTACCTTCAGGATTGGACGCAGCGATACCGCTGGTTGGCGATGATGCACGGGCACCGAACCAGCTTCGTACAGGGACGGCGGATGGGCAATCGTCGCGGTAGGCGGGAGCGAGCGGATTATGCAAATCATCGTTTGTCAGCCAGCGCGATCGAGACGCTTTTTCGACACAACCAGATCGCCAGGGAGAAAGCAAGCCTCTTTGAAGACGGTGTCCGCTCGATCGTACTGGCGGACCTGGGCAAGAACATCTTTCCATTTGTTTCAGCCGCCAAACGAACCGGCCTGTCAGTATTGGCGATCGCGGACGACCGCTTTTCCAGCGTTACCAGCGACTATCGCAACGTGCCGGTGATCGATACCGAACGCGCCGGCCAGCTCAACCCGGACGCCGTCGTCGTCAGCAACACCTCACCCGTACACGCCGCATTGACCGCCAAACGATGGTCGGTATCGCCTATTCCTGTCCATGCATGGTTCGCCGCGGACGCCCGCGACGAATCGGAGCAGTTCACTTCCACTTGCGTTGCGGTTCCTGCCGATACGTCAGCGTAGGGATCGATGTCGCCGGGCGCGGTGCCTGTGCGAATCGACGGAACCCTTTAGTCCGATAAGGATTTTCAAGTGGGCAGGACGGCACTCATCACCGGCATCACGGGTCAGGACGGATCGTACCTCACCGAGCTTCTCCTCGAAAAAGGCTACGAGGTTCATGGCGTTATCAGACGGTCGAGCACCTTCGGCACCGAGCGCATCGAACACCTTTACAGCGACGCGCACGAACCTGACGCACGTCTCAAGCTGCACTACGGTGATATGCTCGACGCACTCGGTCTTCGACGTTTGATCAGCGATACCCAGCCCGACGAGGTGTACAACCTGGCTGCCCAATCGCATGTACGCACAAGTTTTGAGCAACCGGTCTACACAACCGAGTCCATCTCGATCGGCACGCTGAACCTGCTCGAAGCCATCCGAGACTATCAGGACGCCACCGGTCGCGAGGTGCGATTCTACCAGGCCAGCAGCAGCGAGATGTTCGGCAACAGTCGCGACGTCCCGCAGTCGGAAACGACGCGGTTCTATCCACGCAGTCCATACGCCTGTGCGAAGGTCCATGCGTATTGGACGACAGTGAACTATCGCGAAGCCTACGACGTTTTTGCGTGCAATGGCATTCTCTTCAATCACGAATCACCGCGCCGTGGCGAGACCTTTGTCACACGCAAGATCACCCGGGCAGCCACGCGAATCAAGTTGGGCCGACAATCCAGACTCTATCTGGGCAATCTCGATGCAAAACGCGATTGGGGATTCGCCGGTGACTACGCCGAAGCGATGTGGCTGATGCTCCAGCAGCACGATCCCGACGATTTCGTTGTCGCAACGGGCGAGTCGTACAGCGTTCGCGAATTCCTGGACGAAGCCTTCGGATACCTCGGTATCTCCTGGGAGGACCAGGTTGTCATCGATCCGAAATACTTCCGCCCGACCGAGGTGAACGAACTCCGAGGCGACGCGGGCAAGGCGCGAAATCTGCTCGGCTGGAAGCCAAAGGTCGGATTCAGGGAACTGGTCCGCATGATGATCGACGCGGACATGCGATTGGCTGAGCGCGAGGACGTATTGGTCTGCGCCGGATTCGAAGACGCCCACACTGAGTGGGAACAGTAAGAGCGGACGGTATCAACGTGTGCGGGTTGGATTCGACATTTTGGCAAAACAAACGCGTGTGCGTCACCGGTGGGGCTGGTTTCCTCGGTAGCGTCGTCTGCCGAAAACTCCGCAACGTCGGCTGTCGAAACGTGCTCGTTCCACGAAGCTGCGAATACGATCTCACCGATGAGCAGGCCGTGGCACGCATGTACGTTGATTTTGCCCCGGACATCGTCTTTCACCTGGCTGCCCACGTCGGTGGAATCAACGCCAATCGTCAAAATCCCGGTCTGTTTTTTCACACCAATTTATCCATGGGCCTGCACCTGATCGAACACGCCCGCCGCAACAACATCACCAAATTCATCCAGATCGGAACCGTCTGTTCGTACCCCAGGAACTGCCCGGTGCCGTTTCGGGAAAAATCGCTCTGGGATGGATACCCGGAAGAGACCAACGCCCCGTATGGCGTCGCCAAGAAGGCGCTGCTGACCATGTTGCAAGCCTACCGCGACCAATACGGGTTCAACGGGGTTTACGTCTTACCGGTCAATCTGTATGGCCCGCGTGACAACATGGACCCGCAGGCGTCCCATGTGATCCCCGCGCTCATCCGCAAATTTCACCAGGCCACCGTCGACGGCGAGTCCGTTGTTCGATGCTGGGGTACAGGCCAACCCAGTCGCGAGTTTCTATTTGTGGAAGATGCTGCCGACGCGATTCTGCTGACCGGCGAGCGATACGACAGCCCGCAACCCGTCAACATCGGAACAGGGCGGGAGATAGCGATCCGGGATTTGGCAAAAATGATCGCCGAGTTGGTCGGCTTCGAAGGCGAGATTGTCTGGGACACCACGATGCCGGACGGTCAACCCCGCCGCACGCTCGACGTCACCCAGGCCCGACAACACCTGAACTGGCACGCCAAAATCGACCTCCGCGAGGGACTGCAACGCACGATCGACTGGTGGGCAAATACCCCTCAGCCCGCCCTGGCCTCGACCGTCTGACCGAAAAATCCACCCGACCAGCGATCCTTGTGAAATCAGCAAAAAAACCGCCCGACGCAGGGAACCCCGCGTCAGCCCGGAAACGATCAACCAGGTCAGCCGGCATCGCCGTCCCTGGTAGCCCGTCGGATTCCTGTGGTGCGTTCTCCCGGGGCGGCAGGCTTGATCGTGATGTCCTGCAGGTGCCCACTCTGTAGCGTCGCCCCTTGTGGGCGGCGCGATTGCAAGGTGATGTCGTTTCGCGTTCCCGCCACCCCGGGGGGTAACGCAACAACCAGTGGCGAGCCGCCGAAACGGTCACGCACCCACCTTCGCAAACTGACGTCCTATAAAATCGCTCCGCCAGAGGCGCATGCATCTGATCGAACAAAATTTTTTCTTCGATCGCCTGCAACGTTCTTTAGGGTGGAGGAAATGACCATGACCACACAACCCACAACACGAACACGACACAACCAGACAACCCCAATCAACCCCGGGTTGCCAAACCCGCCGTCAACCCCAACAATCCTCAGACAACCATGCGATACATCTACCAACAATATGACGGCTCCGAATTCCAGACCCAGGACCACCTCGCCCAGTTCGCGGGCTTCATGGAATTCGTGCTCGAACACGGCGACGCTGCCCTCGAAGCCCTCAAAGACGTCGAACTCGATCCCGAACAACGCAAAATCCTCGACAAATGGATCGACGAAGGCCTGCTCGAAAAAATCGGCGCGAGCTTCAAACTCACCCCCCGCGCCATCAACAGCCTGCAGCGCAAAGCGCTCATGGAAATCTTCAAAAACCTCCGCCCCGATTCCGCCGAGGGACACGAAACCCACGCAGCGGGCTTCGGCGGCGAACGCACTGAAGGCAGCAGGCACTACAGTTTTGGCGATCCTGTCAGCAATCTGGATTTCACCCAAACGCTCCGCAACGCCGTCGCTCGCGGTGGTGCGGGCCTTCCCATCGACCTCCACGAAGAAGACTTCGCCATCCACCTCACCGAATCCAACGCCACCTGCAGCACCGTTATTCTCCTCGACATGTCGGGATCCATGTCACGCTGGAACCGCTTCACCAACGCCAAACGATGCGCCATGGCTGTCCACGCGCTCATTCGCCAACGCTTCGCCCTCGATACGGTCGACGTCGTCGGATTCCACTCCGGTGCGGAAATCATCCCCGAACATCGCCTGCCACTCGCAATGCCCAAACAGGTCTCCATGTTCGATCCGGAAATCAACATCAAAACACCAATATCCAAAATAGACGACGCTCCACAACATTTCACAAATCTGCAAATGGGATTGATGACAGCCCGGCGAATTCTGGCAAGACGAGGCGGTGCAAACAAACAGGTGTTCATTATTACGGATGGACAACCCACCGCCCATGTCCAGGGCGACATCGTCCATCTCGTCTATCCGCCAACGGAACAGACAGCCATAGTCACGCTGAAGGAAGCCCTCATCCTCGCGCGACAGGGCGTCCGATTTTCAACGTTCGCGCTGATTGAGGATTATTACTACATGGATTGGGTCAGCTTCGTGGACAATATGACCAAGTTGACAAAAGGTGTCGCGTTTTACTGCACGGGCGATAATCTCGCCCACGCGATCATGGAATCGTACCTTTCCGGTCGAAAACGAAAATCCAGCCTGTCATGACACCGACCCAGCCCAACAGCACGCACTGCATTTTGTCATATCGGACTTCAGCCCAGGGAAATCCCGACCCAGGCTTCCGTTCTCAATCGCCGATGACTTTCTGGTAGACGGGACAAGTGCGCGAGCTTAGCTTGGGAGAGTCACAGATGTCGCAAAATGACACCACACCCATCGTGTCAGAATTGGTCAAAGACGATGAAGCGTTTGCGGACCTCGTCGAGGAGTTTGTCGAGGGATTGGCGGACCGTGTCTCGGGCATGAACACCGCGATGCAGGAGGCCAACTTCGACAATCTCAAGCATCTCGCACACCAGCTCAAGGGTGCCGGCGGTGGCCATGGTTACCCGCAACTGACGGAAATTTCATCCAGACTGGAGCAATCCGCCGTCGAAAGCAGACTGGACGAATGTCAACAAAGCCTGTCTGAATTGCAAACCCTCATATCCCGCGTTGTCGTGCAATAAGCATCACGTTTTCGGGCCTGCGCTCAGGATTTTGGAAGGCGCGTCGGCGAAATTTTTGGTGTTGTCCAGAAACATCTTCGCCAGGGCAGCCGCCTTCTTGTCGAACTCAGCCGGGTCAGCCCACGTTCCGCGCGGTGACAGCACTTCCGATGGAACACCGGGGCAGGACTGCGGAACCAGGCATTGGAAAATCGGGTCCGGCTTGAATTCCACATTTTTCAGCGTTCCGTCCAACGCGGCTGATATCATGGCGCGGGTGTGGCTGATCTTCATGCGTTTTCCAACGCCATACCCACCACCGCTCCAACCGGTGTTGACCAGCCAGCAGGCTGCGTCGTGTTGTTTGATTTTTTCACCCAACATTGTGGCGTAAGTTGATGGCGGAAGCGGCATGAACGGGGCACCGAAACATGCGCTGAAGGTGGCTTGCGGCTCGGTCACGCCGGCTTCGGTTCCCGCGACCTTGGCGGTGTAGCCACTCAGGAAATGGTACATGGCCTGGTCGTTGGTGAGTTTCGATATTGGTGGCAGCACACCGAACGCGTCACAGGTCAGGAAGATGACGTTGTTCGGATGACCCGCGAGGCTGGGGATGATGGCGTTGTCGATGAATTCGACAGGATAGGCTGCCCTCGTGTTTTCGGTGAATTTGTCGTCGTCGTAATCGAGCTGGCCTGCGTCGTTCATGACAACATTTTCGAGCACAGCCCCTTTCCTGATGGCGTTGTAAATCTGCGGTTCGTTTTCCTGTGACAATTTGATGCACTTGGCGTAGCAGCCGCCCTCGAAGTTGAAGACGCCGTTGTCGCCCCATCCGTGCTCGTCGTCGCCGATCAGTCGGCGTGCGGGATCGGCGGAAAGTGTCGTTTTGCCCGTACCGCTGAGGCCGAAGAAAAGGGCGACGTCGTCTGACTTTCCGACGTTGGCGGAGCAGTGCATGGTCATGACCTTTCTCAGCGGCAGAAGGAAGTTCATGATGGAGAAAACGCTTTTCTTGTTTTCGCCCGCGTATTGCGTACCGCCAACGAGGACGACTTTTTTGGCGAAATCGATCACGACGAAAACTTCGGAACGCGTGCCGTCTGTTTCGGGATCCGCCAGGCACCACGGAGCGTTCAGGACGGTAAAATCGGGGACGAAATCCGTTAGTTCCGACGGTTCCGGTTTGATCAGCAGTTGTGCAACGAAGAGGTTGTGCCAGGCGGACTCGTTCACGAAGCGAACCTTGAGGCGGTAGTCCGGGTCCGCGCCGGCGTAGGTATCCCGGACGTAGAGCCGTTTTCCCTTGTAGTAGTCGAGCACTTTGGCGTGGAGTTTGTCAAACGTTTTTTGCGACATGGGCACATTTACGTTGCCCCAGTCGATTTTTCCTTTGGAGGATGATTCCTCGACAACGAAGCGGTCTTTGGGACGTCGTCCTGTGCAGGTTCCGGTGCGGACGACGAGGGCACCATTGGCAGCCTGGACGCCTTCCTTGTTTTGGAGTGCCTGGTCGTGTAGTTCACTCGGATCGAGGTTCCATCGAGCCTCGGATGCGTCGGTGATTTGTTGTTGATCGAGTCCGTGTTTGGCTGGGTTGTTTCCTGAATTGATCACGGGTTCGGTATCCTTGGTTGGCGTCGCGTTTTCCGGCCGTGGCAGCTCCAAGGCCGCTGACGGCGATCGTACCCGGTCTGGATGTTGACGCAACCGGTTCTGGGGCAGATGCTGATTTGAGTGTTACGGGGGGTGTGGTTCTGATAGCGATCTTGACATCCGGAGGCAGGTGAACGTACATTTCCGGGTCTAACACAGTGACGACGAATGGACGGGTAATTGGCGCTATGATTACAGTCAGGAATCTTACGAAGCGGTATGGCCCGGTTCCGGCGATTGCGGATATTTCGTTCGACATTGCGACGGAACAGACCGGGAACATCATCGGCTTTCTGGGTCCCAACGGGGCGGGTAAGAGCACGACGATTCGCATTTTGACCTGTTTTCAGCCGGCGACGTCGGGATCGGCGGTTGTGGCGGGTTTTGATGTTTTTCGCGAGTCGGTGAAGGTTCGCCGGCAGATTGGTTATTTACCGGAAAACGCGCCGCTCTATCCGGAGATGCGTGTTCGGGAGTACCTGAATTTTCGGGGCAAGCTGCATCGCATGTCGCCGGTGGATCGGACAAAGGCGATCGATCGGGTGACGGAGCGTTGTTGGCTTGGGGAGTTTGTGGATCGTCCGATCGGGCAGCTTTCAAAGGGGATGCGTCAGCGTGTGGGGTTGGCGGACGCGTTGCTTCATGATCCGAAGGTTGTTTTTCTGGACGAGCCGACGATCGGTCTGGATCCCAATCAGATTCGCGAGACACGGAAACTGATTCGCGAGCTTGGTGAGCAGCATATTATTTTCCTGAGTTCGCATATCTTGCACGAGGTGGAGCAGATTTGTACGCACACGATCATTATTGCCGGGGGACGGGTGTTGGCGCAGGGATCGCCTGGGGAGTTGCAGGAGCAGATCAGTGCGGGATCGAAGTTGATTGCGGAAATCAAGGGGCCGACAGGGGAGATTGAATCGGCGATCCGGAAGATCGACGGCGTGGGGTCGGTGCAGACCGATAGTTTGGGGGAGTGGCAGCGATTGAGTATTGACGCGAACGGGAGAGCCGACATTCGCGAGGCGGTATTCAATCTGATCTCGAAGAAGGGGTGGAGTTTGCGTGAGATGCGTCGCGAGGTGGCGAGTCTGGAGGATTTCTTTATCAAGATTACGGCGGAGCAGAAGCAGCGATGAGGAATATCATAACCTTGACGGGGCGGGAGTTGAGTTCTCAATTCTACAGCCCGATTGCCTATATTGTGATTGCGGTTTTTCTGGTTGTTTCCGGAATTTTCTTTGCAACGACGACGTTTCTGGCTGGTGGGCCGTCGAACTGTCGCCCGTTGTTTCAGTTGTTGCCAATCGTGATGGTCTTTGTGTTGCCGATGTTGACGATGCGTCTCATGAGCGAGGAGTTTCGCAACGGAACGATTGAAACACTGATGACGGCGCCTGTTCGGGATATCGAAGTTATCGTTGGGAAATTTCTCGGGAGTTTCATTTTCTTTCTGCTGATGCTCGCAGCCACCCTGGTTTACCCTTTTCTTGTGTCGTTTTATGGCCCCCTGGATATTGGATTGACGTTTACATCCTATGTCGGCCTGATTTTGCTGGGCGCGTTGTATATTGCGGTCGGGCTGTTTTTCAGCACCTGCACGCGGAATCAGGTTATTGCGGTTCTGTGCAGTTTTGTGCTGCTCGCGATTGTGACGCTGTTGGCGGACTTTCTCGTGCGACAGATTGAGGGCACGCCTCGGGTGGTGATGCAGCAGGTGTCGCTGCTTTCCCATTATCATGATTTCGCGCGTGGGTTGATTGATACGAATCATACGGTGTTTTTCCTGTCGTCCACGGGTTTGTTTTTGTTTTTGGCAGTCAAGGTTCTGGAGTTTCGGCGATGGCGATAGATCAGGATCGGAATTCACCGCAGTCTGATTTTTCCGGACGACACCTTGCCATTGGCACCAATGTGGTGTTGAGCATCGTGATCGCCCTGACGCTCGTGGTCGTTTCCCAATGGGTTTCGTTCAAGAGGAACACGAGGGTCGACCTGACGAGTTCGCGATTGAACAGTCTGACCACGGGGACGGAATATCTGGTCAGCGATCTCGATCAGAAGGTGCGGTTGGCGAGTCTGTATTTTGAGACGGATATTGAGGACGAGGACCAGGCCAGGTATCGGGAGCGGATGGATGATTTGTTGAGTCTGTATCAGCGGACGAATCCGTCGATGGTTGAGATTCGTTCGATCAATCCGTTGCAGGATCATGCGAAACGTGATGCGTTTGTTGATGAATTGCGCGGATTGAAAGTGTTTTCGGAGGAAACGCAGCCCTACGAAGCGTTGGCGGAACGGTTTAAGAATGAACTATTGGGTCAGATCAATGAATTGTTGCAGGGGCAGTCGGAGAAACTGGCAGGGATCGTTGAAACGACAAGCGATGAGACGGCCAAAATTGATCTCGGGCAGATTCAGATGTTGCTTGAAGATCGCGAGCGTGCGGTAGCGTTCGCGACGGAGGATGTGCGAGCGTTGGTCGATGGGGCTTCGCCTCAGTATGGCGTTGTGCAGCAGAAGCTGGTGCAGTTGTACAGTGGGGTGGTGCGGGATCTGAACAATATATTGTCATATTGCCAACAGTTGCGCGTGCAGCGAACGTCGATGCCGGAGGCGGTGTCAGATTATGTGAACAGTGTGGATACAGCGTATCGATCTCTGATTGCGCGACTTGAGGGTGAGACGACGAACGCGCGTGGGCTTGGGGGGCTGGAGTTTGATGGGCTGGTGCGCCAGCTTGGACCGATGTCGAACGCGTTGGTTGTGTATACGGACGAGCAGGCGAAGGTTGTCCGTTTTGACGAGATATGGCCTGCTGCGGATCCGAGGGCGGTTGAGGCAGGTTTCGGTCAGCGGATTTTTCGGGGTGAGGAGAAGGTGACTTCTGCGATTTTGCAGTTGACTGTTGCGGAGAAGACAGCGGTTGTGTTCGCACGGTTTGGTGGTCAGTCATTGTTTGCGGGTGGGAGGCCTGGGATGCCCGGGATGGGGTCGCGTCCTGGTCCGTATGCGAAAATAAAGGCGATGCTTGAGGATGCGAATTTCGTTGTGGAGGAGTGGGACGTGGCATCGATGGAGACGCCGCCGGAACTTGATCCACCGCCTGTGCGGACGATTTTCGTGGTGCTGCGTCCGATAAACCCGCCTCCGGGGGGTCAGCCTCAGTCTCAGGGGGGTTTCAATGATTTGCACAGGCAGCGTGTGGTGGGCGCACTTGGTGAGCATCCGCGGGCGATTTTTGTGGCGGGTTGGCTGCCTGGTGCGTTCGGTGATGTGCCGGAGCCTTATCCATACGATGGTTATTTGGCTGACGATTGGGGTATTCACGTTGCGTCGGACATGGTTGTGTTGCGGGCGTTTCCTTATCCGGGCAAGCCTGGGGAGATGGCGATTGGTCAGGAGAGTTTTGTGGCGGGTGAATTCTCGCGTTCGGATCATGCGATTGTGCGTGGGATGGTCGGAAAACGGGGGGCGACGCGTCTTGCCTGTCCGATTGAGATTTCCGGTAGCAGGCCTGAAGGGGTTGTTGTTGACAAGTTGTTGTGGATGAACGCGGTTGAAGGGTTGTGGGGGGTTCGCGATTTCACCAAATATGAAAAGAACGTGCGTGAGGGCAAGCCTGTGAGTCGGCAGGAGGGTGATGCGACGGGTCCGTTCACGGTGGCGGTTGCGGGTGAGGCGGGGGATGGGAAGATTGTTGTGGTGAGTGGGCGGGCACCGTTTTCGGATGAATGGGCGTTGGCGCGGGGTGGGTTGCTGACGTCCAGGGGGATCACGACTGTTTTGCGCAATCCCGGGAATGTCCATTTGTTTATCAACTCGCTGCACTGGCTTAACGATCGAACGGAGTGGCTGGATGTTGGGAAGCCTGTGGATATTGGGACGATTGCGATTGATGAGCGGTCGGGGTCGATGCGGGTGATCAAAGCGTTTGCGTATGTGGGTTGGCCTGCGACGGCGTTGCTGGCAGGTGGGGTGGTCTGGTGGATGAGACGTCGGTAGGGCTTGGACGGATCGGGAGGTTGGTGACATGAATTTCAAGACAACGGCTGTCATGCTGGTATTGCTGGGTGGTCTGTTGGTCGGTGTGTTCGTCATTCGCAATCAGGAGGTGAGCCGGGTGAACGAATCGGTCGCGGAGACGCCTCCGTCACCTGCGGAGATGGCAGCCAGGCCGTTGTTCGATCCGCCGTTGGAAGATGTGGTGAAGATTGTCTTTTCGCGGTCGGGTCAACCGGATTGTGTTTTTGAGATGGTTGAATCGGAGGGTGATGCGGGGGTGTTGTGGCGATTGACGTCGCCATTTGAAGCGGAGGTGCCTCAGTGGGAGGCGAACGGGATCGTTAACCGTTTAAAGGGTCTCAGGTATCAGATTGTTTATCGGGCGGGGCAGGATGGGGCTGTCGGGGCGGATGAGGCGGGTCTGGCGAAACCGAGGGTAACGGTCGGGTTGTTTGAGAAGGGTGGGCGGGAGCACAAGGTTCGGATTGGTCTTCCGGCGTCGGATTCGACTCATTATCTTGGTGCGGGCGACAGTGCGGACGTTTTTGTTGTTCAGGGTTCGCTGGATGGTTTGCTGAAGCGGAACGTGTACGAATATCGTGATCGCAGGATGTTCGGTTTCGATGCGTCGTCGGCGGTGGCGGTGGAGTTCAATGTTGTCGCCAACGAGATGGATGATGAATCCACGACGTATCGTCTGGTGCAATCTGATGGCGATTGGCGGTTTGAGGAGCCTTTCGCGGACGATGCGATCGACAAGGTGGTGGTTGACGCGATCGACGCGATGAGCGGTTTGCGTGCGTCTGCGTGGGTGGCGGGGGATGCGTCGACGGTGCTGGCGCGATACGGATTCGCTCCGCCCAGGGTTGATATCGAGGTGACGTGCGAGGAGACCGTCGCGATTGAGTCGTCCGAATCCGACGAATCCGTGGGTGAAGCGGAGGATGGTCAGGATGGTGGGGACGCGTCGAGTGAGCCTGTGACGGAAACGGTGATACGACAGTATCGGCTGTTGATCGCGTCGCGCAGTCCGCTTGGGCAGGACAAGATGGTGTATGCCAAGCTGGACACGGATGGGGCGATTGCGACGATTACCAGGACGATCGCGGACAAGATGACGCCCGCGATGGAAACGTGGCGAGACATGACGCTCGTGCGGACGGCGGTGAGCGATGTCGAGCGATTGACGATCACCTCGCGGGGCGGCGAGCCGGCGGTTCTGAGTCGGAATGATCTCGGACTGTGGGTTTTCGAGGGCAGCGGCAGGGTTGCGGACGGGGGTTCAGTGCGTGAGCTGGTCAGGACGATTTCGGAACTGGATGCGTTTGCGTATGTGGAACATGCCAACGTGCGCAATCCGGAATTCGGGTTGGTCGATCCGGCGATTCAGATCGAGGTAAAGGTCAAAGGCGAGGACAAACCGGCGGTGATCAGGGTTGGAAATCCGACGGACCCGGTCGGCAGGCGGGCGTACTATCTGCAACGTGGGGATTCGAAGGCGGTGGCAAAGGTTCGTTCGGGGCAGGCGGAGATTCTGCTGCGATCACCGATCAGCTACCGTGACCGTGATATTCTGAAACTGGCGGTCAGCGAGATTCGCAGCATTCGCCTGGATCGCCTGGACGATGAGACCGGCCAATATCAAACGCATGCGATGACGAATGATGCTGGTACCTGGCGGTTGACGGTTCCGTTTGCGGGTGATGCGGATTTGCAAACGGCGGCGAATCTGGCGGCCAGGGTTGCGGACCTTCGGGCGATTACGATGGTGCCGGATACTGACGTGAATGCACTCGCTGCGATCAAACATCCGAGGGTCATCGCGTCGATTGTCCATGCAAAGCCGTCGGTGATCAGGGCGGGTGAGGATGGTGAAGCGCAGACGTCGTCTGATGAACTGGAGACCGTTTCTATCTCGATTGGTTTGCGCAGCGGCAAGGTTTACGCCAGGCGAGCGGATCGCGATGCGTTGTTTGAGATTCCGGCATCCGTGCTGGATGCGGTTGAGGCGGACGTACATTCCAGGGCGATCTGGTCTTTTGAGATGTCGCAGGTGAAAAACGTGACCGTCAAGAGCGATGGGGTGTCGCACGGATTCGGTCGGGGTTCGGCGGGTTGGTATTATTTGCCGGAACCTGCGCTGCCGATCGATGCGAAGAAGGTCGATAATCTCGTGTTGCAACTGGGTGATTTGAAACTGAAGCGATACGTCGCGTATGACGTCACTGATCTGCGGCCATTCGGACTCGACAATCCAGCCAGGTCCGTTACCATCTCGACCGACGAGGGCCGATCGCTGGAGTTGTTTATCTCCGACAGGGCGAGTGCGGCCGATGGGGAAAGAAACGTATTTGCAGCCATCAAGGGCTGGCCACACGTCTTTTTGCTGACACCTGCGACGGTGTTGCGCGTGTCGGTGGACATGGATGAATTTGAGCGCGATGCCGGTTCGTGAGTTGGAATTATTGATTATTCGTCACGGTGAGGCGATGCCCGTCGGTTCGCCGGGTGTGGCGAGCGACCGTGATCGTATGCTAAGCTCAAGTGGTGCGGAGAAAACGGAACGCGCTGCTGTTGCGTTGAATCGCCTGGGGATTCGATTGAATGCGGTGCTGACAAGTCCGTATCCGCGTGCCCGTCAGACGGCGGAGATTTTGTGCGAGCGACTGGAGCGATCTCCGCAGTTGCGTTCGTGCGAGGCGTTGTCGTGCGAATCGGACATGGAAAGCGTGATGGGGGAGTTGAACCGCGTGGCTGAGTTGAAGGCGGTGGCGGTTTGCGGGCATGAGCCTGATCTGTCGCGGTTGGCGGCGAGGTTGTTGGCGGATGACGATCGTCCGCGTTTGGTGTTTCACACCGGGTCGATGGCGTACATGCATGTGGAGTTGAACGGTTCGACGCCGTCGGCGTTGTTGCACTGGTTTCTCGACTCGCAGCAGCTTGACTGGATTTCACAGGCTCCGTAGGGCGGTTTCTGTGCGAGCGCGGTTTTCTGCGTATTGACGCTTCCGGGGTTACCCCGCACTCAGCGCGATTTCCGGTTTTCGTTTTGAGACATACAC
>JAJDDT010000017.1 GCA_029260165.1 Phycisphaerae bacterium | reverse complement strand
GTTCGTCCATCTCCACGCGAAGCGCACGGTACTTGCATCGAATGCGACTGATGGTTTGTGTGTCTTGCATCCAACAACATCATCGACCTTCCGACAGAAAACCCAACAGAAAATCGTTCATGTTATTTATGAGCGCGCCCTAAGATGGCCAGTATTCGTGCGCAATCCGCTGCCGTCGCGATATCTTGCGTGCTTAGTTGAGATGGAATACCCTTGTTCGTGGGCTGGGTTGGGCCTGTTATTTTTTGGGGGTGCGATACGTTGATGTTAAGTCTGGCATTTTCGATTATCGCCGCCAGCGGTGGTCAATCATGGTAGCGGATCGAGTTCGGTTTCTCGGTCTTTCTACCAAAGTCGTCGATCGAGTTCTTGCGGAGTGTAACGACACCAAAAGCCTTAGCCCCTTCAATATTTGGGTATTCGGCCTCTTAGCCAAGTCTGCGCAAAGTGGTAGGGCTGTCGTTTCATTAGTATCGTCACGCCGAACGCTTGACGCCAGCCTCGTGGGTCGGTCAATCTTGGATTCGGCCATCGACATATCCTATTTGCTAGACGGGCCACTTGGTATCGATAGACTCAATCGACTCTTGTCTATTGAAGCAGCGCATGACGAATTCGACGAATTCAAGGACTATTGTCGGCGAATCAAAAAGACGACCAAGAGTGTGGTTGGCGTGCATCCATGGGCCCAGCAAGTAGTCTATCGCCACAGGCGTGCCAGATATGATTGGATTACGCGAGGCAAGAGTTGCGCTTCACCAGGAGAGAAGAGGTGGAGAAACATGTCGCTTAATGAAAAGATCGGTCCACTCGCCACCCGAGTCAAGCAGTTCCGTCTTTTTCAAGACCCCATGCGACGACTCGGAGATGCAGCAGCTCATTCTCGTCCGCTTGCGTTCAAGGAGTTCTTGCACGTTGATGCAACTGGTGCGGGCGTTATTCGCGTTTCGCAAAAGGCCAGTGGGCAAAGAAACCGGCCATCTCAATTAGCCTTTGAAGTGGGCGTGTATATCTTGATTGCATCGTCGGCGATAGTTGAGCATTATGCGCTGTCTAGCAGACATGAGCGAGCAATTGTGCAACTTCTCGATTCGGTCCGCCGGAAAAAAGCAAATGTGGCAGACAGGTAGTCGTAGATAGAAGGCGAAGAAAATCCTGAGTATGCAAGAATCATGACGAGACAAGTATTGGAAGCTGGTTGGACCTACCTTGACGGGCGGTTCGAGGATGGGGTGCGGGTTGAGGTTGGGGCGGATGGTCGGATTTCGCGGGTGGGGACGGGGAACGATCGGGCGACAGAGCGGCTGGAGGGGTGTGCGCTCTTGCCGGGGTTTGTGAATGCGCATTCACATGCTTTTCAGCGCGGGTTGCGCGGGTTGGCGGAGACGTTTCCGGAGAAGAGCGGGAATTTCTGGGTTTGGCGGGATGAGATGTATCGGCTGGTGGGGGAGTTGGGGGCGGAGCGGTTTTTCGCGGTTTGCGTGCAGGCGTTTCGGGAGATGCTGCGGTGCGGGATCACGACGGTGGGAGAGTTTCATTATTTTCACCATGACGAGACGTGCGGCGGGTTTGCGTTTGATGAACTGGTGTTGTCGGCGGCGCGCGAGGCAGGCATTCGGATGGTGCTGCTGAACGCGTGCTACATGACCGGGGACATCGGTCAGCCATTGGAAGGTGGGCAGCGGCGGTTCGGGGCGGACTCGATTGACGCGTTTTTGGAAAACGTCGCGCGCGTCGATGCGTTGGTCGATCGTGATTTGCAGCGGCAGGGGTTGGTGGCGCACAGCATCCGCGCCGTGCCGATTGATGATGTCGTTCGGTTGCATGAGTACGCGTCGGAAAACAAGATGGTCATGCACATGCACGTCGAGGAGCAGCCACGCGAAATTGATATGTGCCTGCTGCATCACAAGATGAGGCCTATGGAGTTGCTGCTGGATCGGCTGCCCGTGGGACGCGAGTTTACGGCGGTGCACTGTACGCACACCGATCCGGGCGACATGTCTCGGTATATCGATCGCGGGGCGAATATCTGCATTTGTCCGCTGACTGAAGCGAATCTGGGCGACGGGATTTCAGCGGCGGCGGGGATGTGGGCGGATGGCGGGGCGATCTGTCTGGGGTCGGATTCAAACAACCGGATCGATATGCTGGGGGAGATGCGACTGCTGGAGTATGGGCAGCGGTTGCAGCATGAGGGGCGGGGCGTGTTCAAGGGCCGTGGCGGGTCGGTGGCGGAGGGGTTGATGCGCGTGGCGACCGAGGGCGGGGCGAGGTCGTTGAATGTTGATTGTGGCCGGATTTCGGTAGGGCAACATGCCGATTTTGTCGTGGTTGATCTGAACGCGCCGCAGTTGGCGGGGTGGACGAAGGAAACGCTGTTGACGTCGCTGGTGTTTGGCTGTGACGCGAGCGTGATTAAGGGTGTTTGTGTCGGTGGGGAGTGGGTTGTTTGAGATTCGGCGGGTTGCCTACCAGAATCTCCACCACGGTTTGTTTGAGTTTTCCGCCCCGTGCAGGCGTTCCACAATCGGTGCGTAAGTTGCGACGACCTCGTCAAAATCGTTGTTCAGATCGAGGACCCTATCAAGCTGTGGGTCGTACGTCCTGTACGGCGTGCAATCCTCGATTGCTTTCATGCAGTCAATGAGCTGTCGAATTGCGCGATGAGCTTCGGCACCTTGCGCAAGATAGGGCAGATTCACTTCGATACTGGCCGGAAGAATATCAAACGACATTCCGAATCCGTCGTCCATGTCGTTCGCGTGGATAGACGGCCCACTGTCATTCTGCTCGCCCTCGGTGGACTTCATGTTCGACTCAGAGACTGACAATCTTGCATATTCTCTCTGCAATCGGGCTGCGACCGTTCGCATGAGCTTTAGTTTCTGTTCGGTCACCGGCTCGATGATGGGATCGCCTGTTTCCTCGTCGAAATATTCCGGGGGGGAGGTTGGTGCAGACGGATCAGCACCGACGTCGTAGATGAAGAAGTCGTAACTCATTCCGAACAGACTAGTCGGTCAGCCTGCGGGCTGCGAGAGTTTTTTATGGTAGTTCCGCCGTGTCGGCAGTGGGTTTGAGTGCCCGCAAGTCGTTGCCGGTTTTCAGGATTTTGGGGAATCTTGCGATGGCGGAATCGGCGGGGGCGTTTGCGGCGGCGTTTTCGAGGTTTTTCAGGCCGAATTTTTCGAGGTTCATGTGGTATTCGATGAAACCGAGCAGGAATCGGTAGCGGTAATCCTCGTGTTCAGCCAGCCTGGTTTCGAGGTCTGCTCGGCGGACGTCGAGGAGGTCTGCGTCGGTGATGAACCGGGTCAGGTCGAATTTGAAGTAGGCGATTTCAGGGAACATGTCGATGGCGCGTTCGATGCGGCGGACGGCACTATAGTATTCACCCGCTCCGATGTAGGCGATGCCTTGGCCCAGGTGGTTGAGCGGGTTGGACTGATCGGCGGTCAGGGCGACTTCGTAATGGGCAAGGGCGCGGAGGTAGTTGCCGTCGCGGAGGTGTTTCTCGGCTGACGTGGTGAACTGTTCCGATGGGTCGAGCGATCCGGAGGTGAAGGAGCCGAGCGGTGTGTCATTGGTTTCGATAAGGAACGATCGTGAAACATCGAGTTCTGCCCGGACCGAGGGGACGCTATCGCTGTTCTTTGCAAGCTCGGTTGAGCGCGTGTTGATCGACTCGATCATGGCGACGGTCTGTTTCATGCGACCGTAGAGTCCGCCGGGGGTGGCGGTGACTGGACCGCCGGGTGTGGTTGGCTGAGGGACGAGCGGATTGCTGTCCCATGCGGATTGTCCCGAGGTGAGGCGGTCGATGTCGAGGGCGTCGGTTGCGTTGAAAATGTTGTCGCGGACGGATTTTCGATCGTGTTCGTCGTATCGGGTCAGCCCGGATTTCAACGGATCGATTTTTCCAGTTTGGCCCGATTCTTCAAGCGTGGGAATAGAGGGATCGATCCCGCGATCGGGCGTGTCGCGGTCCTGGTAGGCGAGATTCGAGGGTGGAGACAGGTCAATGGTGGTTGACCAGGGCGACAGGCCGAAATTATTCGCGCCAAGCGGACTGATGCCCAATGATTTGGCGAATTCGACATTTTGCATGGTGAGCGAGGGGTCGACCTGGAATCCGAGGTTGCTGGATGGGCTGAGGATGGGGCTTGCTCCGAGGAGTTCCTCCTCGTCGAATGTGAAACCGGGCAGGGTTGTGGTGACTGGTGGAAGCGTCGGCAGTGCGAGGTTCCCGAGCGAACTGGTGATTCCCGACGTGCCCGGCAGGGTGCTGGAAGGTGACGAGAAGGAAGGTATTTGCAGCGTGCCTATCGACAGGGGTGGTATTGTCAGTGACGGCGTGTTACCAACGGACGGTATCCGGGTATTGATCGTTCCGAAATTCAGTCTGCCACCGAAGCTGCCGGATGAGAATGACGGGAGGGTTGGGGTCACCGAGTTGATCGAGGCAGGTGCGTTGAACGATGAGTTGAAATTCAGCGGTCGGCTGATCTGTCGCAAGTCGGTATCGGCGAGGCTCCGTCCACCGAAACGTCCGAGGGATTCGACCCTGGGGACGTTGTTGGCGGCGGGTGTGATCGAACTGTTGACACGGTTGTTGACGCGGACCTGTGCGTTTGCGACGGTCGTCGTGACGAGTAACAACACCATCAGGGAGATCGCGAATTCGTGGAATCTTCGGATGTGCATTTCGGTGTCCTCGTCCTGGTGGTCAGGATCACGGTGTTTTCACGATGGGCATCGCCCCCGCACACGTTTAGTATAGGACGCGCAGCGGGTGCATTCAATGGTATCGACCGGACCATGACGCGTGTGTGAGCGGTTTTGGGCGTTTTGCGTGTAAATAATGGCTGATTCGGGGTTTACATTTTCCAGGCGACTGCACCTGCGATTGCAGCGTGATTTTGATCGTGTGTTTGCCGTTCGTTGTGCGGCGGGCAATGGTCATCTGGTTGTTTTCGCCTGTTACAATGGGCTGGACTATTCGCGAATCGGGTTGAGCGTCGGACGGCGGATCGGAAACGCCGTCAGGCGGAACCGGGTGAAAAGACTGTTGCGCGAGGCGTATCGGCTGGAGCAGCACGACCTGCCTCGCGGGGTGGATTGTGTCTGCGTGGTCAAAAAGGCGGATGGGGCTTCGCTGGAGCGATACCGCAGCGCGCTGCCGACGTTGATCGCGCGGGCGGTTGGGAAAATCGAAGTCAGAGTTGATTCGTCCGATGGCTAATCAGGGCACGGGTTTTTGTCGTTGTCGACGTTGAAGCAGCCTCGTGCGTCCGCGCCGTTTTCACCCGGGTCACAGATGTCGTTCGTGCAGGGATTGTCGTCGTTGCATTCCGCGGAATCCTGACATTCGATGACGGGCCTTTCGTACGCACCCATGTCGATGATGGGCAGGGGGCTGTTGTCGGGAACCCATGGGTCGTCGACAAAACGCGGGAGGTCATCGAGATCGACCGGCAACAGCTCCTTGAGTGTTCCGTTACCGTCAAGATCGAGGACGTCCGTGGTGGTCAGGATATTGGATCCGACGTCGATGCAGGGCGACCCGCGATCCAGTCGAAAATCACCGCCGTCGGGATTCACAAACACGGGGTCCCGATCGATGTTTCCGTCTCCGCTCCTGTCACCCGCGTTCAAACGATTCTCGATGATACTGCCCTCGATGTCGCAGAAGGAAAATGAGCTGTAGGAACCAAAAGTCGGGGGTTGGTTGAAATACAGGATGGAGCTGAAAAATTCAGAGGAACCTGACGAGGATTGATCGATCAGGAACCCGTCCTTTGCGTTGTTGCGTGCGACGGTGCAGTTGAAAAACTGTACCTGCGGATCCGAGTACTTGCCGGTGCCCATACCCATCAGACTGCCGCCCGTGGTGGCTGTGTTTCGGGTGAACAGGGTGTTGGCGAACTCGACGTTGGCGAGTCCGTTGACGTACATCGCGCCATGCTCGCCGAAGTTGTCGCGGAATTCGCAGTTGTGGAAGGTGGCTGTCGTGCTGTCGGACACGGACAACCCGCCGACGGTCCCCTGATTGCCGATGATTTTGCATCGGCTGAACTCTCCATACGCGTTGCAACCGAGGGATATCGCACCGGCCTCGTTGCCGAAATTGTTTTCAAACAGGCTGTTCCTGATTTTGGGTTTTGCATCGTCGCACGCGGCGAAGGCGGTGCCATACGCGATGGGGCAGCCGCGAATCTGTTCGCCGCGTCCACCGTGATCGTCGCCACCGTTGAAGGAGAACACGCAGTTGAAAAACAAGGGTTCACTGTTGCCGAGGCAGGCCGCTCCGCTCCCAGTCCCGTTTTCGGCTATGTTGCTGATGAAGCTGACGTTCTCGAGGGTCGGTGATGCGGTTCCGGTGATGTAAATGCCGCCACCGCTGTCGTCCGCGCCGTTGTTTCGGATGACGAGATTCCTGAGCGTCGGTCGCGAGTGGTTCTGAACGAGAATGGCTCCGCCGTTGAGTTCGTGGCACTCGCGAATCGTGAATCCGGAAACGACGGTGTCAGGTGTTTCGTCGCCTTCAAACGTAAAGGCACGGTGTGCGTCCCCGGAGTACGCCTGGCAGTCGATAATCGCCTGCTCGAAGCCGAGTTGGGGGGAGTTTCCGTTCGCAATGATCCGGATTTTTTTGCCGTGCGTGTTCAGGTCGCGATTACCGATGTCGGTGTAGGTACCGGGGGCGACCGAAATCAGATCATCGTCGTCAGATGCGTCGATGGCTTCCTGAATCGCGTCGAACGGGTGTTCCGCCGTGCCGTTCTCGTTCGGGTCGCTGACGCGCGGGTCGCCCGGTGCAGGGTCGAACTGTGCATCGTCATCGACGAACCAGATTCCCGGTTGCTGACACTCGTCGGGAACACCGTTGCCGTCCTGATCGGGAGAATCCTCGTCGGCGATGTCGCATTCGTCGGGGACCATGTTTTTGTTGCAGTCCGCCAGGTTTTCGCAACCGTCGAGGATTCCGTTGCCGTTGCAATCCTCGCATAATGGCGAATCGCAGTTGACTTGATCGACGGCGTCATCGATCCCGTTTCCGTTACAATCCGTGATCGGCGGATCAACGGAACCGCCCCCCCCTCCGGGTGTCGGGATGGGTATCACGGCTGGGTCGAACAGATCATCGCATGCGTCGCCCGCACCGTCCGCGTCAATGTCAATCTGGTCGGGGTTGGCCACGTCGGGACAGTTGTCCACCTCGTCGGCGACGCCGTCACCGTCATCGTCATCATCACATCCGTCACCGATACCGTCGTTGTCGATATCCTCCTGGTCTGCGTTGGTCAGTTCGATGCAGTTGTCACACGCATCCCCGAACGTATCGCCGTCGTTGTTTTCCTGTTCGGGATTGGTATCGTTCGGGCAGTTGTCGCACGCATCACCGATACCATCGTCGTCGCGGTCCTGCTGATCGGCGTTGGAGATGTTCGGACAATTGTCATTGTCGTCGTCCACGCTGTCCGCATCACCATCAGGTGTGGGCACGTCGGGATCACGAATGATGTAGTCAAAAACAAAGTCCTCTTCGAAATCACGGGCGAAAAGGAGGTTGGCAGGGACGGTCGGTGTGCCGTCGGGAAATTGGCCGGTGATGTTGATTGTGTCGGTCAGCTCGGGACCGATATCGGCGTTGGGCACACGCGATCGGGTTCGCAGGAAGGCTTCGTGCACCTTGCGACGTTCGAGCAGAAATTCGACCGAGACGTCCGCCGACCTGCTGCTTTCGTTGATCACACGCACAACAACGTTGGCAGCCGTGTCGATCTGGCGACCCGGCAGGTCCGGAAAGCTGCTGTTCTGCAATGGCAGATCACCACCACCCGCCAAAAACGCGAGCAGGGAGGTCAACCCGCAACCCGTCACAGACAAGCTCAATCCCAAGGTGACTGCGATGAGCAATCGCTTCTTTACGGACATAGGACTCCCATTCCGGTGTTCCGAGGTGCGCGTCGTCGGTTGCCCGGGAACGCGCGCACCAACCGTCGGATGAATCTTCCCCAAATAGCCTCGCCCGCCACGACAACATCGCGACGACATCCGCCCGAAATCTCACGATTCCGGCACACTGCACCCATCCCCCATTTGAGCGTATCCACGCCGCTCACGGCAGTCAATGGAGCCATTTTGCATCCGTGCTGAACAAAACAAAATGGTCCGGTATTCATGCAATCGCAACGGGTGCCGTGCGTATTGCTCTGCAATTGTGGCGGGATTGGAATAATTCACGTCTGAATGCGAAAGACCCATAAATGATCGACCGGGGAACCGGCTTGCGATTGCTTCCGGAATTCGCCGGCGGGTATAATCGGCGTGGGCGAGTACATCGAAAAGTGGCGGTCGGCGTATCCGAGGCGACACTAAAATGACCCGGACAGATTCAACGTCGATTTGGAGCCTTCCATACCATGCACGACCACCTCACGCCCCGCATCATTTCTCGTTTGATTGTTTGTCTGATCGTCTCGTCACTGTTTCCTGCCACATCCGCAGACGCGGGTGACTGTCCGATCGAACTGGTCCTGACCGGTCAGGGTGACGTGGATTCCGGGTCGTACGCGGATGTATGGGCCGATGGCGACATCGCGTTTGTCGGACAATTTGGAGACAACAAGGTCCATTTTTTCGATATCTCGGACCCGCGCGAGCCGGATCGATTTCTCGAATGGGTCGTTGAACCGCCGAACAATTTCGCGTCCGCCCAGGATGTCAAATCCGCCAACGGGTTGTTGTTCATCGCCCTGGAAGGTGACGGCAACGACGCCGTCGAGATCGTCGACATTCGCGACCCGTTTAACCCGCGACATCTGACGTGGATTTCCACGCAAGGCTATGCGGATGCGCACAACGTTTTCTACGACAATGGATATTTGTACCTGGCAGACAGTCGGGACCCGACCGTCGGTATTGTCGATCTGACCGGTTACGATCCGAACAACCCCCCGGCACGCATCACCGAAAATCGCTGGTTTATCGACGACGTCGGTAGCAGTTTCGTCCACGACGTCACGGTGGTCGATGGTCGCCTCTACGCGTGCGCCTGGAACGGTGGTATCCGGGTTTACGACGTCACCGATCTGGCGGGTGCGGGGCCGGTGTTTCTCGGGGCTGCGTCAGGGACGTCGACGCACGCTGCGTGGCCTTCCGCGAACGGACGGTGGGTTGTGGTCGGCGAGGAACGAACGGGCGGTCCGGTTCGGTTGTACGAGATGGCCCCGGCTTTTGGCGGTGGTCTGGACATTACCCTGCGTGACACGTTCGTTGTTCCGCCCTCTGATGCGAACAGTGCGCACAACGTGGTCGTGGTTGGCAATCGCGTTTTCGTGTCCTGGTATCAGGCGGGTCTGGTGATTCTCGACATCGACGAGGCGCAAAGAATTCTGACCGAGGTGGCGCGGTTTGACACGTCGGATACGCAACCGTTCGGATTTGGGGGCGCGTGGGGTGTTTACCCATTGCCGGGCGGGGACCGGATATTGATCAGCGACGTGCGGGAGGGATTGCATATCATCTCAGCTGGCGATGTGCTGCTCTCGCTCGCCTATCCCGACGGGCTGGTCGAACAGGTCGATCCGCAGGCGGGGGCGACCCTGACCGTGCGCATCGACCCAGGCTGCGATCAACCCCTTGCGAATGGAGTAACGCTGTTCGCCGACGTGATATCCGAGGATCAGGGGACCGCCAACCCGGTCTCGGTTCCGTTTACGCAGATTTCCGCCGAGCTTTTTGAAGCTCAGATTCCGGGGGCACCTTGTGGTTCATTCGTCAGTTACTATGTCGAGGTTCAGACCGCAGGCGGCGGGGTGGTGGTTGATCCGCCCGGCGCACCGCAGGCTACCTACCTTGCGGAGGTGATTTCAGACACGCAGACGTTTTTTGAAGACGATTTCGAGACGAGCCAGGGATGGACGGTCTTTTCGGAGGACTGTCCGTCGGTCGAAAACAACATCGGGGGGTGGAAGCGCGTTGACCCGACGGGCACGTCGTCGGCTCCGGGCGATGATTTCACGGGTGGCGAGGGATCGATGGCGTTTGTCACCGCCCCCAACGAGCCAGGCGTGGGGGCTGGGCAGTCGGACGTGGACGGCGGGCCGTTTTTCCTGACCTCGCCAACCGTCGTGATCGATCAGCGGGACGTGACCATCAGTTTTGCAAGCTGGTTTTCCTGGAACGGGGTCGGAACCCAGGACAGGCTGCGTGTGGCTGTGTCAGCCGACGGTGGCGGATCGTGGCAGGAGATCGCCGCCCTCACCTCAACCGGTCCGGAGTGGGTTGAGCGGGAATTCCGTCTCAGCGATTTCGCCGATCCGGGCGAGACGCTGAACGTGCAGTTTTCGGTCGATGACTGCCCCAACGATTCCATCACCGAAGCGGCGATCGATGAATTCGCCGTGCGTGTGATCGAGTGTTTCGACGAGGATGTGACACCACCCGTCATGGATCATGACGCTGATCCCACCATCGTTTTCCCGTTCAGCGGTTACATCGATCCGCGTCTGGAGAGTACGGATGGGGTGAATTTCAATCTGGGGATCGACCGGGTTGTGATGCAATTCAGCGAGCCTGTGCGGTCGGTGGGTGGTGGCGATTTGTCGGTCGATGATTTCGTGCTCGAATCGACCGGGGCAGTCCCGCCGGCGATCGTTTCTGTCGACGCGATCAGCAACCCGATCGTCGAGGTGCAATTCGTTGCGCCGCTGCCGCCAGGATGCTGGTTCACCCTCATCGCTGATGTGGAGGACATGGCTGGCAACCGGATCGAAAACCAGGGCAATCTGGGCGAAATAACCAATGAGCCTGACCGGATTGATATGTCAGCTCTTCCGGGTGATGTGGACCAGAACGGCATGGTTGCGCCATTCGACTTGCTCAGGTTCCGTTCCTTGGCTAATGGCGTTTCCACACCGGAGCAGGGGGCGATGGTGGATTTTCTCGACATGAATCGCGATGGTATCGTGTCGCCTTTGGATTTGTTTGTTTTTCGACAGATCGTACAGGGTGCCGGAACTGCGACACGGTCCTGGCAGCTTGTATCGTTGGAAGCGGCGCGTCCATAAGCTGCTGTTGCCTGCCACCGCGGACTCTCGTCAATTGAAGCGGTCGTTTGGCGTGATTTCCGCGATACCCCGCCATTCCTGCGGTGCGGGACTTGCAACGATCGCTCCTGTCCGCTATACGAAACGGTTGGAAGATGGACCGGGTGGGTTGCAGTGCCCGGTGAGCGATGCCGTCGGTTGCCGCCGGCGGGTCGATACCAGCCATTTGGCCCGGGATCGTAGTTTTCCGGGATCGGGTATCAGGCCGTGCCGAACGGGAGCGTGGTTCCTGGTTCGGCCTCGTCGGCGATTTTTCGCCGATTTGTCCCGCCTCGCCATTGGCTTGAATAACTCCCTCAACGGAGATGATTCGTGAGTGCAATCACAAAGATCCTCGTGGTCGTTCTGGTGGTGTTTTGTGTCGCGTTTTCGATGGCGTCGATCAGTTTGATCGCGCAGCAGGACAATTGGAAATCGCTCGCGGAGGATTACCGTCGCGAAGCGCAGATCAGCGCTGCCAACCAGCGTTCACTCGCAGCCGCCCATTCCGCTGAGTTGGCCGGTATTCGCGACCAGGCAAGGGCACGACTCGACCGAATCGATGAACTGGAACAGACCGTCCAGGAACAGGCTCAATCGCTTGCAAGGCACGAGGGAACGATCGCACAGTTGACGGCTGACCGTCGGTCCGCCGACGCACTTGCCCAGCGGCTTACGAACGAACTGGGTATTGCTCAGGAGTCCAGAAAGCGCATTGATGAGCAGCGAGGGCAGCTCGAAGGTCGAAACATCGAGCTTGAGCGTCGCAATATCGACCTGAACGAGCGGGTCAACGAGCTGTCAAGCCAGGCGGCGGTTTTCGTGCAGCAGCAGCGTCAACAGGCTCAGCAGATCAACATCCTCCAGGATGAAAATCAGAATCTGTCGCAGCAGACGGGAATCGCCCCGTCAGCGCCGTTCGAGCCGAGCCTGACCGGGGTGGCTCCGCGACAGGCGATGAGCACGCCGCGGATCAACGGGCGGGTGGTGGCGGTCGATGGCGATCATGTCACGATTAGCGTCGGATCGACGGACAATGTTGGCAAGGGGATGGTTTTTGTCGTCTATCGTGGTGGGCAATATGTGGGCGACGTCGAGATATCGGACGTTGAGCCGAATCTGTCCGCCGGACGACTGGTGAGTTCGTCCCGGGGGGTGTCATCTCGCAAGGGTGACAGCGTGGTCGATGCATTTCATTTCGCCCAGCCCTGATGGGCGACTGATCCCGGGCCGGCGATCCATGGTCGTTTGTCGCCTCTATATCCAGGTGTTCCCGAATTGTGTATGATGTGCGCGAACGTTTGGGGCGGTGTTGCGTCGGCAGTTCCCCACACGCGGAGAATCAATCATGGGCGAAGGACAATCGTCTCCGGGCAGTGATGTGTACACGATGTTGTTGGCGATCGCATGTGTGTTCGTGCTGACCGCCACGATTCTGCTTCTGGTCCGGAGTCAGCAGTTGTTCGGCTCGTGGTTGCCCCTGGGCGGCGTTTGAACCGGCAGGTCTGATCACCAAAGAGGACAAGGCTGCGTGATTTTCGACTCCTTACTTGGCGCTTTCAGCGTCGACATGGGTATTGATTTAGGTACCTGCAACACGTTGGTATGCGTGAAGGGCGAGGGTGTCGTCCTGAACGAACCATCGGTGGTGGCGGTACGTCGCGGCACCAGTCAGGTGCTGGACAACGGCAACGCCGTGGGTGTCGTGGCCAAGGAGATGCTCGGCAAGACGCCCGGATCGATCGAAGCCATCCGTCCGCTCAAGGACGGTGTCATCGCGGATTTCGACATCACCGAAGCCATGCTCGGGTATTTCATCCGCAAGGTTCACGGCCGAAGTCGGTTCGTCAAACCGCGTGTTGTGATCGCCATACCATCCGGGATCACCGCCGTCGAGAAGCGAGCGGTGTACAACTCGGCTGAGCGGGCGGGAGCGAGGCGTGTCTACCTCATCGAAGAGCCGATGGCGGCTGGTATCGGGGCGGGTTTGCCGATCGCCGAGCCGATTGCGTCCATGATCGTGGATATCGGAGGCGGGACGACCGAGGTCGCGATCATGTCGCTGGCGGACATCAGCGTGTGCGAGTCGATCCGCGTCGCCGGTGACAAGCTCGATGAAGCCATCATCAACCACATGCGTCGAACCTACAATCTCATGATCGGCTACCAGACGGCAGAGCGGATCAAGATCGGGATCGGTTCGGTCAGTGAGTTCCAGGACGGTGAGCGCGAGACCGAGGTTCGCGGTCGGGATTTGATCAGCGGACTGCCCCGGCGAACGGTGGTCAGCAGTAGCGAGGTACGCGACGCGCTGCGTGAGCCGGTCGGGAAAATCATCGAGTGTACCACGCGTGCGCTGGAACAGGCGGAACCGGAACTGGCTGCTGATCTGGTCGAGCGCGGAATTCATCTGGCTGGCGGGGGTGCGTTGCTGCACGGTTTGGCTGAAGCGATGACTGCGGGGACCGGGCTGGACTGTGTCGTCGCGGACGATGCGTTGAGTTGTGTGGCGCGTGGGACAGCCGTCTATCTCGACAACCTCGCGGCGTGGAAGGACACGATGGAGTCCGACGCCGACGACGAGTAGACGGTCGGTTATCATTTCATCCCGTGAACATCACGAACAAGTATTGCACATGTGTGCATTCGGTGTTACCAGTGACGCATGTCGTGTCGTGAAAAAAACATTCGGGCGATGACGTCCAAACGACTCGTCGGGGTGGTTTGCGTTTTCGCACTGGTTGCGATCATGTTGCCCCGCTCCATCACGCGACGAGCGGGCGGAATGGTTCAGGTGTTCGCCCCGTTTCAGGACGCAGCCTCGCGTGTCGTCGGTGATGTGGCTTGTTGGTTGCGTGGTGGCGGGGACGATGGTGATTCCGTTGACGGCGTTGAGGTTGCGTCCCTGCGACGTGCGGTCGAGTCGCTGACCGCCCAGAATGCTCATCTGCGCGGAGAGGTCCAAATGCTCACCCGCGTTCGCGGACGCGGGCTTGGTGCTTCCGGGGTGTTGATTCCCACGCGAGCCATTGCAGACGACGCCGGTATCTGGCGACGGTCGAAGTTGATTCTCGGCGGGACCCGACGCGGTTTTGCCAACAGAGACGCCGTCGTATCGCGCATGGAGATCAACCTGTCTGCCCGGGAAGGTGCCCGGAACGGTTTGGCGGTTCTTTCGGGCGAGTCGTTGGTTGGCATGATTGACCACGCGGGCACGTTCACGTCGCGCGTCCGCCTTCTCAACGACCCCGCCACGAAAATCCCCATCACCGTGGGACGCGTCCAGGACGACGCATTCGTCGGCTCTGACGCGGTTTTCTGGTTTCTCGGACGTGGCGACACGGGGATCGATATCCGCGACGTACACCACCGCTATGTGGACGACGGAGACATCCGCGTGGGCGACGTCGTTCTGACCCTGCCGGACGACCCGAATCTTCCGCCGTCGCTCAGCATTGGCAATGTCTCGCGCATTTATCCGGACCCTGATAACGCACTGCTCTACATCCTTGAAGTCGAAACAGGCATCGACCTGGCCGCCGTCAGACGCCTCTATGTCGTCGATCGCGACGCCGTGACCGGGGATTAGCACCCGTCAGGCCACCTGTCGGACGATCATTCCCGCTGTGGCGACATCCTGCCGATAAGAATCGCAACCGGTAGGGGATTGCAATGGTTGTTCTGTTTTCGGTCACACTCCTGATTAGCGCATCTTTGCTGTTCGTGGTTCAGCCCATGGTCGGAAAGATGCTCCTGCCCAAGTTGGGTGGAACGCCCGCCGTCTGGAATACCTGCATGGTGTTCTTTCAGGCGATTTTACTGGCGGGGTACGCGTACGCCCACGGCTCGATACGCTGGTTTGGTGTGAAAACACAAGCCGTCGTGCACCTGTTGGTCATGCTCACGCCGTTGATCGTGTTGCCGATCGCGCTGGCCAACATCGACGGCCCGCGACCGGGTGACGAGCCGGTGTCGTGGCTCATGCTTTCGTTGCTGGTGCACGTCGGACCGGCTTTCTTTGTCGTCTCAAGCTCAGCTCCACTATTGCAACGGTGGTTCGCAGCCACCGACCATAAGGATGCCCACGACCCCTATTTTCTCTACGCAGCCAGCAACATCGGCAGCCTCGTCGCGCTGTTGGGCTACCCGTTTCTCATCGAGCGTGTCTCGATGTTGGACCAGCAGGCCTCCGCATGGTCGATCGGCTATGTGACGCTCGTCGCGATGTTCGCGATATGCGTGGGATCACTTCTCATGAAGACTCGGCGGCAGGGTCTCGTCGACTCCGCGATGCGCGCGGACGGGTCACACAACCCCAGCCCGACCATCACATGGGGACAGCGGGGGTGGTGGATGGTGTTTGCGTTCGTGCCGTCGAGTCTCATGCTCGGCGTGACCACGCACATCACGACGGACGTAGCTGCGGTGCCGTTGCTGTGGGTCGTTCCCTTGGCATTGTATTTGCTGACGTTCATTATTGTCTTCTCGAAACGCCCACTGGTTACCACGGCGACAATGTCCCGCGTCATGCCGATCATTGTTCTGCCGTTGGCGCTGCTCATGTTCGAGGAATTGAACATGCCATGGTTGCTCATCATGGTGCACCTGGCTGCGTTTTTCGTTTGCTCGATGGTCTGTCATGCGCAATTGGCAGACGCTCGACCCGCAGCCGCCAACCTCACTGAATTCTTTCTGTGGATGTCGGTCGGCGGTGTACTCGGGGGGGTATTCAACGCCATCGTAGCGCCGCTGGTCTTTGACACGGTGATCGAGTACCCGCTTGTCCTTGTTGTGGCGTGTCTCGTCAGGCGGACGCCGAAATCGACTGATGTATCAAAACGCAACGACGTGATCTTCGCCATGGGGTTGGCACTCGTACTCGCCGTGATCGTTGGTGTGCTCGACCTGTCGAATGCGACCCTGAGCCGAGGCGTGTTCGTTATCCTCTTCGGCGTACCAGCCATCGTCTGCGTCGCTTCCCGGAAGAGGCCCGTTCGGTTCGGTTTGTGCTTTGCGTCCCTGATGACGGCGATCGGTTTGTACGTTGGTGGCAACGCCGGGGACAAGCTGCACGTCGAGCGGAATTTCTTTGGCGTCAAGCATGTGCTGGTTGATACGGCGGGACGATTCCGCATGCTTGTGCACGCAGGGACCGACCATGGTCGCCAGCGAGTGGAACCGGACCGTGCGACAGAACCACTCTCGTACTACCATCGAACCGGGCCCATCGGTGACGTCTTTAAGGTTCTGAACGGGAGGCGCGACGAATCACCGATCGCGGTCATCGGTCTGGGTGTTGGTTCCATCGCGAGCTACGCCCAGCCAGGACAATCCCTAACGTTTTTCGAGCTGGACCCAGCCATCGAACGTCTCGCATACAGCAGTGGTTACTTTTCATTCCTGGCTGAATCAGAAGGAAAAATCGAGATCGTGACGGGTGATGGTCGGCTCACGATGACGGAGGAGCCTGACGGGAAGTTCGGACTGATTGTCCTTGATGCGTTCAGCGGTGATGCTGTCCCCACCCACCTCATTTCCGTCGAGGCGATCAGGATGTACCTGGACAAGCTGCGAGACGACGGAATGGTCGTGTTCCATATCTCGAATCGTTTCTTCAATCTCGAGCCTGTCCTGGCAAGGGCAGCCGGCGAGCTGGACATCTTTTGTTTGAGAAGGCTTGATGCGGAGGTTACGGAGGAACTCTTGGCCGACGGAAAGATGATGTCGCACTATGTTGTGCTTGCGCGCGACGAGGCGGACCTCAAGGCCTTTGCAGACAGCCATCAGTGGCAGGTCGTGAAGTCATCAACGCGCGGGCCGCTGTGGACGGATCAGTACTGCGATATTCTAAGCGTCTTGCGATGAACGCGATTGGCAGGTTCGCAAAAAAGAAGCCCCGATGATCGATCGACCACCGGGGCTGCGGAAGTTCCAAATGAACAGAACGGGTTACGGACGAGACCCGATCGACTGCCCTGACCATGGTATCGTTGCAGGTGGCACACCGTTGATCAACTGACGGAATCGGAACAGATCCACCGGCGAGACCATGTCGTTTCGGTCCATGTCCAACACATCGCCCCGCGTACCCTGGTCCGGCTCCTGACCTGGATTGTTGATTAGTTGACGGAATCGGAACAGGTCGATCGGACTGCACGATCCGCTCTGATCGACATCACACGGCAAAAAACCAATGTCAATTCGGTCAACTTCGTTAACACCCGGTCCCTGGTTGCCGTTGTCGGCGATACGCGTACCGTCCGCATTGAATGCAACGACGCGAATGGTGGTCCAGACCTGCGGCGTGATGGGGCGGTCCAGCACGACCTCGTAGTGGGTAGCGTCTCCGTCGATGTCGGTCAGACCTGTCACGTCCGGGGCGGAATTGCCGTCTGATTGGGTGACAAAGAAATTGAACGTTGTCAGTGCAAAACCATCCGGTGAACCAAACACCGGTGTGTTGAACCGAACCTGAGCTGAACTGACCCCTGCGTCGGTCAGGTCACTATTGCGTTCGGACCGCGGATCGATGTATCCACTGAATGGTCGCGTCTGCCCCTCAAGTCCGTCCTCGTGGACGATCACAGGGTCAGGTGCCGGTGGGTCCGGGAGTCGGATGGTCAGGCCATCAGCCGCGATTGGCAGGGCACCCGCCTCAATACCGGTGCCAATCTGAAGGCATTCACCCCCAATTTCGAGACAAGCAGGGATGAACTTGTATTCTCCCGATGCATCAGCCGGGATCTCATAGTCGAGTTCGCCAATGTACCGAGGGGTGGTCACGAAGACCGGACCGCCGAATGAAACGATCCCGGCGCGGGGACGTACCAGTGTGCAGAGATTGTCGACGCATGTGCTGTTTCCAGGGCAATCCTGCCCCACATTGCACGCGACATCATCGAGACACTGCCCAAAGTCCAACGCGGGAAAACCACTTCCGAAAGCCAGCAAATAGTCCGGGCGAGTTGTATCAATGCGAACCCCCTCGAAAGCGAACTGCATGTCACCACCACCTGACGAACTGGCATAACTGCAGAGACCCGAAATCGAGGTTTGCTCGATGAGGACACCGACATTCTCAATGTAGGCGACCATGGTCAACGTTGTTTCGGGATCAACCGTAACGACAAAATTCTCTCCAGGCGTCGAATTGGAGGGGTCCTCACCGGCGGGCATGAAGAATATTCGGCCGTTACCGCCCAACGCGGTTCCGCCTCCCAACACCAAAACGCCCAGAAGACAGCAGTGCGCAAATCTCATGCTTTCTTTCCTTTCCTCTTTCGTGTGTGCCGCGCGCCATTCCATAGGCACCGGCGTCATCTGTTTCTCACGCAGCCTCAGCGTCACGCGTTGCGCGACCAGCACCATATCCGGTCGCACCAAAAACATTCTTCCAAACGAACAACGCGCCACGACATCAGTGCTTGTAATCCAATGTCACTCGATCAAGGCAGGAACACAACAGCAAGGCACGGCCCAGGTCGCCGCAACATCGTACGACCAGAATCCGAACCGGTTGGCCCACATTCCCCAAAGCCAACCCCTTCCGCTTCCAAATCTCCCTACCAGCCCCGCGGTTGGTTCCCCCGCAGAACGATCACATCTAGAGTATCACCGAACGACGGTCCAAATTCAAGCCATCAGTAAGTTCGATTTTTGCTTTAATTTGTTCTAAAAAACCACGTTGCTGGATGGCTCGGTTATCGGACTCGCATGCCCGAAACACCATCGACGCTGCTGATCGGCACCTGTCGGGGGTTCGTCAGCGGAATATGGAGTTCTTCAACGGCGGTGATTCCAATTCGATCGATCGGTGACTGCCAAATCGCTGTGTTGGAATCCTGCACAGAAACACGCATTGCACCTGCCGCTTTCGTTGGAATCACAAGAAAGAAAGTACCAATGTAGTGCTGTTCGCGATGCGGCACGTCAACCGGACCGGCATTTGAAACACTTCCCAGACGGCTTCGATTGTTGTCAAAGGCGGAAATGGCCAAACCACCGGCGAAAACGAAATCGGTTCTTGCGTCATCGATAATCATTTTCGATACGGAAACGTCCTTTCCGCGTCCCACCGTGGCAGTGAGTCCCACCTCGTATGCGCGAAGGCCTGCCGCGCCGGAGACGAATGCGTCAATTCGAATGGTCCCGCCCGGTCTTGCGGATTTGTCATGCGCGACCAGCGAAATGGTTGCGGCTGGACCGGGCACGATGGTTTCGACCGCAGCGGACGGCGATGATCCGGACGCCGCCATCGGTCCTGTCGAGAACGGGCACCCACATGGGTCCGTCCCCCCGAATGCATCCACGATGGCAAGAATATCGTTCGTTTGAATCGGAACCCCACTGGAACCGCACCCGGCAATATCCGCATTCGGGCAGGAACAATAGTTACCAAAACCGACGACCGCGCACAAAATATCTGACGTTTGGACCACGCCGCCATACGGCGACTGGACGTCCCCATACCGCAGTCCTGTGAAGTTTTCGCAGAGATTGTCGGTGCAGACGTCGACGCTGCACGCGTCCGAATCGATGCAATCGCAATCGTTCGCGCAGAAGGCTGCACATTCATCGGGGCGCCCGTCAAGGTTAACGTCCGGACTGGTTCCGTTCAGGATGTCCGTGATGTCCAGCGTGCCGTTACCGTTGCAATCCTCCTGCAACCCGTCATAGGCCAACAGGAAGGCCTGGTAGTCGTCGAGATTGACGTCGCCGTTCCGGTCGAAATCAGAAATGGCACATTCGTCATCGGGCGTGACGGTGACCACGGAATCAAAGCATTGCTTGAACGCGTTGAAATCGGGGATTTCGACGACGTTATCACCGTCGTGATCGAACTCCGCCCGACCGAGTGAATCGAGGAACCGGACGATCGCATTCTGGTCAACGGTCGACAGGGCAGCAAAGTTGGCAGCAGAGGGAGCACCTTCGCCATCATGGGCAGCCACCGCATCGACGACCCGCGAGGTGAATGTTCCACCAGCCGCCCGTGCGTCGTGTATCAAAACATCGCGCACGCGCACGCCCCAGAGTGCGGGTGTCCGCATCTCGCGTTCCGTACCCGCTCCCTGAACGATGCCGTCACCCAGCAGACCCATGTCGTGCAGCAGGAAATCCGAGTATGGCTTGATCGTTCGGTCGGACAGGCTCGCAATATCGGTTGATCCGGTCAGGAACGGAGTCGCAATGTGGCAGTCTGAGCAGCCAATGCTGATGAAAATTGTTTCACCGGTCATGCCGGACCGGGGCGTTTGCGGCGGGGCAGCCATCATGCGTTGAAAGTGCGTGGTGCGATCGATGAAGTGGAATCCCAGACCGTCAGGACCATCCTCGGGGTCGGCGACGGTGTCGCACGCTGCCAACGCAGCCAAATCGCCGTTGGGCGCGTTTTCGGTTGTGACGAGTCGGTTGGTAATCCCCATCTCGTTCAGCGCCGCATCGCCTGAGAACGTCAGTAGCGTGGCGACCTGTGCCTTCCAGCCGAATCGTCCGACGCGCTGTGGTCCAAACGGGTCCTCGAGCGGTTGTACCATGTGGGCGATTCCGCTGACGCTGCCGCTCGGTGGGGTGTTTGCGTTGGTGAGCAGGTCCGCGTCGGAAATAGTCTCAACGAGACCGCCACCGAAGATGGACGGTGTCAGGCGATTGGCTGTGATGTTGGCTTCGGGAGGAATGACTTCAAAACACATTTCGTTGAGACCGTTGAACTGTAGCAGCGAGCCACCCAGCGAATCGAGGGGATCGAATCCGCCTTTCAGCGCCTGGCCGAAGCGTCGCACCTGAATCGTTCCCGAGCCGCCGGTGGTGGGCACGGAGTGACACGAGCCGCAGCTATCCTGATTGAAGATGGGCCCGAGGCCGCTGCCTTCGTCAAAATCGCGATTGAATGCGACAAGCCCCGCATCGAACAACGTGCGTTCCGCTGCGGACAACCCGCGAACCGGGTCTCCCATGCGTGGCTGGAGCGCGAGATCACAGGAATCGAAATCCTCGTCGCAGAAGCTGCCGCACGGGCTGGTTCCCGGAACACACGCCCCCATGGAGCAGGACTCCACGCCGTTACAGAACAATCCGTCGTCGCAGTCGAGCGCGGAGCCCGGCTGGCAGACGCCGCCACCGGTGCAGGTCCCGATACCATCGCAATCGTCACCGTTGTCGCAGTCGCCATTGGTCAGGCAGTCAACGCACACGTCCGGTCCGTCATCGCAGAGTTGCCCGGGGCATGGATCCGAACCGGCGGTGCAAGTGTTGCCAACGCAGGTTTCGGCTCCGTTGCAGAACAGTCCGTCGTCGCAATCGCCCGCGCTGAGGCAATCGACGCAGGCGGTGCCGGTTTCGTCGCACACCTCGTTCAGGCTGCATGGCGAAATTCCAGGCAGGCAGGTTGATCCCTGACAGGTCTCCGGGCCGTTGCAGAACAACCCGTCGTCGCAGCTTGCGTTGGTGCAACCCGCGCAGACCAGTTGTTGTAACTGCAGGTTGTCGATACCGGCTTCGGTGATCGAATCGTTGGGTGAGTCGGACGCAGTGAACCGCACGCGAACCTGATTGGTCGGTGTGACAAAATCTCCAACGGTAAATGACGCAGTCTCCCATCCGCTCGTGCCGTCGGTTGATTGCACGAGGACCCAACCCGCATCACCGGGTGAGTTCGTGACAAAAACATCAAGAACATCCGCCGACCCCGTCGTTGTAAAGAACCACTGCTGCCAGGAGATGGTGGCGTCGGTTCCTGCCAATGCGAATTCAGGTGTGATCAGATGCGTGGGACCACCGTCCACGTCTGCCGCGCCCGCGGTGGATCCTGCCGGCGCGTTTTCCGTGATAAACGCCATCACGGCGTTGGCTGCCTGGGTCGCATCATCTTCAGGAGCGGCTTGCAAGGCTCCGGACAACGTTCCGTTCGGGTCAGCCTGCTCCCATGCGCCCGAAAGCAGGGCGGGATCATTGACGATGGTCCACCCGCTGACGTCTCCCTCGATCTCGTCAGTAAACGTGATGGCTGTTCCTGCTGCCGCGGACGCGTTGAACCTGCCGGCGGGAGCGTTGGACGGATCCGTTTCGATGCCGCCGCCCTGGGTTTGGGCGCTGAAATGGAACGAAAACCGTGTCGCGCAGGCCGACGCCGGCAGGGTTGTTTCGTACAGCCCTGCACCGATTTGCGTTAATGAAGTCGTCGATGTCGCACCCCCGTCGACGGACAGGTGCATTTGAGGGCTTGAGGGATCCAGTATGCCGCCGCCTGTGACGGAGATCTGAACCTGGAACGTGAACAACTGGTTCGGCGTGACAAACGCGGGCAATCCCTGGGGATAACTGAACGTCAGCCCTGTCGGAGGCTGATTCATCCAGACCTCCGTACTCGAGCAGCGACCAATGAGCAGATCCTTCCATCCGTCCCCGTCAATGTCGAAGACCGCCATATCGTGAACGCCGACCAACAGGTTCGGAGGGATACCGCCGGTTCCCTGCTCCTGAAGCGTGATGCCGGGCAGGTTTCCCAGGTTGCGGTAAATGCGGGTCTGGCGCGAACAACCGAACCCGTCGACGTCCACGTCGCAAACAATCGCGTCGTTGTGACCATCATTGTTCAGGTCGGCGATGATCGAGTTGCTTCCGAATTCACCGTCTGTGCCTGATTCGCGCAGCAGGACATTGTTGCTGAACGTCGCCATGTTCCCCGGCCCGTTTCCCTGGTTGATGAAATATCGATCCGCCCCGTCGTCGGTGATGACGATGTCGAGGTTTCCGTCCTGATTCAGATCATCGACTGAGATGAAATACGGCGCGATTTCGTAAATAATATCAAACTGGTTGAAAAGCCCTTCGTTGGCGGGATTGTTGTAGCTGATCGAAATGCGTTGCGGCGGGTTCAACGCGGTGTCCTTGACGATGTCGTTGACACCGTCATTGTTCATGTCCGCGATGGCGACGGATGTCCCGAACGCGGATTGCAGCATCTCAGCCGTCATGCGTTGCGTGCTCTGGTCCACAAAAGTGCCGCTCCCGTCGTTGATGAGCAGCCGGTCGTTCATGTCGGTGTGTGGCTGGGGACCGGAATCGTAGTCACCAAAATAGAGATCGGGGATGTCGTCTCCGGTGACGTCGCCAAATGCAACGGAGCAGAAGCGGGGTGGCGAAGCGACGCCCCCCGGGATCGACAACAACTGCGGAAACCGGGCATCCTCGTAGCGAAAACCAAGCCAGCTTCCAGCCGATTCGCCAAGGTTGATGTAAATACGCGGGTGCGAAATGTGCCTGGGCTGACCCTCGCTCAGGGTCGTGGCGGTCACGACGTCAAGCCAGCCGTCGTTGTTGACGTCAGCCAATACGACGTCCCGATCGTTGGTGGGTGTGCTGAATCCGCTGTCACCGGCAACATCCGAGGCGACGGCAAACAGGTCGGTGCGGTCAACGAGCACGCCGTTGACTGCATGGCCTTCCACAATACCCTCGTTCAGGAAAAGCACGTTCGTGCGTCGGCCTGCCGTCGTGAACGGTTGTTTTCGCACGCAGACGACGTCGATGTCGCCGTCGTTGTCGACGTCTCCCCATGCGTAATCCTTTTCCTCGACGTCTGCGGTCCCGACGGCGGGATTTGCAACCAGTCGCTGAGATGTTTCATCCTGGAACTGGATCCATTGTGCGTTCGCAGGATGAACCAGCGCGAAAACAGCAACCAAGGCGGATGCCCAGGTCAGTGTTGAACCCGGAATATTTCTTCCATCGTACTCAACTCGCCGTGTTGCAGGCATTCCGTTCCTCCCAAAGGGGTCCCTCAGTGGCAATGGTCCGGACGCGTGCACGGACCGTATTCTGCCATTATCTCGCGACGACCGGCTGACGCTGGGGGTACTGCCAAGGTCAATGAGGCCTGTACGCCGACCTCCATACTGTGCCGGATATGGTTCGGAAATTCAAGGGTCGCCCCGTCGACCGTCGGGAGTGAGTCGCGTTCAGGTGGGGAAATCCCTATTCAAAGCCGGCAGCGTAGGTGGCATCGCTCCGCGAAAGGACATGCGTACGGTTCGCCCGGAGCGGGCCAAAGGTGCTTTGCGTCCCGTCCCGCCATGAAATCACGACGTTATCGACCCGTGCGGCGTCACCCAGGCCAAAATGAACGCGCACGTCGTTGCTGCCAAGGTATCCATAGGAGGTCTGGACCGTGCGGTATTGTCGTCCCCGGCTCGTTTCGACCATCACCACGGCGTTGAGTGCATCGGACCCGTTTTTTTCCGGAATCCGGAATTGGATGAAGTTCCCTGATTTCGGGGCGATGTTCATCAGGAGGTAGGGTTTTGCATTCGTGTTGGCTACGGCAAGGTCCAGGTCGCCGTCGTTGTCAAGGTCAGCCAGTGCAGTCCCACGGCTCGTGTGAACGAGTGGCTCGGTCGTGCCCCCGCGCGGAAAGACCTCGGCGAACCGAGCCGGTGCGTTCGACGAGAATAGCAGGTTCGGCTCGGCAAATCGGTCATTCGGATCAAGGGCAGGGTCATGACGCGTCACGCGTCCGTTGGCGATGTACAGATCAAGGTGCCCATCGTGATTGAAATCGGCGAACGCCAACCCGAATCCGGTGAATTTCAGGCTCGCTCCGCCCAACCCGGCGACGGCGGTATTGTCGTCAAACCAGCCAGCCTCATTTTGGTAGAGCGTATTGGTTTCCTCGCGAAGATGGGACATGAACAGGTCGCGGTCGCCGTCGTTGTCAATGTCGATGTTCTGAACGCCCATCCCCGCTTCGGCAGCCCCCATGCCGTTGACCGCGCAGCCCGCCAACAACGCTTCGTCCTGGAACCCACCCCGACCGTCGTTCATCCAGAGTTGATTGGACATGCCGTCGTTGGCGACGAACACGTCGGGAAATCCGTCACCGTCATAGTCATCGCATGCGATCCCGAGTCCGTTGCCGAAATTCTGCCGAATCCCGGACGTGTCACTGACATCGGTGTAGGTGCCGTCGCCGTTGTTGCGATAGAGCGTATCCGGAGCGGGGGCATTGTAGTTGTTCGGAGAGCAGTAGGTCCGGGCACCGGAATTGTGATAGCACGTCAACTCCTGCCCGGGTGACCAGCGAATGTAGTTGACGACGAACAGATCGAGATCGTCGTCGTTGTCGAAATCGAAAAAAGCACTGCTCGATCCGAACGATTCGTCCCCAACCCCGGCGACGTCCGTCACATCAGAAAACGAACCGTCACCGTTGTTTTGATACAACACGTTGGGACCCACGTTGGTGACGTACAGGTCCACATCACCGTCCCCGTCGTGGTCAGCCGTTGTGCAACCGACACCGCATTGCGTATCGCCGACACCGGCGGCGACCGTCACATCCTCAAACGTCCCGTCGCCATGATTTCGATAGAGTCGGTTCCCTCGCGTCCATTTCCCCAAATTGGAGATGTCCGCCCCCTGCACAAAGTACAAATCCACGTCATCGTCGTTGTCGTAGTCGAATGCGCAGACACCGCCGACAATGATTTCAGGAAACAAAAACCGCGTCGGGCCGGTCGAATGGACAAAATCGATATTGGAGCGATCCAGGACGTTCTCAAACCATGCGACTTCTGCCTCGACGTGCCGCACCAAAGGACCGTTCGATCGTCCTTCCTGCGGGCGATTTCCCAACCAGACGTACGCCGACGGCAGGGCGACAGCGACCACGATGGCAGATACCAGGAGGACACCCTTATCGGAAGGAGGTTTGATGGTGGCGCCCTTATCGAGGCTCATCGCTTCTGATCCGATCCTGGTGGTTGCCTGTTTCGTCGAACTGCTTTCGCAGAAGGCGTACACGCGGATGGTCCATCGCGATTCTCTCTGCCGACGCCAACGCCCGCTCCGCCTGACCAAGGTCGCCCATATTCAACGACAGCAGTCCGAGGTTGACATGGGCGGGCAGATGATTCGGCATCCGTCGTGATGCAAGCGCGAATTGTTCTTTCGCCTCTTCCATGAGATCGAGTCGGGCACACACCTCCCCAAGGGCAATGTGAACGGCGGGCTTCGTGGAGTCCAGACGTAAGGCGTCGGTAAGCTGCACACGGGCCTCTTCAAATCTGTCCGCCGCAACCAACGCCATACCATAAGACTCGTGAGCGTGTCCAAGATTTGGCGCCAGCTCCAATGCACGCTCTGCCTGTTGAATCGCCTCGCTGATGTTCCCGATCTGCATCTCAGCCTCGGTCATGTTGAGGTAGGTCGCGAACTGATTTGGGTCGATCCCGGCCGCGCGAACAAGCAACTCCAGGGCACGCTCCGGCTGATCGGTTTTCAGATACCCCGCCGCCAGATTGTTCAGAACGGTCGTGTCGTTCGGGCGGCTTTTCAGTGCCTTCGCAAGAATCGAGATCGCCATTCCATGCTTTCCACTGTCAAACAGGAACTCCGCCTGTGAAATCTGGGCCATGATTCCCGACGAAAAACCAGCCAGCAATCGGGCGGAATCGTCGGGCATGAACCGTTTCTTCGCGCCGATTCCCCGGGCCAGCTCGGATCGGGCTTCTTCACGCTTCCCTAATCCCCTGTATGCCAATCCGAGAAGGTGGTGGGCGGTCTTGTAATCCGGGTCAAGCGAAAGCGCTTCCCGGGCGAGATCAGCCGCTTCCGCATAACGCCCCTGCCGGTTTCGCGCATCAGCAAGCCCAACGTACCCATAAACCCTGTCCGGTGCGAGAGACACCAGCCGCTCATATTTTTCGCCAGCCAGAGCAGGCTGCCCCGACTGCAGCAACAGATGGCCCAGTGAGTCGTAACCGGGTGCAAAATCCGGGTGCTTCCCGAGCGTTGCGGAAAGACGATCAATCGCGCGATCCAGTTGGCCCAGTTTCGACTCCGCGGTGGCAGCGTGCAGCGACCAGTCGGGGGTTTCAGGTTCCAGACGACACGCAACCTCCAGACTCCCAAGTGCCTCGGCGAACATGTCGTTGGCTGAGTACACCAGACCGAGGATCCCGTGGTGTCTGTCGTTCCACGGGTCTGCCTCCGCCAACGCGAGTTTTTCCCTGACCAGTTTCTGCAAAACCGGGTCGAGTTCGTTCATATGGAGGGGCTTGACGACCAGCGGTGGGGGGGATGGGCGTATGAAAAAGGCGGCCGCTGCAGCGCAAACCCCCACCGCTGCCGCGAACAGAATGATACGCGATCGTTTCCTCCGACGAACGACCATCGCGTTGGAAACAGACCGTACCCGGCGGTCACGAGACCGTTTATCGGACCCACTCCTCCGGGAATCTCTCCCGGAACGTCTTGTCCCGCGATGGCTTGGATGGCGCGTTTTCGTGACCACAGACCTGGTTTTCCTGAACTCTGACCACAGAAATTCAAGTCACCATGTTACATTGAAAACGGCATTTGTCAAGTACTGATTTTATCAATGGCGGGGGGGCCTTGCTTGAAAAAAGGCCCGCGCTGCTTGTCGCAGCACGGGCCTTTGATGAAATCAGTCCGTTCGGGCGATTCGCCCTCGGGCAGTCCTGGCTACTTGGATTTTCCAGCAAGCAGCTTCTCGATGTCCTTCTTCAGGCTGCCGTCGGAAAGCGCACCAGCGCCAACATACGCATTGGCAACCTTGCCGTCCTTGTCGAGCAACACCAGCGTCGGATAACCGCTGACCTTGAATTTGCTTCTGCCGGCTTTTTCCGGATCGAACGCCTGCGGGAAGGTGGCCCCCAGATCTTTCCATTGCTTCATGACGAAGGCTTTCGTCTTGGCACGACCTTTCGCCTTGGCGCCATCCTCGACCAGCGTGTCCTGCGAAATACCCACAAACTTGACACCCTTGTCCTTCATGCCGTTGTACATCGTGCTCATCTGCGGCAGCGATCGTTTGCAGAAGCCGCACCACGAGGCGTAGTACATCTGGAGCGTCACGCTGCCCGTATCCTTCGTGCTGATCGTCCCGCCTGAGGCGAGTGAGTAGGTGGCTGCCGGAGCAGGCTTGCCAACGAGTTCCATGATCGGATTCTTACGCGGTTTTGGGGCTGGGGTTGCAGCCGCAACTTTCTGCGGCCCGAGCGATTTGCCGGCAAGGATGGCGGTGATGTCCTTCTTGAGCGTACCATCGCCGGCAGCCCGTCCGCCGACGTAAACCCGCTCGACCTTGCCGTCCTTGTTGACCAGGAACATGGTCGGGAAGCTCTGAACGAGGTATTTGCTTCGTCCGGTTTTGTCCGGATCAAACACCAGCGGAAACGAAACCTTCAAGTCCTTCCACTGATCCGTGACCTGCTTTTTCGTGCGGGCACGAGGACCAGTCGCTCCCTGTTCTTTCAGCGAGTCCTGATTGACGGCGACGATATTGATGTTTTCGTCCTTGAGTTCCTGATAGATCGCGTCGACCTGCGGCAGGGCACGCTTGCAGAACCCGCACCACGAGGCGTAGAAGAACATGAACGTGGGTTTGCCGTCATCGACCTTGATCGACTTGCTTTCGTCCGATGCGAGCACGAAGCTGGCGGCCGGGGCCTTCTTGCCGGAAAGCTGCATCGCGGGACGCTGACGCGGAGTCTTTGCAGCCGCACGCCGGCGAGCGACCTTCACATTGATGTTTTTGTTCTTCGGATCGTCGGTCTGGATTTTCAACGTACTGCCCTTGGCGGAGGGCTGATAGTTGGCGGGCAGATCCATGGAGACATAGTGCCGACCCCGGCTGTCGTCACTGAACGACACCTTGACCGCTGGATCGTCAATCGTCGCGCCGGTGACCTTGTACTGCTCGACGGTGTTAAATCGAACCGAGACGCGCTGGGTTCGTTCGCGAGCGACCGCCTTGGGAATGATGATCTCCGGAGGATTCACTTCCAGGCGGGGTGGCAGGTAGGCCGACGCGGAAACGTCGATGAACGGGGTCTTGGGCATGTCCGTCGTCACGCGGAAATTCGCGCGATTGACCTTTTCCTGATACTTGCCCTCACCACGAATTGTCAGCGTGTAGACCTGACCCGGGGTTGTTTCTGCCAGCTCGGCGACAAAGGCCCCCTCCTTCGTCGGATTCTTCGCGAGCGACAGCTTCACGGGTTTTTCCATGTTGTTGGTCAGCGTCAGGATGCGCTCGAGTTTGGCACCGGGCTGAATGCGACCGAACGACCCCGCATCGGGTGGATCGATCACGAAGCGGTCCTTGATCGAACCCTTGATCGAAAGGCGAAACTTTGGGGTGTTCGGATCGTTCGAATCGACCGTCACGTTCTTGGTAATTTTCGAACGCAGCTTCTTCGTGCTGATGCGCACCGGAATTTTGCCCTTCCCACCCGGTGGGATTTCCTTGTCGTACGCGCCCGTCAGGGTGCATCCGCAGCTTGGCTTGACCTTGGATATCTTCAGAAGCTCGGTACCGGTGTTTTCGATGATGAAAGTGTGTTCAATGTTGTCACCTTTCCATACCTCACCGAATTCGTGAACCGGCTCGGCCGCCTTGATCCGCGGCCCGGTCGCTGCCCCCTTTGTTGTCTCGGCTGCCTTGACACTCTTCGCGTTGACCTTGGGCTTGGCACCCTTGAGCGTTCCCTGCGCAAGAAGCGTTGGCGATACCATCAGCGACGCCGCGATTGCGGCGACCAGGCCAAGGCGACAAGCCGACGCCCTGACGAGGCTGATCCATTTGTTGTGAACTGACTGATCCATCATGACACTCTCCAAAATTAGCAATAGCGTTCCTAGTCCGTAAGGACGTTTCAATATGCACGGGTTGCGACCTGGCGTGCCCACCCGAAGACGAGCGATCCTCCTGTCACGATCGGATCATACGAGAGCATTGCTTAGCCATTCAACCGTGCAGCGGTACGTCGTTACGAACCGGTTACGTCCTGACGCGGGACCTGTGGTATGGGAAGCTGCCTCGCATTGGCGGTGCACGACGGATTGAGCGAATGAAACCAGGGAGGATCCGACGTTGCCTTTCACTGGCGACGATGGTTCTTTCAGCCCATAATCCCGGGTTGATGGGTGGCCCACCTCTCTAGAGATGGGGGACTCGATGGCTGGCTGGGATTCGACTCCCCCACGGCTGAAGCCATGGGCCACCCGACCATCAAACGACGAGTAGTGGAGCACCGGCAGGGGGACGGCACCGGACCGTGGGCAAAAAGAGCAGCGAAAAAAATCGAATGGCGGAAAACGACCCAAACGGAGATGCCGTGCAGACTACTCTGGATGACGCTCAGCGCTATCCGTTGGGCAAAAGGCCTGTATTTACGTTCGTCGTTACCTTCGCCGTCATCATGGTCCCGTTCACCGTGTTCTTCTTCGGCTATTTCTCGGCGACAGGTCCGTTCGAGACCTATCTGAACTGGAACGCGATTGTATCGGGTTGGCTGCTCAATCTGTTCGGCGAGGGGGTCAGGGTTTCCGGTGCCGGCGTGATGGGCCAAAACTGCTCGCTGCAAATCAAACATGGTTGTGACGCGATTTTCCCGTCGGCGTTGTTCGTCGCGGCTGTTCTTGCGTCGCCCTTGCGGTTTCGGCTGAAAATCCCCGGGATTCTGGTCGGAACGGTTGTCCTGCTGTCGATCAACCTCGTCCGCATCGTCAGCCTCTACTATGTGAGGCTCTATATCCCGGAATGGTTTCACATCATGCACGTCGATGTCTGGCAGCCCGCGTTTATTATTCTGGCGCTTTTGTTCTGGATTATCTGGGCGCTTCGTGCGACGAGGCGGCAGGTTGAGTTGGCATCATGAGCAGTCGGTCCGCGATCGCGTGGTTCGTCATCAAACTGGTCGGAATCTTCGCAATTCTGGTGGCGCCGTGGCCTGGTTGGCGGGAGACCTGCTCCGAATCAGTGGCTGCGACCATGCAGTATCTCACCTGCGATCTGTGGGGTGGTTTACCCGCCATGACCGAGGGGCGGGGAATCTTCGGAACCTCGGCGGGTGTTCAGGTGCAGAGTATTGCGCGCGGGAATTCCAGGTATGGAATCAAGCCGGACCTTGACCACGATCTGCTCGTTGCCCTCGCCAATCTCAGGATCGCGGGGACACCGGGACAACCACCTCCGCCCAAACCAATTCCGACCTCGAGCATGCACCTTGTTGTTATTCCCCTTGCGTTTTTTGTTGCCCTCCTGATGGCAACTCCCATGACGAATAAACGTCGGGCATTGTCTTTGCTCCTGGGTGGAAGCCTTTGCATTTTGTTCAGCCTGTCCAGATTTGCGATCCTGATCCTTGCGGGATTCCACGGCGACGGACCGCACAGCCTGTACCATGCAGGACCATTTTGGACTTATATCCTGGGCCGGTTGCTTGGTTTCGCCACGGAGGTGATGGCTACTTCCTACCTCGTCCCGCTGATCATCTGGTTGGCAGTTGCATTCAGGCGAACCGACGTCGATCGCCTGCTCGCCTGGGCGACGATTCGTTCAACCCCCCGGTCGAAATAATCCTGCAGTTTTCTCTCAATTGACGCTCCCGGCAGGGCGTGGGTTTCGGTCAAGGCAGAATCGCGGTTTTGCCGAGGTTTACCATTCGTTACATGCGTGAAAACCGGCAGGTTGGGGATGGGCGGGGTCATGTCCTCCGGAACTTTGCGTTCCAGTGGTGCTGAAAAGTCATTGGCGACGGAAAAATTGCAGACACGCGTTAAAAATGTAACTATCCCGTTGCGTTTTTCAGTGTGAGTAACAAGCGATTGGCTATCCTGGGGATGAATTCTCCGAAATCAGGCTTGCATCTGATCGCTGGATTTGATAAAAATGGGGCGTTATCAGGACCGGTTCGTGATGCGGGAATCTCCCGGTTCGCGGCCTGTCCGGCGTTTGGGCGTGGTTTTCCCGGTCAGACGTCAGTACGAGTGGCGTTCGTTTTGGAGTGGAAAGAGCGGCGAACAGGTGGCGTGGAAGAGTCCACCGACTGCGGAAACGCGGTTTGAGCCTGTTCGACAATCTCTCCATGTCGGTTTTTGAGTAACGCAGATAAAAGCGAGGAAACACGCAGATTGGTCCTTTCTCCTGCAAACGCTGGTCGCTTCGCAAGGAGATTGCCTGTTGGTCAATCGTGCTGTTCCCTTTCAAATTTTGTCGCAGATGGCAGGAACTCATTCCGTTGGCGAGTGGTTGTCAGGTGCGGCGGGTAAAGTAAACGTGCTCGAGTGGAGGCGAGGCTCGGGCAGTCCGGGACGGAGCTTGAAGGATGTTACGGAGAATTAGTAATGGGTGAATCGAGTGGTGCGGATCGTGTTGTGAAGATTACGGCGGTTGTTGCCCTTTTGGGTGCAATGGCCATCCTGGGGGGGATTTCGGATCGACCGGCGACCGCGGAGGATCAACTGGACAAGCAGAGTGCTGCCTTGACCAGTGAGTCCGCTTCCGCCGTCACGGAAGATGGTTTGTTGGTCGGCCTTGTTGTCGAATCCAAGAGCAAGAATGTTGTTGATACGCAGGAATCGCAGTTAGAGGCCCCCACAGTGGTCCTGGCCGATACGGCGGTCCTGCGGGCCGATTTCGTCGGACCTCAGCCCAACGCCCAGTCGGTGGATGTTGTCCGTCAGCAGTTGGCACAGGCGGGTCTCGATCAGGTTGCGACGGTTGTGCCCTTGGCAAAGGGCGGCAGCGTCGGCGTTTTCGATGCTCATCGTCTTGACGGCGTGAAGCGGCTTCAGATGGAGTCGATGAATCGCAGGATGCGTCGTGGTGGACATCAGGCCCACAATGGTCCGACGGCGGCAAGCCCCACCGGTTCGACTTACGATATGACCTTGGCGCTCGCAGCCCTTCCGGGTGGGGTGTTGAGCGGTGTGTGTGCTCTCGGTGCTCCCGGCGACGGCGTTGGTCTGCCGAACGATGATGACAATGTGACCTTTGACGGGATCATGGAAGATCTGGACGTCTACAGCCTTGGCCCGGACATTCTGGGATTCTGCAACGACGGTGTCACACCGTGTGCACCTGGTGTCGGCGTCAACTGTCCGGCGGGGATGTGCAATGCCATTCAGCCTGCGATTACTGAAACGGCGGTCGGCGGTGTACCGGCAGACAAGCTGGACATCACGCTGACGATCACCGGTACGGCAGGTGCCCTGGCCACGACCGATTTGTTTCCGGGCTTCCTCGATTGCCCGCCGGCTGGTCCCGACGAGTTTGAGTTCATTCTTGTTGGCGGTGGCGACGCGATTTTCGTGACGTCGACGATCTGTGCCCCCGGCACACCCCTTGATGGTATGGCCTGTGACCCGGCGGTTGCGGAACCTTGTGGTGTGGGGACCACGGCTGTTGATTGCATTGAGGATCCGACCGATGCGCTGGATTGGGTGCCGCAGCCGAACATTATTATTTCCGCCACGCTGGACATGTTGAGTGGCGGCGTTTCGGTGTTTGCAACTCCACCTGTCAATGTGACGAACCAGTTCGGCGGCGCGTTGACCGCCTGGGATGGCTACGCGGCGGTTGGTTTGTTCGGTATCGTTGGACTCGGTGTCGACGAGATCGTGTTGAACATCAGCGTTGCCAAGGATCCGACGGTTGCCTGTTGTACCGGTCCGAACATGTGCGATGATCTCAAGGTGGATGACTGCCTCACGATGGGTGGTACGCCGCAGACGCTGGGAACGACCTGTGCCCTCAACGGCACGGACCTTTGCGGTCCGCCGCCGGCCAATGATGATTGTGATGCCGCGACACCGTTGACCATCGGTACGCCGGTACTCAATCAGCAGAACATCACCGCAACGGGCGATGGCAACGTGGATTGCGGAAGCGGTTCGACGGGTTTTCAGGGTGTCTGGTACTCGGTGGTCGGTGACGGCAACACGCTGACGGCGTCGCTGTGTGGCAGCACGCAGGCGGCGTTTGATTCGGTCCTGAATGTGTACTGCGATGACTGCCTCGATCGCTTCTGCGCGGCGTTTGGCGACGACGATTGCGGGACGCCCCTCGAGCACGGCGAAGCGACGTGGTGTTCTGAAGCAGGGACGACCTATCTGATTGAGGTCGGTGGATTTGGCGCGGCTGACATTGGTGAATTCGATATCGTCGTGAACAGCGACGTGACGATCTGCACCGACCCGCCCGCTTGTGCGACGCCGACGATCGCGTGTTGCAATCTGGGCGGTCAGGTCAAGAATTTCAAGATTGGTGTGGGTCAGGGGACGCCAATGATCCCGGTCGATGGTACCGGTTTGCCGCTGGTTGACGGCGGTAGTCTCACGCATGAATTCTTCGTTCCCGACACCGGCATTATGGGCGACGTGGATGTCGATCTTGTGCTTTCGCATCCCGATCGAAGTGAGTTGACGGTTACTGTGACCGCTCCGGGTGGGGCGACGGCTGTGCTTCACCAGAACCACCACGTTGGCAGCATGAACATCGGTTCGCCTGATGGCTGTAGCGCAGCCGGTTGCGAGGTTGGCAGCAAGTTGACCTTCAACGACGAAGCCGTCTCTGACTGGGTGGTTGACGGTGACGGCCTGGATTCGCCCGTCAATGGTGCGCGTCCTGCCAATCCGCTGGCGGTCTTCGACGGTCTGGAGAAGAACGGGACGTGGAGTATCACGATCGATGACAATCTCAACAACGGCAACACCGGGAATCTGTTCCAGTGGTCGCTCGACATCGCCAACGACATCGGTGGTGGTGCGGCCAAGCAGTGCGATGAGTTGACCTTTGCCGACTGTCTGGCGATTGGCGGAACACCGCATCTTGATGCGAATTGTGCCGACCTCGGTTTCGTATGCCAGGAGGGCTGTGGCTGGGATAGTGGTGCGTTTCTTGATGATTTTGGCAGTCCGTCGAGCGTGTTTTTCAACGAGCCGGTCGCGGGGCTGCCTGACTCGGACCGCTTCATCGTGACGATGGATGATTTTGAGCTTAATGACACAGGCGACAATCCGTGTCTCATGACCATGCTCGATACGTCGTTCCTTATGGGAGATGGCTTCGACGGCACGTTGCCCAGTGTTATTGAGGGCTTCACGGTCGCTGTGTGCGAAGACAACGGTTTGCCCGCCGGCCTCGGCAAGGGGCCCGGTTGCACTCCGGTGGTCAACGTGGCCGAGAACGAGTTCGGCTTCACGGGCAACGTGGTCTATCAGCAGTTCTTTGCACAGGGCTCGTACACGACGACGTTGATTCCGGGAATGTTGTGTACCAATTCGGGATTCCGATGTGCGGCTGGTACGCCCAATGCGGGCGCAACCTGTGGTCCGATCAGTGGCGTTCCAGACTGCGGTGCTGGTACGACCGTAGCGGACTGTGTCCGTACGGATTTGATGCCGCGGGCTTATGACCTCGCGATTCCCGTGACAATGAAATTGAAGAAGGATACGAAGTATTGGCTTGGTGTTATCGCGCACATGGATCTAACCGATGAGGGAGTGGCCTTCTTCATGCTGTCGGACGTGTCCTATCTGAATCGGGCGCAGCAATTTATTCCGGTTGGCTTGGGCGGTACCGGCACGTTTGTCGACATCGGTGGCAATGCAGGTGACAACGCCAATGTTTGTGCGGCGGGGACACCTCAGGTGGGTACGGTGTGTAGTCCGGCGGAGGACGATCCGTGTGGCAATGGCCCCGGCACCTCTGCTGACTGCATTCCTGATCCGACGGGTTGTGGCACGGGTCTTGATCCCGCGACACGGTTCGGTCTTCAGTTCACGCTTTCCGGTCAGAAGCAGTTGACCCCTGCCAATGATTTGTGTGCGGCTGCGACGCCTGCGGGTGACGGAACGGTACACTTTGACAACACGGGCGCGGGAACGGACGGACCTCTGGCGACTTGTAACGCCAGTGCCGCCAACGACGTGTGGTTTGACTACACCGCGTCCTGCACCGGTACGCTGACGGCGACGACCTGTGATCAGGCTGGATTTGACACGGTTGTTGTAATTCACGACGCACCTTGCGTGGGTGCCGAAATCGGTTGCAACGACGACGATGTTGCCTGCACGGGCGGGACGTCAACCGCCACCGCAACGGTGACCGCAGGTCAGTCGTATCTGATTCGTGTGGCTGGCGCGGGCGCGCTCGATCAGGGCAATGGTTCGCTTTCGATCGATTGTGTGCCGGCTCCCGGTTGCTGTTGCGATGACCTGACCGGTGATCAGCAGGAAGGTGTTCTGCCGATCGACTGTGCGACAGGTTCGCGATTCGGGTCTGGTCTGGCGTGCTCGGCTTTGGCACCTGTGTGTGGAAGTGGGGCGTGTTGCTTCTCGGACGGCACCTGTCAGCGTCTGTTGGCGGGCGATTGCTCCAGTATGGGCGGTCAGTTTACGGCAGGCGGAATCGAGTGTGCGAATGCAACCTGCGGCGTCGACGATTCCTGCACCTGGGACAACGGTGCTCCGAACGGGCCGACGGCGTTTGGCTCGAATTACGCGAGCAACGATATCGTTGGGATTCCTGCCGGAACCTATTTTGCGACGGCGGACGATTTCACGCTGAAGGGAACCACACCCAATCCGTGTTTCCTCAACAGCATCACAGCCTACTTCGTTCACTTCAACGACGCTGCCTGCGGCACCCTCGGTATCTGCAATGGTGCTGTCGATGCCCTCTGTGCGGTTTGTACACTCGGGGATGCAGAGCCTTGCGGCGCTGGAAGTGTTCCCGGCGATTGCGTTGCGATTCCGTGTCTGAACACGCCGGATGATTACTTCGGCATCAACGTGGCGATCATCAACGATGCAGCCGCTCCGCCGACGACCAAAACCATTGACAGTGACCTGACGGCTGTCCCGGTTCCGGACAATCTTCCGACCGGCGCGAGCAAGGTCATCACGGTGATAGACAGCGACACGATCAATGATCTGGACGTTGTCGTGAACGTCTCGCATGGCTTTATCTCGGACCTGACCATCACGCTGGAGCATGGTGCCACAGTCGTGACGCTGTTTGACGGAAGTCAGATCACCAATTGTGCGGTGTTCCCGGGAGCGGCTGATTTTGTCGGGTCGGTCTTCGATGATAATTCTGCCAACCCACTGACCTGTATTGACGGGATGGGTGGGGACTGGATTCCGACCGAGTCGCTGGCGCCGTTTAACGGCAGCGACAAGCTCGGCGACTGGACTCTGACCGTTGTTGACAATGCTGCCGGCATTTCAGGGACCTTGGATTCGTTCTCCCTTGTCATCAATCAGGGTGGCGGCGGGGCGGGCCCGAACGGGGTTCCGACGGTTGGACCTACGCTTTGCGTTGACAACGCCGAGTGCCAGTGTCTCTTCGGTGGTGGTATTCCGACGATCGAATGTGCGCCGAGTCCGTCACTGGCGGGAGCCCCCAATACCTGTCAGGCCGGCAGCATTGAGGTGATTGCTGCGGACGGAGGCTTCAGCCAGTCCAAGAATCTTTATGACCCGGCGTTTACGTTCTCGGATTCCGGTTTGGTTTTCGCAGGTAATCCGATTTGGGAAATCGTGATGGACTTCTCTGATCTTGATCCTGCCATGAGGCAGATCGAGAAGAACAAGAAGAACTGGTTGTCGATCGCTCCTGTCTCGCCGACGCTCGGTCGGTACAACATCGGCTGGATTGCGACGACTAATTCCAACGGCGAACCTGCCCAGCAGATTGCGTCCAACGCTGCCGGCACGGCTGTGTGGAATATTGCCGATGCTGACGCACGGCTGGACGTTGCGTTTACCCTCGCCGGCCAGAAGGATCCTCCCGTTACGGGACGGGTTTGTGCCCGCGACTGCGATTGTCACACGGGAGCGGTCGTGGATGCCGGGGTGATGGGTGTTCCGCCGAGCGATTTGCTCGACATTTGCGATTACCACTATTGCGACATCCCAACGGGTGAGGCGATGGGTATCTGTGCATCGTGCACGCGTCGTTATGGAAACACCTGTTCGTCGTTCCAGGCGTTCGTCAGTACGGACGATATTTCCTGTGCGGTGACCGGTTTTGGTAATTACTGTGCGTGTCCGAACGGTGACCTGATCGGTACCGCTGGTGCGA
>JAJDDT010000016.1 GCA_029260165.1 Phycisphaerae bacterium | reverse complement strand
TGCCGCGTGGAAACAGTTGTACCGCGTGGAAATAACCCACCCTCCGCCCCGAAAGCCTCGCACCCGCCACAGGACCATCCCCGAACAACAGCAATTTGACCCCCGGCAAGCCTTGTGCCGAACAGTATTGGGTGGCGCTACACCGGATTCGATGCGGGTCTGTGTTCTCGTTTTGGTTGAAATCGTTGACAGGTTGATTTTTCGCTGGATGTTGATGTCGCCGGTGACGTCGCGGATTTGCAGGCGAATTTCGGGGTCGGGCGTTGACCATTCGATGTCGATGATGCCGAAATTGCCGCGCCAGACGTGTAGGTCGGGCATCGCCCGACGATCCAACGTCCGCGACACAAACGTCGGGCAATGCCCGACTACATGGCTGTGGGCGGATTTTGTGCGGTTCGCGTTGTTTTGTCGAGCGTTATTTTTGTTTGGGTGGGGATTGCTTTTCGAACGTGGTTTATGGTGACGGCAGGTGCAAAGCGGGGCTGCGTTGCGTGTGAGATTTTCAGGTAGAGCGGTTTCATTGTGCCTGCGGTGGTCAGGACGAAATCGCATCGTTTGGTTTTCCCGCCACCCACAAGGGGTGACGTTACATCAGGATTGGGAACACTCTGGCGTGTCTTTGTCATGGTTATCGTGATGTTTCCTCGACCAGGTAGATGGACCATGCCTTGATGAGGAGGTGGATGATTGATCCGACGTGGAGATTCAATGCGTCGATGGACTTTTGGGTGACGCGAACCCGGACGACGATTTCATGTTGAACGGTTTTGTCATTTCCGGTGATTTCATTTTGTTTCAATCTGACGTGCAGGTAGAGCATCGGTCCTGTTTCGATCCGGGTGACTTGTCCCGGGAACTGGTTTCGCGCGCTGGTGCCTGATATGGCGTTCGAGGCGGCGAGGACGTCTTCCGGGCGAAATGCGACGGAGGCTTGCTGGCCGACGGATCGTGACAGGTACGGGACGTTCAATCGCAACGTGCCGATTCGCAGAACGCTTGTGTGATCGGAGGCATCGTGTTCTTCGACGAGGCCTGTCAGTACGTTTTCATTTCCTGTCAGCCCTGCGAGCGGGACGGTTTCGGGGGCGTGGAGCAGCTCTTTGGGGACGCCGTCGGCGATGATGCGCCCGTCGTCGATCATGACCATGCGATCGCCGACCTGCATGGCTTCTGTGGCGCTGTGTGTGACGTAGATCATTGGGATGCCGGTTTCGGACTGGAGGTTTCGAAGGTGTTTGACAAGCGAGCGTCGCGTCGGGACATCGACAGCGGACATGGGTTCGTCGAGAAGGAGCAGCTTTGGTTTGGCTGCGATGGCGCGGATCAACGACACGCGTTGCTGTTCGCCGCCGGACATGGTCGCGGGTCGTCGGTTGGCTACATTCGACACGTCCATGCGGTCGAGCCACTTGTCGATTTCAAACGCTCGGTCAGCGTGCTTGGCTGCGAATGCGATGTTCTGCCGCGCGGTCATGTGCGGAAAGAGCGTCGGTGTCTGGAAGAGCAGGCCGACGCGTCGTCGGTGGGGCGGTATGGCTGTGCGTTTTGATCTATCGAATAACAGGTGATCATTGAGTGATATGGAGCCGTTGTCGGGGGACTCCAATCCCGCGATGCATCGGAGGGTCGTTGTTTTTCCCGTTCCGCTGCGGCCGAACATGACGAGCACGCCGGTGCTGTGCTCGAAGGCGATTTTGAGTTGAAACGCGCCAAATGATTTTTGGATGTTGACCCGAAGCATTTGTTCGTTGGCGCTCACGTTTGTTTTTGTGCCCGTGCGTGGAGTCTGTTGGCCAGTACGATGACGAGGATTGAGAACGCGCTCAGCGTCAGGACGATGGTTTTTGCGGTGGTGTCGTCATGGTTTGTAAAGGCGTGGAAAATGGCCAATGGGGCGGTCATGGTTCGTCCGGGTATCATGCCTGCGAGCATGAATGTTGCTCCGAATTCACCGATGGCTCGTGCGAAGCTCAGGACGACGCCGGCGAGCAATCCGTGTCGGGCCAATGGCACGGTTATTCGGCAAAACGTCCGCCAGCGTCCTGCTCCCAGGGTCATCGACGTCCATTCGAGGTTGCGGTCTACCTGCGCGAAGGCGGCTTTTGCGGAGAGGACCATGAGCGGAAGGGCGATGATGGCGGATGCGATTCCGGCGGCGAGCAAGGTCAGCGTGATGCGCAGTCCGCACGAATCCGCGAGGAACCGGCCTATCGATGAGTCTCCGCCGAGCACGCCCATCAGGAAATATCCCGTTGCGGTTGGTGGTAGTATCAGTGGCAGGGTGACGAATGCATCGATGATGTCGCGGGCAAAGAACCGCGTTCGCGACAGCCACCATCCGATGGCGATGCCGATTGGAATGACGAAGAGCATCGCGCCGGTGGCTGCCTTGATGGAAAGGGCCATTGCTGTGGCAACACTCGTTGTTGGTCGCTCTTGAACGGTTTTTTCTGTGGGGGAGATAATCGTCGGTGGCGGTTTGAATCCATGCGACGCGAAAATCGATCGACCGTCCGGTGTTGTCAGGAAGGTGACGAACGCGGCCGCGGTTTCGCGATGGACGGAGCGATGTAGAACCACGGCGGGATAGACGATCGGGTCGTGGGAGTTTGTCGGGGCTTCGTCCAGGATGGTTATTTTTGCGATGGCTGCGTCCGTTGCAAAAACGATGCCGACATCAACATCGCCATTTGAGACGTATGTTGACACCTGTTGTGCGTTGGCGGCCAATACGAGTCGATCCTTGATTGCGTCATACTGTCCGGTGTGTTGCAACACCTGACGGGCGTAGTCGCCGACGGGCACGCCGGGTTGACCGATGGCGATGCGTTGAACGTTGGACAACGAATGAAACGACGTGTTGTTATTCTTGCGGCCGACGAGCACGATTCGGTTGCCGGCCACTGGGGTGACATCCTCGGGCGCCAGCAATTCGGCGTTAACAAGGGTGTCGATTGGTTTGCGACCGGCTGCGATGAGTACATCGACGGCTGCCCCGGCTTCGATCTGTCGTGTCAGCCAATCTGATCCACCGAAATTGAGTTGGACTTTTATGTGCGGGTGCGTCGCTTCAAATCGGTCGCGGAGGGATTCCATCACATCGGTCATGCTTGAAGCGACGGAAACGACAAGTGTGTCGGGGGACTCGTCGGCTCGTGCGGTATGGACCATGGATGTTGGCAGAAGCAGAGTCAGGAGGAGTCGGCCGCGAAACGACATCATGACCGGACGTTATCGTTATAGTCCGGCGGCTGCAATATGCCCTTGACGATCGGACGTGTGACGCGGATAAGACACGGTCTGCGGAATTATTCATCGATCAAGCGGAGAGCAACATGTCCATCATTGTAGCCGTCACCAAGAGGGGGAAGACCGCCGTCGCGGCAGACACGTTGTATCTGACGGGTTCGCACAAGAACCACGCGGACGAGCTTGTCGGTCGATCGAAGGTTCGCAAGGTTGGTTCGTCGCTGATCGGTGTGACGGGCTGGTCGATTTATCTGAATATTTTCGATCATTTCGTTGAGAAGCAGCGTATTCCCGCGTTGAAAAATGAATTGGTTGTTTTCGATTTTTTTCTGAGATTCTGGCGTGACTTGCGGGAGCGTTACACGTTGGTCAAGGAAATGCGCGATGGCGCGGACTGCCCGTTTGGTGATCTGGACTCGAGTTTTCTGGTGGTGAATCGTTACGGGATGTTCGACGTGCATGGAAACATGACGGTTTTTCGTCATCGCGATTTTTGTGCGATCGGGAGCGGTTCGCCCTATGCGTATGGTGCGTTGCACGCGTTGTTTGACCAGGTTGGCAGTGCAAAGGAGTTGGCGGGTCGTGCGGTTGAGGCGGCTGTTCGGTTTGATGACGGTTGCGGCGGTGAGACGGAATTCTTTCCCGTGAAATGAGGGCGGGTTGCTCCTGATCGGATTACAGGGGGTGCAGTGTATCGGGATTGAACGCGCCCTGCTTGACAGTCGATCGGGGCTGGCAACAATCGCCCCGGACGTCGTGTGGCAGCGCCAATGTTGTCGCTGGCTGAACCGATCGGACCACACCCCGGCGATGATCGCAGGCTTATGAACGATATGCAACTTCGAATCCATATTACGAACGACATGATGTTTTTTGAGAACGGGTACACGCTTTCGTTTTGCGACGGCGGGTCCTGCTGGATTGTTGATCCGGGGCCACCCCCACAGGCGGAGCAGATCGTTGCCTACGTTCGCGAACATGATCTCAAACCCGAGGCGGTCGTTCTGACGCACGCCCATGCTGATCACATCGCGGGGATCGATGACGTGATGGCGGACCTGGGTGACATGCCGGTGTATTTGGCGGAGGAGGAATGGCCTATGCTGACCGACGGGCGGGAGAATCTGTCAGCCAATTTCGGGGCCCCGATCATCGTCAGGGCGACGGACGTTCAGTCACTGCCGGTTGGATCAACGCTGACGTTGGAAGACTCGACGTGGGTGGTCGGTGATGTGGCGGGACATTCACCCGGTGGGCGTGGTTTCTATTGCGAGGCGCTCGGCATGGCCATCGTCGGTGACGCGCTGTTTCAGGGCAGCATTGGTCGGACGGATTTTCATCACTCCAACCATGACCAACTGATTCGCAATATCAGGAACACGCTTCTGACGCTGCCGGACGAAACGCGCGTGCTGTCAGGACACGGTCCCGAGACGACGATCGGTGTTGAACGCGCGAGCAATCCGTTCCTGGTTGGTCAATAGACACCGTCGTGGACCATTCGCTGCAAACCGTGGGCGTGGTGATTCCTGCTCTGAATGAGGCAGACAATCTGCGTATTCTGTTGCCTCGATTGGTGGGGATGGGCGTGGGGCAGGTGATTATCGGTGACAATGGATCGACCGACGGAACGGGCGAGGTGGGGCGTAAACTGGGGGTGACAGTTGTGGTTGCGCCGGTTCGTGGTTACGGGTCGGCCTGCTGGTCGGCGATGGGGGCGTTGGTCGATTCGGTGGACGTCGTTGTGTTTCTCGATGCCGATTGCGCGGATGACGTGTCGCTGTTGCCTGCGCTGGTGCGACCGGTTTTGGAGAGCGAGGCGGACATGGTGATCGGCACGCGTGTCCGGGCGATGTGCGAGACCGGAGCGATGTCGTTGCCACAGCGGTTTGGTGATCGATTGGCGACACGGTTGATCCGTTTGGGCTGGAGATTTGAATACGGGGACATGGGTCCGTTTCGTGCGATTCGGAGGTCTTCGCTCGATGCGATCGGTATGCGTGACCGGGCGTTTGGCTGGACGATTGAGATGCAGATACGGGCGGTTGAGTTGGGCCTTCGGATTTGGCAGTTGCCGGTGTCGTACGGTTGTCGCCGTGGCCGGAGCAAGATCAGTGGCACCGTTCGGGGGGTGATGCTTGCGGGTTACTGGATTTTGACGACATGGGGCAGACTGTGGTGGACCCGGAAGCAACGCGGTTGACGTTTTCTCTGCAAGTGGTGTGATATCGGTGACATTCGCAATCGTTGACGAAACACGTTCTCAGGAGTGCGCGATAATATGATATTTCAATTCGCAAAAACGATCGGGATTGTTGGTGTGTCTGCCATTTGGATGCTCGCGGGTTGCGCCAGCGCGTCGCGGCAGAACGATCAGCAGCTTGTTTCTCTGGATCAGTCGTTGGACCCTCTTCGGGACCGGTTTGATACGGGTTTTGGCAGGCGACGGTTCGTCGGTATTTTCGCTCCTTCGTGAATGAATTGCATTCGTGGCGCCCGTGCGGTGCAGGAATCGATCATCGAGGGTTTTCCGGAGGCGGACATCGACGTTCTTATCGTGTGGACGCACATTCTCAAGGGTGATGCGGGTGACGCGGCGGCGAGAAAATCCTCGAGGATATTCGACGATCCGCGTGTGTCGCAATTTCATGACGGGCGTCGTCGGGTGGCTCGGGCGTTTGCGGGTTATGTGAACATGCCGTCGATGTCGAAAATGATTGATGAGGTGGGTTTGAAGCCGGGGCAGGTCAACAGTGTTTTTTCCCCCGGGTTCGTTAAGGACGATGCGGCTGCGTTTGATTTGCTTATGTTCTTTGAGGCGGACGCGCGCTGGGCTGATGACATTCCCGAACCATCGACGTGGATGACGCAACTGGACCCGGACATGTTCATCGGTATTGACCGGCACCGGTTTCACTGGGGTCCTGCGCTGGTGGCTGAGCTTCGGCGGGAGATGACGAAGCGGTTCCCGAACAATCCGTAATCGTTCCAGCCGAATGAAACCGGTTTCGGCAGCCTCCACCTCATCCCGGGTTTCGAACCAGACCACGACAAGGATGGGCGTTGTCATCGCAGCGGTTCGGTGGACACTCTGTGCAGGCTATGATTGACGCGGCGCGTTTGGATTTTTCATTCCTGCAGTTGATTGACTCGTGGCGAAGTCGTGGCGGGTGTATCGCTGCCGGTCCGGAGACAGAAACATGCAAAATCGAATCCGGCAATTCTGGTGCGTCAGGTCTGCTTTTCCTGCGGTCGTATCCGCGTTGTTTGTGGCGGTGCCGGGATGTATCGAGATGACGTCGCCGACGGGGTGCATGAATGACGCCGGATGTGACGACGGTCTTTTCTGCAATGGCGCGGAGCGCTGCGACGATGGCGAGTGCGTCGCAGGTTCGCCCCCATGTCCGAGCGACCCACCCTGCGTCGAATGTGAGGAGGATCGCGACGTCTGCACGGTGCCGGAGTGTGGTTCAGACGCCGACTGCGACGACGAGCGGTTTTGCAACGGACAGGAACGGTGCACCGACTGTATATGCGAATCCGGCAACGCGCCCTGTGTTCAGGATGAAATCTGCAATGAGGATGTCGATGAATGCGAGGCGCCGCCGCTGCAACTCACATGTTCCATTGAACCGAACGGTCCCCGTGGCGGATCGGCAGTCGGTGGATCGACGATTGATCTTTCTGCGACGGTTGAAAACGCACGGGGAGATCTGACCTGGTTGTGGACGGTCTCGCAAGGGATACTGGATGACCCTGCCCTGCCAGCGCCGTCGTTGACGCTTGGGGCCTCCGCGTTGGGATCCGTGACGATCACACTGGTGGTGACAGATACCATTATTTCCGGTGCGACGACGACGTCTGTCGAGGCGTCGTGCGAAAGCACCATTCCGGTAGCTGACATCTCCCTGGTTATCAACGCGGGGGCGGACCGGATTTTGTTTCCGGTTGCGGCGAACTTTGGAGGTAGTGCTCCGTTTTCGGAGGGGGCGTACCTTGCATCGGGACAACCTGGTGGATCCTTACCGGCGATCATTGCGATTGTGAATCGTGGTTCGGACCCGCGGACTACATTTCGTTGGGAGGTTGTCGGTGTGCCCGAGCGTGCTCGAATCGAGGATGTGTCGATTGCGAACGCGGACAAAATGGTCATGACCTACTGGATTGCACCGAATCCGGAGGCGGGGTGTCAGCCATCGCGAGAACCGGACAGGCGGTTACGCGATCCAACATCGTGGTTCCGGGGACGTATACTTTTCGTGCTACGTTTCGAGATGGGTGCACTGGCGAGGTCGCGATGGACGAGGTATCCCATACGCTGATTCCGGGATTTGATATCCTGGGTCCCGGGCAGTAGGTGTCTGTCGTGGATGCGCGTCGCAACCCCGGGGGCTTTCGTCGTTCCGGTCCTGCGATGTCGGCCTGTGAAATTAGCTGTAACCCTTGTATTCACTGTTGGTTATGAAAATGCGGATTCGGTCCGTCGGAGTCCGGGGGCAGGGTGGAAGCTGCGATTTCAGCAGTCGGGAGCCATATTTTCACTGACAAAATTGAATTATAAGGGGATTTTTATGTGCAATTTCGCGTGGGTTGTGTCAGTGTATCGGGCATTGACGGACGCGTTGGCTTGTTTCGGAGTTGCAGGAATCAGCGAAACCTTCAAATCTCGATTGAATAACCGAGACATCTCAGGTGTGCGTCCAGTCATCCATTTCGATGTTATTGGCACTCGTAATACAAGGAGAGGTCACGATGGGACGAATGGAATGTGGTCATGCAGGCAGCGGCAACGTCCGGACTGTCCGGGCGGTTGGCGTGTTGGTGCTGTTGGTTTGCTCGGTAGCGACGGACGCGGCACCGCCTGCGGGATATTACAATTCGGTTGACTCGACCAGCTCGACGACGATTCGGGCGACGCTTCACGGTGTGATCGACGATCATACGCGATTCCCTTACACATCAGGCTCGACGGATACATGGGACATTCTGGAGCAGGCGGACCAGGACCCGAACAACGCGGGCAATATTCTCGATGTGTACAGGAACGCCAGTTATGCGAAGCAGGGGGGCGGCAACAGCTTCTACCAGCGCGAGCACACCTGGCCCAGCTCGTTTGGGTTTCCAAACAACGTTTCGTCGAACATGCCGTACACAGACTGTCACATGCTTCACCTCTCCGATGGTGGGTACAACGGCTCGCGCAGCAACAGGCCCTACGACACCTGCAGTGCCGTCTGCACAGAAAAGGCGACCGATGTCAACAATGGCCAGGGTGGTGGCACGGGCGTTTATCCTGGCAATTCAAATTGGGGAACGGGATCAGGACCGACGACGGGAATCTGGGAGACGTGGGTTGGCAGGCGAGGCAACGTCGCCCGGGCGATGTTCTACATGGACATTCGCTACGAAGGCGGAAATCACGGTGTGACGGGTGTTTCAGAGCCTGACCTGATCCTGACGGACAATCGTTCTCTGATTACGACGGACACGGGGACGAATCGATCGGTTGCGCACATGGGGATGTTGTCGGTGTTGATTCAATGGCATTTGAGCGATCCGGTGGACGCCGATGAACAACTGCGAAACGACGTTGTGTTCGGATTTCAAGGCAATCGCAACCCGTTTGTGGATCATCCGGAGTGGGTGGACTGTTTGTTTAACAACATCTGCGGCCCCGGCTGCACGCTGCCGTCCGAGTGTGACGATGGGGTGTTCTGCAACGGTGCGGAGGATTGCGTTGCCGGATCGTGCGTTGCGGGTGGTGATCCCTGTCCAGGACAGAGCTGCGACGAAGTGGCCGACCTGTGCACGGGTGTGTGTGGCGTGCCTGCCGACTGCGACGACGGGCTGTTTTGCAACGGTGCCGAGGACTGTGTCGCCGGGAGTTGCGTTGCGGGTGGTGATCCGTGTGGTGGTCAGTCCTGTGATGAGGTGACGGATACCTGTGGTGGTGGTGGTGGTGGTCCTGCGGGTGATCCGTGGATTAACGAGTTCCACTATGACAATGCGAGCACCGATACGGGTGAGTTTGTGGAGGTGGCTGGTGCGGCGGGTACGGACCTGACGGGTTGGTCTGTTGTGGGCT
>JAJDDT010000015.1 GCA_029260165.1 Phycisphaerae bacterium | reverse complement strand
CACATACGAAACCGGCGTCAAAGTCACGGACGAGGAAGTAGTCAAACTCCGATTGGAGCCTCATCCATTCCATGGCGAATGGAACTACAGCTTATCCCCACGACGGAAAAATTGAACAGGTTATTATTGAGCGCGCCCTAAGAATGGCATTGACCCGCGCCCCGTCCCCAACTGTACGGGCGTTCTTCTCAGAATTGAACTTCCAGCAACCCCGAGGTGGCGAGAACTCGCGCACAAAACTCCAGAATGTCGTGGTCCACAGCCCGGATAGCTACCCGGCCGCGACGACATTTACCGGGGCAGGACTCGCACCTGCTGCAACATCGCACCTTTGCACGGCACACCTGGACCAGCACACCCCCACGATAGCGATTGCGACATTTTCAGGAGGGGCTGGTTGCTCCTTTCAGGAGATTCAAGGATTTCGAGAATTGTGATACCCAGGCATGATCCGGTCCCAGCAGTTTCGCCAGCTCCTCGTGGGCGGTCTGTAGCAGTGGCCTTGCTCTTTCGTAGTCGTTAACGCGCAAATAACAAGTACCGAGGCAGCCTCGAGCGTGATGCAATCGTATCGGATTCACGCCATTGGCGATTTTCAGAACGTCTATGGCCTGCTCGAAGAACGGTATCGCGTCGGCATGGCGATCCTGCATCTGATACAACAGCCCGAGATTGTTCAGAATCGTTCCCACACCGCGATGCTTCTCGCCTAGGAATTGGCGATCCATCTTCAACGCTCGCTTGTAGCATTGCTCAGCTTCGTCGAAGCGCTTCAAGTCCTTCAACGTAACAGCCAACGCGTTATTCAAGAACGAGATGTTTGGATGAGACTCGCCATAGACGGCCTGCGTGATCTCAATTGCCTCGCGTAGTCGCGTCTCTGCGCCAGCTTTGTCGCCCGCCACATACATGAGTTTGGCTCTCGTGCTGAGACAATGGGCAATTTCCGGATGTTGCTTGCCAAAGTTGCGCTTGTAGATGTCGATGGCCTCGTCCAGCATGGCGTTACATTCGTCGTATTTGCGACGGTCGGCCAACAACAGTGCAAGGTGATTCAACGACTCAGCTACATCCGGATGATGGTCACCGAATAAACGGCGACGCATGGCGAGGGCGTTTCGGTAGCGGCCCTCAGCATCGAGGTCATCCAACCCTGCAAGCGTTACACCCAACATGTCCAATGCATTAGCGACATCAACATGATCTCCTGGGTAGATTTCACGGCCAATGGTGAGTGACTCGTGACTGATTCGTGAAGCCTCACCAAGGTTATTCTTGCGATACAATGTTTCTGCCAGACCATTCAGTGACTGGACAATGGTTGGGTGGTTGTTTCCGTACAGGGCTCGTCGAGCCTTCAAAGCTGACTCATACATCGCCCGGGCATCGTCATACGCACCCAGACTGCAGTAGACCCTCGCAATAGTGTGTTTCAGCGTGGCTTGAATGTCGGGTTCGCCGCTCAATTCGTTTTCCACTCGCTGCGCGCCACGGCGGAGGATTTCCCGAGCCGTCAGATCATCGCCCGGTGTAATGGCTGGGTCCGACACCTCAAACAGCCCGACCAGAAATCCCGAAACGCGTTCAGATGTGTTGGCGGCGAGAAGCGCGTTGTTTTCAGCTTCGATTGCGCGCGCAAGATTGTCCTCGGCTTCGATACGCAGTTTCCGCTCCGCATGACGAGCATCCTCTGCATTCCGATAGAAAACGTTCATCGCGATTCCGAATGACAAAACGCCAACCACCATGGTTGCTGACATGGCCGCGACCAGTTTATGCCTCGCGACCAGCAAGCGAAGCTGATACATAGTGCTCGCCGGACGAGCCTGAATCGGCTGATAACTCAAATAGCGATCAACGTCTTGTGACAAAGCGGCAGAACTTTGATATCGGCGATTTGGATCCTTTTCGAGGCACTTGAGCACGATTGTTTGCACGTCGTCGCTGATCGCAGCGGACGTTGAGCACGGAGGCGTGGGCCGTTTTTCGATGATGTTTGAAATGACTTCGTTGGTGGGGCCAGCGACCCCGTATGGAAACTCGCCCGTCAGTGCCTGGTACAAGACTACGCCAATCGAATACACATCACTGCGAACATCGACCGTGCCCAATGCGCCATTCACCTGTTCAGGGCTGGCCCAGGGCAACGTGCCCAGAAACTGTCCCGTCTGCGTCATGGTCTGCCAGTCAGCCTCGGATTCGTCTGCCAGCTTTGCCAGACCGAAATCCAATATGTACGGCTTACCTGAATCCTCTACGAGGATATTGCTCGGTTTCAAATCACGATGAATGATGCCAAGCTGATGCGCTGCGCTAACCGCACGACACGTCCTGCCGAACAGGGCCATCGTTGCTCGCTCATCCAAATGATTCTCGCAAGCATAGGACACGATATCCCTGCCAGCCACATGATTCATAACGAAGTAATGAAATCCATCGACAGACGAGCTGTCGTGCACGGTGACAATGTTTGGATGGCTTAATCGCGCGAGAATTCGAATTTCGCGTTCGAATCGGGCAGTACCCTTGCTTCCTGCGAATGGACCGTCGCGCATGACCTTGATGGCGACATCACGTTTGGTCGTTTCTTGCCGTGCTCGATATACAACTCCCTGTCCGCCACGATGTATTTCGCCGAGAATCCGGTAACCTGGCAGGGCATCGGCAGGCAGTTTTGTCTCAGGAGTGCCATGCCCAAACTCAATTCGAGACGACCCACCCAGCGCATCAAGGCGGGCTGCGTCGATCAACCGGCGTTCGCTGTTTCCGTCTGAATCATGGGCAATCATGACATTTACCTAGGTGCTAAAATACCTTGACGACGAACCCATCAATTCGCTCAAGCGGTCATGGGCGCGCGATCGCAACATGTAGATCGCTCCTACACTTCGCCCTAAGTGCTCCGCGACATGCTCGACGTCTTTGCCCTCTAAATCATACATACGCACAACGATACGATGCGTTTGCGGCAGTCGTTCAATGGCAGACTCCAACTCCCCGCACGCCTCCGCTGTCGCAGCAACACGACTTGGAGTAGCGCTCGTCGCATGGATGGCTTCAAGCAGAAACATTTGTGAAGAATTGTTTCGATGGGCTTCGATACGCACGCGATCACCGCCGCGTCGAGTCGTCCGCAGCGCTCGAAGGGCGCTGACCAAATTACGTCGCGCCCGCGTCACGAGCCAACCAGCAAACCTCTGGACATCAACGTAATCCAACTGACCTATGATTGAGAAAGCGTCGGCATAGGTTTGCTGCATCACGTCATCGACTGATAGTACCGACCGCCATTGACGTGGAACACCACCAAGCCGTTGCCGAACCGTTGGCCCGAGCGTCTCCAAGACCGATGCGAGCGCGTCGTGATCGCCTGCAATGCCTTTTTGCAGTATCATTGCCTGATTGAGTTCGACCTTGCTCATTTTTGCGTACATATCCCACCCGCGACCGGCACGGTCCTGCCCCGCCGGCATTCTACCAGAATTTCGCTACCAAGCAAAGATTTCCCAATTATTGCGTGAGCAATCCCCGCCGAATGCGCACCAGTGTATGGGGGCGGGTTCCAGCGAATCGTTGCTCACGGTGAGCCGACGTGCACCACACCCTCTGTTTGGGAGAATCGATAGAATGCAAGGCAAAATGCTTGTTCTACCACTGTTAGCGGTTGCCGTGGTCACCTCCACATCTTTGGGGCAACTCCTCGATGCACCAGCCACTGAAATCAGCTTCCAGGCGAAGCTCATGGACGACAAAGGGCAACCGGTTCCGGACGGTCCACATGTTCTGGACTTCTTTTTCTACATTAGCCAGGCCGCCATCCTGCCGTCTGACAGTATTCTGAATGTCGACGTCGTTTCTTCCAATGGCGTGGTGGCTGTCCGGCTTGGCCCGATCGATACATCGTTCTTCAATGGCAGGGCACGCTGGATTGGCATGACCGTCGATGATGACGACGACAACCCCACCGGGGATGTCCTTTCACCTCGCATTCAATTCGGGGCTGTTCCTTATGCCTACCGGGCAGACCGCGTTGAAAACACCGAATTGACCGACGATGTAGAGCTGGGCAACAACGTGACGGCAGGGTCGATGGTTGTGCATGCCGGAATCGGGGCCGAAGCCATGGCGGTCGATGGTAGCAACCGAACTGTCCGTTTGTTCGATCAAGCGGGCGCGGAGCGCGTCGTACTCCGTGGTGATGACGGTTCCGCCCTCGTCGGACAAATTCGCATCGAAAGCGATCCAGGCGTAACACCGCTGTGGGTTCAGCGCACGGGCGAGCCGAACACAGATGTGTTGATCAACAGCCAGGGTCGTGTCGCAATCGGCGATCCAGTGGGGACCCTGGCTAAACTTACGATCAATTCCGACGGTGAAGAAGCGTTTCGCGTTCGCATCAACGATATTACGCATTTCGCCGTCGCCCCCGACGGGCAGGTTGGGGTTGGCACAAGCTTGCCTGTCGCACGACTTCAGGTCAACGGAGCCAGTACAGACGATATCGTCGAGGTTCGTCGATTCGGTACGACCACGCCTTCGTTACGCATCAAGAATTCCGGTGAAGTCATCGTTGGTGATGAGGATGGCGTATCTGCGCAATTGACCGTCAATGCGACCAGCGACGACGCATTTCGGGTCCGTACAGATGGATCCACGCGTTTCATTGTCGCCCAGGATGGCCAGGTTGGTATTGGCACGAGCGTTCCATCAGCAAGGCTGCAAATCAACGGTGCGAGTGGCGAAGACGTTTTGGAGGTACGCCCCTTTGGAACCACGACACCTTCACTTCGCGTCACGAATGGTGGCGATGTTGTCGTCGGCGATGAGGCAGGCGTCAGCGCCAAGCTGACGATCAACGCAGAAGGGGAAGATGCCTTTCGCGTCCGAACCGACGGCGGTACGCGATTCATGGTCGCCCAGGATGGCCAGGTTGGTGTTGGCACGAGCGTTCCATCAGCAAGGCTGCAAATCAACGGTGCGAGTGGCGAAAATCCACTGGAAGTCCGATCATTTGGTACAACCACCCCGGCACTGCGCGTCAGGAATACCGGCGAGGTCATTGTGGGTAATGAAACCGGCGCATCGGCCCAGCTTACGGTCAACGCAGAAATCGGCGAAGACCCGTTGCGTCTTCGCGTTGACGGATTCACCCGAGCCCTGCTCCGGTCCGACGGCAACATGGGGATCGGGATCGCCTCGCCGGCTGCCCGTTTGCATGTTTCAGGGTCTGATAACAACGGTTCAGCCGCGACGTTTCGCGTCACTTCCGGTACTCAGAATATGTTGTTCGACGGCAACGAAATCGACACGATCAACACAAGCATGTTCCTGAACAACAATTCGAGCGAAAACGTCATTCTCGTTCAAAATGGGGGTGGTGTCGGAATCGGCACCACAAACATACCGGCGGACTCACTCCTCGCCGTCGACGGCAAGGTGATGTGCGAAGAAGTTGAAGTGCAACTGTCGCAGAATTGGCCTGATTATGTGTTCGCCGACGACTATCGCTTGATGTCGTTGGAACAGCTCGAAAAGCACATCGCCACCGAAAAACGCCTGCCCGGAATTCCGGCGGCTGCCGAGGTTCAGTCCAGTGGTATCAACCTCGGCAACATGCAAACCATGACGATCGAGAAAGTCGAGGAACTGACGCTTTATGTGCTACAGCTCAACAGGCGTCTTGACGGCCTCGAACGCGAAAACGACATGCTGCGATCCAGGCTCAATGCGTCGAATCATGATCAAAACCGTCAATAGCTAGGAGAACGCCATGATTTCCATGAATAAGCGAATCCTCGCTATCGGCTCGATCTTTCTGGCGGGTGTAGCGGCGAGTGCCGTTCATGCCGGTTTTGGCCCCGAGGCCGCCGGTGGAATCGGAGCGCAAGGGAAAATTTCGCGTAACTTCTACCGAAGCCCGTACCAAAGCCCTGAAGAAATCCGCGTGACCAACGATTACATCACGCACGGCAGCGCCGCAGCCGCACAATTGGGACGCATCGACATCGTCGGTATGGATTCCAACGATCCTGTACTCGTCGCAATGGCAGCCGGTGAGATTATCGGACTCAATGACAGCCGAACCGAGTGCGGTTGTGACCTCGCCTACGGCTCCTGTGCCAATGCCATCACCATTCGTCACGCCAACGGAGAAACAACCCAGTATCTGCACATTCAACCGAACAGTTCCACTGGCGAATTCGGATTGAGCGTCGGCGATATGGTGACGCCAGGCCAACCCATCGCCCGCGAAGGCAAAGTCGGATTCAGTTGTGGCAATGACGGGGCGGCCACGGCGGGAACGTGCGTGCTCGTCGCACCGCCCGGTGCAGGTAATTGCGGTGACCACGTCCACCTGACGGTCCGCCGTGAAGCAACCAGCGAAATCGTGAACCCCATGATCTGCGGCATTTCGGGCAATCTTCTTGTTGACGACACGGACTATACCTCGACATTCTGCAGCACCGTTGGTTGCAGCACGAGCGTGCTCATCACCAACACCACACTCGATGCCCTCGGCGAATTCCGTGTGGTGCAGGCGGACGAAACTGTCACAGCCGATGCTGTTTTCGTGGATAATCAAGGGAGCTTGGTCTTGCATGCAGGCGGAAGTGTTCGTATGAGGCCGGGTTTCCATTGCGATCGAGGCGGATATTGCCGCGCCGAGATTGGCCTTTGTCACACGACGACGCCGTTGCAACCCGGTAATGGCAACACCTTCGCCGCATCTCAGTCGTCGGAGATCGAACCATGATGACACGCAAGATGATGAATTCAGTTGTTATCGCCGGGGCATTGGTTGCACTGTTTCAAATTGACCATCGCAGCCCGTCAGTCACCGCATCGGTAGTCGATGGTGAATCGACGATCACAATCGATTGCGCAGCCACCGACGCTGCTGGCGCGAGGCTCAACAATGGTTCATTGATTATCCTGGGGGAACCTCTTGTGGGCGTGACGCAGAACGCGGACTTCGTCGTATCGATGAGTGCCGTTTACTGCTTTGAAGCTGCGCCATCCCAGACAGGTTGTTCATTTAATTGCGGCGACCTCAACGGTGACGCCGAATTTGATCTTGCCGACTTTGGCATCTTTCAACAATGTTTCGACGCAGAACCCGCGGGCATCTGTCAATGCGCCGATCTGAACATCGATGCGTCGATCGATCTGATCGACTTTGGCCTTTTCGTCGCGTCGCATAACGACGAGTCAGGCGGTGTACCTCCCGATTGCCCATAGACGTATGCACGCTCATGCCACGCCAGGCTTGAGTTGCCCCAAATGGGCGATTCGCAAGGACGAAACGGATTCCATCCAACAAGCGTCCGCACTACTCGCCCATCGAGCGGATGGCGATTCTCGAGTTGCGGGCGGCACGCAATTGGTCCACTACAAGAACGGCTGATGCCCTTCTCTTGCCCGCCGCCACGGTTCGCTACCGGATGAAGCGATCGGACGATGAAGGATCAAATGCGCTCGTGCAAATCCATGATAACGGACGACATCTGCTAATCGTCTCGCTATAGCGCGCAGCCTGGCTTACAGGCCTGTCGTCTGGTCCAGATGACCTGCCCCCGTTTTATGTGCCAGTTTCTATGAGAGTCACGGGTTTTTGTGATCCGGCCTGCTCCCCACCGGAGGGGAGGAAGCCGGGGGTTCGGGGGCAGAGCCCCCGAGTCTTGTCCTGACAAGACGCGGCGAACACCGCCGGCGCCTGATAGTTCAAACTGCTGTGCGGCCGGCGGTGATTGTAGTCCAACCGATAGTCCTCCGTCACTACTTTCGCTTCCGTCAAACTCGTAAACAATTCGCCATTGAGCAGCTCGTCACGCAATTTTCCGTTAAACGATTCATTGAAGCCGTTCTGCCACGGCGCTCCCGGCTCGATGTACAACGTCTTCACACCGGAATCAGCCAGCCACCCACGCAGCGCCCTGGTGATAAACTTTGGGTTCGGGCTCCCGCATTGGTCGCCCTCACTATCACTACGAATGTGTTCCGGCGCACCGCGCATTTCGAACACATACCGAAGCGTCTCGATCACCTCCCGGCTCGTGATGCTGCGTTCCACCTCGATGGCCAACGCCTCACGCGTGTACTCGTCCTCAAGGGTCAGGAACTTCACCGTCCGCCCGTCGACCGCCCGTCGACCGTCTGATCGCTGACAAAATCATAGCACCACACATGGTTGATTCGCTCAGCGCGATGACGCACGCACCCGTTGCCGCTGTGGCCTAAACGCCTCTTTTCCCGCCGTTTTCGCGGCACCTTCAAACCTTCCTTACGCCACAGACGGTACACACGCTTCACGTTGACACGATAACCATCCTGACGCAACAACGCCCAAATCCGACGATAGCCGTAACGCGGATGACGCCGAGCCAGGGCCAGCATCCGCTGCACCAACGGCCGCTCATCGTCGCGTGTGCGAACCGCATACCGCTGCGTCGATCGCGGTTGACCGAGCACCTTGCAAACCCGACGCTCGGAACACGTCCGACGCACCGAAACCTCTTCAAGCCTCTTACGCGTTTTGTTCACCGCATCCCTGCGGCGCGCCGGGCTTAGAAGTTTCCCTCCGCCACCTCTTTGAGAATCTGCTTGTCCAGCGTCAGGTCCGCGACGGCCTTCTTCAGTCGACGGTTCTCGATCTGAAGCTCTTTCAAATGCCTGGCTTCGTTGGCTTTCATCCCGCCGTACTGGTTCCACCAGCGATGGAACGTCGCCTCGGATACCTCCAGGGCCTGACACACCGCCGCGATGTCCTTGCCCTCCGACAACATTCGATCCGCATCCCGGAACTTGCGAATAATCTGCTCCGGACTGTGTCGTTTCCGTTTCATCGTCGAGTCCTCCCGCCCGATCTCCGGGCTCATCGGACTCTCATAACACCTGGATCAACTTTTGGGGAGCAGGTCAGACCGGCTTGCCACGAACTTGATGAATGATTGTCCGCCCAAAAGGCGGTTCGTCAGGCTTAGTCAACATGGCACAGACTCCTGAATGGGAGCTTACCACACCAAGACTAAATCTCAACTCTAATCTCAAACCAGCCTGACCGGCTTGAATCGTACTGGAGGCGGGGGGATCGAACCCCCGTCCAGGCTTTGAAATTCCGGGAAATCAAGCCAATTCCGCAGAGAGCGCAGCGCCATGCGCAGCGCGCGAAGTCCGAGGCACTCCCACTGGCACAACAGATTCAACTCTTGGTGCATCCATGGACAACGATCTACTCCAAATCGCACACGCTTGGGCAGGCCTCCCGATTGACGCGAAGGCAAGAATCATGACGATTGTTCGTTCAGCAAGGTAACCTACACTGGCACGCTGACTGTTGATCCTAGCACTCGGGAGAGACAGTCTTGGGAAACACAAGCCCCGCGACCGCCAAAACGGCAGAAGCCGAATGACAGCACACTACGGCCAATCAACTTACAAAGCCGTGGAGCAGAAACGTCAGCGAACCAGAGCAAACGACGTCAGCTCCCGTTGGGCCAGCTAATCTGCCGACGCAACGGGAGCTAACCGTTCATCATGAGTCTCCTCCGCGTGTCCACTCAAATGCTGGAACGCGTCTCATCCAAGAGTGAAGCGCAAGAAGCTCATTCAATCTCTGCATCTATGGACGCGGGCTATTCATCGACGCACCCGCCCAAGGCATGGTGGCCGGTGGGCTGACACCATTGATCAACTGGCGGAACAAGAACAAATCCGTTGGCGTCAATGTGCCGTCGCGATCAGTATCGATGAATTCCGTCAGCAGTCCGACATCCGGGGCCGCGATGCCATTGACGAATTGACGAAATCTGAACAGGTCTAGCGGGCTGACGGTCCCAGACTGATCGACATCACACGGAAGAAAACCGATGTCCACCCGGTCGGGTTCGTCAACACCAGGCCCCTGATTCCCCGAGTCCATGATGGCATTGCCGCATTCGTCCTCAACGTGTGCCTGAATCGTGGTCCACTCCCTCAACGCGATGGGGCGATCGAGCGTCACGGTTACGCGCGTATCGTTCAAGGCGATCACGTTCACTATTCCAGGGGGTGTTCCACCGCCGGTCTCACGAACGTCGAACGCGTCGGCGGTCAGATCTCCGCCTCCGATCGCCCAAACCGGGCGACTGAAACAGAGTGTGATTTCGGTGATCCCTTGGTTCAGATCGACGCCGTTGTCACTCTCGCGTCTGGGATCAATGTATCCCGAATGTGCACAATCGCATTCCGACGGCCTGTCCGCCTCCTGAAGAACCACGGGCGCAGGATCGATAGCGATGAATCCGTCATGGGGGCCTTCCGGGCCAACGTGGTTGAAGGGAATGACCGCCTCACCACACGCGAAGAGGTCGCGAATTCGCGTCCGCTCCAAAACACCGTCCGTATTGCCTTCCGAGTCGACGTCGAGCAACGCGTAGACGTTCAGGTGGCCTATGTCCAAAGTCGAACCACCGAGAATCCGCAAGCCTTCAAGGCCAGTATCCTCGTTGCCCCACAGATACAGCGCATCAGGCACGCATTCCTGGTGATTATCGACAAGGTCAACTAACTCGACCGTGGTCGCTTGGCCAGCCTGGCCGACGGTCAATTGCTCGAAACCGAAGTTGTCGTCCAGAAAATCCCAGTCCAGGTCGAAGTCGGTCCCACCAACCTCCATCCGCTGCGAAGTCCCGTCGCACTCGACGTGCGCGAGCGCCAACGAAAGGTCGGCGATGTCTTCGTGTTCGTATAGAAAATCCCCACCGACGCTGACCGTGCCACCCACTGGCGCGTCGATCGTGATCTCGTTTCCGAACAGCAGCGAACCGGACGCTTCTAACCGGTCGCTTTCCGTAATCAGCGTGATGGCAACGGAACTGTCTTCATCTGCCTGAAGGCCAGCCACGCTCAACACCGAGTCGGCGTTCAGGTCGATGGTTGCCGTGACACCGTTGAAGTTGACGTTCCCCGTGTGCATGAGGCCACCATTGGCGACGTCCACAAACACCCGCCCGCTGCCGGCGCTCGTGATCATTCCCAGCGAAGACATATCCAGTACCGTCTCTTCACCGGTGGCACCGAAATACGCGCCTCCGCTGCCAGCGCCGCCGACCGTTGCCAACGCAGACAACTCCATCGCCGAACCCGCACCGCTGGCAATAAAGCGAATATCATCGCGCCCCGACACGGGTGCCGTGATCGTTTGCACCCCGGAAAGATCGATCGTGCCACCATCCAACGCTGAAATCATCTGCTGATTGAAGTCGTTTCCACCAGACGTGGATCCTCCGTCGATAACTGCGACGGATGAGAGATCCAGCAGTGACCCTTCCCCTGTCGCCGTCATGAGATCCAAAGGCGTTGTGCACTGTTGGTCGCCGAAAGCACCACTGCAATCCCAACTCCGCCAAATCCCCGTCGAAGAGTACGTCGCCGCGCCGATGTTTACGATCGATCCATCGGAGGCGTAGACCCGTGCTCGGTCGCCGATGAATTCCGCACTACCGGGATTGGGATCCTCGGGATCTGGAGCCGTGAAATTGCCGCCTTGGGCGTCGATGATCCCGGCGATCTCGGCGGTCCGGACGACCGTCAGATCCGTCTCAGGGTTCAGAACGAGCCTGGAGTTGTTGTCAAGAAAGAAGTCGGTGATCTCGGCTGGTGTGGCGAAGTTGAAGATGACGGGGTCGTAGGTCGTGACAGTGTCGCACTCCGGCCCCGTGCAACCGATCGTGACAAGGAAGTCACTGTTGGCAGTGTTCCGCGGGCCCCCGATTGTGTTCGGATCCCAGTTGAGGGCATCGGTCCAATCGTGGTTGGGGGCCACGTCAACCCACGCGGCCAATCTCTCAACGGCGTTCAACTGACCACCGGAAGCCAGCAAAGACACGCCCACAAATGCCGCGCAGATCGCGCTACCTGACAGATTCATCCTAACCATGACCATCTCCTTTTCATTGTCTGACTCTCCGCACGCGAGGCGACGGAGCCAGCCGACCGAATGTCGAAATCGACATGACGAACAGGGCCATCGACAATTGCATCGCCATGACCAGCCGTCCGAGACACGCCTTTCCTTGAAAACTATACCTCCGCGCACTCCAAGGTACCAAATATTGAATCGGGACGAAACTGACGCCCGACTGCCCATCTATACGCATGGCGGTCCTCGATCTTGCGCGGGTAACCAGACATTTTTTGGGTGTGCGTATCAGCACGACAATCGAGATGGTGATTCAGCAGAGGAACCGATTCGCCTCATGGGTACCCTGATACGAATGGCAGCGTGCACGTGCGCACCGTGCATGCACATGCGGCAGCGTCAACATCAGGGAGCAGTCGCGGAACACCCCGTCTTGATTAGCCTGATGTACCGGCGGTGGGGAGTTACGTGCCCGCTTTACAACGATGCGAGGATGGGGCGACCCAACGAGATGTCACTCCAGAATCGCCCCAGCATCGCTGAAAACTTGACGCATGTCGTCGCTGACCCACTCGGAACTGAGGCACCATTGGAATCCTGTCAGCAGTTGAGCGTCGTCCAGCACCGTGATGCGTTCTCCGCACCGAGTCATTCCGAGTGCGATCGCAGAATAGTAGACCAAAGTCGACACTTGCTCAGGAATGCCTGTCTCGGGGGCAACCCGTAGCTGCTTACACAGATTCTTGATGTCTATTAGACTGCCAAGTGAAGGGGAATTCTCCGCGAGAACGTCGCCAATGGACTTGGCACCCCCGCTCAATTCTGCATTCGCAGGTACAGTGTTGGCCAAGAGTTCGTTGAGTAGCGTTCGAAGCTCATCGCGGCTCCATGTCTTGTCGTCGACATCGCCGGCCGCAAGTAGCGATCGAATTTTATCTGGCTCCAATCGCACTGATTCTCCCATCCATGTCGCCTCCTCAACGCTGCACTGAGAAATGATACGAATGAACTCTTTGGATCTTGCGCTAAGACGCGAAGATTTGTCTGAGAGGGTGTGTGAGAAGCAGGGATATCGCCGATAAGGATGGAAATTGGCAAGGAGTGCCTGATCCATGGCGAGGAATGCTTATCCCAGCGACTTGACGGACGCGCAGTGGAATC
>JAJDDT010000014.1 GCA_029260165.1 Phycisphaerae bacterium | reverse complement strand
TTCATCGTCCGCTCAATCACCATATCATAGGGTTGCATGCAGTCATCCCTGACTGAAACCTCACACTCCTTCAAGCCGCGACGAGATCATAACGCATCCGCAGCGAAATCAGGAAGTTATTTCGGCGGCGTTCCTTAGGACACGGGTCCCGGAGTTGGAAAAACGCAGTTTCGCCGTTGGGAACGCGGTTTTCGCCGTCATTGTTCTCCGAAAATCCCACGGAAGGCATCACGGCTGAGCATCCTCCAACGATTTTGAATGTCGAAAACCAATGTCGCCGGAACGGCAGGTCAACGTTCCGCTCGCGCGGAACAACGACCTGTCCTACAGTTTTTTGCGCCCGCCGATTTTGTCATGCACCCCCGATCGGTTCCCGCTTCCGGATATCGTTGACAGAATTGGGCACTGAAATATAATCCGGCGGTTGGGGTTGGCGGTGCGAAGTTGTGCGGCCTGGCGATTGGAGTTTGCGCAGCGATGGCCGACGTGACCCTGAGAGTTGTGTCCAAGATGTTTGGGCGTGGTCGGCGTGCTGTTTCAGCGGTCGATCGCGTGACGTTGGAGGTGGCTGATCGCGAGTTTGTCGTTTTGCTGGGGCCTTCGGGTTGTGGAAAGACGACGACTTTGCGGATTGTAGCGGGTTTGGAATCGCCTACGGGCGGATCGGTGTCGATTGGTGGGCGCGTCGTTGATGATGTGTCGCCGAAAGACCGGGACGTGGCGTTGGTGTTTCAGAGCTTTGCATTGTATCCGCACATGACGGTTGCGGCGAACCTCGGGTTTGGTTTGAAAATGCGAGGCACGCCGAAGGTTGAGATCAACCGTCGTGTGTCTGACGTGGCTGACATGCTGGGTATTGCTGATCTACTGGATCGCAGGCCTGATGGTTTGTCGGGTGGTCAGCAGCAGCGGGTGGCGTTGGGTCGCGCGGTGATTCGTCGTCCGGCGGTTTATCTGTTTGATGAGCCTCTGGCGAATCTGGATGCTCCGCTTCGGGTGCAGATGCGTCAGAAGATCAAGCGGATGCATCGCGAATTTGGCATGACGGCGATTTATGTGACGCACGATCAGCAGGAGGCGATGAGCTTGGCTGATCGAATCGCGGTGATGCGGAATGGGCGGATCGAGCAGATCGGTCGTCCGCAGGAGGTGTATCGCAGGCCTGCCAATCGTTTTGTGGCTGGTTTTGTGGGTTCGCCGCCGATGTCGTTTCTGGATGTTCGGATTCGACGGTCGGGTGGTGAGGTGTCGGTCCTGTTGGGCGATTGTTGTTGGCCCCTGCCGAAAGGTATGGCTGACGGGTTGGCCGGTGGGTCGGATGAACCCCTGGTGATGGGTGTTCGTCCTGAGTCTGTCCGCTTGTCGTTTGAGAATAACGACGAGGGGCGACTGTTGCCGATGCAGGTGGAGATGGTTGAGCTTGTGGGCGATCGTTGCGATGTTCATGGCAGGTTGCCCACGGGTCAGTTGCTTGTCGCCCGGGCTGGGGCGGCGGATGGAATTGAAGAAGGCGCTCATGTTTGGGCGATTTTTGATATGGATGGTGTGACGTTTTTTGAGCGTAGTGAATGCGGCAGAAACGTCATGCCTGAGGTGGTTGGAGCCGGTGAACGTGTGTCGTAGCTGGGTTCATGTTATCGATCACAAGGACCGCGCGGTTTGTTGGCGTGGTGGTCGGAGGCGTGTGATGCTCTAAAGGGTCACAGGCCAATCTGATTGTGGAATTGTGATCGGTGTGGGTGTGCCGTTGTGCGCCCATGCCGATTCGTTTTTTCGGGCATGGTGTCATGCCGGTTTGTGAGAGACAACGAGCGGCGTGAGGTTCGCTCATCATATAGGCAGGCAGTGAGTTCGATGGCGAGTAATGCAGACCTGATGCGATTGGTTGATTCGATCAGCCGTGACAAGAATATTGATAAGGACACTGTCTTCGAGGACATCGAGATGGCGATGGCGTCTGCTGCGCGGAAGGCGTATGTGAGCGAGGACGTCGTTGTTCAGATTGATCGGATGAATGGTTCGATTGAGGCGACGGTGGACGGTGACCCGATCGAAATGAAGGAACTGGGGCGCATCGCAGCGCAGACAGCCAAGCAGGTGATGATCCAGCGTATCCGCGAGGCGGAGCGGAGCAGCATTTTTGATGAGTACTCCGAGCGGGTTGGCACCATCGTGACGGGGACGGTGTCCCGGTTTGAGAGCGGTGCGATTATTGTGAATCTGGGTCGGGCGGAGGGGTTCCTGCCTCGAGGCGAGCAGATTCCCGGGGAGTCGCATCACCCTGGCGAGCGGATTCGGGCGATGATCCTGGACGTTCGCGAAGCGCCTTATCAGGTGAAAATCGTTTTGACGCGTACGCACCCTGACTACATTCGCCGGTTGTTTGAGACCGAGGTTCCCGAAGTGGCAGAGCGGGTCATCGAGATTCGTGCGCTGGCGCGGGAGGCGGGTTATCGGACGAAGGTTGCGGTGGCGAGCATTGACATGAAGGTTGATGCGGTGGGTGCGTGTGTGGGTGTTCGAGGCAGTCGTATTCGCAACATTGTCGACGAGCTGGGTGGTGAGAAGATTGACATCGTTCGTTGGAACGAATCGTCTCAGATTTTGATAGGTAATGCGCTCAAGCCTGCGGAGATTCAGGAGGTGGCGCTTTGTTTTGAGCTTGGTCGTGCGACGGTGGTGGTGGCTGAGGATCAGTTGTCGCTGGCGATTGGCAAGCGCGGTCAGAACGTGCGGTTGGCGGCTCGTTTGACGGGGTGGGACATCGATATTCTGACCCCGCTTGAGTACAACAAGGGTCTGGACAATCTTCAGAAGACGTTGAAGGAAGTTGATGGTGTCGAGGATGTCCTGCTGGACAAACTGTTGGCGTTGGGCCTGGTGTCGCTGAAGGATGTCGAGGAGGTAGGTGCCGAGCCACTGGTGAAGGAATTGCAACTGGAGGAAGCCCTGGCTGGGACGATTGTTCAAGCGGCAGCTGACGGTGCCATTCGGGTGGCTGAGGAAGAGGCGAGGTTGAAGGCGGCTGAGGCTGTGATGGCCGAGGAAATGGATGGTCAACCTGCGGTGGCTGCTGAGGAAAATTCGAGCGGCGAGACGGTGACCGACGATGGTTCAACCGACGCCGGCGTCGCGGACGAGACAATGACCGACGCTGAGGCGGAATCTGGTGGTGAGGATGTGGCGGGTGAAGCCTCGGAATCGGGAGATGGGGTTGATGTATCGAGCATTGGTCAACCTCATGCGTCGGACGAATCGCCTCCTGTGTCGGTTTTGGAGTTGAATGAGGACCGTGTCGCGTCAGAGGATGCGGCGGTGATAGATGCGCCGGATGAGGGTGTTGTTGATGGTGGGTCGTCGAACGTTGATGCGGTTGATGAAGAACATTGAGTTGATGGTGAACAGGTTGGTCGTCAATGAATTGGTGTGACCGGATGAAACCTGGCAACGGGAGATAAGCGTTGGCGGAGAAAATGCGCGTACATATCCTTGCGAAGGAGCTGAGTGTTCCGAGCAAGGTGATCATTACGAAGTGTAAGGCTGAGGGTCTGGACGTCACGAATCACATGTCGACGCTCAGTGCGGGGCTCGCGGCGACGGTGCGTGAATGGTTCAGCGAAGGACGGCACGAGACGACCATCGAGACGGCGGATCGCGTGGATCTTTCCAAGGTTCGCGTTGCCAGAAAGAAAAAGAAGGCGAACGCGGCGTCTGCCGGTCATGTGGACACGCAGGCGACCGCGACGGCTGTTGCGGACGATTCCTGTCTGGTGATGGAGGGTGCGGGGGATTCCGTCGCGGTCGAGACTGTCGTTAAGACCGAATCATCATCGGTGGTGGCAGGGGCTGATACGGTTGAGGCTGACGCGACGAGCATCGAGGTGGAAAGTGCAGAGCGTGGCGAAGCGGCAGTCGCGGGGGCGGTCGAAGACAAACCCGGTTTGGCTGACGGAGCCGTTGGGGTAGAAGCAAAGGACGAGAAGCCGGTGGAAGGCGAGGCGGAGCCTGGGGCGAAAAAGCCGGTCTTACCGGCTGGCCCGCAGAACGTTCCCGCTCCGGTGCAACTAAAGGGTCCACGGGTTGTTCGTTATGAGCCTGTTGAGCCGGATGTTCGGATGGGTCCGAGGTATTCACGTCCGTCGCCGGGTGGTTCAACGGCTCCGCGCAGTGCGCCGGCTCCTGGTGTGGGATCGCCGGCTGGCGGGGTTAACAAGCGACGTGGTCGAGGACGAGTCGGCGCTCAGGACGATGCCAAAAATCGCGGGAAAGCCAAAAAGGTTTCGGGGCGTGAGGATGCCAACGCGAAGATGAGCGAGTGGCGGAATCGTGACCTGCTGGAACGTCAGGAGCGTATTAGTGATGCGACCGGGCGCCGGATTCACGCGCGCAGTGCCACCGGGCGTGGAGGAATGCGTGGGGGGCGGGCTTCTTCTCAGAAAACCGAAGCGACGGTTCAGGAGCCGATCCTGATGAAGGATTTGTGTGCAGCCACCGGTGTTTCGTTGTTGCAGATGATTCCGATCCTTCGACGTGAATTCGACATTTTTCCGACGATCAACTCGGAATTGTCGTCTGAGCACGCGGAGTTTGTCGCGCTCGAGCATGGGATCACCCTGACGATCATTCCGGCAATGACGGAGCTGGACAAGCTGGCGGAGGAATTCAAGAGTCTTGAGGTCGGCAAGGAATCGTCGAGGCCACCGGTTGTGACGTTTCTGGGCCATGTTGATCATGGCAAGACAAGCCTGATGGACCGGGTTCGCGAGGCGCATGTGGTCGAGGGTGAGGATGGCGGAATCACGCAGCACATTGGTGCGTACCATGTGAATCATCCGAAGGCGGGCAAGGTGACGTTTTTGGATACACCGGGCCACGCGGCGTTTACGGCGATGCGTGCGCGTGGTGCCGATTTGACGGATATTGTCGTGTTGGTTGTGGCTGCTGACGACGGTGTGATGCCACAGACGATTGAGGCGATCAATCATGCGAAGGCGGCTGGGGTGCCTGTGGTTGTCGCGTTGAACAAGATCGATCTGGGGGATCAGAACGTTCAGCGGATTTATGGGCAGTTGGCTGAGCACGGATTGACGCCCACGGGTGATTGGGGCGGTGAGACGGACGTATTACCTTGTTCTGCGACAATAGGGCAGGGTGTTGATAAGCTGATCGAGCATCTGTCTGATCTGGGCGATGTGCTGGATTTGAAAGCGGATGCGAAAGGCAGGGCGACCGGTCGGGTGATCGAGGCTGAGACGAAGGAAGGCGTTGGCTCGGTGGTTCGTGTACTGGTCCAGCGGGGCACGCTGTCAAAGGGTGACATTCTCGTTTGCGGCGGGTCGTTCGGAAAGGTCCGGGCGTTGATTGATGATCGCGGCAAGCGGATCAAGAGCGCCGGTCCCGGGATGCCTGTGGAGATTTGGGGGCTGGACGAGGTTCCGGTGGCGGGTGATCCGTTCTATGAAGTCGGCTCGATGCAACGTGCAAAGTCCGTGGCGGATGATGCTCGTCACCATCGTGCGAATGAGGCGCGGGCGTCGTCGCGCAAGTCGCGATCGTTGGAAGAGGTGTTCCAGCGTCGTGAGGCGGACGAGGTTTCTGTACTGAACATTATCCTGAAAGCGGACGTTGACGGCTCGCTGGATGCCCTGCGCTCGATGCTCGGCAAGTTCCAGAATGATGATGTCAAACTGACGATACGACACAGCGCGGTCGGGCCTGTAAATGACAGTGATGTTCTGTTGGCGGATGCGTCGAATGCGATCATTGTGGCGTTCCGTGTGGTGCCTGCGGGTGGTTCAAAACGGTTGGCTGAGGAAAAAGGCGTCGACATACGTCAGTACAAGGTCATCTACGACGTAACGGACGATATTAAGAAGGCGCTCGAGGGGTTGCTTGCACCGGATGTGACCGAGGAGACGCGCGGGACGTGCGAAGTCCGCGAGGTGTTCAAGGTTTCCAAGGTTGGTGCGGTTGCGGGATGTATGGTGACCGATGGGATTGTGAAGCGAGCGCACCTTTTGCGTTTGCTGCGTGAGGGGACCCTGGTTCGCGATGATTGCAGGATTGCGTCGCTGCGGCGATTCAAGGACGACGCGAAGGAAGTGCGGTCAGGCCTGGAGTGTGGTATCCGCATGCAGGGGTTCGACGACATCAAGGCTGGTGATGTGATTGAGGCATATGAAAAGATTGAGACGTTGCGTACATTGTAGCGGCGGAAACGATCCGGGAGCGTCTTGGGACGGATGATTGAGTTCAAGGCTGATTGCGGACATACCGTACGAGCCAAGGATGAAGACGCGGGCAGGGTGGTGCGTTGCGCCTATTGCGGGCGTGAAGCCAAGGTACCGGATGACGACTCGAATGACTTCGATATGTTGTTCGCCGATATTGAGGCGAGCACATCCGGCGCGCCGATCGGTCAGTCACCGTCGGGGGGGCGCAAGCGTGGTCGCCGGGTTGAGATTGCCGATGCCAAACGCCGCCTGCAGCGAACCGATCCGTTCAACGTCATCACAAAGATGGCCTATGTGGCTGCGATTCTGATCGCGGTTATTTTTGTGGCGAAGTGGGCCTACCCGCTTGCCCGTGACACCTATTCAAAACTGACGGCGGACAAGCCTGCGGAAGATACGCCTTCGACACAAAAGAACGAACCAAAGGAGAAAGCCGCAACCAAATCATCCTCGAAAAGGGTTGGGCTGATTCGTCCCAATCTTGCACGACGTGGCAAGGAGGGGGTCTACGCGACGGCTGTCCCGGGGTCTGCTATGGTTTACCATCGCCGGACGGAAAGCATGGAGAAGGGTGGGCGGGAGAGTTATGACTGGCTTGCGGATCCACAAACGGAGCGAGTTAGCCACCTGCCTGCACCGATAGACCTTGCACCGGGCATGCATGATCTGGTCATGGTCATTCCAATCAACGATCCGCAGTTGAACGATTACGAGAAAAGGGGGTTGGCCTACTTCACGTTTCGCAAGGAGGTTCGTGAAGAACTGTTTAGCGGCAAGTCCGCGGCGGCTAAGACCGCGGCGACTGCGGCGGATGAATATTTTCTGCCCGACGGTGCGATCAGTGTTGGGGTGAAGACAATCGGCGGGGTCAATTATCTATTGCGACATTACAAGGTGAATGTTCGGCCTCACGAGTGGCAGGTGCTCACGTCGTTGTTCATTCCGGAAGCGATCGCGCTCAAGGATGTGATTACCATCGTGCCGCGAGAAAAGAATTATGGTTTCGACGACGGACATGTGACCACGGAGTTGACGAATTTTTTTGAGGTTCCCGAAGTTGACGCGTCCTATGTGCGGGACGTGTTGCATCGAATCGGGATGTTCGTCTATCGGTTTGAGGATGTAAAAGACAACGACCGGCGATACCAGTTGTTTCGCATTGATCACCAGACAGGGCATTTTATTGCGCGTTTTCTCGGTGATGTGCGTGAGCCTGCAAGCCGTGGTTCGAGGAGGCACTAACAATCATCCATGACTGTCGGTGTTTTGCGAATCGAGTTGGCGATCCGGGAGGCACATTCTCTCAAGGACAAACGCCGGGTGATCAAGAGCCTGAAGGATCGGTTGGCCAACCGGTTTCATGTGTCGGTGGCGGAGGTTGATGATCTGGATTTGTGGCAGCGGGCGGTGATCGGTGTCGCGATGGTGGCCAACGATGGTCGATTCGTGCAGAGCTGTCTGGACAAGATTGTGGGATGGGTGCGTATTCAGCGTGGTGTGACGCTGATTGATGTCGAGCAGCAGGCGTACTGATTGCAAGAGGGAAGATGGCGGTATCGTGCAGAACGCGGTACCGGGTAGACGTAAGGAGTAACGAAGAGCATTGGGATCTTATCGTGTTGACAGGATGGCCAGCATCGTTCGCAACATCGTGAGCGATTGTATCTCGAACAGGCTGAGCGACCCTCGGATTGAGTCGATGACGAGCGTGACGCGCGTTGAAATAACGGGGGATCTGCAAATTGCGCGCATATTTGTGAGCGTCATGGGGACCGATGCGCAGGTGCGCACAACGATGGCGGGACTGAAGAACGCACGCGGTCGTATTCAACGTGCTGTTGCACAAAACCTGCAAACGCGTGTTTGCCCGGAGTTGCGCATCGAGTTGGATGAGTCTTTCAAAAAGGCGGCTGAGATTATTCAAATCATCAATGAATCAGTCCGGGATCTGGATCCGAAAGTTGAAGGCGATGAGGAGATCGTTGACGAAACGCCGGATCTGCCGGATGGAGCAACGGCATGAAAAACGGCACGTTGTATGCCAAACGAATCAGAAAGCTCTTTTCGCAGTTAAGAAAAGAGCACGGGCCTGTCGAAGTGCCGGCCGACCAGACGAATCCCATCGAGGAACTCGTGGTCGGTGTCCTGTCGACCGAGAGCACAAGGTCCAGGGCGATCCATGCGCTCAAGGCGCTTTTGGGCGTCATGGTGGACATCAACGAAATTCGTGTATCGACGCCGCGCGAGATTGCGGAAGTCATCAAATCGTATGTAGCCAGGAGCAGGGAAAGCAGTGAACGGGTGTTGGGCGTGCTCGAGTCGGTTTATCGCAAAGAGCACGGAGTGACGCTGGACCGTTTGCATCAACTGGGACGTCGCGAAGCGAAACAGTATCTTGAAAGCATCGTCAGCATCAATCCGAACAGCGTGGCGTCGGTGATGCAGTGGAGCCTGGGGGCGCATGCGATTCCGTTGACCATCCCGGTTTTTGAAGCGTTGCGAGCGGATGATCTTGTTGAACCGACCGCGGATATTTCGCAGGTACAGTCGTTTCTGGAACGCAACATCGCCGCCGGTGATGCCCGTGAATTTTGCGAGCTGATGGAAAAATACGTCGCAAAGCAAAGGTCCAGATCGTCCGGCAACAGCAGCGGCAAGAAAAAGACAACCGCGGGCAAATCGTCCCGGAAGAAAGCAAAGGCCTCGAAAACCAAGGCCTCCAAATCCGAAAGTTCGTCCAGGAAATCGCCCGCCAAAAAGAAAAAACGCGCCACAAAGCGCTAGAATAGTGTAACGATGCCCATGACATCCAATCGCCATTGGTTTTTCCGTGTGCCAACCCGTTTGTTCGTCGTGTTGCTGTTGATTGGCGTGACAGGGTGTGAGGAGTCATCCCCGTCGCGTGTTTCGACCGGCAGGCAATCTGCCGGCGTGTCTGACAATACAACGGCTGATCTTGAGGAAGCTGACCGAAAAGCCAGGCTTCGTTTGGCCCGGGTGACGCCCGCCCCGAAAGCGCCCGATGCACCGTCAACGCCGATCGCTGAGTTGAGCGATGCGGGGCGTCGACGTCTTGAGCGTGCAATAAGTTTGTACGCAGATCAACGTTTTACCGAGTCCGCTGTCGAGATCGAAAAGGCAATTCGCAAGGAGCCTGACCACCCGTGGTTGCGTCGGCAGATCGCGTTGGCATACCGTGCGGTTGGCAATCGTGAGCGCGCGCGAACCCACCTCGGAAAAGCCGCCGCCGCCAATCCCGACGATGTTATCGTGCAATATCTTCTGGGACGACAGGCGTTCGGTGATCAGGATCGAATCGAGGCGATCAAGCGATTCAGAATCGCGATTCAATGCTCGAATGCAGCGGAGATACCGGAATTCCTGGCGTTGTCGTGGTTCAATCTGGCACGAGCGTTGAATGCGGAAGGATATCTTGCGGCTGCGATCGAGGCGTACAAGGAATTCGAGCTAGCCGCCTCGTTGGATGTCGCGGGTCATTACGATCACGAGTTTGTGACGTTGCGGCGGATCAACGCGGGCAATGCCGGTGAACCGATTTCGGTCCTGTGTGAAAAACTCGGTCGGATCACCGAAGCAGCCGACGCATTGAAGGCGTCATTCGTATTTCGCAAGCCCGATGCTGCCGCCCGGGAGCGACTGGCCCGACTGTACGCCCGCGATGGAAAAATCGATGCAGCGTTGGCGGAAGCGCGTCAGTTGTTCGACGAACCCGGACGCGCCGTGGAGATGTTGGCGACGATTCACGCAGCGGCTGGCAACCCCGAAAAGGCGATCGAAGACGTGCGGGAAATTTACAACGCCAACCGCGACGATGTCCAGCTTGCGATAGCGTATGCCGACATGTTGCAGCGATTCGACCGACCACGCAAAGCGCAAGCGGTTCTGGACGAGGCTGCCGATCGCGGGTTGGATCAAAACAACGTCCTTCAATGGCGTCGGGCGGACCTGGCCCGCGCGCAGGCTGATTGGCGGGGATTGTTGGGCATTCTGTCGGCGGCGATGCAAGCGGACGAGTTGGCGTCAGCCACCTGCGTAAGTCGCGTTCTCGAACTGAAGAAAAACGAGGATGCGCTCCGGGTGTTGTTTGCGATTGAGTTCGCCCAACTTGATCACGCGTCCGCGTATCTGTTGGGACGTCTCGCAATTGATACGGGTAGCCGTGAGACAGCGGAAGCGTATTTCGAGGGGTCAATCCGACAGAACCCGACATTCGTGTTGGCGCGTGAGGAGTTGGGGCAACTCGCGATTGATCGTTACGATTGGCAGGCGGTTATCGAAATCGCCGACGTGGACGACGAAGCAGCCGATGAGCAAGCCGGCTCCGGTAGCGGGCGGTTGGCAAGCCTGCTCGGACGGGCGTACGCCGGTCTGGATGAGGTCGAGTCGGCAGAAAAATACCTAGGCCAGGCCATCGCGATCAATCGTTCAGATGTTCGACTGACGTTGGCGTTTGCGGATTTTCTGCGCGACACCGATCAGACCAATCGTGCACAGCGTCAGTACGAACTCGTCGTCCATCAGAATCCGCTGGACGAAATCGCCCGCGAAGCCCTGGTGGATATCTATTTGGCCAGGGACCGTCGCGACGATGCGGTGAATCAGTTGGTCGAGCTGAAGCGGTTGTTGGCTGACCCGCATCGCATCGCTCGATGTGCAGCCAAGATTGACCTGGATACGGGCGGGCAGGGACCCGATCTGGATCGGTTTCGGACGACCCTGCAGACCGCCCTCGACCAACATGGGCCTAATGCGGTGACGACGGAGCGGTTGGCGGAGAGCTACTTCATCGTCAACGAACCGGACAAGGCGCTCGAGTTGTTGGGGAAAATCGAGTCGAACCGGTTTCCGCGAACGGAGACGTTGGAGCTTCGTTTCCTGTGTCATCGCGATTTGATCGAGTATGAACAGGCTACGGCGTTGCTGAATCAACTACTGTTGCGGCATCCGAACCGTTTCGAGTGGATCGACCAGATGATCCGCCTGCTCTTCTTTCAGCAACGGTATGACGACGCATACGATTGGGTGTTGCGACAGCTTGCTCGTGAGGGGTTGCCGGAAAATCGGATTGCGCTGTATCGCGATTGGACAGGGTCGATTCTTGGTGTGGCAGAGCGATACAACGAATTAATCGAAACGACAACGTCGTGGTTGGCAGACGCGCCCGACAGCGATGATTTGAAGCGAAAGCTGTACCGTGCCTATGTGGGAGCGGAGAGAAAAGACGATGCCATAAAACTGACACGCGACTGGTACGCATCCGATCGCACGAACGAGAACGCGATCGCGTTCCTGACGCTGGCACTGCTCGAGGCGGAGCGCTATGGCGAAGCCGCCCGGTTTCACCTCGATCAGTTGCGCAACGATCCGACCAATAGCGCCGCACAAGACCGCCTTGTCGGCACGCTGGCGCAGGCAGAGAAATATGACGACGCACTCGAGTTGATTGACAATTTCTACGTCCATCGCAGGGAGGCCGACCGGTTGGCAACGAAGGCGGGTGTCTGTATCGAGGCGAAGCGTTTTGACCAGGCCATACGATTCCTCAGCGACGCGATTCGCGTAGCCACACAGCAGGAATCCGTTAATCGAAACGACGTTCTCGGTTTTCGGTTGCTGTTGTCTGCGTGCTATCAATTCTCCGGGCGATACGAGGACGCAGCCGCCAAATTGCAGAGATGGGCGGACCAGAGCGATCAGCAGTGGGAGAAGTTTGAGTTTCTAACGCGTCTTGCCGGGGTAGCCCAGATCCGTGGGCAGGAGACCAGGGGGCTTGACGCGCTGGAGCAAGCCTACGACATCGCAATGGTCCTACGCTCTCAAACTCGCATCCGACGCGATCGGTTTGTCGGCGTGAACAACGACTATGGCTATTCGCTCGTCGACGCCGGACTAAAAATCAAAGAGGCTGAGCGGATGATCCGCATCGCGCTGGCCAGCAATCCGGGCAACGGTGCCTACCTCGACAGCTATGGATGGATGTTCTACAAAAAAGGCCAATTCGAGACCGCGCTGAAATGGCTGACGCTGTCGTCGAACACGTCACAGGGCGACGATCCGGTGGTGCAGGACCATCTTGGTGACACGCATTGGCGCCTGGGAAACACGACCGACGCCGTCGATCACTGGAATCGTGCGGTCACGGAGGCGAACAAGCGTCTTGAAGACGAACCGACTCGGCCCGATTTGACGAGGCTGCTCGAAACGACACAATTGAAGTTGCAAGCCAGCGAGAAGGGTGACACGCCTGACCTTGCCCCGCTTGCGACACCCGAATGAGATTGACAAGCCGCCCGTGTTCATGGGGCCGCGCCGACAATGTGGCGCGAGATGAAAGGAACCATCGATGTCCGGACATTCCAAATGGTCCACGATCAAACACAAGAAAGCCCGCCTCGACGCGAAGCGCGGCAAGAACTGGAGCAAGCTCGCCCGTGCGGTGACCATGGCTGCCAAAAGCGGTGGGAACCCCGAGGACAATCCGCGACTCCGCCTCGCGATCGACAAAGCCAAGGGCGACAACATGCCCAAGGACACCATCGAGAAAGCCGTCAAAAAGGGAACCGGCGAACTCGACGGGGAATCCTACGAGGAAATCTCCTACGAAGGGTATGGACCGAGCGGAGTAGCCGTGATGGCCATCGCCCTGACGGACAACCGTGCACGGACCGCCCCGGAAATCAAAAAACTGTTCGAGCGCAGTGGCGGCAACCTTGGCGCCCCCAACTCCGTGTCGTGGATGTTTACGCAGAAAGGCATCTTCGCGATCAGCGCCGAGGATGTCGGCGAGGAGAAAATCATGGAAATCGCACTTGAAAACGGCGCCGACGACGTCTCCAGTTCCACCCTGGTTCACGAAATCACCTGCGAGCCGGGCGCGTATCAGGTTCTCAAAGACGCCCTCGAAGCCGCCGACATCCCGATCGCCTCTTCGGACGTCACAAACGTCGCGTCCAACACAATCCTGTTGGAGTCGGTGGAACAAGCCAGGAAGGTATTGCGATTGATCGAAGGGCTTGAGGATCACGACGACGTGGAAAGCGTGTCCGCCAACTTCGACGTGTCCGACGAAATCATGTCCGAGCTATGAGTCAGCCATCCTGATCATCGCGAGCACCTCACGATTGCCCTTGTCTCCCAGAATGGGGCTGTCCACCCAGTCGAGAACCTCCGCCCCCATGTCCCGCAATCGGTCGAGGACGCCGACCACCGTCTCGTCAACCTTGTCCGCTTGCAACACACCGCGGTCCAGCAGTTTTCTGTCGGCTTCGTAGTGTGGTTTGATCAACGTGACGATCACGCCATCCCCAGAGAGCAGGTCGATCGCACGCGGGATGACCATGTGCTGTCGTGTCCAGCCAACATCAATGGTGACCAGTCGCACCGGTTCGGGCAGATCAACACGCAAAGCGTTGGTTCGCTCCATGACGACAACGCGCTCGTCATGCCTCAAATTCCAGTCGAGAACACCACGCCCGGTGTCAATGGCGTAAACTCTGCCCGCCCCTCGCTGAAGCAGGCAATCAACAAACCCGCCGACGTTGCTGCCAAGATCCGCGCAGACCCACCCCGCAGGGTCGATCCGAAAATATTCCAGAGCGTGATCAAGCTTTGCACCTGCCCGCGAGACAAACCGTGATGCGTCAGAAGACGACATGTGCTGGAACAGGCGAAAAAGGAAAGCCCGTCAGGAATCCGCCACCATCGCGTTCAAGCGAGCAGCCAGACGCGACTTCTGGCGTGAAACGGTGTTCTTGTGAAACGTACCCTTCGCCGCCGTCTGATCGAGCATCTTTGTGACCACGCGGAATTCCTCGTTGGCTTTGTCAACCTGCTTCTCGTGGACAGCTTCGAGGAACCGGCGGATCTGTGTCTTGACGACATGACGACGGGATCGATTGACGATGCGTCGCTTCTCGTTGGTCTTTACCCGCTTCTTGGCGGAACTAATGTTGGGCACCGATGCGTCTCCTTGGTATCCTGGGCGGAATGTCCCCGCGAATTCAATTAAGCCCCTCTAGTCTACCACGAACGTCGCGGAAGTTGTAGTCCATCTCCAGAACCTGACCGTAGACATCCCGGGCTTCGTCGGCTCTGCCGGCAGCCTCATGAGACCGCGCAAGCCAATACCGCAATTCCTTGCCCGTATTGTCCTCGGCAAACTCGTAACTGGCAACCGCCTTGGTCAGCGTACCGATGGATTGTGGGTAGAATTTTTTCTGGAAAAAACATTGCCCCAGCTTCAAATCGCACAGCGTCCGCACTTTCGGGTCCGACCTCCCCGCCTGGAAAAACGGGATAGCCTCATCAAATTTGCGGGCACTGAAAAGACGCTGGGCGTATTCGTACTTGAATCTGTTGTCCGTCGGATATTGCTTAATCCGCTCCGAAAACACCTTCAATTCAAAGCGAAGCTGATCTTTGTAAAGCTCCAACGCTTGATCCTTGTTCCCAGCAGAGTTCGCTTCCCGAACGGATCGGCGGAGCTGCTTGATGCGGATATCCTCCGCCAAAATGCGAAACTGGTAGTCCTTGTACTCGTTGAAATTACGAATCAGAAGATCGATGGCTTTCTTCTCGCCCTCTTCAGTCTCCCGACGACACAACAGCTCCGCAAGATTTCCTACTTTCCCTAAATTCCCTGGACTACCAGAAACACCCTGCCTGGCAGCCTCGATCAGGGCTTCAAGCTCCTCGTCGGTCTGAACCATGCGATCCTGGTCGTGGAGAAGTTTCTGTTTGTCGCTGTCGAGCATGCTGTCCTTGTAATCGCCACCGGATTCGTACTTGCCCTTCAGGATGGTCAGCTTGGTGCTCAGGTCGCGGAGTTCGTTGGTCAGGCTTCGGTCCTTCGAATCGACCTGGCTTTGGATTCTCAATGCGTCGGCAGCCCGTTCATAGCACTGCACACCGACCGTCATCTCGCCACGGGCGACGGCGCGGTCACCGGCCTCCTCATACACTTCGCGAAGAAGCGCGAACCGTTTGGGGGTAATCTTTTTCTCGTTTTCGGCTGCGTTGCTGTAGATCGGACCGATCCACATCAGGGTGTCTTCGGCGTGGAGCTTGTTGGCTGCCTTGAACAACCCCCCCATATAGGAGACATTGAACGGATCCTGCGACAAAAGCCACTCCGCGTTGAGCATGGCTTTCTTCGCATCGCGAGAGGTCATCGAAAACTTCACCCCGTCGGCGAATCCCGGTTTCTTCCCACCCCGGACGTTGCGCTCGCAGGCAGCCAACCGCAGCGGTTGGTGACCCTCATCGACGGCTTCTACCCAAAACCCCAACCCTTCGTGGTAGCACTTGATGGCGAAATCCCAGCTTTTCCCGGCGGCCAATTCCTTGGCACGCTCAAAAAACCGACGGGCTTTCTTCTTGTCCGCATCGCTGATCTCGACGCGCGCGTTGGCCTTGTCGATTTCGGGGGCGTCGGGGTGATTTTCGGGGTCTTTATCTGCCATCGGTGAATTTTACGCGCGAAAATCGCGTCGGAACAAGCCTTACGTTCCGGCTTGCCGTCCTTTACAAAGCGAGCGCGGACTATACTATAAATCACAGGCGGTGCGTCAACCGCCCCGGCATCCTCAAAAACCATGATACCAGACCGCCTGTCCGATCAGTTACGCATTGTTTTGTATCCGGACCCAGTCCTGAGGAAAAAGTGCGCGCCAGTGACGGATTTCGATGAAAAGCTGGCGCGATTGGCGGAGATAATGATCCGGTTGATGCACGACGCCCGAGGCGTCGGGTTGGCTGCTCCGCAGGTGGGTGTGCCCGTTCGCCTGTTCGTTTGCAACGATTGCAACGAGGAGGGTATGGACTCGGTTTGGGTCAATCCGGTGCTGTCGGAATTCGAGGGGGGCAACGAGGCGGAGGAGGGCTGTTTGTCGCTGCCGGTCGTCTCCGTGTTGCGCCGCCGCGCAACCCGTTGTCGCATCGATGGTTATGGCTTGGATGGGGTCGCAAAATCGCAGGAAGCAGGCGATTTGCTCGCGCGAATTTGGCAGCACGAAACGGACCATCTCGACGGAAGGTTGATCATCGACGCGATGGCACCGGCGTGTGAGTTGGCCAACCGTCGAATCATCAAACAATTGGAAGCTGATTTCTCGTCAGCGAAACGTTGAACCTGTTGACCATGCGCGTCGTTTTCATTGCATCCGGAGCATTCGCGATCCCGACACTTGACCGGCTGATCGCAGACGGGACTGAGATTCCGCTCGTCATCTCGCAGCCTGATCGAAAGGCTGGACGCGGGAGGAAGCTGTCCCCGACACCGGTGAAAGTGGCTGCTCTGGGTCACGGTCTGAACGTCGTTGAAGCCAGCAATATCAACGAGGCTGACTGGGGCGAGCGCGTGGCGGCGTTGCGGGTTGATGTCGGGGTTGTGATCGCGTTTGGGCAGTTGATTCCCCAGCCATTCCGGGACGCGATTCGTGGCGGGTGCATCAATCTGCATGCGTCACTCCTGCCGAAATACCGAGGGGCGGCTCCGTACCAATGGGCGGTGTTGAATGGTGAGCGGGAAACAGGTGTGACGGTGTTCAAACTGGTTGATCGAATGGACGCAGGCCCGATCCTGACGACGGTTTCAACCACGCTTGTTCCGAGCGAGACCTCAGCGGACCTGCACGATCGGTTGTCCTTGCTCGGGCCTGATGCGATGGTGTCAGTCATCGGGATGTTCGCCGACGGGCAAGTTCCGGACGGGCTGATACAGGACGAGTCGCAGGCGACGATCGCGTCGAAATTGTCAAAAGATGACAGCCCGATCGACTGGTCGTTGCCGGCTGACAAGCTCGCGTGTCACATCCACGGCATGTGGCGTTGGCCTGGGGCAACCTGTCGGTTTCAATCGGCTGATGGAAAACGCGACGAAGGTGTGACGATCGCCCGCGTTCAGCCCATCCGTGGAACAGGCCATGGGGAGCCGGGGCTGATTGATCCGGATCGGCATGTCGTGACGGGGGATGGTTTGCTCGTCATCGAACAGATCAAACCACAATCCGGTGCGTTGATGGACTGGCCCGCATTCGTAAACGGCCGACACGTCGCGACCGGCGATCGTTTCATTTCAACGACACCCGACCACGCCTAGCGCTTCATGACAGACTGCTTGACGTATCGTCAGCACATGGGTGGCCCATTTCTTCTGAAATTGGGATATTGGTTTTCAGCCTGCTTCCCGTGAGCTGAGACAGGCTCTGCTACGCTCCGCCCGCCCCAATAACCGAAGGAAACAACGGAGACCATACACCGACTCTCATAACACCCGGTACATAAAGCGGGGGCAGGTCAATGGCGTCGCGTACACAGGATCGAGCAGATTCCGAAGCCAGGATGCGTCGCCGCCGATGCGTCACCACGGTGCAAGAGTAGATCGCCCCAGCCCTCCGCCAACAAACACACTTCGGCATCGCAATGATCCCGATCCTTCTCGTCAGGTCCGCTGCGCTTGACCTGCCCTCCTGATCGCCATATTTCCTCCCCGAAATAGATCATGTCGCGCGTAACAGGGGCAACGAGAGTATCCCTAACACCGCGTAGTTTTGCGCTTCTTTCCAACCCGTCCCGCCTTCTCCAACTTCTCGATGTATTCCAACGCCAGCGGCACCTTGCACGCGGTATCCCCCATATCCACCCCGACCTTGCCAAGTTTCTTCGCGGTTGCCTTAGCCTGTTTCAAAACCGGCGTCACATACGCCGCCACTGCGATAACGAAACCGTTCATTGTGTACCGCACACGATTGGCTGATGTATCGATCTCCTTCTCAACGCGTTTCAGCAACTCCTTGATCTCAGCAAGGTCCAACTCCTCATCCGGTGTGGTGGCCACCAGACTGGAATAGGTAGACCATCCACACGACGCGATGGACTCTTTCTTCTTTGACTTGATCCACTTCATCGCCATGTCGCGTCCGTGCGGGCTCTCCGTTGCCACCCAAGGCACGGCGTACTCCGATATCCACTGCCACACAGCCGACTTTGCCCAGTCGTTCAATTCTTTTTTGCTCATCTGTTTTCCGTCCGCCACCAGCCCCGCAAGATACATCGCGTCGTAGTTCCCGGTTTCGTAGAGTTCGCACGCCAGCTCGTGCTTCCCCTTGATTTTCTTAGCGATCACTTTCAGGTCCGCCGCTTTCACCCCGAATACATTGTCGCCGGCTCCGTGTCGCGCGTAGATTTTGCGCGTCTGCTCGCTACCGCATTTCTTCAGTTCTTTCATGACCTGCGTGACGGTGTCCATGCTATGCTCCCGGTTTGGGGTGGTTGAATTCGTTCAGCCTTGCCGGCTCACCATTTCGTTGATCCAGATCGGGGCAAAGGGTGAGGTGCAACCCTTGGAAACTGGGTAGTCGCGATAGATTCCCAGCGTCTCTCCGATGGCGAGGGCCCGCTTGCGGTGGTCGGGAAAGTGGATTCCGATTTCTGCAAGACAGCAGTTCATCGTCCATTGTACTTCCGGAGCGGCGTTCCCCATTTCGGACTCGATGCGATCCAGAAGCGCTGGGAGGTTCAGCCCTTCCGGACTTTTCACGACCCGCCCTGCGGTCGCGCTCCACCCGGCACGGGAAGCCATGGGGTCGTCAGTAGCCATCCACCCTTGGCGAAGAGTCTCCCTGTCGGGGTGGTGCTTGACGACATAGGAGTTTAGCCAGTCCGCCACTTCCACGAAGGTGACGGACCGCACCAACTGGTCCATCTCGTCGGCGGACAGGGCCGTTGGCTTGAGCAGGAGAATTGCCAGGAACCTGGCGTCGATGTTCCCGGTTTCCCAGAGCGCCAACGCCAACTCGTGGTTGATCTTGATCTTCTTCGCGAGCTTCCGGACGTCGCCGCGTCGAACGCCGAACTGGTTTTCGCCGGCACCGTGCTTCGTATTTTGCTTCCGCATCTTCTCGTTGCCGAGCGTTTCGAGCTGTGTGAGCGTCTCTTCGAGGGTCATGGTCGTGATTGTAGCGAGGTTGGACCCCGTTCGGAAGCGCGCGACCTCGGTCGCGCATTGATTCCGAACAGCGAAGGTCGGATTACGCGCAGCGAACCTGGCGTGATCACACCTGAAAAATCATCACGCGCAACGTCCCTCACATCATAGCTTGGCCATTGTCAGCCCAACCTGGTACTACCCGCCGTGTGCCAATATGCGTACGTCGCTGAGTCGGATACAATTCAAAAAAAGTTATCAGTGGGAGACCGATACGAATCGCTCAGGACAAACAATCATGACCAACCCACCACCATCCATCGATCGATCAAAAAAACTCCGCAACCTCCTCGCCGACCACACCGTCGCACTCCCCGGCGCCATCAACGCACTCTCCGGACGACTCATTGAAGACGAAGGATTTGAAGCCATCTATCTCTCCGGCGCTGTCCTGTCCAACAGCGTCCACGGCGTTCCCGACACCGGGCTAACGACGCTCACAGAGCTGCGCAATCATGCAGCCGCCATCGCGAGCGTCACCACCCTCCCCATCATCGCCGACGCGGACACCGGATTCGGCGGCGCTGACAACGCAGCCAGAACCGTCCGCGAACTCGAACTCGTCGGAGTCAGCGGAATCCATCTCGAAGATCAGGAATTCCCCAAACGCTGTGGCCACCTCGACGGAAAAAAGCTCGTCCCAGTCGAAGAAATGTGCATCAAGATCGAGTCAGCCGCACAAGCCAAAACCAGCAGGGACTTCACGATTATCGCCCGAACCGACGCCCGAGGTGTCACAGAATACGATGACGCCGTCGAACGTGCTCATCAATACCTCGCCGCAGGTGCCGACGGCATCTTCCCCGAAGCCCTCACCGGACAGGACGAACTCCGCCGATTCGCCAAAGACGTCGACACGCTGCTCCTCGCAAACATGACCGAGTTTGGCAAAACCCCGTATTTCGCGGTCGATGAATTCGCAGACATGGGATACAACCTCGTCATCTTCCCCGTCACCCTGCAACGTATCGCCATGTTTGCCATGCGCGACGCACTGCGAACCATCAAGACCGAACAATCCCAGAAGTCCGTCGTTGACCGGATGCAAACCCGCCGGGAGTTGTACGATCTGCTCGAATACGATATGAAAGTACCCCCGAAAACAATCTAACAGGAGGTATCACATCATGGCGGAAACCATCTTCAAACCAGGTCTCGAAGGCGTTATCGCAGGCGAAACAACCGTATCAGCCGTTCAACAGTCAAGCCTCGCCTACCGAGGCTACAATATCTCCGACCTTGCAGAAAACGCGACGTTCGAGGAAGTCGCCCACATTCTGCTGCATGGCGAACTACCAAATACAGCCCAGTTGACCCAATTTAACAGGAGCCTCGCCGAGTTCCACCAATTACCCGATGCGGTCGTTGATGCGATCCGCAAAATCCCGACCGATGTGCCGATGATGGACGTCCTCCGTACCGGCGTCTCGATGGCAGGGCACTTCGATCCGGTCCAGGGCGATGGTGAAACCGAACTGCGTCGTCGCGCCACCTGGCTGATGACGGTCACTGCCGGTGTGGTGGCTGCCAGATATCGCCTCATCAACCAAAAAGAGCCTTTGGCTCCGAAACCGGGGCTCTCACACGCGCAGCAAATACTGTACCAATGCCTGGGCGAGGAGCCGGACGATACCTCCGCCCGACTGCTTGACCTGACGTTGATCCTCTACGCTGAGCACGAATACAACGCCAGCACCTTCGCCACCCGCATCGTCGCCTCAACCATGTCCGACATGGTCTCCGGCGTGGTGACCGGAATCGGCACCCTGAAAGGCCCACTCCACGGCGGAGCCAACGAAGCCGCCATGGAAATGCTTTCCCAATTTAACACCCCGGAGGAGGCAGAGACCTGGCTTCGCGAGCGATTCGCCAAAAAAGAAAAGGTCATGGGCTTTGGCCACCGAGTCTACAAGAACGGCGATCACCGCGCACACATCCTCGAAGCCGAACTCCGTAAATTGGCAATCCAAAAAAATAAGCAAAACTGGATGGACATCTACGACGCCATTAAGAAGCCGATGGTCGAAGAGAAGAAAATCTTCCCGAACGTAGACTACCCATGCGGCCTGACCTACTACCTGCTCGATTTGCCCATCGATATGTACACACCTCTGTTCGTGTGCAGTCGGGTAACCGGATGGTGTGCCCATTTCATCGAACAAGCGACCAACAACCGTCTCATCAGGCCTCTCAGCAGGTACGTTGGCGAAGAGAACCGCACCGTCCTGCCGATCGGAGATCGCTGACGCTTTGTCGAATTTTCGGCAGACCTATTTTTCGTTGGCCAGGTTCACGTCGACGCCGGACAACTCGGCGATGCGTTCGAAGTCTGTGATTCCGGAAAACATCAAAACAACACGGCCTTTGTTGGAAGGCTTGTCGGACATATGAATCTCGACCCTGGATTTGAATCGGTCCGTAAATCGTTGTTCAAGCTGTTGGATGTGCGCATCCTCTGATTCCGCATTGTCTTCCTCCGGCTTCGGTGGATTTTTGGGCGTTTTCTCGCGCCGAACAACTTTCTCGAGCGTTCGAACCGACCATCCGAGATTGATGGCAGTTCTGGCCATCTCCGCTCGTCGTTGATCGTCATCGATTCCGAGAATTGATCGAGCATGGCCTGCACTCAATTTCCCGGAAGCCACCATATCGCGCACTTCTCGAGGAAGATCGAGTAGCCTGACATAATTGACGACGGTCGTGCGATTTTCGCCGAGTCGTCTGGCTACCTGTTCCGCTGGAAGCTCAAATACCTCGCAATATCTTCGGTAAGCCTGCGCACGCTCGATCGCATTCAGGTCGCGGCGATGGATGTTCTCAATGATGGCCAGCTCCAGCATCTGCTCGTCGGAGGCATCGCGTGCAATGACCGGAACGGTCTTGAGGCCTGCTTTCCTGGCTGCTCGCCATCGCCGCTCGCCAGCGATGATTTCATGGCCCTTTTCAGTGGATCGGACAAGGATTGGCTGAATGATTCCTGCTTCTGCAATGGATTTCGCCAGTTCATCGATAGCCTCAGGATCCATCTCCTGTCGTGGCTGAAACGGATTGGGGCGGAGTCTGCCAATCTCAACGAATCGAAATCCCGAGCCAGAACCATCCGAAACAGGTTTCATCGCCAATTCCGAAGATACTGGAACCGGAATTCTTTGGGGGGCAATCGTTTCGCCTGGTTGGTCGGTGTCCGATAACAAGGCCTGCAATCCTCGTCCAAGCCGCCTCGACGTGGTTTTGGGGTCTTTTTGCATGGATGCGGAGCTTTCATGGTTTGGCGTGCCAATGTTTCATGTGAAACACTGACGCGGAATTGAAGAATTCGACCAGCCGGTTAGCCTAACCGACGCTTCCCTGGCTGCAAGTCTTTTTCCTTCCGGAATTCAGGTGTTTCACGTGAAACAAGCTGCCTCCGTTATCATCGCTCACCTTTTTGTGGCGTTTCCTCAGAATCATCGCCCCGGAATATCCGGAACCCCGAATCAACCCACCGACTCCTCCTGACCGAATTATGATCCGACTGTTTTCAGGATTTCTGTCATCCAGCCTGCCGAGAAGCAGGAAAACACATGACTCGGTTGTTTGTTTCGATTGATTTTTGTTCGGTTTTTGTTCGTATTTTTCAAGGACATCGAGTCATGCATGTATTCAGAATGAAGCAAACCGGTGATGTTGCCTGTTCCCGATTATTGTTTAGAATGTAGTTCTCGTGCCGGACGTGCATCGGCACATTCGTGAACCAGAGCGGCTTCCAGCTCCCTCGAACAGAGAACCTTCCGAATGCCCGGCCCCGAATGGCAGCGATCTGATTTTCTGGAAACCTACGCGGTTCACGCCGCCCTGAAATCCGCGATCAAGTCCGGGCTTTACCGCAACAACAGGAACACCGAAAAAGCAGCAACGCGACTCTTCACGCGTCTCGCCGGCAGCAGCTCCATTTACGGTCGGCAGCAAAAAATGATCAGGCTCATGCGGAAAGGGGCAACCATCGCCCGGCTTTGCAAAGGCCTCAAATGCTCTCGTCGGACCGTTTTTCGCTATTTTCACGACCTTGCCGACGCCGGTATCGAGGTGGAATTGGACGAAACCCGCTATTTTGTTGCAAAAGATGCGACCCGATTAATCTCTTAAGTTGTTAAATTACAATAAGTTACGAGATATGTGGCAACTCACCGTACCACCGAACCCTGAATATCCACATCCCGCGCTCGAATGGTATCATGTCCCCATGGTGGTTGCGAAGAGAGGACGGTGACATGAGATCAGTCGGGTTGGCCTATGTGCTGTGGTTCTTTGGCGGCGTTGTCGGCGTCCATCGGTTCTATTGTGACCGTATTGGCTCCGGTATTCTCTGGTTCCTCACCGGCGGCCTACTCGGGGTTGGTTGGCTGATCGACTTCTTTCTCATCCCCGGCATGGTGAGAGAAGCCAACGCCAAAGCTGCCGACGAGTTCCGCGCGATGTTCCCTCCACACCCGCCAGGCCCAATCCCGGCAACGCATCCACACAGACCGCAAACACCGTCAGCCGAAACGGTGCAATACCCGCCCAGGCCCGAACGCGTCGTCTATTGCACCCAGTGTGGCAAACCCATGCGCGTCCCCTCAAGCTCTGGTGGTGCGTCCTTCGCCTGTCCCACTTGCAACGCCATTCTGCGCATCCCTGCCTGACTCCCGCCACAACCGCGACGATGTTCCCCAAACCCCTTTTTCGTCTCAAATTGCAATCCGAACACCCGATCATTAGAATCACCGTGGGTAAATTGCGATAATCCGGACACGACTGCAATGGCCACCGCACCATCCACAAGAATGACCGTCCGCTGCGACTGCGGCGCGAAGCTCAAGGTTCCAACCTCCGCAGAGGGCAAGCGTGCCAAATGTCCCAAATGCGGCAATCCGTTCAAGATTCGCAAACCGAGCGCACCCTCGAAACCCCGGGCGCCGGAAGCCTCGCTTGATGACAGTGGCATGGGTTCATTGCTCGACTCCCTGGCGACTCAGGCTGCCAATGCTCCGACCGTCGAGACGGATACCGCGTCAGCCCCACCCGTTCTCTGTATCAAGTGCGGACGAATGATCCCCTCAAGCTGCGAAACATGCGTCCATTGCGGCAGCAAGGTTGATTCGACGACCGTCAGATCGTCGCCCAGATCAATGGCGCGTGTATCCCACTCGTCAACAAACGTTCTCGAATTTATCCCTCAGTCTTTTACGATGGGTTGCGTTTTCAGCGCACTCGGGGCCTGCATCGGAGCCGGGTTGTGGTTCCTTGTGTGTAAGACGACCGGATATGAAGTTGGGTACATTGCCTGTGGTGTCGGCGCGCTCTCAGGCGTTGGCATGATGATCGGCAATCGTGAGGAGTGCGACCTTTGCGGAATCGTTGCTGCCGGAATGGCTGTTGGGGGTATCGTACTCGCGAAGCTGCTCTTTATCGGTTTTCTTCTCGGTGATTTTGCGGAGCAGGATCGCCAGACAATCGAATATCAGATTGAGATCGTAGCTGTTCTAATCGCCGTGGACCAACTTGAGGCAGAAATTGGAACGACGTCGTTTGGTTCCGATGAGTGGAAGGCTGCGGTCGAGTCTGCCTACGCCAAGATCGAAAGCATGTCCGAGATAGATATTCGTGATATGTACCGGGCGCGCAACGAGGAATTTGAAACAGCCATGGCGTCCAGCCATCATGTTGCATTGCATGTAGAAGAAAATGGCCTCGATCTGGACCAACTTGGCGGTTCAAAATGGGCGATTTTCAAACAAACTCTGGATCCGCTTGACGGGCTTTTCTTCTTACTTGCGACTGTTGGCGCATTCAAGGTGGCCGGTATATCCAGGTAGAGAATCAAGTTTACCCCTTTATCACCCCAATCGGTCGCATTCGCGCTACCCGCTTGCTGATACCCGCTTCGTCCACAACCCGCACGACATCGTTCACGTCCTTGTATGCGTCAGGCTGCTCCTCATCCAAACCGCGTCGCCCGCGTGACCGCGCGAAAACACCACGATCCAACAGCTCCCTCTGAATTGAACGACCCTTCGCGCTGCGAACCGCTGCCGTCCGCGACATCACCCGCCCAGCCCCATGGCACGCACTCCCAAACGTATCCGTCATCGCACCATCCTGCCCAACCAGCACATAACTGCTCCGCCCCATATCACCCGGAATCAATACCGGTTGGCCGATACTGCGATATTGGATTGGGATATCCTCATGCCCTGGTGGAAACGCCCGCGTCGCACCCTTGCGATGCACACACAAATTGCAACACCGTCCACCAACGTCATAAGGCTCCATCTTCGCGATATTGTGCGCTACGTCATACACCATCTGCATCCCCAACTCCGGCGCACGCATCTCGAACACCTTCTCGAAAGACTGTCGCGCCAGGTGTGCCATGATCTGTCGATTGCACCACGCGTAGTTCGCAGCCGCCTGCATCGCCCCCAGATATTTCTGTCCCTCCCTGGAATGCACCGGCGCGCATACCAACTGCCGATCCGGCAGGTCAATCCCATATCGCCTCGGCACGTCGCGAAGCTCGCGCAGTGAATCATCACAAACCTGATACCCAAGCCCGCGCGATCCCGAATGAATCATCACGCAAACCTGCCCGACCGAAAGCCCCATCACACCCGCGGCTGTTTCATCAAAAACATGATCCACGACCTGCACTTCCATGAAATGATTCCCCGACCCCAACGTTCCACACTGCGACGCTCCACGCTCCAACGCACGATCCGACACCAGATCCGGATCCGCCCCCGCAAGGCAACCATTCCCCTCCGTTACATCAATATCCGAAGCAAATCCAAACCCACGATCCACCACAAACCGCGACCCGTCTCGCATCAACTGCTTCAACTCTTTGCGATTAAACTTCACCTTGCCCGCCTGCCCAACCCCGCAGGGCACCTTCTCAAACAACGTATTGATCAGCGTTTCAAGTCGAGGCTTCACGTCCTCCTCGGTGAGATGGCTTCGAATCAGGCGCACACCGCAGTTGATGTCATAACCCACCCCACCCGGACTGATCACGCCACCCTCTTCCGGATTCGTTGCCGCCACCCCACCGATGCAAAACCCGTACCCGAAATGAATGTCCGGCATCGCCAAGCTGTACTTCACGATCCCCGGCAGGCAGGCTACGTTCGCCACCTGCTCCAGCGAATAATCGTCAGCGATCAGCGCCGCCAACACGTCGTCCGCGTAAATAATGCCATCCACGAGCATCCCGGGCTTGTGTGACTTGTCGATCTTCCATCGCCATGTATCCAACCGCTCCAGTTTTCCCTCGAATCGCTTGCTGCCCACGCTAAATATCCAGCACAATCGTCACTTCAAACCGCCCGTCAGCCTCGACAATCTCAAGGTCATGATACGTCACTGCCTTGACCTCGCGATCAAGGATGGAATCCGAAATGCTCACCTTCCGGGAACATCCGCGAACGACCATTGCCCGATCATCCAACGATTCAATCGTCATGTCGACCACGCGTTCGCCCCGCGTCTCAAATCGAAACAACAGCTCCGACAAAAAATCCTGTAACAGCGACACATGGTCGATTGCCTCAAATCGCAACCTGACAGCCTCACCATCACCATCCGTCTCGACCTGACCGATCGATTCATACAAACCGTCCCCAGCAGCCAGGAACAAATCCGGCAATGAAACTCCCCATACATACAGCGCCAAGTCAGCCGTATGATCCCGCAGCTCGAAACCAGCCGATTCGCCCGTCACAATTCTATCACTCGGAGACGCGTCGAATGTCCGCACCAACGCCAGCCAACTTCTCTTCGATCTGTTCGTACCCGCGATCAATGTGATACGCACGGCTCATGCGCATCGTCCCCTTTGCGATCAACCCCGCCAGGATCAACGCTGCTGACGCACGCAGGTCCGACGCCATCACCGGTGCCCCCACCAGTCGCTTCACACCGTGAACAATGACCGTCCCCCCTTCACGCCGGATATTCGCCCCCATGCGATTCAACTCGGCCACATGCAAAAACCGATCCGGGAAAATCTTGTCGGTGATAACACTGTTGCCGTCCGCCAAACACAACAATGCCGTCACCTGCGCCTGCAAATCCGTCGGAAAACCGGGATAGGGTTGCGTCGTGATATCCACCGGGTCCAACCGGCGAGACGACGACACAACCACGCCCTGCTCACCACGCTCCACGTTCACGCCGACACGACGCAATCGATCAACGACGGCGATCAAATGCTCCATTCGTGCGCCGTGAAGCATCAATTCGCCATTCGTAATCGCGGCCGCCACCATGAACGTCCCCGTCTCAATACGATCCGGGATAATGGTGTGCTCACACCCCTTCAATGAGGTTACCCCATCAACAAGAATCCGCGGCGTACCATGACCGGATATCTGCGCTCCACACCCTTTAAGAAAATCGCACAGGTCCGTAATCTCCGGCTCACAAGCCGCAGACTCAATCATCGTTCGGCCTTCCGCCAACACGGCTGCCATCACCGCGTTGGCTGTCCCGGTCACCGACGACCCAAACGCTCCACCAAGAAACATCTCAGTTCCGCGGAGTTTCTTCGCCCGGAGCATCATGTCACCGTTGACCAACTCCGATTCCGCCCCCAATGCCTCCATCGCCATCACATGCAAATTCACAGGACGCGACCCAATCGCACACCCACCCGGCATCGCCACCTGCGCGCGTTTTCGTTTCGCCAGGAGTGGACCCAACACGCAAACACTCGCCCGCATCCGGCTGACCAGTTCATACTCTGCGTGACAATTCATTTCGTCCTCAACGCGGAGACGCAACGAACCGTCCTCCTGCCACGAACTGACAACCCCAAGCCGCTGCAACAACGTCAACATCGCATGAACATCGCGCAACCGAGGCACGTTCCGCAACACCACGTCACCCTCACAAAGAAGGCACCCCGCCAAAATCGGCAAGGCTGCATTCTTCGCACCACTGACGTCAATACGCCCCTTCAATCGGCTTCCACCGTTGACTTCAAAATGATCCACTGTGTCGGTCCTTCCAGCTCGAAATGGTCAGGCCTGCTCCGGCCCCGAGTGTATCACACTTTGACGAATTGCATCACCCGATCGTGAACCTCACCCGGACCACGAAACGTCCCGACATGTTCAAACGCCCCCGCACCCGTAAATATCCGCAAGACCTCGCGCGCCTGCCCAGCCCCAATCTCCACAATCACCGCCCCCTGTTCCGCCAACAGCCTCGGAGACTCCGCCGCGATCATCTCGTAAAACCGCAACCCATCCCCCGCCGCCAACGCCTCTTGAGGCTCGTAGTCCCGAATCCCAACCGGCAGCGTCTCCCAGTCCGCGTCCGTCACATAAGGCGGGTTTGAAACAAGCAGATCGAATCCATCCGCAGGCACAAATGCCGAACCCATCCCCAACCCGTCCGACTCGACGATCCTGACTCGATCGCACAATTCATGCCGCCCGACATTCTCCGTCGCAATCCGGACCGCCGCCGGCGACACATCGACACCCACTCCGCGAACGCGATCACAATGGGCTGCCACCGAAATCACGATGCACCCGCTTCCCGTCCCGAAATCCAGGACATGCACCGCTTTGCCCGATTTGCCCTTGCAAACCTCCAGCGCCCGATCGACCACCGTTTCTGTCTCCGGACGGGGAATCAGCACCCCCTGACCAACGCTAAATGGCAACGAATAGAACTCTTTTTCACCCACAAGGTATGCAATAGGTGCCTGATTGGCTGCCCCGCGGACGAATTCGCGAAATGTTGCCACCGCCGAGTCGACCGGCATCTGATCAAATCGCGTGTACAACCTGATCCGCGGACAACCGATGGCTGTCGCCAGCAGAATCTCCGCTGACAACCGAGGTGCGTCCACCCCATGCTGACGAAAATGCTCCGTCGTCCAGCCCAGAAGTCTCCCGACCGTCCATTCTGACTGCGTCCCCGCCGATTCCTCTGACATCGACCGTGGTTATATCACCCCACGCCTCGCTCGCAACGTACGACACCGAATCAATTGGCACGATGATGGTTGGAGCCACACTCTCGCAGATTGCAACGCGCCACCGAACCGAATACACTCTCGCGACAGTGATAGCGGTGTCGCCCGAACAGGCCTGTACCCGAATAACCGGTATTCACAGCCGCTTCAATTCGTCGCGGCTCCATGGTGGGCGTAGCTCAGTTGGTAGAGCACCAGGTTGTGGTCCTGGGGGTCACGGGTTCGAGCCCCGTCGTTCACCCATCTTCAAATCACCGTAACACATTCAACGACAACAGATTATCACCCGGCCGACGCCGGAGGCATTACGCCAGCCAAATGCTGCCGACCATCAGCAGTAACCCAAGCACCGTCACAACTCCCGCCAACACCAATTCCGGTTCCTGGCGCAGAAACTGCCGTGCATGTTCCGAGAGACCACGAGCGCGAAACGCCTGCGCCCCGCAGCCTGTCGTCACAAGCCCGCCGATTGCGCCAACCACCAGCATTACGCCGGTCATTCCTGCCCAACGTGTCGCCAAACACACCAATGCCGCCCCCAACCCGACAGCCAACCCGCAACGAACCCGCCAATTGACATCCTGAAACGGCATCGCCTCGCGACGCGCACGCTTCGCCTCGCGACTCAGCTCGCCAACCGAAGCTTTCAATCCACACTCAGGGCAAACCAGGGAAGGTGATCCCCGCAGGTCGTACCCGCAACGAGGGCACCGTGGCGGCGTGTCCTCGATCCACTCATCCAGGCGTATCCCGTCCACTCCGGTCTATCCCCACGACCAACTGAAACGATGTTTGAAGTGATGGTAATACAAACCGATAACGCGCATCGACACTATCCACGCATACATACTTGCGATCGAAATCAATATCTGCGCGCTGAACGGGTTCTTTCCACCCTGATGCGCGTTCAGCGCATCGGCAGCCAGTGACGTCGCAAACAATGCGCCACCGACCAGAAAGCATGTAATCAGGTATGGAACAATTGTCTTCGCCAACGTGAGAAGGATGAGAATGGGGTGCATCAACGTCCCCAGTCCACCCACGGCTGCCATCAACATAATCATTGGAAACGCAAGGGTACCCAACGCGATGAGACCGTAGACAACCGCATCATCGCTGGAAAAAACGTTGAAAAATCCAATTCCCTTAACGATCGCGTAGATGATGAGCGGCAGCATGCACAATACGGTTACACCGACGAATTTGAATATTGGGACAATGACGTCATCCACCCACCCGCCCGTGAAGCTCATTTCGGGAAGATCCTTCTCTCCGCCGGCGGCATGCAACACCAGATTGAAGTAGAATGAGCAGAGCCATCCCGAGACAATAAGGGCGCGCTCAATAATAACCTGTTCAATTTTTCCGTCGTGGGGATAAGCTGTAGTTCCATTCGCCATGGAATGGATGAGGCTCCAATCGGAGTTTGACTACTTCCTCGTCCGTGACTTTGACGCCGGTTTCGTATGTG
>JAJDDT010000013.1 GCA_029260165.1 Phycisphaerae bacterium | reverse complement strand
CGTTGGTCAGGGAGGTTGCCGCGTGGGAGGGCGACCGCAACGGTGCCGGGAAACCAGTGAGCTGGCAATTCACGACCGATGACGCCCGCACCAAACTGAAACGGTTATACCCGCATATCCAGGAGTGAAGATGCACTAGTCGGCTGGACCGAATAAAATTGAATTCTTACCGGGCCGTCTCCTTGTGGGCGGTCCTTGTTTTTTGCGCGGTCGTCAACAAATGGGGCCTGTTTGATTGACTTGGGGTGATTTCTCATCATTATTATGGACGTACGCCTGTTATCGGGAGCGCCACAAACGACCCGTGTCGGGTGTTTCGTACCGAGATGGTGTTTCGCAATTAATCGTTGCGTTGGTGGTGCCGCGGGGGTTAGGATGCGGGCGGGGATTTTTCACACGATTAGCGAATTAGTTGGTCCGTTCGTGGTGTGCGATGGGGTATCGCAATGCGCCGTTGTTCAAAGCTGAACAATCTGGTTGTTGTTTCGTGTTTCGTCATCGTCGTCGGTTCGGCGACGATGCGCGCCGGTGCTTTTGACTGCGTTCAGAATGAGTTTCAGAAACTGACCGCGATGGATGGGGAACAACTCGACGAGTTTGGGCGGTCGGTGGCGATTGATGGTGATGTGGTGATAGTGGGTGTTTCCAAGAGCGGTGACGCGGGGGCGTTTTCGGGGTCCGCGTACGTTTTTCGCAACACCGGCGGGGTTTGGGCGGAGGAACAGAAGCTGACTGCGGGTGACGCCGACGCGGGTGACCAGTTTGGCTTTTCGGTGGATATTGATGGGGATGTTGTTGTCGTGGGTGCCTGGAAGGAGGGGGCCACGATGATGGAAAACGGACCTGGGGCTGCGTATGTGTTTCGGTTCAACGGGGTTTCGTGGGTTGAGGAACAGAAGTTGTTGGCTGGCGATGGGGCGGCGGACGACGAGTTTGGTTTTGCGGTCGGCGTGAGTGGAGACACAGTTGCGGTTGGGGCGTTGAGAGGCGGGGCAACCGATACGGGGTTGGTTTATATTTTTCGCGAGTCGTTGGGCGTGTGGTCGCATGAACAGACGCTCAGCCCGGTCGATGCGGAGGCGGATGACCGATTCGGGAACAGTGTCTCGATTGACGGGGAGGCTGTCCTGATCGGCGCGCAGGATGATGACGACGCGTGCCCGGCTGACCCGTTCTGCGATTCGGGTTCGGCGTATGTGTTTCGCCGGACGGGTACGGTCTGGTCGGAAGAGGACAAGCTCATTGCGGGTGACGGTGCCAGCGGTGACAGGTTTGGGTTTGCGGTAGCAATTGACGGAAACGTTGCGGCCATCGGGGCGCGGGCTGACGACGACGACGGTTTAACTTCCGGTTCGGCGTATGTGTTTCGCGAGAGCGGTGGGGTTTGGTCGGAGGAACAGAAACTGACCGCGTCGGATGGGGCGGGTGCTGATGCGTTCGGTTCATCGATCGGTCTTTCGGGGACGGTTGTAGTTGTCGGTGCGACAGGGGATGACGATGCCGCCCCCAATTCGGGGTCTGTTTATGTTTTTCGCGACGATGGAATGGCATGGAACGAGGCGCAGAAACTGAACGGGACCGACGAAGGCGGCGGTGACCGGTTTGGGTTCTCGATCGACGTGGACGGTGGTTTTTCGATCGTGGGTGCGACAACGGCGGACCCTGGTGGGTTGTTTAATGCCGGTGCGTCGTATGTGTTTGATATGACGGAGGTGTGTCCACCGACGGGTTGCACGCCGGGTGACGGGATGTGCGACGGGGCGTGCGAGTTGTGCGATGTTGACGGTTCGTGTCTGCATTGTCGTTTTGATCTCGATTTTGATGCGGGCGGTGTGATTGGGACGGGTGATTTTGGTATTTTCTCGGGTTGCTTTGGCAGCGTTTATCTACCGGGTGATGCGAGTTATGAGGCTTGTTTGCCGACGAATTTCGACGGCAGCATTGATTTGGGGACCGGCGAGTATAATGTCGGCACGAGTGATTTTGGATTGTTCAGCGCGTGCTTTGCTTCGACGTGTGGTGCGTGCGCGACGTGTTTTCCGTAGCGGGTCACTGGTGTGATTCGCGGACATTTGCTGGCTTGGACGGACGGAGGGGTAACCGTTGGCGTCCGGAGGTGGAAAAAGGAGTGTTGGGGTGATGGCTGAAGGTCGTGTGTTCCGAAAAATGGTGTTGTTTCTTGGTGTGTTGTCGCTGTTGACGGGAGGTGTTTCTGCCGCGGAGCGACGCTCGGTGGTGGAGCTGCGCGCACGGGAGTCGAAAAAACCGAGTGCGGCGGGTGGGGCGATTACGGCGAATGTTCTTTTGGTGGTCAAGACGGGTCCGGTCGCCTTTGTTCCGAACGCGTCCTCGACGATGCCAACATCGGACACGACCACGTTCGGCGTCAACGATATCTTCAACCTTGAGGTCTGGGCACAAACATTGAATCACGCAACTGGTTTGGCGGCGGTGAGTGCGGACATCAATTTCGATCCGTCGCAGCTTCAGGTGACGAGCAGCATCAACTTTCCGTTTGGCAACGGTGGTACGCCCGGCGTGTTTAACACGTTTGATTTCTTTTCGACGTTCAACTCGAGCGTTGACAACGTGGCTGGAAAGGTTGACGACCTGAGTGGTGGTCACAACGGTTGTGCTGCGAGCGTCCTCGGCGATGGACCGACAAACTGGGCGCGTGTTGCGGTGGTCGAGATGCAGGCGGTGGTGGGGGGGAGTCCGACGATTGTTCCGGCTGGGACGGGGAACCCGGTGTTCGGTTTGGCGCCGTGTGGGCTGAGCGATTTGGCTCAGTCGTCGATCAGCTATTTTGGAATCAACGAACCGACGGCGGACATGATTCTTAATATATCGCCCGGTTCGGAAAAGGTGACACAGGGTGATACGGTGACGGCGACGCTGGAGGTTGCGAATCTTGCCGGTGCGATCAATGGTGCGCAGGCGTTGTTCAGTTATGACAATACGTTGTTGCAATTGGAAAGCATCGAGCCGACAGATCTGGGATTGACCCTGCCTGAGGTGGGGTGGGTCGAGACGTTCGAGAGCGATATGAGCGGTGACGTTGCGTACACGGCGGTTATCACCGGTGGTTCGACGTCGGTGGATGGTGTTGTGGCGACCGTTACTTTTACGGCGATTGGTGCGGGGACGTCGAACCTGGCGTTTCTGGGTGACAATCCGCCATCGCATCCGACGTTGGTAAATCGACTGACCGACGCCGCTTCTGCGCAGGCGATTTCGCCGACGACGACGGATTCGGGCAATGTGACGGTGAATGCCTGCGACGATGGATTGCCGTGCACGAGCGATACATTTGATGGTGTTGGCTGTGTGTTCACGCTGAATGCGGGCAGTTGTCTGATCGGCGGGGCGTGTGTGGTGGACGGATCGGCGAACCCTGCCAACGATTGCGAAGCGTGCGATGCGTCGGCGAATGCGACTGACTGGTCGAGCGTTTTGGATGGGACGGGTTGTGACGATGGCGACCTGTGCACGCAGACGGATGCGTGTTCGGGTGGTGTTTGCACCGGGACGAATCCGGTGGTTTGTGTGGCGTTGGATGATTGTCATGTTGTTGGGACGTGCGCTCCGGGTTCGGGTGTGTGTGACAATCCGAACGCGGCGGATGGCGTGGGTTGTGATGACGGCGACATGTGTACGCAGACGGATGCGTGCCTGAGCGGTGTTTGCACGGGAACGAACCCGGTGGTCTGTACGGCGTTGGATGATTGTCATGTTGTTGGGACGTGCGATCCGGGGAATGGGTTGTGTGACAATCCGAACGCGGTGGATGGGACTGGTTGTAGTGATGGCGACCTGTGCACGCAGACCGATGCGTGTTCGAGTGGTGTTTGCACGGGTTCGAATCCGGTGGTTTGCACGGCGTTGGATCAGTGTCATCTGGTCGGTACCTGTGATCCGGGGTCGGGGTTTTGTGATGATCCAAATGCGCCAAACGGAGCGATGTGTGATGACGGGCAGGCGTGTACGGAACCGGATGGATGCGTGGATGGTACCTGCACGGGTGTTGTGATTGATGGCTGTATTGTTTGTGCGAATGCGGGCGAGTGCGACGATGGCAATGACTGCACGCTGAACGAATGTATTGATAACGGATGCGTGTTCACCGACCTGGTTGACGCGACGATGTGCGATGACGGTGATTTGTGTACGCAGACGGATGCGTGCCTGAGCGGTGCTTGCATGGGGACAAATCCGGTGGTTTGCACGGCGTTGGATGATTGTCATGTGGTGGGTACTTGTGACCCGGGGACGGGATTGTGTGACAACCCGAACGCGGTTGATGGCGTGGGTTGTGATGATGGCGACATGTGTACGCAGACGGATGCGTGTTCGACGGGTGTTTGCACGGGTTCGAATCCGGTGGTTTGTACGGCGCTGGATGATTGTCACGTTGTCGGGACATGTGATTCCATGACCGGGGTTTGCGATGACCCGATTGCGGTGGACGGTGTGAGTTGCGATGACGGTGATTTTTGTACGCAGACTGACGTGTGCCTGAGCGGGGTTTGCGATGGTTCCAACCCTGTTGTTTGCACGGCGTTGAATGATTGTCACGTTGTGGGCACCTGCGACCCCGGGACCGGATTTTGCAACGATCCGATTGCGATGGATGGCATTGGCTGTGATGACGGTGATTTTTGCACGCAGACGGATGTGTGTTTGAATGGGGTTTGCGACGGATCGAATCCCGTTGTTTGCGCGGCGTTGGATCAGTGTCATGAGGTTGGCATCTGCGATCCGGGGACCGGGGTTTGCGATGACCCTGCTTCGCCGGACGGTACAGGCTGTGATGACAGCGATTTTTGCACGCAGACGGACGCGTGTCTGGGCGGAGTTTGCGATGGGTCGAACCCGGTGGTTTGCATGGCGTTGGATGATTGTCATGACGTGGGGACGTGTGATCCCGGGACGGGGATTTGCGATGACCCGATTGCGGTGGATGGTACTTCGTGCGAGGACGGGTTCTTTTGTACGGATGGCGACTTGTGTCTCGACGGGGTTTGTGCGGGGCTGATGCGGGATTGCACCGATCTCGATCTTTGCACGGTTGATTCGTGTGACGAGGATGGCGACGTTTGCGTGAATAACGAGATGACGTCGGTGCTGGTGAACATCGATATTGGTGCGCTGGCACCGTTGGCCAACGTTGCGCGGACGGTCGTCGTGGTGTTGACGGATTGTGAGGGTGGGATAGACGTTCGTGAAACCCCGGTTGTGTTTAATACGACAGGTTCGGGAGGTGTCCTGCTGACGGGTGTCAGTCGGGATGCGGACTGGATTCACGTCAGTGAGCGGCATACCCTTGGAAGGGTGTTGCCGTTGATTTTTGACGGGTTGAACGGTTGCGACGCGACGGCCAATTTTATCGGGGCGAACGCGTTGCTGTCCGGCGACTTCGGAAATGGGACGGTGTCGCAGGATAATCTCGTTGACGTAACGGACGCTGCGATTCTTTCGATCAACTGGGAGCAGGCGATCAGCCCGAGCGCGTCTGTCGGCGCTGATGCGACCGGTGACGGGATGCAGGATGGTGACGACTTTGCGGTATTGCAGAGCAACTTCGCTGTGGCGGGTGATCTGTTCGATTCCTGCCCGGCTGCGAGCACGAGTTTGAACTTCGGTTCGTCGTTGCCTGTGACGAGTATTCGCGTGAGCGATTTGCCGGTTCCGAACGCGTTTCTGGCGGACAGGAATGGAGACGGGTGGTTCGACTATCGCGATATCGAATCGTTTGCGGCGGAGAAGAGGATTCATCTGACGCGTGAATTTCGTGCGAAACTTCGGGGGATGGATTCGGCGGCGGGTTTTGATCGTCTGCCGTCGAAGCGCTAGGTTATGAAGCGGGTTTGAGAGCGATTGGGTATAGTGATGGGTTCTGAAAGAATGAAAAAAAAGGGCCTCCCGGGATACATCTCGGTGGTGTGGGCGAGCGTTTTTGCGCTGCTGGTGCCGTGCTCGGTTGTTCGTGCGTCTGAAACCCAGGCGGCTGGGGGCGATCCGGAGTGGGGTGTGCTTGCGATCGAATCGCCGGTCACGGCCTGCGGCTTTGTGCCCGGGGATACCGTGATTATGACGATTCGCGTTTCGGAATTGTTGTCACCGATCAATGGTGTGCAGGCGTTGATTCGGTTTGATGCGGACGCGTTGACGCTGGACGGTATTCAGGCCGGCGATGGGGCGGGGTCAGCCTGGGATGGGGCGGGTCTGTTGTCTGATATTGATGGCCGTGTCGTCAATCTTGGTGTGATTCTGTTCGGGAGTTCGACGGGGGGGGACGGGATTGTGGCGAGGCTTACGTTTACGGCGTTGTTCGGCGGTGCGGATTTGTTGGCCGACGTCGCGATGGTTGAGCTGGATGGGGTTTTGTCGAGCAGGCTGACATTGGCAGCGGACGGTAGCACGGTGTTGCCGGCGTTGGTGACGCCTGCGTCGATCAGTCACGGTGGTGATGACGAGCCTGACGGGGATATTGACCTGTTCGATCTTTCCGCGTTTCTGGGTTGTGTCACGGGTCCTGATTCGGATCAGCCTTTGGGGGATTGCTGTCGTTTTGACTTCGATCGGGACGACGATGTTGATCTGTCGGATTACGGTCGGTTTGGGCTGTTGTTTACGGGGCAGATCGGGCCTTAGCGACGGCAGGTGCGGTCACGGCGATCCTGGACCACTCCGCGATTCGTCCCGCTTGCTTTTCACCCGTCCCACTCCGGATATGCCGGTATTGACATGTGGGCAAGGAAATCGGCCGACGACCCGGGAGCCGACGACCGATGAAACTGGCTCGCCAGGATTTGAACCTGGAACCTCCTGATTCAGAGTCAGGCGTTCTGCCAATTGAACTACGAGCCATCCGATTGAAACGCCATTGCACAGACCAAATCCCAACCTGTCAACCCGGCTTTCAGTCCGTGGATTGAAAACACGGTGGGGTTGAATACCTGCGTGCGCATCGGTACCATGGCAGGTGGTTAGGATTCTTAACAACAGGGAATGTCGACATGACGGTGTTCCAGAGATTCCCGCTGAAAGCGGCCGCAGGCCTCAGGGGTGAGCCTGTCGGACAACACGAATCTCTCAACACCACAGAATAACGAAATTCAGGTGGCCGGGCCGGGCAGGGGTGCTCGGTGCGCCCACCGCCCATGGTCCCGGAACACACCTGTAGGAGCCGATACGGAGGTGTATTCATGGACCGCATTTCGATTTTCGTATGTACCTTGATGTTTGCCCTTGTTGCGACCGTGGCCGAAGGGCAATGTCTGATTGGCGAACCGGCGACAGGGGATTGTACGCAACCCCGGCAAGTCCCGGGCACGCCCGGGCAGCACGTCGTCTACATGGACGCGTCGAACGCGGTGGGTGTATCGCCGACCTGCGGACTGAACACGGGCAAGCGTGTGTGGTATGAGGTCACACCGACGGTGACCGGTCCGATGACCATCAGCACCTGTCATCCCAACACCACCTACGATACTGTCCTCGAGGTCTTCAGCGGTGGTGATTCCAATTGCGATTTCATGACCCCCGTAACCTGCAACGATGACATCTCGTCGGACGCGTGCGACAATGGATGTTCGTTTTTTGGATCCACAGTCACATTCAACGCGACAGCAGGCCAACGGTATCGATTCGTCGTCGGTGCCATCAACGACAACGGCGCGGGTTGTCCTTTGTGTCTCGGCGTCATCGTGACCATCGACCCAACGTGCGGTGATCCGCCCACGAATATCGGTCCCTGCGACGCCGCCCGCGAACTACCAGACAGTCCGGGATCGCACGAGGTGCTGATCGATGTGGCCGACGCGGTAGTGATACCCGGAGAGCAGCCACCGAACCCGAGTTGTTCGAGCGCGGCTTTGCTCGGACACACGGTCTGGTTCCACGTCGCGCCGACTTTCAGGAGCAACATGGTGTTTTCCACCTGCCACCCGAATACGAGCTACGACACCGTTGTTCAGGTCTTCACGGGCGGCTTATGTACAGCGGGAGGACTCGTGGGCCTCGTCACATGCGATGACGACTTTCCCAACGCGGCGTGCGTCAACGGTTGTTCGCAGTCTCCACGTGAGTCACAGGTGAGTTTCGATGGCGCACCGGGGCAGGATTTCTGGATTCAGGTTGGGTCATTTAACGGTAACAACGCCGGTTGCGGCAATCTCTGCCTGGGCGCGACGTTGGATATCACGGATTGTTCTGTCTCGGATCCACCGATTGTCAGCATCTCCTCGCCGCCTGAATTGAGCATCGGATGTGCCTGTTCTCCGGTGCAGATCGTTGGTAGCGCCTTCGGACAGTCAACACCCGTCCGCGAATACCGCATCGAATACCGCGCCGCGGGGAACGCCATCTGGTCCGAAGCGGTGACGGGCACATCTGACGCCGTCAACGCCGTCCTCGGGCAGTGGGACACGACCAACCTCGCACAGGGTTATTATCTCCTTCGTATCACGGCCACCAATGCCTGTGATGAGACGTCGAGCGATACGATTGTGACATTCCTCGATCAGGGATTCGACACGGTATCCGTTCGTTATCCACCGCAGCCGTCCGCCGGAAATCCTCCGCCGGTCGTTGCCGGCAACGTTTGTGTCGATGGCACGGTCTTTGAAAGCTGGTGTTGGCATCCGGCTTCGTCGAGTGCGAATTTCACCGTCAAGTACCGTCCTTTCGGCGCGAGTTCATTCACGCCGGTGGATCCAGCGCATCCGACGTACAACGCCACCGTGGTGGCAGATCCATTTGCGACATGGGACACCCTTTCGATTCCCGACGGGCTATATGACCTACGCGTCTCCGCCGAGAATGACTGTGGCCAATCGCGGAGCGAATCGCGCGAGGTGACCGTGGACAATACGCCACCCACGGCGTTCATTGGTAGCATTCAGAATTGCGATTACACCGATGGTGTCATGCAAATCATGGGCACCGCGTCCGACGCGAACCTGGCTGGTTGGACCTTGCAATACACAGGCGGCAATGCCACCGGATGGGTGACGATTCAGTCCGGCAGCAACAACGTCTCCGGTGGCGTGCTTGGTACATGGGATACGACGAATCTGCCCGATTGTGCTTACGGGCTGAGGATTATCGCAACGGATCAGGCGGTGATTGGTTGCGGTGGTCCGCTGCGACACCGCTCGGAACATGTGGTCACAGTGAACGTCGGATTCTGCGGAGACTTCGACGCCGACGATGACGGAGATGTGGACCTCGTCGACTACGGCGCTTTCCAGGGTGAATTCACGGGTCCGAATCCCTGATAACGGCGTCGGGAATAATCAGGCCGGACACGCCCGGAGGTGGGGCGTGTCTGGTCGTCATGGTCGGCGCTATCGTGTTCGTCTTTCGCGCCATCGGGCGATTCTCGCTGCGGGTACGCCGAGCCGATAGACGGCGATGCAGGTTTGATTGAGCAGAGCGGTGCGCCATACACCGCGTTTGATCCATCGACGTGCCGATGTCACGACCGTTGCCGGTGCGATCCCGATACGGCCGAGTCGTCGCAAACGCCGGATCAGCGCATAGTCCTCCATAATCGGCAGGTCGGGAAATCCGCCGATTTCGTCAAGGACACCTGCCCGAACGAAGATGGCTTGATCGCCGTAGGGCATCTGTCGGACGTGGGATCGGAGATTGACCATTGTCTCGATGAGTCGAAATGCGCGTCCTTCGCCGTCGATCAACAAGCGGAACGCGCCAGCGCAGACATCGGGATAATTGAGCGTCCGAAAGACGTGGTCGTCATAACCGGCGGGCAGGGATGTGTCGGCGTGCAGGAACAGCAGCGTGTCACCGGTGGCGATTGACACTCCTGTCGCGAGTTGCTGTCCCCGGCCGGGAGGCGACGCGACAACGGTAGCACCATGGGCACGGGCGATCTCACATGTCCGATCTGTGCTTCGCCCGTCGACCACGATCACTTCCCATGCGTTTCCATCGCGCAGGCAGTCCAGCGTTTTTCCAATCGCCCCTTCCTCGTTGAATGTGGGAATAATGACGGACAGACGTTGTCGCCCGGAAAACCTCTTCGCCCCGTTTTGGCAACGGGTTTTTTCGTTCTGAAAGTTCGTCCGCACCTCCCATGTGCCGACGTCTGTTTGGGCAGGGGGGGGCGTGAGAAGTTGCGTCTCTGTATTCATGCTTCGTTTTTCGATTCCTACATCCGTTCCACGAGACGATCGATCAAAAAACCGGATTGCTCCATGGCCTGGTCGCGGAGTGGGCCAAAGAAGTCTGCCACCTCTTCAAATACGCGTTCAAAAGAATCATGGTCCCCATCGCCGACAATTGTTTGCATTCGTTGGGCTGCCTTCACAAACGCTTCCATCACCGCCGGGGTCGCCGGGTTCGACATTTCGATCGACGCGTACAGGTTTGGCGATTGAGCGAAGTGTCTTGCAGTCATCAACAGTTCGATCAAATACACGGGCGAGGTGAACTTCAATGTTTCCTCCACGTCAACTCCGAGGTTCGAGAGTGTGTGACCCATCACTTCCGTCGAGAAGTGTGTCAGTACCTGCACAACGGACATCGTACGATCGTGTTGGTCCGGGGTGCTTTCGATCACGACCAGACCCCGGGCACAAAACATCTGGTGCAGCCAGTCAAACCACACGTCACCGCGTCCACGACATAGCGCAACACGCTGCCCCTGCAGCGAATGCACCGAAGGACCGAACAGCGGATGGGTTCCGATGACGCTTCCACGGCAGGATTCCAACATCGCCTCCATGGGAGCAACCTTGATTGACGTTACATCCATGAGCAGGGCATCTTCCCGGACAAGGGGGCCGACATGGTGTATCAGTTCCACCGTCTTATCGATTGGTACGCTCACAATAACGACGTCGGCAACGGCCGAGGCTTCCTCGATGGTCAACTCGGTGTCCACGTCTGCGATCATGACGACGTGTCCCAAGTCTCCAAACAGCGTGGCCATACAACGGCCTACCTGACCTGACCCACCAATGATTGCGACAGTCCGCGATTCACAATCGATTGGAAGCTCGGCCTTCAAGGCTGCCTGCCGGTCGCGACTTCCCCACAGGACCAGGCGGAAGATATTTTCGACAAGTTGGCCGGAGAGACCCAACTGACGGGCGCGCCGGCAACGATCGTCGAGGAGCTCCCGCTCGCGTCGATGATCTCGAATACCGATCCCGTGCGTGCGCTTGTGTTGCGCAATCTCGGCGACCAACGCGTTGCGGCGTGCAAACAGGTGCAGAACATCGCGATCGATCGTGTCGATCATCGCCCGAAGCACCGATAGAGACAGCGGATGTTTTTCGTTATTCTCCGACACTGGAACCCTCCACGCCTGTCAACGGTTGTTTGTTCTGTCGTTGAGCGTCCAATCGTAATCGAGCCATTTGATTCGCGGTTTCGTGTCTTTGTCCAGGGTCGACTTGAGCGACACCGAATATCGAGCCGCGAATTCCAACACAGAGCCCGTGACCTGTTTGAAATCCGTCCCGTACCAGTCGTAGAGTTTCGTCAGATGGATTTCCTTCGCGCCGGGCTGATAACGAAACCAACGATCGCGGGTATGCAGGTATCGCGTCTGATCTTCAAGTTGCTCCTCGATTCGTTCTGCCTGATAGGCTTCGTTGCGCAGTTTCGGGCATCCAATTGCGGCGCAGACGAGCGCGAAATGGATGCGTGGCTCGGCGAATTTCGGTCTGATCTGCTCGTGTTCGATCTGGTTCAAACTAAGCGTCATCAGTCCCAGTCGCCACCGCTTCGCGTCCCATCGCTTCGCCGCGGGAATGTCCTTGATAGACGTTACCGGGTAGTGATCGAGGATCAGCCTGAGCGTGAACGCGTTGTAGGCGTTGATAAGAAGAGCCAGTTTCTCGTCGCGGCCAAGATCGTCGAACGGGGCATTTCCAAGTGAGGCGATATAGGCGTCCAATGAAGCAGAATCGACACGAAAACCTTCGTAGTTAACCCATCCGTCCTTGTCGACGTGTTTGCGAAGCAATGCGTCAAATTCGGAATGGTCGATCGTCGGACCTCTGGATTCGGACTGATACGCTTCCTGCAACATCACGGGCGCTGGGCCGAACAGTTTTTTTAACACGTCGCTCTGCTGATATGTGCAGGCAGCGGCGACCAGCATCGCGACGGCTGCGATGATCAGTACGGTCGTCCACCAAGGCCAACTCATCGCAACGACGGCGTCCTGCTTCTCTGCTTCACGGGGTTGCTTGATCGTCATTGATTGCTCCATCGTCGGTGCGCGGACGATACTGTGCAGATTAAGCATATCGAGTTAACCTCCGATGCGAGTCAGTGTCCAGTAAATGGCCGCGCCGACAGCAGCCCCCATCGGCAGGGTGGTCATCCAGGTCGCGAGTATCTGCGCGATGGTTTTCCATCGCGCGGTGCGGCTGACCATGCCGATCCCGAAAATCGCACCGCACGAGACATGTGTCGTTGATACGGGGACGCCCAGGCGGGAAGCACCCAACACCAGTGCGGCTGTCACCAGGTTGCCCGTCAGGCCCTGTCCGGGATTCAGGTCCGTGATGCGTTTGCTCATCGTCTCGGCAACTTTTCTCGAATTCAACAACCCGCCGATCGCCATCGCAGCAGCCACCAGGCCGAGCTTCCAGCTCACCCCAGCCGCACCAGCAGCCAGCAGCAACGCGGCGATCTTGGGTGTATCGTTGACCGCCCGAGCGAAGCAGACCGCGATACCGCTGAGCGCGTGGGTATTGTTGACGAGGTTGAGCGCGCTGACCCCGAGCACGCGACCATCGTAACGCTCAATGCACTGCTCGCGAGATGCAACGGTGAAATTCGGCGCGCCGCAGACCGGAGCTGCGATGATCGCCGCACCGTTTTGTGTCAGTTGAACCGGTTGTGGTGCGGCGTCGCCGATACAAACGCACGTCTGTCGCGTGACACCCAGCCGGCGACGTGTCATGCGAAACAGTGGATAGAGCGTGGCTGCGAAACCGAGCGCCAGGAAAGGGCTGACCAGAAGCGGGAGGAAAAAGCTGTCCCAAAGCCTGCCCAGGTTCGCATGCCCGTGACCCACGACCAAGGCAACACCCGCGAGCGCGCCGGTCAGTGCGTGCGTGGTGGAGGTCGGCATGCCCAGAATGGTCGCCAGGAAAATGGTGATCGCACCGGCGCCAGCCACCGAAATCAGGAGTGCGCTGCTCTGGGTCAGTTCCACCGGGACAAGTCCCTTGCCCGTGAAGGATTTCGCCAGCGAGCCGGCCAACAGAATCGACAGGACGCTGCCGGCGAGGGTTGCGAGCGTCGTCCAGGTCAGTGCGGTTCGATAGGTCACCGTTCCGCTGCCGTACAGCGTCGCAACACCCTTAAAATTGTCATTGGCACCGTTGCTGTAGGCGAGCCAGAAAACGGCGAGAATGAGTATGGCAAATGTCATGAAATAAACACTTTCATTTGAATGAATATATTCAAGGATATTGTGATGGTCGGTCGTCGTCAGGAATATCGACCGTGCAACGATGATCCGTTTTCGAGCTTGAGAACACCACGAGGACAGACGGCTGCGCAGACACCGCAGCCGACACAGGAGGCTCGCACGATGTTTTCGCCACTCTGTGCATACGCCCGAACGTCGATTCCCATTTCGCAGTACGTCGAGCAATTGCCACAGCTCATGCATTGGTTGCCGTTTGTCGTGATGCGAAATCGCGAGAAATATCGTTGGAGGATGCCGAGTATTGCGGCCATCGGACACCCGAAACGGCACCAGACCCGGCTGCCCATGATTGGATAGAATCCGACGCCAATCACGCCGGCAAACATATTGAGAATAACAAACCCATAGGTTTTATATGCAATTCGCGAGAATGATCCCAAAATACCCTGGGACAGGTAGTAGTTGGTCCACAAGAGTATTGTAATAAGAACGACGGCCAGCAAAACAGAGTAGATCATGATACGCTCGACGCGCCAAGCGCGGGTGGATTTATCCGAAAGTTGACGCCAGGGATCGCCCAGCGTCTCCGCCAATCCGCCACAGCCACAAACCCATGAGCAATACCAACGTTTGCCGAAAAAATAAGTGAGCAGGGGGGTAGCGACGAGAATTGCAAAGATGCCAAACCCGATCATGAACATTCCAATCACGCCACCCCCTTCGAGAAGGCCGCTGAGTTTCCCCGCCTCGCCGGGCCAGAGATATTTCGGTTGCAGTGGCCAGAAGTAGGTGAAATAAAATTCGGGCTGATCAAGCCGTCGCAGGATCCCGGGGAGCATAAACGCGATACCCAGTTGAAAGAACGACACAGATATTGTGCGAATGATGTGATACCGATTATGTCGGTATTTCATGATCATGCGCACGCCGAAGACGAGTATGGCAAGTGTATAGATAAAACCATAAAAAAAGTACTGGTCCGCAGCAACTCCCTGCAACGCGAACGATACCGGATCGACGAGGCGAATCATACCTTCGAGCAGCGGTGGCATACCTGCGTTCTGAAGCTCGGCGTACCAATAAAAGACAATATAGAAACTGGTAATAAGAATCGCCAGGCCCCACGCGATCCAGCCGCGCCGCTGAACACTGCGAAACATCGTGTGGTCGTGCCTGATGCCGGGTGTTGTATCCCGAAAACGAAACCATGACAACGAGGATCCACCGGCAAACAAGAGACCGAAACTAACCCCGATTGCCCACCAACCACCTCTTCCGAATCCAGCCAGCCCGCAAAGCAACACGCCGAGGATCCCCAACGCGATGGCACCTGTCGCGATCCGCTCACCGACGCCGATGGATGGATCGGGCATTTTCGGGGGTTCTGGAAACCCGAGCTGCTCCTCGTCGTAGGTATAGTTGAGGATTGGCAATTCGATCATCACATTTGACTCCGAACAGTTTCCAATATTTCGGGATCGTGACGCTCGAAGAATTCGGTATCGAAATTGGCATCTTCAAGATGATCGAGTACGAATTCGATGGACCGTTTGTCCCGAATCCAGCCCTCGCAAACCTTATGTCGCGCGCGCATGCCCATAATGTTCATGGCCAGGAATTCTCCTGTTTCGGAATGAATCAATCGCAGTCCCTTGCGACCGCTCGGATGCTCCCACCACAGGTTGACCTGCCCGGGCTGAGGCAGATTTGAAACGAATCCATACGTCTGATATTCGAGATCGAGGAACTTGGCTGAGTTGTACCAGATGCCGGGATCGTAACGGACGTCGCGACCGGCCATCGCTTCAGCCGCGACCTTTCCCTGCATTTTTCCCGTGTACCAGACCTGCTGAATAAGATTGCGACCATCACCGTCGGTGACGATCTCCGCACAATCTCCCGCCGCGAATATGTTTGGCACATTGGTGCGAAAGCTCCAGTCAACAAGGATGCCTCGCCCCGTTTCGATGTTTGACTCTCGAACGAGGTCGGTGTTGGGAGCAACGCCTGCCGTCAGGCCAACGAGTTGCGTGTCGATACGCTCGCCCTGACCTGTGACCACAGCACACGCCGCGCCGCTGCCATCGTCAACAATCTCCTTCAGTTCGGTCTCAAGCCGGAGGTCGAATCCCGCCTCTCGAATGATCCGACTCACCATCGCGGATTCCTCAGCCGGCAACACGTTGTCCCAATAGCTTTTTTCGCGAACGAGGAAGGTGACGGGGATATTGCACGAATGGAGCATCTCTCCGAATTCAATGCCGATCAGTCCGCCACCAACGATGACCGCCTGTCGCGTGCCCCGTACGTTTTCATGCAGTTGATGAAGGTCCATCAGGTCATAGAGGCCTTGGACGCGTTTCAAATCCTGTCCAGGCCAGCCGAATTTGTTGGACTTGGATCCCGTGGCTATCAGCAGCTTGTCGTATCCGAGTTTCCCGCTCCTGTGCAAATGCAGCGTAGACGCATCAGCGTCGATTTCGATGACCCAGTCGCGCACCAGCTCGATGCGATCCTCTTCCCATACATGGTCTTCAAATGGTTTCGTATCAGCGTATCGCATGTGCCCCATGAAAAGGTACATCAGGGCAGGGCGGGAATAGTGATACCTCGATTCCCCCGAGATCACCGTGATGCGCCATTCAGGTTCGATGGATCGCAAACGACGAGCCGCAGTGATTCCGGCAACGCCGTTACCGATGATGACCGCATGTTTCATATGCGTTATATCCTCCCTTGCCGGAGTGTCTGTACTACTGTTCTACCCATCGGCCATCCTGTCCCGCTCTGAACTCAGAATTCATGCACGAAAACGAAATCGTTCGCGCGGGCACCGCCATGACATGCGATGCAACCCTGAACCCTGCCCTCGGCGACGATCTGTCCTTCCGGCGTCATGTTGGCCCAGAACCAGTCGTTATTTTCCGGGTCAAATCCATCGATCTTCCACATCACAGTGAGCGCAGCTTCGGTGACCTCGGGACTCGTATCAACATTCTCTTTCACGATGATCGAACCTTCCGGAAGTGCAACGTTGAAGTTGTCTATTGCAGACTCGACCACGCCGTTAATGAATACCCGCGACATCGGTCCGTGTGGCAACGCGCTGGGAAGTGTGCCCTGGTGATCCGGGAACTGCGACCAATCCCGATAGGGATCCTCCACTGTAATCCGGGTAAACAGTTTCGCCCCCGTGGGCGCGTCGTCCACGTTGCCAACTGCACCGGGAACCGCCGGGCATCCCACGACAGCCGGAAGAATCGCCATCGCAACAACGCCAACTGAATACACGGCCAACATGCTCGTCGCCTTGAATAACCTGTCCATCGAAACGCTCCTTTGATCTTCGCAGTACCGAAGAGTCCTACGGTCCTGTCTGTTTTGTGAATAATGCACAATCAGTGGGGAAGCCAGTTGCGCGCACAACTGTTTCGCTGTAGTCTATTGCCCCTTGCCCGAAGGCACGCGATCGGATTTCCTGCTCTCGTCCGACGGGCTGTTCAGAGATTCGCGGATAAGCTTGTCAGCCTGAACGACACCGATGTGAAAGTCGTTGTAACGCACCACACCGTCACGATCGATGATGACCACCCACGGCGTGCCCCCGGTGCGGTAACGGGCCATCACCTCCGACCGTTTTCCTTTTTCTCCACTCTGCCCGACGGGTATCGTCAGCTTGTACTTTTGAGCGGCTTGTTTGGCATGGTCGAACGTGTTGGAATCGAATCCCTCGAACACGGTCTGAATGGCGACGAACTTCACATCGTCGTTACCCTTGAAACGCGACATCACCTTTTGCATCGTCGGAAATCCGCTGCTGTGACATCCCGGACACCAGGATTGAAAACAGAACAGATACAATGTTTTTCCACGAAAATTCTGTATGTCAACTTTTTTCTCGTCCGTCGGAAGATTCAACCATTTGTTCACAGACCATTCCGGTGCCTGCCTGCCCAGTATTCCGTTCTTGTTTCCCGCCGACGCAAGTTCCGATCCCATCATGAGAAGCACACACACTGTCGATAATCCATAAATCTTCATTCTTCTTGTTTCCCAAAGAGTCCTTTTTGTAACACAAGATACGTTAATCACTCTCATGTGCGTGCGCCTCGTCATCCTTGAAAGGTTCAAGGAAAGCAAGGACACGATCGGGAACACGCCCAGGCGGCCACTTCGCGAACGCCTCCTGCAACTCGGTGAATGGCGCGCCACACCGATGCTTTTTGATGGCTGCCTCATGAGAACAGTCCGCCGCTTCACGCAGCGAATTGAATTCTTCAACCGTCCAGTCCACACGATATTCCTGAACGTCGCCCTGCTCCGAAATCAATATGACCTGCGGAGAGCGCAGGCGAGTGCTTTGTTTTCTGTCCGGTGTCTGAATCTCGACCACCGTGTGCGTGCCGGCAATATGATTGATAAACTGAACTGAGTTCACCTCGACCACTTTCTGATCCAGCGCCGACAACACTACAAACCCCGGCTGATCCTCCGTCATTCCCACCGCAAGAAACCCACCGGCGAGATTTTTCGTAAATTCCACCGAATCAGCGTTGGCTGTCGTTCCAACGCGCTCGTACGCAACGTAGCCCGCCACGATGCTGACGCCCACAAACAAGGTCACAGGAATGGGCCGCCAACGCCGTGCATCCGTCCGGCACTTCCTGGTCGGCTCGAGGCCCATTGCGTCGTCGGGCAGGGCTGTCTCAGTTGGTCCGAAATCGTTCTGTAATTTCATGTCTGCGTCGCATCCTGTTCATGAATCGAGGCCTGATCGAACGCACCGGGCGGCCTTACATCACCCCAACCGACAATCTGCCCCAATTAAGCGGATGTTCGTCCGGACGTTGCGTGTCATTCTGAATGGTTGGTCGTGCGATGTACCGAAATCCTTACTTCCCGTCCGGATGATTGGTATCGGTGGCGGCCTGGTGGAGCGACGATCTGATTTGCCGTACAGTTTTTTGCGAAATCTGCTCGGAAGCATCCGCGAAAAGGTCTTCACCATCGCGGTCGGAGATGATTCGATCGAGGATCGCTGTCTGGCGTGCGTAGCGTGCGCAACCCCGACACATGACCACATGAAGACGCAGTCTCATTCGCCGCCAAAACGACAGCCTGCGATCAAGCCCCTCCGATACCAGTCGCGTGGCTTCCTTACAAGACAGCATCATCCTTCCTCCCCGGGACCGTCAGATTCAAACCAGTTCGCCTCCAGACAGGCACGGAGTCGCGCCCGTGCCCGATGGAGAGCAACCCACAGGTTAGTCGGCGTGATTGACAAGACCTTACATACTTCATCCGGTTTCCAATCGTCCACGACACGCAACACAAACGCTTCAGCCAGCCGATCGGGCAGCGATTTCAGACAGCTCTGCAGAACAGTCCGGAAATCGGCCCGTTGCTGAAGCTCTGCGGGGTCCATCTCGCACCGTTTGGGCTGCACGATCCATGACCCGTTCTCATCGAACCATGCGTCGATCGTCAAATCCGTCGCATCGATGGATTTCCCCTCGCCCTCGCGGTATCGCTTCCGGTAGTGATCGGCGATCTTTCGACGCAGCAGCCCGACCAGCCAGGTACGCGGACTTGAATCCCCGCGGAACTTTCCGACGGACTTCAACGCCGCGAGAAACGTCTCCTGATGCACCTCTTCGGCGACGTGACGGTCTCGCAGACGTGTTAGCGCGTGCCCAAACAGGTAGTCGGCGTGCTCGTCGACCCATGTCTCGATGAGTTTCAACTCATGTGGACGGTTCCCGTCCTCTGATTTCGTTACCGAGCGGGTTTTTTGCGTATGCACTATTTCACCCTGTGGCTCAAAACCGCACCAACTCGCCACACACCATCCCGCAAAAATGAGATACCGTGCACCACCCATTCTACCCACGGGACGCAGTATGGACACCAAACCCCGATAAGCCCGGCGGGAAGGCCACCCGACCGCTGGAGGGGAGGGCGTGACCGTTTCGGGTTCACCCCGGACCACGGTCGGCACCGGGAACACCGCCGCCTGAACCAGCCAACCGGTGCTCAAGAGCCACCATTGAGGTTTGAAACGCTGTCACCAATTGGAAACAAGGTCATGATGAGGGGGTACCGTTTGGAAACAAGATGAGGGAGTACCGTGGAAACAGGATCATTGATGTGCGCCGCATCCGCAGCCACCTTCTCTTTGTGGCGGGTACCACGACGACGCTTGACACCCCCCCCACCGCCGCTGTTAAACGTCCGATAATATATGTTCCGTTGCATTCGGATATCGGACGCGGTGGGGGGGGCATCAATTCATGGTTTCCAACGATAAAGAAACAGACGCTAATATGTTGTCATAAAGAACGTTACGATCGTTTCCCGCGAAGCGATCGTTTGCATACGCCACCACCGTCTCATCAACCTGATCAGTCGGCCAACTCTGAATCGCTCCTGTGATCGCGTGTGCGAGGTTTTCGTCGTTGGCGTACAGGTATCGTTCGTGCAGGTTGATCGGGATCAATTCGGGATAGCTCAACCGATTGGGCAGCAACGGACGGCATCCGGCGAGGACGGCTTCCACGATCGAAATACCGAAATTCTCCTGAATGGCTGAACTAACAACGATGTCGGATCGGTGCAGCCATTGCCAATAGGTGCGGCGGTCCGGGGCAAATCCGGCGTGCAGAATTCGCGAATCGAGGATCCGGCGGGCCTCGTCGAAAATGGCTGGTGCGTCGCGAAACGTCTCGCCAAGCAAGACCAGACGAAAATCAACACCTCGGTTGTCCAACTCGACCAGCGCGTTGAAAAACGGTTCGGGATTCTTGTCGTACTCCCAACGGTGATTCCACAGTAATACGGGCGGGTCGTTGGGATCGCGGGCGAGGCGTTCGATACCCTTCGGAGGTTGCTCAACGATGGGGTACACCACGTGCGACCTGTCGGCGATGATCGTGGGGATGTCAGGCGGGACAAAATCCGGCATTTTTTTGAGAAGAGCGTCTGCCGCGGCAAGAAATCCCGTCCGATGGAACTCCGAGTTGAACCACACCTCATCAGATGTCAGGCAGGAGGTGATGTTGGTGAAACCATACTGATAATCACGATCAGCCTCGTCGGGGACCGGGTAGGTTAGTTGGTTCTCATGGAAACAGGTGACTATCGGCAGGGATCGGCGATTCGCGGGCAGCAGTGCGCGGAGGTCGGCGACGGAGAGCATGTCACAGGTAAAAATCAGGTCCGTCGGGTCCGGTTTCAGCTCGGCGATTTGCTGTGCGAACCAAATGGCTGCCCCGCGCATCCGCCATTTCCATTTTCGGGCGGGAAGGGTGAGCAGTCTGACATGGTGTCTCGTGGATGACATCCACGCATTCAGGAACGCCCGATGCGATCCACCGTCATACGGTTCCAGGACCAGGATGTTGAGTTGTCTGCAATCGGTCGCGACCATGTTCGCGATTGTACCGCCTCACTCACAGGTTGCCCGCGCCCGGTTGGGATTTGCGTTGGGCCGCGCCGTATTGCTCAAGAACCATTTCAGTTATTCGTGTGTTTTGAGCAATGTGGTCATACTGAACGTAGAACGAAACGGCGTTCGTCGTGATGGCGACGACCGCAGCGGCAACGTGCCACCACTGCCAGGACGGATCCTTTTCGAGCAACGCCCCAAAAATCACGAGCGCGACAAGTGACAGGAACGAGCAGCCAATGCACCGGATCACGCGTCCCTTGTGATAGCGAACCCGATCGAGCGGTTGGCGGTCGAGGTGCCCGATAAAAACAGCCTGACTGATCATCCTTCCACCGGCGGCGAAGTAGGTAAACACGACGACATGAATGAGCACGGTCATCACCACGGTGAAAAACCCGAGGATAAAATGTTGTGCGTACAGATTTTTACCCTCGACCAGGAAGCCCAGAACCCCATTGGCCGAAAACAGCAATCCGACGGCGATGACGAGGCCTGGAAAGACGCGAATCATGGGGCTTGCGGTCTGGTATTTTCGGGTTTGGTATTCTCGTTTGAAGGTGGGACAAAAGCCTGAGCACCGGCGGGGTTTTCGGAAAGCTGACCGATACGCCGGAGGGCAAAATTCACGTTGGACTGCTCGTCGTTTTCCATTTCGATTACAGCATGATACAGCTCCAACGCGCGATCACGGTCATGCAACCTGAGGTCGTAAACAACGGCTGCCTGAAACCGGGCAGGATGAGGCGTCTCCGGATCCCACGCAAACGCCCTTTCGTACCAGCGGACCGCCAACTCCTCTTCACCTTTGAAATACTCCCTATGAATCTCCCCGCACTGGAACGCGGCGTCGTCAATTTTGTCGCTGGACGGATGTTCGGCGATAAGCGTTCGAAACGTCGCCAACGCATCCCGCATCTTGCCCTTGCGGTAGAGCGCGGGCACCCCATGCCCCCCCTCTCGCATCAGCGCCAAACCCGAATCATAAAGCTCGTCTGCCTCCGGGATGCTGTCGGTGGGGAGCAGTTTCTCGATCGGAATCTCGCCGGAAAGAATGTATCGGAACGGTTTGATCCGGCGGACGTCAGCAAGCTCCGCCTCCGCCCATGTACGTTTTTCGTGATGTCCCGTTTCCTCGTAGTAATTGCGAAGGGTCTCGAGCGACAGGAAATAGGCGGCTCGGTTTGCGAGCACCTGTTCGACGAGATCAACTTCCGACGCATCCGTAAGAATGATGTCCGGCACATCCACGCCATCGGGATGGCTTATCGACGTCGTCGGAGCGTCGAGGCTTCGTTGTTTGGGTTCCCACAATGGGTCGGTGTTGCAGGCGCTGCAGGCCAGCAGGCAAGTCGTTATCAGGGCGGCAGACGTTCGCCTCATCGGGAACCTCCAGTTACGATTTCAGTACCAATGCAAATCACGATGTTCAGGACGTTTCATTCCCAAAATTAGACCGCCCCACCCCAAACCCGTCAAGTTGGACGGTCGGACGGCGGGTTGCCGACAACCAACGGGGAGCCGATGATTGAAGGGACAATGAACACGCGGACCTATCCCATCATCCTCGCTCATGGACTTATGCGTTTCGATGAGTTTCTGGTGCGCGGGCTTGAAATCGACAATTCCCGACGGTGGGACTGGTTGCATTATTTTCGAAACATCCGAAACCATCTGCGTCATGCGGGGTTTGATGCATGGCATTCCCACGTCGGGTGGGCACAGCGGCTGGATGTCCGGGCAGCCTCGTTGCGGCGGACGGTAGAAAAGGTGTTGTACACGACAGGAGCAGAGCGGGTTCATATTATCGGGCATAGCATGGGCGGGCTGGATGCACGACGTATGTTGTTCAACCACAGGAATGACGAAATCGCGAAAAAAGTGGCATCGGTCACCACGATTGGAACGCCCCACCACGGCTCGCCGGTCGCGGATTTTTGCGTCCAACATTGCCCCGCCCTGTTCACCAGGCCGAGGCTCGGTTTGGACGGTGTCTACGACCTGCAGACGACCGCGTGTGCTGCGTTCAATGCGTTGGCGGGAGATTGGGAGCGATCCTGCGGCGTAAGATTTCAAACCCACGCCGGCGCGAAGTCGTGGCCTTCTGTTTTCACACCGCTGCTGCCGTCGTGGAAACTGGTCAACGCGGTCGAAGGCGCGAACGACGGTCTGGTCTCTGTTGCCTCTGCCAAATGGCGAGACGAGTGTTTTGTCGAACCTGTCCTGGAAATGGACCATTTGAACCAGGTGGGCTGGTGGCATCCGACCGACGTATTGCGTGGCGTGTCGCCCTGGAGATTTGGCATACAAGTCCGCGATTTATACCAGTCGATCGCCCGGAGTCTGGCCACGGGATTTCCGCTGTGACGCGCGCAAAACACAATGGGTGAAATGACGCAAAGTATTGACACTGTCGGGAGCCACGACTACAACGCGACGGCGGAGTGAACAGGCGACGATGCAGGTGGTGTGCCCATGCTGGCGACGGTCGGTGCGACAACGATCAGGACGTTGGAATCGATGGGCACATTCTCTCGATTCTCGTGGAAAACCGTCTCACAAATACCGGTTGCATGTGTTCGGGGCAGGGATTGGCGGTTGCTCATGCCCCAATTCTATCTCATCGGCGTGCGTTCCGTTCCTGTGATGGTGGTAACGGGTGTGTTCGTCGGGTTGGTGTTGGCTGCTCAGGCAGCGGACCAACTCCACGCGGCAGGGCTTGAGACCCGAATGGGCGTGCTTGTTAATCTTTCGTTGGTCAAGGAACTGGGACCTGTCCTCGCCGGCGTGATGTTGGCTGGGAGGGTCGGTGGAGCGCTGACGGCTGAGCTGGGGACCATGCGTGTGACCGAGCAGTTGGATGCCCTGCGCGTCATGGGAACCGATCCTGTTCGGCATCTTGTCGTACCACGCGTCATTGCCTGCATCGTGCTTGCACCTATTCTAACGATGTATTGCAACATGATGGGATCCATCGGGGGCTGGTTTGTCGCGGTGATAGTTCACCACATTCCCTCCGAGCCTTACCAATATTACACGGCTGAGGCGATCGAAAAGTGGGACATCTTTTCCGGATTGACCAAGAGTGTTGTTTTCGGCGGCTTGATCGGACTGATCTCCTGTTTCAAGGGTTTTAACTGTCGTTCCGGCGCTGAGGGTGTGGGTCGAGCCTGCACGAGCGCGTTTGTGACGAGTTTCATCGTGATTCTGATCACGGATTTCTTCATGTTGCGTCTGATGCAGGACATGTACAACACGATTTGGGGCTTCAAACCTGTGCTATAGGAAACGATGCCGGATCACGATTCAAAACATCCCACCGATTCACCAACCCCGCTCATTGAGTTGGTCGACGTGTACAAGGCGTTCAAGACGCAGGTGGTGCTCAACGGCGTCAATCTCAGTATTCCCGAAGGACAAACAGTCGTGATTATCGGTGCATCGGGCGTCGGAAAGAGCGTTTTGATCAAACACATCGTCGGACTGTTGCAGCCGGACAAGGGCGAAATCGTGTTTCGCGGACAACGCATCGATCAAATATCGACCGCTGCCCTCGCGAAACTGCGCCGTCGATTCGGCTACCTGTTCCAGCTCAGCGCGTTGTTTGATTCGATGACGGCTGGTGAAAACGTGGGCTTTCCGATCCGGCAGGATGGCAGCAAGACCCGCGACCAAATCGATCGCATTGTTGCCAAAAAGCTGCGATTGGTCGGCCTGGACGGCATTCAGAGCAAGATGCCGTCCGAGTTGTCCGGAGGACAGAAAAAACGCGTCGCCCTCGCACGCGCGATCGCTCTCGATCCGGAGGTCATTCTGTACGACGAGCCAACGACCGGGCTGGATCCCGTACGAGCCGATGTGATCAATGAACTGATTCTGCGTTTGAAGAAAACGCTGCATGTGACGAGCATCGTCGTCACGCATGACCTGTCGACCGTCTTCAAGGTAGCTGACCGCGTGCTGATGCTGATGAGTGGAGACTTCATTTTCGACGGGACGCCGGATGAGCTTCGAAATTCGGATGAACCACGGGTGCAACGATTCATCAGTGGACACGCGAGCGACGAGGACATACTCGAACTGGACGGAGCTGCATAATCCATGAAGGAAAAGCGCCGAAACATTTTTGTCGGACTGTTTACGATCATTGGGTTGTTCGCGCTGGCGATGCTGATGACATCGTTCGGCGAGTTGCCCAGGTTGTTCGGCCGTGGGGATTACAGGGTGATCATCACGGTTAATGAGCCGAGCGGGATTTCCGAGGGAGATCAGATTTACCTGAGCGGCGTACAGGTCGGGCGGGTGCTTGAACTGCGATTCCTGGATGCCGCACACCTCGATCGCGGGGTCGAGATTGTCAGTGCGATCAGCAAGGATTTTCAGATACCCAACACCGCCACCGCCGTGGTACAGCCTGCCGGTCTGGGGCTTGGTCGCGGGAAGATCATCCTTCGGGTGCTTGAGGGTGAAGCCCCCCCGTTTCCACCGGGTGCGGTTATCAAGGGGAAAATGGGCAACATCTGGGGCGACATGATCCCGGATACGCTGCTGGATTCCGTCGACAAGACCGTCGTGCAGTTTGGTGAATTCGTGGGCGCATTGACACCGGTTGCGGACGATCTCCACGATTTGCTCGAAAGACATACCGTCGGAGACGTCGACAACCCCGCCAGCGAGGCTCGCCGAGTGACTGCCAATCTCTCCACGGTGATTGAACGGTTCGACGTGACACTGCGTACGTTCAACGAGACATTTGGTGATGAGCGCGTCCGCCAGGCGTGGTTCCGACTGGTGGACAACGTCGATCAAATAGGCACCGACGCGCGATCTGCCGTCGAGGACATTCGCGTGACAGCGGCTGCGCTGCGCATGGACCTCAAACGCATCACCGACAAACTGGAGGTTGGCGTGGACGACCTGTCCCTGTCCCTGAACGAAGCCGCTGATCACCTGCGACCTGCCCTGGAAAACGCGGCACATCTGTTTGCGACGCTAAATCGCGTCGTCGAGGGAATTGAACATGGCGAGGGGTCCGCCGGCATGTTCGTACGCGATCCAAAGCTGTACGAGTCGCTCGTCGATTCAGGGGAGCGATTGAAGGAACTGCTCGATACCATCAATCGTTTGATGTCACGGTTTGAGCGTCAGGGGGCCATCGGTGTCAAAATCCCGACGGGGATCGGCGACGTCCCCCACAACATCAAGGTACCGCAAAAATAGTCAGGCGTTGATCGCCCTGTTGCCCTTCCATCGCCAAGCCCACTCCGCGACGACTGTTACGACAAATGGGGTGTAGACAGCGAAGATGACCCACGTCGGCATTTTCCAGGTACCAAACACCGCCTCCTGCCGTTCCGACTCGAAATAGAACACCATGCTCGCGGACAGAACGAGCCACGCCCACCTCGCACGGAACGGCATCACAAGAAGAACCCAGGTCAGATACCAATACTGCACGACAGGCATCACCAGAATCATCGCCCCGAACGTGGGGAAAATCGCGTCAGCCAATGACTGACGTTTCAACGCCGCATAGATGGACGCACCACCAATAGCGGCGACCCCCACGAGACGCGCGACAGCACCGTTCGACAAGCCAGCCAGAACCGAATAACCAAACCCGAGCATGTCCGTCTGCCCACCGAACCTCGTCAGGCTGTCGAACAACGCACCGCCCGCGTCCGAATATGGCAAATAACCCAGGACGATGACAACCACCGCCAAACAGGCTGACCGGGGATTTTTCAGTACAAGCCAGGGCAGCAGAACAATTGGAACCAGCTTCGCCAATGTCGCAAGACCGATCAATACCCCACAAAGATGATGCTTCCCTTTTTCGTCAGCCATGCCCGCACCCGCCAGAAAGACGAGCATGAGACTATCGATGTGCCCATCGATCGCGAAAGCAGCCAGCGTAAGCGGACAAACGGCGTACAAAACAACGCGGTCCGGCGGCTGCCCTCGCAACCGCAGCCATCGCGCAAGAAGAACCAGCGCAACAAGGTCCGCAAGCATGTTGGCGATTTTGAATGCAATCAATGACGGTTTAAGGGTTGCAATCAGGTAGAATGACAACTGCGCCAAAGGTGGATAGATGGCTGAGTAATCCGGGTGATTGATGTGTTTCCAGTTGTCGTCGCGAAAATCAGCAAGTTCCGGTGCGTCGGGCGTTGTCGAATAGGGATTGTATCCCGCCGACTGGATCCGCCCTTCCCACAAATACCGATACAAATCGTCACTGGATTCAACATTGGTGGTGATCATGCGGATCAGGACACACGCGACCAGTATCCCCCCCCACCGCTGCTGCTGTGGATGCTTCAAGACAGAGAATACAACAAATGCAAACCCGATAAACCCAACAAGATAGGATATCTGAAAAACCAGGGGGTTGCGGGTCACCGAACCCAGATACGCGGTCGTGACGGCAAACGAAAATAGAAGAAACCAGCCGACAAACCGCATAAGAACAGCCGGCACAAATGGATGATCCGTTCGGATGTTCATAACGAACCGCGGACCCGACGCGTCAACTGTTTGACGAGTCGGCCAGGGAAGTTCTCAACGCCGGGTTTGCAACAGACGCCTCAGCTTCCCGGCCACGATCGACACGCCTGCCGCGCAAACGTGGCCGCGACGTTAGTCCAACGCAAAGGAATCCCGCACCGTACAACAACAGAAAGACGCTGACAGGCCATTGTCCCATGTAAACATAAAACCCAAAACTAACAAACGAATAAACAGCCAGAAACAACTCGACAATCCAGAGATGTGATTGAACCGCCGCATAGCTGCTTTTTTTGGAGGCGGACTGCTCACTCCCGGATTTCGGAGTGCGAACGAACTCGCCGCCCCGGGAAAAAAGCCCGCGAATGACCGCCAACGAATTATTGACGCACATCCCGCATCCCAACGCCATCAATTGCGGAATGCGCTTGAACCCGGTCAGGCGACCGTTCAGGCTCCAGCGGGCATAACCATAGATCATCGCCGGCGCGATCGCCGAGAGAATCACCACGCCCCACAATACCCAGAACCAACCACTCATCTTCATCACATCCATCGTCATGATGAGCATGGGACGAGCCACGATCGCGAGAATGAGCATCCACACCGAAACCGAATAGTGCGTCAGGTGAAGTGTCGCCTCAATTTTTTGCCCGAATCCAAGCGGGGCCGACCAAATCCGCCGCAACAGTTTCACCGCAACCTGAATCGAGCCGGTTGCCCAACGACGTTGCTGACTCTTGAACGCATTGATGTCACCGGGCAACTCCGCGGGACAATCAAGTGTCAATGAATAATCGATCCGCCAGCCCGCAAGCTGAGCACGATACGAAAGGTCCAGGTCTTCGGTCAGCGTATCACCGGACCAGCCGCCAACCGCCGGATCGTCAATCGCCGCCTTGCGCCAGATACCGGCTGTTCCATTGAAATTCATCAACAGCCCGTTCCAGGCACGAGCACCCTGCTCGACGGCGAAGTGACCATCGATACCCAGCGCCTGCGCCCGCGTAATCCATGATTCACCTTCATTGATGTGCGACCAGCGTCCCTGAAGACAGGCGAGGTCCGGTGATGATTCCAGCAGCGGTACAGACCGCAGCAGAAAATCAATCGGCGGAATAAAATCCGCGTCGAAAACAGCCAGATACTCACCTTTTGCCCGACGAACACCAACCTCCAACGCACCCGCCTTGTAATGACTGCGGTCCGCACGTCGCACCGTAATGATGTCCACACCGGCTGACCGCAGGTCATCAACAACACGATCGACGGTCGCCGAGGATCCGTCATCGCTGTCATCGAGAACCTGAATCTCGTGTTTGTCTCGCGGATAGTCGAACGCAGCCACGGCTCGGATAATACGCTCCGACACGTCGCGTTCGTTGTACAGCGGAATCTGGCTGGTCACGTTGGGCCATTGATCGTGCGGCACGTCCGATCGGAACCGCCTCACAATGTCCGCCTGTTCGCTGCACACGACGGCAGACCGCCGCCGAAACAACCAGAGGAGAACGTAAAGATGCAAGCCATAAACAGCCAGCATCGACGTCGCCAATAAAAACAAGCCGAAAATCAGTCCGTCGGTGATGCTCAAGGATTCAATTCCGGAAGTCTGTGCTCGCCCACGATACTTTCGCCAGTTGCAGTCGTCTCTACCCGCCTGAACCGGCTTCCCGGTAGTGTCAGCAGTTCAAACCGGCAAGCCTCCGACCGCGCCTCCGCCGGAAATCGCAGGCCCTCCGCCTGCTTCCGATTCAACCGCCCACATCCACCACGGTGGACCCCTGTGACTGTATCTCGCAGGATGTGCGTCGTCAACACAGCACGCTGCATATCCCGGCAGGACAACCGTTCCTCCGTCTGACCACCAGCGCCCGGCCTCCAGATCGCGTTGACACCGAATGTCCCGGACCATACAGTCGCAATCGGTTTTCAGGTGAATCGCCACCATTCGACACCATTCTGCAGGAACTCCGAACATGAGTCTGACATTCGAGAATCTCGACGCACCGACGGCGGGTCAACCGATTACAATGGCCTCCAATGGAATCAACGTCCCGGACAACCCGATTATTCCGTTTATCGAGGGGGACGGCATCGGCCCCGACATCTGGCGGGCCGCCGTCCGTGTTTTCGACGCAGCCGTCACCAAAGCCTACGGCCCCAAACGCAAAATCGCATGGTTCGAGGTCTACGCAGGTCAGAAATCCTACGACAAGTACGGCACCTGGCTTCCCAACGACACCATCACCGCCTGCCGCGAACTTCTGGTCGGCATCAAGGGACCGTTGACCACACCGGTTGGCGGTGGCATCCGATCACTCAACGTCGCATTGCGCCAAATGCTCGACCTGTACACCTGTCAACGCGTCGTTCGATACTTCGAGGGTGTCCCCTCACCCGTCAAGCGTCCCGAACTCGTTGATATGGTCATCTTTCGTGAAAACACCGAAGACATCTACGCGGGCATCGAGTGGGAATCGGGCACGCCGGAGGTCAAAAAGGTCATCGCGTGGCTTCGCGAAGCGATGGGCGTCGAGAAAATTCGATTTCCCGACACCAGCGCCATCGGCATCAAACCGGTCAGCTCCGAAGGATCAAAACGCCTGATCCGGGCAGCCATTCGATACGCTATCGAAAACAATAAAAAGAGCGTCACCCTTGTCCACAAGGGCAACATCATGAAATTCACCGAAGGTGGGTTCCGCGATTGGGGTTACGAACTCACCAAAGAGGAATTCAGCGACAAAGCCGTCGGTTGGGACGATTGCGACGGTCAACCCGGCGACCGCGTTCTGATCAAGGATGCCATCGCCGACATCACCCTACAGCAGGTGCTCACCCGCCCCACCGAGTTCGACGTCATCGCGACGCTCAACCTCAACGGTGACTATCTTTCCGACGCGTTGGCTGCACAGGTCGGCGGTATCGGCATCGCCCCGGGCGGAAACATCAACTATGAAACCGGGCACGCCATCTTTGAAGCGACCCACGGAACCGCACCCAAATACACCAATCAGGACAAGGTCAATCCCGGTTCGGTCATCCTTTCCGGCGAAATGATGTTGCGTTATATGGGGTGGACCGAAGCAGCCGATCTGATCATCAACGGCGTGCAAGGCGCCATCTCCGCCCGAACGGTCACATACGACTTCCATCGCCTCATGGAGCACGAAGGCAAGCCCGCCAAATTGCTCAAATGCAGCGAGTTCGGCGACGCCGTCATCGACCACATGGCCTGACCACGATCGCGCAGTCCGATCAGGCGGGCAACTATCTGCCCCCGAACGCCCCCGCCAACACATCCGCCACGCGTTCGGAGGCGTAACCGTCACCGTACGGATTCGCGGCTTTTGCCATCCGCACCCGCTCTTCGGCATCATTCAACAGTCCCAACGTACGATCGAAAATCGTCGCCTGATCATCCCCGACCAGAATCGTCGTCCCCGCCTCGACCGCCTCGGGGCGCTCCGTCTTCCGCCGCATGACCAACACCGGTTTGCCAAGATACGGTGCTTCCTCCTGAATCCCGCCCGAATCCGTCAGAATCACATCGCTCCGTTTCATCAACGCCACGAACTGATCATACGCCAGCGGTTCCAGTAAATGACACCGGTCCACACCGCTTAGAATCGGCATCACCGCCTTGCGCACAGCCGGACTCAGGTGCACCGGAAACACGACGTGCAAATTCGGCACGGCCTCGATCAATTCGTAAATCGCAGACGCAATCCCTGCCATGAAAGGCTGATTTTCCCGCCGATGCGACGTCACCGTCATCACCAAACCGTCACACCCCGCCAACACATCCGCCAACGCGGTCCCCGCGGCAACTATGGCGGTCTCACTCACGATCCGCAGCGCGTCAATCCCCGAATTCCCCGTTACCCAAATCCGATCCGCAGGTACATTTTCCTTCAACAGATTCGTCCTGGCACCTTCCGTCGGCGCGAAATGAAAACTCGCCAACGACCCGACCAATCGACGATTCATCTCCTCGGGAAACGGCTGACGCACATCACTCGTCCGCAAACCCGCCTCCAGATGCCCCACCGCGATCCCCGCATAAAACCCCGCAAGCGCCCCGACAAAACAACTCGTCGTATCACCCTGCACCATCACGCAATCCGGTTTCAACTGCTGAATCGCCCCCGACACCCCTTCACACAAACGCGCCGTCAGCGACGGCAACGTCTGCCCTGCCCGCATCAAATCCAGATCCACCGTCACCGGCACACCGAAAACCTCGATCACCTGGTCCGACATCTCCCGATGCTGCGCGGTCAACACCGTCTGAACTTCGAACCCCTCGCGCTGCGACAAGCACCGTATCACCGGCGCACACTTGATCACCTCAGGCCTTGTCCCGAACACAAAACAAACGCGCACAATCCCGTCACGTCCTGCGGCCATCATCCACCCCACACCGACATCGGCACCCACCACTCCACACACAGCAGAATCAACAGCGTATACCCCCCCGCCATCAGATCATCGCCAACCACGCCCCATCCCCCAAGCCATTTGTCCTCGATCCAATTGGCCGGGGGCACTTTCACGATGTCGATAATCCGTTCCAGAAAGAAACACATCACAAACATAGGCCAGGTCAGCGGCATCACCCCGGTCGCCACGAAAAACCCCGCCAACTCATCCCAAACCAGCTTGCGGCTGTCCTTCTCGCCCAGCAACCGATCGCCATTCTCATGCAGCCAGATCGACACGCCCGCAAAAACCACCGTCACGACCCAATACGCCCACGGCGGCAACGTCGTCCGCATCAACCACGCCAACGGAACCCCAGCCACCGCAACGGCCACGGTCCCCGACGCAGGCATATGTCCCAGCGGTCCAATCGACCCGACCAGCAGCAACGCCCGCTGCCACCCGTTTCGCCGATCAACACCAACGTCCGCTATATCCGTCCTTGACACGCCCATGATCGCGAACTATACATTCAATCCCAACCTGACGCCAAGATGCGTGACACTTTGATCCGATAGATAAACAATCATGAACTCCAGATTTCTCGACACACTTCGCGAGCGTGTACTCGTCTTTGACGGCGCCATGGGCACCTCCATCTACAAATACGACCTCCCGCTCGCCGATTACGACGGACACGAAAACTGCACCGACGTCCTCGTCCGAACACGACCCGACGTCATCGCCGAAATCCACCGCTCCTTCCTCGAGGTCGGCTCCGACGCCGTCCTCACCGATACCTTCGGCTCCAACAAAATCGTCCTCAGCGAATTCGGCATTGCGGACCAAACCCGCATGCTCAACAGGATGGCCGGCGACATCGCACGCGCCGAGTGCGACAAACTCTCCACCCCCGACAAACCACGATTCGCCATAGGCTCCATGGGACCGGGCACCAAACTCCCGTCCCTCCGCCAAACCGATTGGGACACCCTCGTCGACAGCTACGCCGAACAAGCTCGCGGACTCATCGACGGCAGGGTAGACGCCCTGCTCGTCGAAACCTGCCAGGACATTCTCCAGGCCAAGTCCGCCGTCGTCGCCTGCATCGACGCCATGAACGACCTCGGCGTCCAGCTCCCCATCCTCTGCTCCTTCACCGTCGAAACCACCGGCACCATGCTCGTCGGAACCGAAACCTCCGCCGCCATCGTCGCCCTTTCGCAATACGACGAGGTCAGCGCCATCGGACTCAACTGCGCCACCGGTCCGCAGGAAATGAGCGAGCACATCCGCCTCCTCAGCCGACTTTCCGACCGCCCCATCATCATTCAACCCAACGCGGGACTCCCCCTGCTCGTCGACGGCCAACCCCAATACACACTCACCCCCGAGGAATTCACCCGCTGGCTGATCGAGTTCGTCGAAAAAGACGGTGTCAACGCCGTCGGTGGCTGCTGCGGCACCACCCCCGAACATCTCAAAATGCTCTGCGAATCGCTAGGCCATCGCGCTCCGAAACCACGCGAGCCCAAACGCGAACCCTCCATCAGCAGCATCTACCAGGCCGTCGCCATGCGCCAGGACAACTCGTTCCTCATCGTCGGCGAACGCAGCAACACCAACGGCTCGCGCATGTTCAAACGTCTCCTCCTCGAAGACGACATCGACGGCGTCGTCAAGGTCGGACGAGATCAGGTCGCAGAAGGTGCCCACGTTCTCGATGTCTGCGTCGATTACGTCGGTCGCGACGGCGTCCCCGACATGGAACGCGTCATCTCCCGATACGCCCAGGATGTCACCGTCCCCCTCATGCTCGACAGCACCGAAATCAACGTCATCGAAGCAGGTCTGAAACTCGCCGGCGGAAAATCAATCGTCAATTCCATCAACCTCGAAGACGGCGAAGACAAGATCAATCGCTTCTGCCCCATGCTCAAACGCTACGGAGCCGCCGTCGTCGCGCTCACCATCGACGAACACCCCGAAGAGGCGATGGCCAAGACCGCCGACCGAAAACTCGAAATCGCCAAACGCATCTTCGACCTCTGCGTTAACAAACACAGCCTCAAACCGAAGGACATTTTCTTCGACTGTCTCACCTTTCCCATCACCACCGGCACCCCCGCGGATCGCAGACTCGCACTTGAAACCCTCGACGGTATCGAAGCCATCATGAACGACATGCCCGATTGCAACGCAATCCTCGGCGTCTCCAACGTCAGCTTCGGTCTCGCACCAGCCGCTCGCGCCGTCCTGAATTCCGTCTTCCTCCACGAAGCCACCCGTCGCGGACTCACCGCAGCCATCGTCCACGCCAGCAAGATCCTCCCGCGAAACAAAATCAGCGACGAACGCTGGAACGCCGCACTGGACCTCGTCTACGACCGCCGACGCGACAACTTTGACCCCCTCACGCACTACATCTCCCTCTTTTCAGAAGGCGAGGAGATAGGCTCGACCAAAAAAGACCTGTCGAAACTGCCCATCGAAGACCGCCTCAAACAACGCATCATCAACGGCGACCGCAACGGACTCGAAGGCGATCTCACCCAGGCACTATCCACCTACAAACCCCTCGACATCGTCAACGAACTGCTCCTTGACGGCATGAAAACCGTCGGCGATCTTTTCGGTGCGGGACAGATGCAACTCCCCTTCGTCCTCCAGTCCGCCGAAACCATGAAAGCCGCTGTCGCGTTTCTCGAACCCTACATGGAACGCACCGACAGCGATGAAAAAAGCTCCATCATCCTCGCGACCGTCCGCGGCGACGTCCACGACATCGGAAAAAACCTCGTCGATATCATCCTCACCAACAATGGCTACAAGGTCCACAACCTCGGCATCAAACAACCCATCAACGCCATCATCGACGCATGGCAGGAGCACAAAGCCGCCGCCATCGGATTGTCCGGACTGCTCGTCAAGTCCACCGTCATCATGCGCGAAAATCTCCCCGTCCTGAACGAACGCGGCATCAACGTTCCCGTCATTCTCGGAGGCGCTGCCCTCACCCGAAAATACGTCGAGGACGACCTGAGACGCGAATACGAAGGCCCGCTCTATTTCGCCAAAGACGCCTTCGAGGGTCTCGCGGTCATGAACAAAATCGCAGCCGGCGACCTTTCCGTCCCCGAACCTGTCAGCAGGAAAATCGCCGCCACTCCCAAACGACGCGCCACCGACGTCGCCCCACGCGCAGGACATTCCAACATCGCCCAGGACGTCCCCATCCCCACGCCGCCCTTCTGGGGCAGACGCGTCGTCGAAAAAATCGACCTCCGCGCCACCCTCGCCTACCTCAACGAATCCATGCTCTTCAACGTTCAGTGGCAATACCGCCGCGCCGGAAAAACCAAAGACGAATACAACCGCTACATCGACAACGACGTCCGTCCCATCTTCCGACAACTCGTCGAAAAATGTCTCAACGAAGACATTCTGCACCCCCAGGCCATCTACGGGTATTGGCCCGCACAATCCGACGGCGATGAACTGATCATCTTCGACCCCGAAAATCATTCCCGCGAAATCGCCCGATTTGAATTCCCGCGACAGGGAAAACCGCCCTACTGGTGCCTCTCCGATTTCTTCCGACCCGTCACCAGCGATGAAAAGGACGTCGTCGCCATGATGATCGTCACCGTCGGACCGACCGTTTCCCAAATCGAACGCGAATGGTTCGCCCAGGACAAATACGTCGACTACCTCCACCTCCACGGCCTGGGCGTCGAAACCGCCGAAGCATTGGCTGAGTATCTGCACAAACAGATCCGCGTCGAATGGAACATCGCCGAGCAGGATGCGCGCGAAAGACGACTCATCTTCCAACAAAAATATAGAGGATCACGCTACAGTTTCGGATATCCGGCTTGTCCCAGACTCGAAGACCAGGTCCGCATCTGGCCCCTTCTCGACCCCGAAACCATCGGCATCAAACTCAGCGAGGAATTCCAACTCGACCCCGAACAATCCACCACCGCCCTCATCACCCACCACCCCGAAGCAAAATACTTCAACGTGCGGTGACGCGATTGACCGATTCCGCGTCGAAACCAAATCAACATGCTCTCGCTCTACGACATTATCGGATACGCTTTCGTCATCTTCCTCTGTCTTCCCGCGATTCTTCTGCTGTTGGCCATCCTCACCCAACATCGCAACCGCCCGTTCCCTTCCGGATCGTGCAAATTCTGTGGCCAAAAACTCCACGGCCAATCCCAAACGATTTGCCCCAACTGTAAATCACCACCTCGATGTCAAAACTGCGGCTACAACCTCACCGGCAACACAACCGGCATCTGCCCCGAATGCGGAACCAAATTGCACGAAATGTAACAAGCCGGGTGGCCCACCACTTTAGTGGTGGGGGAGTCGGTTTTCGATTCAAAAACCAACGCGCCCCGCCAAACGCGACATGCGGATCCCCTCGCCGCGTCGCACAAACATCAACGCGAAATATCTGTCACAACCCCCCACCATCGGTTAGCATGAACGCAGAGGCGGGCAAGTTCGCAATTCTTCGTCATCGCCCGCCGGGACGAAACGCACGTTCAAACACGACCGGGCTGACGCCATGACCTACACACCCTCCGAATCCGAAAAACAAACCACCGCCGCCATCCAGGCCCTCGCAGCCGTCACCCTCATCCTCGCACCGCTCATCGCCTCCCGATCCAACGACTACCAATCCTCACCCTACGTCCGCTACTGGACAAAAACCTGCCTCTGCTGGTCCGCCATCATCGCAATCGCACTTGTCGTCTGCTCGGTCCTCTTCTATTTCTTCGGCGTCACCGCCCCAGCCATCGTCATCTTCACCGTCCATTTCGTCTTCTGCATCACCGGTGCCATGTCCTCCTACTTCAACAACCCCTTCCGATACTATTTCGTCGCAAACAAATTCTGCCTCCGCGAACTCGGCGACGTCTACGGACAACTCCTCTCACCATCCGAACAGTCCACCCTCTCGGACAACTGACTTCCCCACTCCGCCCGACCCACGCTACAATCTCCCCGTCCAACACCAACGCCCATCAACGAAAGGCCAACACCATGTTCTCGATCCACGGAGTCGCCCTGCTCACCGCCCTCGTCCTCAACGCCGTCGCAAACATCCTCATCAAAGTCGGATCGTCAAAGGCTGAACAAGCCGGTGGCCTGCTCGCAAACGGCCCCCTCGGCGCCATCAAGACCGTTCTCACCTCCCCCGCCCTGCTGATAGGCCTCACCTGCTTCGGACTCAACGCCGCCTTCTACATGTACGCCCTGCAAAGCAAAACGCTCAGGATCAGCATCGCCTACCCCATCATGGTCGGCGGTGGATACGCCATCATCGCAACCGTAGGCTACCTCGTCCTCAACGAACGCCTCAACCTGATCCAGGGCGTCGGCGTCGCCATGATCCTCATCGGCGTCATCATCGTCGCCTCGCAAGCCGAAACACCCATCCCCGGATAGTCGTTCTCCCTTTCAGATACAATCCACGCGACAACCGATGCGCAAACAAAAAGGGCGTCCGCATCGGAACGCCCCATCCGCTCAAAATATCCGTCGCAGCGTCACCCCCAACAGGCGAGGCCAACAATGTAGCGTCACCCCTTGCGGGTGACGGGAAAATCAGAAGGTGTCAGCAGCCCATACACGCTGCGTTTCAAAAGGCCCTACCGACGCCGACGAACGACAGCCAGGCCACCAATCGCCAACAGCACCAGACAGGCAGGCTCGGGAACGGGTCGCTCCTTCAAAACAAACGACGTCACGTCCGCCTGACCCAGATCAACGTTGATGTACAACTCACCCGCGCCGGCACCAGGGAAATACGTCTCACCGTTGGCAACCGTCCCGCCTGTCGCGATCAACGTCGAAGCCAGATTCCCATCATTACTGGAAAACGCACTAAACGTCGCGTTACCAAACGGGCTGGTCGAAAAACCAGACGAATCCGAAACGTTGAAAAATGCTTCACCCTTGTCAGGAATCGTCCACAGGAATCCACCCCAGTCCGCGCCCTGAAGATTCGTCAGAACCTCGTCAACGATCACGATCGTCGAAACCGTATTCGCATCCGATCCGGTCTGAACAAAATCGATGTTCACCGACGGCAACAGACCACCGGGACCAATAGGACCTTGAAAGTCCACAAACTTCTCAATAAAGACCGCCCCATCCGTCACCGCATCCACGACCAGCGTCACCATATCGCCATCAGCGAACGATGCCTGCCAACCGGAATCCGCACCCGTCACAGGATCGACCAACTGAATCGTGGCCGCCGGTGCAAACGCACCCAGACATCCGACCATCACCGCGGCGAAACCGCAGACGTTCAACGAGAAAGAGCGATTCATCTTACATTCTCCTCCAAACCGATCCATCGAGGGCTGAGTGGTTCACAAGCACCCAACCAGTTCGGACCGGCTGTTCTTCCCATACAACGACGACTGTTCAACAGCCACCGCGGCACACAAACGAAGGACACACCCTCATCCGCGTACCTCCAGCGCTCTCTCTCAATAAACCCTCCCCGGAATTGAGGTCTCAATTCGACCCTGGAGAGGTTCCCAACTGCCCCCAAGGTACCAAAACCCACACTCTTGTGTCAAGCGCTGCTGGAGTATTGACGTAACATCCTATAAAATCGAACGTTACGAGCCACTTGCTGCATTGGCCCGAGGCGATATTCCGAGCTTTTCGCGAAAATTCGCCAGATCCGACCGCCGAAACGCCACGCTCCCCCAGATCAGCGCGGGCAGCACAAACGTACCCGCCAGCGGCAACGCGTCCAGAATCGCGAGCAACATCGCCACCGTTTTCATCGAAAACGGCCCCAGCTCAAAAAATGCCAATTTCGTGCGCGAATCCCCAAACGCGTACAGCAGAATCAGCAGAACGCGAAACGCCACATACGCCTGCGTCAACACCACGCCCACGACGAGCAACCTGAACCGCCGCCGCAACGGATAAGGCGTCGCAATAAATAACGCCACCACAAACACCGTTGGTTTGTAACCCAACTCCCGCGCGTCAATATCCAACTGCGTCCCCGCCTTCGTGCGACGGTTTCCAAGAATCAAGGCTGTATCCCACTCACCATCCTTGATCAACGACGGCTTGAAACGAACCTCGCCATGCGCACCAAATGAACCCAAAACCATCTCCCCCGCCGCCCGAAACCCCTTGGCATAACCATCCGTCAGCGCAGGCCAGGGAATTATCAACGGCACATAGACCAGCACGAAAATCCCCAGAAACCTGCCAACAAGTCTACCCGGCGACACGATCATCCCCCTCTATTTTCGTCGCCCAAAATGCCCACAACGCCCAATACCCAATCGCCAACACCACGAACAACGCCTGCCAAACATCAATATGAACAACGTCAAAATACTCCGGCCTGTAAATCCCAACGTAAAACAACGTCACGATCCGCACGACGTTTGTTACCGCCAACAACAACACCCCGAGCAAAACCCCCTTCCACCGCGTTCCCCGCCGAACCTGCAACGCAAGCACACCCGCCAAAAACAACGCCGTCGGCTCCAACGCACTACACTCCTGCGCAATCCGCACCGAATAGTCAGGCGTCACAATACTCGAACCACTCACCCTCGCATCATGTCCCAGCCCGCGCAACACCAACGTCGTCACCTTCGCATACCCACGCAAATAGCTCGGCATCAGGGACGATTTCAAACCCGCCTCCCAATCCGGCAGGTAAAACATCGTGTAAAAAAACCCCATCAGGACCGTCACCAGCGAAATAAATCGAAACACAGGCCTGCGCTGAAAAACCCGTCGAAAACGCCCGAACAACCCCACGTGCTCTTCCGATTTTTGTTTCCTTGTTTTCCCCTTTGATCGTTTCAAAATCCTCGTCCTTCAACCCCGCCGCTTGAAAACCCAGTCGCTGCTGATTACACGCTCGTCGTCATTTCAATATCACAGGAGCGGTGCAAACAGTCTAACCAACCCATCGCGAAACCGCACATACCCAGGCCTCGCGTCAATCTCCGCCAGCGTCACCTCGTCAGCGCCTGCAATCACCTCATCCATCCACGTCGCCAACCGCGACGACAGTTCAGCATCATAGACCTCAACGTTGAATTCAAAATTCAACCGAAAACTCCGCGGATCCATATTCGCGCTGCCCAGCAGCGTCGCCCGACCATCCACAATCATCAACTTGGTATGCACAAACGGAGGCCTTCGACGATAAACCCGCACACCATGCTCCATCAACTGCCACAAATACGCATCCGCCACCCAACGCATGTACGGCAGGTCCGTCCTGCCCGGCAACACGATCGACACTTCGACCCCGCGCAGAGAAGCCATCACAATCGACGCCAACACAACCTGCGTCGGCACAAGATAAGGCGTCACAATAATCACGCGCAGCCTCGCCGCATCCAACGCAGCCTGCACCAACCAGTGAAACTGCCCCAAATGTTCGTCCGGACCGCTGCTCACCCCGCGACACAACGCCGTCCCGGTCGAACACAACTCGGGGAAATAGTCCGCACCCTCCAACGATTCCCTGGCAGCCAACTGCCAATCCTCGACAAACGCATGCTGCAAATGCGCAACCACAGGCCCCGTGATCCGAAAATGCAAATCCTCCGAACGGCGTGGATTGTCCGTGCGGACCATGTGCCGCTGCGAAATGTTCATCCCACCGGTGAAACCCGTCTTCCCATCAATCACAAGAATCTTCCGATGATTCCGCAGGTTGACGCGGAATCGACCCAACGGAAATCGCAACGGGAAAAACGCGGTCACCTCAGCCCCGGACTTGATCAAACCACGCCCGATTCGCGAAAATCCCTTCACCGCCCCAATACCATCCAACAGCACATGCACCCGCACACCACGATTGGCTGCCCGACCCAGCGCATCGGTAAACTTCCGACCAACCTCATCCCAATCGAAAATGTAGCTTGCCAGCGTGATCGACCGCTTGGCTGAATCAATGGCATCGAGCATCGCGGGGTAGGCATTCTCACCGTTGTGCAACGGGGCCACGCTGTTGCCCGCCAACAACGGCAACCGCGTCACCCGATCGGAAATCCGACGCATGTCGCGAAGATACCCAACCTGCTCTGCCTCGTCGTCAACAGCCACAACCGACGTCGAATCGTTGGGCGGAGCGTCAACCACGGACGCACCGCCACGCATCTTCGCCGCCCGACGTTCGATACGATTGATCCCGAAGGTGACGTAAAACACCGGTCCCAGGCAGGGAACTGTGAAACTGACGATCACCCAGATCGCCGCGCCGCGCGGGTCACGCTTGTACATGACCGCATGCACGGCAGACATCACCGCCGGAACAAACCACAACAACCACAACAACCCCTGCACCATGACCCGCGCATCATCGACGCGCGAACATGAACCCGCAACCGTCAAAACGTGCGTCACCGGGTGCAGACACACCGCGTGGAATTCAACGGAATGCGTAAAAAAGGAACTCGCCGGGGCAGGCTTTTGGATCCTGCACCGGCGAACCCCTCAGGAGGAAGGAGGAAGAAGTTTTTGATGCTACCTCAACATCCAATACAAATTCCCGACGTGCAAATTGAATTTCCCTTTTTTTCGCGCCGCACGACAAAATCAAACAAGGCCCTTCGTTTTTCGCGGAAAAACGCAGCCCTGCCGGTATTTTCAGGACCCGGTCCAGATATCAGGGGCTGGTTTCGACGCCGGATTCCACGAATCAGCCCAACCACAAACACCACGTCGATCGAAATGCAGTGGCACAGAACTATCTGAGGCGGGCTTCAAACCAGTGTTGACGGCGGGCGTGACGATGAGGAAACTGTCCGGCATGTTGAATGCCCGACGACGCGTTCATGGAAGTTTCGCAGCCGCCTGCAGTTACGTTGTGCTGACGGTGATCGGCGGGTGTGAATCCACAGGTGCGTCGCAGGGCATATCGGTCGAGTCAGCCGTCGGGAATCGCCACACAGCGTCCGCAAAATCGGGAAACAGCTCAGCCGATGGTTATCCGGCTGGAGAGCCCCCACAGCAGGTGGCGGGACTGACGGGTCGCCGCGTTGACCCCGTAGCCACGGTTTCGGGGGTGTCGATCGCGCGGTCGCGGCTGGTGGACCTGTTGATCGAGGGTCGCGGATTGGTCGCCCTTGAACAGTTGATCGTCCTGGAAGCAGCCAGGCAGCGTGCGCGATCGTTGGGGATGATCGTCTCGAAGGCCGATACACAACGCGAATACGATGCATCGCTGGAGACCCTGTTGGCCGACAACGTGACGCAGGCGACCGGGGAATTGAAACGTCAGGCAGGCGAGGCGATGCTTGACGATCTGTTGCGTCGCCGCGGGGTCGCACGGTCGGAGTACATGGTCGTAATGGAGCGGAATGCATATCTGCGGAAACTGGCTCAAAAGGGCGTTTCGTACACGCCTGAGCAGGTCCGGGCAGAATTCGAGCAGAACTACGGGGAAAAGGTCGAGGTTCGACACATTCAGATCAAATCGCCCACCACGCTGGACGAGGTGTTGGCTGAGCGCAGAAAGGGTATCGAGTTTTCGGAATTGGCGGTTCGGTTCAGTGCGAATCGCGCGAGTGCGGAGCGGTTGGGATTGTTGCCGACGTTTGGGAAAACTGATCCGAACGTTCCGGAGTTATTGCGACAAACCGCGTTTGCGATGTCGGCCGGGGACGAGTCGGAGCCGTTGTTTGTAGATGGCTGGTACCATATTTTGCGGCTGGAGCGGCGAATCGAGCCGTCGGAGACTGATTTTGCGTCGATTCGCGATGAGGTGGAGCAGGCATTGCGTCGCAAACTGGTTGACGCGCGGATGCGATCGCTGACGGCGGAGCTTTTTCGGGACGCGGAGATTGAAATCGCCGATCCCATGTTGAGGGCTGCGTTTTTGGCGAGGCATGAAAGCGATCCTGCAATCGATGCGGGCAACGTCCGATAACAAGAGTGGAATGAATTCACCCGCTGACGGGTACAGACAGGAAGGAAAGACGACCGTGGCGACGAATGGACAACTGCGGGCGGTACTGCTTTTCGGCGGTCCCGGGTGCGGTAAGGGAACACAGGGGACGGTGCTGGCAGGCCTGCCGAGCATCTGCCATCTTGCGATGGGTGATATTTTCCGCGCACTGGACAAACAAAGCGATATCGGTCGGGAGTTTCTGTCGTATTCGACAAAGGGGCTGCTGGTGCCCGACGAGTTGACGGTTCGCGTCTGGCAACAACATGTTCAGAATCGGATCGCAAGTGGTGACATCGTGGCTGACTACCACACGATGCTGCTGGACGGGATTCCCAGAACGACGGATCAGGTGTCGTTGATGGAGCCTTACATCGATGTTCAGTTGATTCTTCACCTGGCTATCCATGATGAAAACGTATTGATCGAGCGATTGAAGGGTCGGGCGTTGAAGGGGAATCGGCCTGATGATGCGAACGAGGATGTGATCCGCGAGCGATTGCGGGTTTACGAGGAATCGACGGCACCGGTGTTGAAATCGTATGATCCATCGCGTGTGGTGGAGGTGGATGCGGATCAGGCACCGCTGGCGGTGCTGCGGGATATTGCGGATCAAATGGCCAGGGTGTTGCCCCGGTCAATCTAGCCTGGGAAAATCCAGGGACGGTGTTGGGCTGATGGACCAGCCGCTACGACATTTCGCGATCACATTTTCCTGTCTTCCATTCCTGATGGTGGGTTGTCGGGATTTTCGTCCCCAACCACCGATGCCGATGTTGGTGCTGAGCGGGTTGAACAATCCGACGGGCGTTGGCGTGCTCGGCGATGGGCGGGTGTTGGTTGTCGAGAGCGGAGCGGGTCGGATTGTGATTCCGGGGGATGATGGTTCGGTTTCGGTTTTCGCGGAGGGTTTTGCAACGGGATCGTTCTTGCCGTTTGAAATTGGCCCGCTGTCGGTGTTGGTGCATCCGGACGGCTCGGTAATCGTCGGCGAGGGTGGCGGGACGATTGGGACCGAACGGGTGTCGTTTTTCGGGTCCGACGGCGTAGCCATGGGGGAACGAACGATCGTGCCACCGGGGGGCGGGAATTTTTTCGGAATGGCGCTCCATCCCGCGACGGGATCGTTGTTTGTCGCGTCTGCCAACACCAATGAGATTTTCGAGGTGGCCGTCGGCGAGGGTGGTTTCGGACAGGTGACGTCGTTTGTCGAGAACACGGCAGCTCCCCCGATCGGATTCGCCGCGCCGACGGGGTTGGCGTTCGAGGCGGACGGTTCGCTGATCGTGGGGTTCGGTGAGATTGGCGGAGCGGGAATCGTGCGGTTATCGACGGCGGACCAATCGGCAGATGAGTCGGTAGGACTGGTGTCGTTTGTTTTGTACGAGACGGATCGGTTGGTGACGTCTGTCGCGGTCCGGGCGAACGATGGAACGGTCCTTTTTACCGAGACGGCGTTCGACGCGTCGGGAACAACCGGCGGACGGATTGGGATGATCCTGTCGGATGGGTCCGTTGAGACATTTCTGGATGGATTGGCTGGTCCCAGCGCGCTCGCGATTGGTTCAGACGGGACATTGTTCGTCACGGAATTGGGTGCGACGCCGAACGGTGCGTCGGGGTCGCTGTCTCGTATTGAGACTGATTCTCAAAACGACGTGCCAGCCATCCCCACCCCGCCTGCGACTCCGCCGAGCGACAACGGCGCGCCTTCCTGACGGGGATTACCGGACACGTCACCCACAACCAGGGGTGACGCCGAAACCGTGTTCAACCCGTCAGCCTGCGAACGGGTTTGCGTCGAGCACGTCCTTTTTTCCGGTCTTCTCGCGAAATTCCTCCGCGGTCGGCAGCGGGTCTTTCTGCGTATCGATGACGGGCCACTCGGCGGTGTACTTCGCGTTGAGGTCGAGGTAGTCGGCCCACTCATCGGGAAGGTCGTCCTCGGGGACGATGGCTTCAACCGGGCATTCGGGTACGCAGAGACCGCAGTCGATGCAGACTTCCGGATCGATGACAAGGAAGTTTGCCCCCTCGTGGAAACAATCCACCGGGCAAACGGCGACGCAATCGGTGAATTTGCAGTTGATGCAGGGCTCACCCACAACATGGGTCATAACGCGTCTCCTGATTCGTTCACGTTTCTGTTGCACGACGCCAACGGGCCGTCGCGTTCGGCTTCTTTGTGGTCTTTCGTCATGTTTTTGTCAACCATGATTTCGGAAGCGACGCAGGAATTATCGGTTGCCGACGCCGGTCACACCATTTATATAGTAACGCACCGTGCAGGAATCACGCCGGCTTGTATCTTCAACACGTCTTATCGCAGGGCTGACGCTCCTGTCGCGAATTCTGGGATTGTTTCGGGAGGTGGCGTACAGTCATTTTCTGGGAACCGGGCCACTGCTGTCCGCGTTTCGCATCGCGTTCATGGTTCCCAATCTGTCGCGACGGTTGTTCGGTGAGGGGGCGTTGTCCGCTGCGTTCATTCCGGTTTTTTCGCGTGTCTTGCAAAATGAACCCCGCGAGGAGGCTGGTCGGCTTGCCGGCGGGGTGTTGACGCTGTTGACGACGATTCTGGCTGGATTGCTGTTGGTGGCGGAGTTGGTGATTGTCGTCGTGTGGTTGACGCGTGGCGGTCCGACGCTCTTGTACACGGCGATCATGTTGCCGTTCATGGTGCTGATCTGCGTGGCGGCGTTTTTGGGCGGGATATTGCAATCGTTGGAACGTTTTGCGGCGCCGGCTGCCTCGCCCGTGCTCTTGAACGTGATCGTTCTCGCGACGGTTCTGGGTGGATCGTACGCGTTTGGGTTGGACGATCATCCACTGGTGCTGGCGATGTGCGTGGCTGTTCTGGTGGCGGGAGTCGCGCAGGTTGGGTTGCAACTGTATTCGCTGAGGCGGTCCGGGTTTTCGATCGTGTTGAATCGTGGCTGGCGTGGTCCGTACATCGGGGAGATTCGGCGGTTCATGGGGCCTATGCTGGTGGGGTTGTCGACGGTTCAGGTGAACACGCTGTTGGACATGTTGATCGCGCAGTGGTTCGTGCCCGACGGACGTGGACCAGCCGTTTTGGGTTATGCACATTTTTTGTATCAGTTGCCGTTGGGGGTTTTTGGGATCGCGTTGGCGACGGCGATTTTTCCGATTCTGGCGAAAAAGGCGGCAGGTGGTGATCGGCTGGGCGTGTCGAACACGCTGGCGGGTGGGCTGAGGCTGACGTTTTTTGTCATGTTGCCCGCGACGGTGGGGTTGGTCATGGTGGCGGACCCGTTGGTGGCGGTGCTGCTGGAACATGGGGCGTTTGATGCGGTGGGTACGACGCGGGTGTCGCGGGCGCTTGGGTTTTATGCGATGGGGTTGTGTGCGTATTCGGCGCAGCATGTGGTGATTCGGGCGTACTACGCGCTGGGGGAGTCAGCCACACCGGCGAAGGTGGCGGGTTGTGCGGTTGGTTTGAATCTGACGTTGAATCTGCTGCTGGTTGGATCGTTGGGCGAGGCTGGTGTTGCGATCGCGACGGCGACGTCGGCGGTGGTTCAGGTGGTGACGTTGGGATGGTTGTTGCGTGGTCGGTTGCCGCGATGGGAAACACCGGTATCGGCGAGTCTGGTGCGAACGGTTGTCTCGGCGACGGCGATGGCGGGGATGGTCTGGTTGGCTGTCGGGACCTCGTCGCCGGTCAACGACGGACTGCCGGTTTGGTGTCGGGTTGTGCTGGCCGTCGGGGGTGGTGGATTGGTGATGTTTGGGGTGTCGCACGTTTTGGGGAGCAGTGAGCCTGGGGAATTGTTGGGGCGGCGAATGACACCATCGCAGAAACGATGAGCGTTGCGCGTTCACGTCGGAGTTAAGGACGACATGGCGTATTGGGATCACGGCTGGCGTCGGTTCCTGCCAAACAGCAGCCTCGATACGACAAGAATGTTGAGGCCTTCCCGTCACCCACAAGGGGTGACACTACACCATAACGAGGCCTCGATGTGGGGTGCCGATGCATCATGGCGAGTCATCGACTAGGGGTCGCCTGATTGACGGGAGGCGTTGTTGAGCGCGATTTGGGTGTTGCGTTTGAACATGTCGAGATTGGCACGGTTGGTGGCGCTTTCGTTTGTTGATTCCTGATGATCGGATTCGGTCCGCTTGACGACGTCGTTGAGCTTCGGAAACGGGTCGATCGTTCCGACGTCGAAGACGGTGGATGTCGGGGCTTTTCGGTTGAACGGACAAACCTGCTGACAGATGTCGCAGCCAAAAATCCAGTCGCCGATTTTGTCGTGAAATTCGTTCGGGATATCGGCGCGATGTTCGATGGTCAGGTAGGAAATGCAACGCGATGCGTCCAGTTCGTAGGGTTTTGGGAAAGCGTCGGTCGGGCAGGCGTCGAGGCAAGCGGTGCAACTGCCACAGTGATCGGTGACGGGTGCGTCGGGGTCGAGATCGAGTGATGTGATGATTTCGCCCAGGAAAAAGTAGCTGCCGAGGTCCTCGTGCATGACGAGCGTGTTTTTTCCGATCCAGCCAACCCCCGCGCGCCGGGCCAACTCGCGCTCGAGGATAGGGACGGTATCGATGCAGGGTCGGGCGCGAAAATCCTCGTCGATGGCGTCGCGCATTTGCCCGATCAAATTCTTGAGCATGTCCTTGATGACGACGTGATAGTCTTCGCCCCACGCGTACATGGCCACCCGACCGCGCGGGTCGTTCGGGTCGTGAGGCGGTTTTTCAACACGTTGGTGATAATTGATGGCGACGACGATGACGGATTTCGCACCGGGGAAGAGTTGAGCGGGATCCTCGCGGAGGTGGTTGTTGCGCTGGAGGTATTCCATGCTGCCCGCCCTGCCGGTGGCGAGCCAGTCGCGGAGATATCGGACGTTGTCGATGGGGGCGGCGGCGGTGATGCCGACGCGGTCGAAACCGGATCGGATCGCGAGCGATTTGATGAGGCGTGTTTTATCGGTCGTGTTCATCTAATTCGCACCGGAAGCAACGATGATGGGTTGACGAAGCCGATACAGAGGTGAGGATGTGCGTCGGTTCGGGTCCGGCGCGTTGTATTCCGGCGTGAAGACGTTTTCTGCGACCTGCAGCGCTGAGATTCAAGGAGGTTCGCTTGTTCGACTACGACTGGTTTCATGGTACACAGTTTGACGAACAACGGTCGGAAGCTCAATGGCGATGCGCGTTTCGTAAATTTCCGGATATGGATCATGAAGACGCGATGGAGAATGACGAATTCCGGTCGTTTTCCGAGGCCCTCCGCATCCGCACGCTGATCTACCTTCGCGACGGGTTCAGCTACGAGCTGAAAGGCCTTGCGGAGGTGAGCAGCAAATCACATCTGGTGTTTGAGTGCGAGCCGGTGGACGACCAGTATCGGGTCGGGTCGTTTGTGGTTTCGGTTCCGTTCGACGACATTTCGCGGGTCGAGGTTTTTGCCGTTCATCCGGAGGAAATGCCGGAGGACATGCCGTCGATTACCGGATTCCGCAGTCGCAATGAGAATCAGCCTGTCGCGACTCCGGTGGCGTGAGCGCAGGTTGTCGCGACGAATTGTTTTAACCAATCCACTCTTTTTGTGACGGGTCGCGGCGTTTAGACTGACGTGCGTGATTCGATCCTCCCAGGACAGACATTCCGGGCATCTGTGGTCGCACGAAGGCGAGACGGTCGTCGGTCCGGTGGCGATGGTCGCGCCGGTCGCGCCAATCGACAAGGTTTACAGTTTTGGTGTGCCTGAGGAGATGGCTGGTGCGCTCGAGGTGGGTCAGCGGGTGCGCGTGCCGTTGGGTCGAGGCGGTCGAATTGTGGTGGGGTTTTGCGTCGGGTTGGACCGGGCGGAGTGGAAATCAACGCTGAAGCCGATCGAGTCGCTGGTGGATGCGCGGAGTTTTCTGTCGGCGGAGTTGTTGGAAATCGGGCGTTGGATTTCGCGTCATTATGCGTGTCCGTTGGGACGGACGTTGACAGCGTTGGTGCCCGAGGCGGTTCGCAAGCAGGCGGGCTACAAACAGATTGACTACGTTCGGGTGGTCGAGTCGGTGGATGACATCATTTCGTCGGCGGGACGGTTGGGGGTCAGGCAGCGGGCGGTGTTGGATGTGATGGGGTCGGTGGATGGTGAGTTGTCGGTTGATCTGTTGAAAGAACGGTCCGGGGCATCACGAACAACGATCAGGGGGATGGTGTCGAAGGGATGGTTGGGGCTTCGATCGACGAAAGAATCGATCGCGCCGCCGAATTTTGATCTGCCGGCGGACGAACCGACGTTTGACCTGAATCCTGAGCAGCAGGAAGCTGCCGAGCGAGTTTGCCAGGTGATCGACGATGCGGATTTTCGGGTGTTGCTGCTTTTTGGAGCGAGCGGGAGCGGGAAAACAGAGGTGTACATCCGGGCAATGCGCCATGTGTTGAAAGCGGGTCGGCAGGTGATCATGCTGGTGCCGGAGATCGCGCTGACGACGCAGTTGGTGCAGCGGTTGGCGTGCCGGTTTGCGGACGTCGCAATTGTCCATAGCGGGTTGACCGGAGTCGAGCGATCGTTGACGTGGTCAGCCATTCGCGACGGTCACAAGAAGGTGGTGATCGGAACGCGGAGTGCGGTGTTCGCGCCATGTCCGGATTTGGGATTGATCGTCGTCGATGAGGAGCAGGAGCCTAGCTACAAGAATCTGCAGGCACCACGGTTCGGAGTTCGCGATGTGGCTGTCATGCGTGCGAGCCGGCTGGGGATTCCGGTGTTGCTTGGCAGCGCGACGCCGTCCCTGGAATCGTGGCAGAACTGCGAGAAACACGAGCATTACGAATTGATCCGGCTGCCCCATCGTGTGCGCGATCTGCCAATGCCGAAAGTCGTGATCGCGGACATCAATCAGGAGTTTCGCGAGCAGACGGGCGTGCCGTTGCTGTCACGAATTCTGATCGAGCGGTTGGGACGCGTGTTGGAGCGACGCGAGCAGGCCATCATTCTGATCAATCGCCGCGGGCATTCAACGGTCATGCTCTGCCCGCAATGCAAACATGCGATACGGTGTCCAAACTGCGACGTGACGATGGTGCTGCATGCAGCCACGGATGAATTGCGGTGTCATCATTGTCATCGTCGCGAGCCGGTGATCGAGACGTGTCCGAACGTGTCGTGTTCGGGGAAAATGGTGCGCGTCGGTGGCGGGACGCAACGGATTGAGGAGCGGTTGACCCAGCGGTTTCCGGACGCGGTGATCGAGCGGATGGACAGCGACACCATGCGTCGGCCTGAGCTGTATCGCAAGATCATCGGGGATTTTGAAGCTCGGCGTGTGGATGTGATTGTCGGGACGCAGATGATCGCGAAGGGGCTTGATTTTCCGCACGTTTCGTTTGTGGGGGTGATTGGGGCGGACGTGAACTATTCGACGGATTTTCGCGCGGGCGAGCGGATGTTTCAACTTGTGACGCAGGTCGCGGGTCGCGCGGGTCGGTACGAGTCCGCGGGCGAGGTGGTGGTTCAGACGGAGGATCCGGGGTCGGTGGCGCTTCAAACAGCCGTGGATCACGATTTTGAAGCGTTCGCCGAATCCGAGTTGGAAATTCGACGGCGAACGAACATGCCGCCATTCGTGCGGTTGGCGAGATATGTGGTGGCTGATGCAATCGAGTTTCAGGCGCGTGAGTCGGCTGGTTTGTTGGCGGAGGTCGCCCGGGAAGCAGTGGACCGGGTCGCGGCGGGTCGGGCGGACGTGCTGGGTCCGATGGCGTGTGCGATCGCGCGGATGCGGAATCAGTATCGATATGAATTCGTATTGCGGGCGGGCGAGGCTACGACGATTTGTCAGATTCTCGAGGCGATTCGCAAGTCCAGAACGAAATTGTCGGCAAAATCGGTGATCGTGGACGTCGATCCGGTTTCGATGACGTGACAAACTGATCCGCCGTAACCCGTTCATTAGCAAACAGTTATAAATCAATTCGGCCCAGGCCCCAATCCCGCCACCGGTCAGACCGGGACGGTCGGCATTCGCTGCCGGCGTTGATCGGTGAGTTTGGTCAAGATTTCTGTCGGGCGATGTCGATAGGTTGCGAAGCCGTCAGGGACGGTCGGATGCCCACAATGGAGCGAATGGACATGGACGTCATCACATCCGAACAGGACCGCAGAATCGCCACCGCCCGCCGCCGCCCCCCCGCAGGGACGAAGACGACGCTCGTCGAGGCGACCAGCGACGGTGACATCACAAACGAGTTGGGCATGTTCCCGACGGACATCAGGCTCGAGACCACCTTTGACAACGGGCAGATATCGCCATGGTTTGTCGATGACTGGTGGATCGCGATGCTGCGTCGTTTCAAGGACCATTCGCTGTCGCTGCACGTTCTGCCGACGACCGACGCGCTGTTGCACCCGATCGTCATGCACGAACTCGAAATGGTGCGACGATTGCAGACGCCCTGGCGATTGATCGGGCATTGCTATCTTGACGACGTCGGGCATTCGATGCTGGTCCACAAAATTTCGCTCGCCCCGTACGATGAGATTCGCGTCATCACAGCGGACAGGCCCCAGGACGATCGCTCGGTTAAACGCGTGGCTCAGCTCTCGTTTGAAGAGTTGGCCAAACGCGTTCGGACCCAACAAATCGCCGAGAAGATGGTCTACCCGCTTCTCACCCGCGCCCCCCTGCCACCCCAATCGTAGACGAATTTTTTCTGATGATCGCGCCGAGTGTCGGGTGGCCCATGGCTTCAGCCTTGGGGGAGTCGAATCGTTACGCCCGTCGGGGTTGAATCGTTGCCTGCCCATCATCCGCGAACAATTCAAATCGCTCGAATCCACTGCGCACCACCATTCGACTCCCCCACCGCTAAAGACGGTGGGCCACCCATATCCAGTCACCAAGCCCGGACGACTTCCCATCTGTTCAAATCTCCCGGCGGACATTACGATTTCGCCCATGTCGCTCATCGTTCAAAAATTCGGCGGGACCAGTGTCGCGACGGCGGAGAAGATCCATCGGGCAGCCCGTCGGGCGATCCAGGAACGTCTTAACGGGCAGCAAGTCGTGATGGTCGTCTCAGCCATGGGCAAAACAACGGACGAACTGCTGACGCTTGCCCGGGCGGTGTCACCCAACCCACCCAAACGCGAGCTGGACATGCTGCTCACCACCGGTGAGCAGGTGTCGATCGCGCTCATGGCGATGGCGATCCACGGGTTCGGTCATGAGGCGATTTCGCTAACGGCGGGTCAGCTTGGACTGCGAACAGACAGCGTGCACACGCGCGCACGGATTCAGAGCATCGATCGTCAGCGGCTCAAGGCGGAACTGGACGCGGGCAAGGTCGTGATCGTCGCGGGATTCCAGGGGATCGATCAGGCTGGGGAAATCACCACGCTCGGTCGGGGCGCATCGGACACGACGGCGGCTGCCTTGGCGGCGGTTTTGGGCGCGACGGTGTGCGAGATTTACACCGACGTGGATGGTGTCTACACGGCTGACCCGCGGATCGTGCCGAACGCTCGAAAGATCGACGCGATCAGCTATGATGAAATGTTGGAGATGGCGTCGGCGGGTGCGGGTGTGATGCACGGTCGGGCGATCGAGTTTGGGATGCGGTTCAACGTGCCGATTCATGTGCGAAGCTCGCTGACCGATGCCCCGGGGACAAGAATTATGACCGAATCAGAGGGAATGGAAGCCGTATCCGTTCGCGGTGTGACGCTCAAGGAGGATTTGGCGTCGATCGTCGTGACCGATGTGCCCGCGCAGACGGGCGTCCCTGCCCGCGTGTTCGAGGAAATAGGCAAAAAGAATATCGTCGTTGATGACATCGTGCAGGCCAACCACGCAGGCGGTCAGCGTGCGAGCCTGGCGCTCCTGGTTGATTCGGAAGATGCGGATACAGCGACGGAGTTGTTGCAGCGATTGGCGGGTGAACTGGGAATCGGGAAGGTCGAGGTCTTTCGGGATTTGTCGAAAGTCAGCGCGATCGGGGTCGGGATGCGATCGCATTCCGGCGTAGCGTCAACCATGTTCGACGCACTTCGCAGCGCGACCATTCCGATTTGGGGCATCTCAACGAGCGAAATCGTCATCAGTTGCGTAGTCGCAGCCGGCGACGGTCCCAACGGCGTGCGAGCGGTTCATGATGCGTTCGATCTTTCCGCGCACGACGACAATGGCACGGACGCATGACGCGAAGCCCGCGCTCGCGACGGCTTCCCCCGCATATTCAACAACCCTCCTTTCTTCGCAGGCACAGATTTCTCACGCTCGGCTTCGCTTTCGTCGTCCTTCTGCGTCTGATTCCGACTCAATCGAAGCCCCCGGGTTCACCGTCGTCACCGGACGATGACTACACCCGCTATCACGACCAGTTCGTTCGCGTTGTCTACGTCGTGGATGGTGACACGTTCGACTTCCTGTCGCCCGACACGGGAGCGCAACGCATTCGCGTGCGGCTGTGGGGGGTCGACACACCCGAGGTGGCTGGCCCTCGAACGGAGTTGATGCATTGGGGCGAAAATGCGTCCGGATTTGCGAAGAGCATGCTCGATGGTGAGTTGGTGCGTCTCGATTTGTTGCCCGACCGGACGCGGGATCGGTATGACAGACTATTGGTCTACGCGACGCTTGTAGGCAAGGAAGAATCGTTCAATCAAACGCTGGTCAAACTGGGACACGCCTACGCGGACACGCGTTTTCCGCATCCGCATCTGGACGCATTTCAAAAATCCGAACACCAGGCCCGTCAAAACGCGCTCGGACTGTGGGAAAAAATCACACCGCAGCAGATGCCACGCTGGCGACGTCGGGTCGAAGATCGAAACGACGCTAAATCGACTCGAGGAAATTGATGAGTGCGCGTTGGTTGCGTTTTTTGAGTTTCAGGAACGCATCGCGCGACGCAGCCGCTTCGCCGGCATGTTCGCCAATCGCATGCTCGATTCTGTCCTTGATCTTGCCCTTGACCTGCGATCGACCGTCATGCAAAAGATCCGACCGCACGCGAAGCCCCCACAACGGTGACGTCCGCATCTCAAATCCCTCAGCATCGCCCTGCTCGATCTGGTCACCCAGGGAACCCATGTCGTGCAGCAGCAAATCGGAGAACAAGAAGACAGGTTTGTTCGACAGAGCAGCCACCTCGTGATTACCGGTGAACATGACCGGCGTGTGGCAGTCGGCGCAACCAATCTGACGGAACAGGAAGAACCCGCGATTGCTCAGCGTCGGCAGACGCGGAATCGGTGCGAGAAATCGCTGGAAGTCAGCCATCCTGTTAAAATTCGACACGCCGTTCATGTCCGGTATGTCTTCGGGGTCCTCGATCAAATCACAATCATCGAGCAACGGTGGCCTGATTCCGTTCGGGTCGTTGTCCTCTGAAAAAACGACATTGGTAATGCCCGTTTCCTGCAACTGTGCGTCAGCCGAGAATGTGTCCAGCGTCGCAACCTGCGCTTTCCAACCGAAGCGACCGACGCGTTCAACGTTGTCAATCGGATCCATGACAATATGGGCGCGACCGCTGATCCCGTCGCCGTCTTCGTCAGTCGGATCCTCCAACGCGAGAATCGTTTCGTCTGGGATGGCTTCGATGAGACCGGAACCAAACGTCGGCGTTGTCAGGCGAAGCGTCATGACCGTGGCTTCCGCGGGGACCACCTCGGCACAATCAACGCCTTTCATGTCGATGGCTAACGCCTGCCTCAACGAGCCGCCAAACTCGCTCAAAGGATCAAAACCACCCTTTTTCCCCAGGATACCAAATCGCTCAACGGTCTTCCCGCTCGCCCCACCGGAACCCCCCGCGGAGTGACAGAGAAAACAACTCGCTTCGTTGAAAACGGGACCAAGCCCATCGTCGGGAAACTGCTCGCGATCGAATTCCAGACGACCAGCCATGAATCGTTTCAGTTGGGCAGATGTCAGCCCCGGCAGCGGCATCGTAAAATCAGGGCCGTCTTTTTTTCCAAACGAAATCACCTGACCCGCAGCATCACCCTCGTTATGCCCAATAAGGTTCCCACTGGCAGCACCAACCCCCTTGTTGCCCGCAATTCGGGCACCGGGATCCTCGTTCAACCCGCCGCCCGCAAAGATCGACACCGAGCCAAACACGCCAATCCCTGCAAACACCCCAACCAGGAATATCCCACGATAAACATTTCCCATCTTACCACGCACTCCAATCACGAACGACCTGCAAGGAAACACCAACGACGAGGTTTCCCCGGACAACGACGGCTCGCCGTCGCCTTCACCACCCGCATCTTACCAGAGCCTCCGGATGCGATTCAAGCATCAATTGACGTCACGACCAACACCCATCACGTTCGCGATCAGGAAACAGCGGAAAATCGAAGGATGTTCGACCAAATTGTCACTCAGTCTGTAAAAACGCGAGTGAAGCCTTGCAATCGTTCCATTTTTCAACACATAACGCGACAAAAAAAATCCGCGTTTCATGACGCATCATGAAACACGGATTCGACCACAATCAAATTTTTTCGTGACTGACTGAACCTACTCCTCGTCCTGTTCGAGCATCTTGCGCAGTTGCGTGTTTTCCCGACGCGTCGCCTCAAGATCAAACAGCATGTACTTGATCGACAATCTCAGGAAATCGATGCTCTCCTGAAGCTGTCCGACGGTTTCCTTGAGCTGTTCGTGACGGGCACGCGTCTGCTCTGCCAACGTCGTCAATCGCTCGCGATCCTCTTCGGGAAGCGTACCGATTTCCGCAACAAGTTCTGCCAGTTTTTTCTGAAAGGTTTCTTCGTTCATAATTACCTCATTCCTCCATCCTCGAAACCGCGTCGGCGAGTTACGGCTTCACTCTCTCCTGTCCTGACCCATTGTACGCCCAGCCACCTGTTCAAGTCACCGTCCCAATTTGTGAAACTTGAGAGATAACCGCGCTCCTGGTTGCCACGGACCGGCGACGTCTTCGTGCAGAATCCCTGGTTCCGATAAAAAGGGTTGCCCGGTGAACCAGACCCCCTGTCCGCGGCTCCTGCGTTCCAAAACCCGAATCGAAAAACCATCCGGAAAATTTGTTGCGTCCGATCATGTGTGCGTAGAATGCGGTATCGTGAGGTTTCGATTGCTGACATACAACATCCACAAAGCCATCGGCGTGGACGGAAAGTTCCGCCCCGATCGGATCATTGCTGTTTTGGGCCATCACGACGCGGACATTGTCCTGCTGCAGGAGGTCGATCGCGGGGTCCCCCGGTCCAACCACCACGATCTCGCATCGCTGATCGCACAATCGTTGCGGTACCAATACCGGGCGTCCGGTATGAACGTTTTTCTGAAACGCGGGCGATACGGAAACACCACGCTGACAAGATTCCCCATCGACCGACAACGGAATATCGATCTGACGGTCAGTTGGCGAAAACGACGCGGAGCACAGCACACGAGCATCACGATTGCCAGGAACGGAATTCAGGCGACGCTTGACGTTTTCAACGTGCACCTTGGCTTGTCCGCAATGGAGCGTCGCAGGCAGGTGGCGGACCTGCTGGAATCATCGCAGATCACCAGACTTGGCTGCGATCACCCCTGCATCATCGCGGGCGACATGAACGACTGGCGAGGCATGTTGAAACGTCAGCGATTCGCCAAACACGGTTTCACCTGTGCGACGAACCGCAGGCCGGGATCGCGATGGGCGATCAGGACGTTTCCGAGCGTCGCACCGACGGGCGGACTCGACAAGATTTTTTTCCGTGGTCGGCTCAAACCTATTCGCGTTTTTCGGAGCCGCCTTCTTTTGGCGCAGGAGGCGAGCGATCATCTTCCGGTGATTGCGGATTTTGAAATCCTGGCAGATGCGTCGTCGAACGGTCACGACCCGGCACTTCCGTCTTCGGTTCAAAATGCGTCGCCCACCATGTCGGGAACGCTCTGACCGCCCGTTGATAGGAATCCAGACCTGGTCTTGCTTCGTCAGATGTCCCCGGTGTGTCGGGATTCCGGCGTGTGTCCGCGCCGAGCGGAAACCGCACCGATTTGCGGCCGTACCCTCTGTAGAAATCCAGGCGCATCAGCATTCCCGCCCGACGAATTCGCATCTGGTTGGCCAGCGCTCGAAAATCAGCGCCCTCCAGAAACGTCTCACCGTCGATGGCGACAATCAAATCATTCAGCCTGAGACCGATCACCTCTGCGGAGCTGCCCGGCACGACATGTGAAATTTTGAATCCGGTCATGCCGCGTGGCACTCGCGAGTCCATCCGGGAATAGACCTCCGGCGCGCTGACCCCCAGAAAACCGGTCACGTCGGGCAGACTGCGGATGAAAAACGCCTGGATCGCGATTTCCTCGATGCGGATTCTGGTCTCAAAATCGTCGGCGTGGCGATAGTACCTCGCAAGCAATACCAAATCGTCCTCCGGCAACTGTTTGAGCTTTTGATGCGCGGATTCGCGTTTGGCGTAATCCGGTCCGCCGAGGTCTGAAATCCAACCGTCGACGCGGTCGATCATGCGCTCGGTATCGTCGCCGCGATCCTTCCCGACCTGGGCCTCCACCGTTGCCGACGCCAGGAGACAAGCCAACACGGCAAGGAGTCCGACACCTGAAATACTGATCAAATTCTTCATGTTCATGCGTCGCTCGCGGGACGTCTGCATCGTCGCGCGAATATCAGGACCAACCCCGCAAACACCAATAGCGGGAGGATCTGGTGCATGACCGGGGTTTCCGAAAACATACCGGTGATCCAATCGGTGCCGATTTCACCCGGTCGCGATGTTACACTCTCGCCGTCTTCGGCGTTGATGTTCTGGATGAACGCGACAGCCGCGATGACCACGCCGAACAATCCCTCACCGCCAACGAGACCCGATCCGAACAAAACCCCGCGTTCGCGAACTTCGGACTTTTCATCAGCACCCCTGGCCCGTCGTTCCATCAACCACCGCAGTCCGCCTCCCATGAACACCGGCACCATCGTCGCGACGGGTAGGTAGACACCAACCGCAAACGGCAGCGATGGAATGCGCGCCAGCTCTGCTACGATGGCGATCCCCGCGCCGATCGCGACAAGGGTCCACGGCAGATTGGCTTGCAACACACCCTCGATCACGACTTTCATCAGCGTCGCCTGCGGGGCGGGCAACTCGGAACTGCCAAATTCATAGGTCTTGTGCAGCAGCAACACCGTCATGCAAATGAACACGGAACAGGTCAGCACCCCGACCAACTCGCCGATCTGCTGTTTCTTCGGTGTGGCGCCGAGCAGGAACCCCGTTTTCAAATCCTGCGAGGTATCCCCGGAAATGGAGGCTGCGATGGCGACGACGCACCCGACTGTCAACGCGGTGGCCATCCCCAACGAGTCGGTCCATCCGCAGAGCCGAAAAATCACGGACGTGCCGAGCAGCGACGCGATGGTCATTCCACTCGTCGGATTGGATGTCACCCCGACGAGACCGACGATCCGCGACGCGACGGTTACGAAGAAGAACGAGAATATGACGATCAGGATGGCTGCGATCATGCGTATCGCAACGTTGTCGATGTTGCCGAAGACGGCTGGGATGAACGCCATGACAGCCGCGATGACAATTACGCCAATACCAACATATTTCAGCGACAGATCGCGGGACGTTCGTTCGACGGTCTCACCGGTGCCGCCGACGCGGTTGCGTAACTGCTCAGCCCCGATTTTGAAGCTCTCGACCATCGTCGGAACGCTTTTGATCAACGTGATCAATCCCGCCATCGCGACCGCCCCAGCGCCGATGTACCGAACGTAACGCGTCCATAATTGCGACGGTGGCATGTTGCGGATCAGTTCGATCTGCTCGGGGTAGAACGGCTCCGTTCTGCCATCGCCCCAATAGGCAATAATCGGGTTGATCACCAGCCACGACAGCAAACCCCCGCCAACCATGATCGCACCGATCCGCGGGCCGAGGATGTACCCCACACCGAACAACGCCGACGACATTTCAACACCGATTTCCGCTTTCTTGATCCCCGGAATGGCGAAATGGGCCTTGTCAGCCACGGGTTTCAACCATCCGAACAGGAATTTGAAAATCGCTCCGACACCCAGTCCCCAGAACACATTGCCTGCTTTGGCTCCGCCAACCTCGCTGGCGACAAGGACTTCCGCACAGGCGGTTCCCTCCGGATAGGGCAGATTTCCGTGCTCGCGCTCGATCAGAAATCGTCGCAACGGAACCATGAAAAGCACGCCGAGCAGCCCGCCACACAACGCCAACAGCGTCATTTGCAGCAATTCCGGCGGCATGCCCCACATGAACAGCGCGGGAAGCGTGAAAATGATTCCGCTTGCGACCGAACTCGATGACGAGCCGATCGTCTGGGAGATGTTGGCTTCGAGCAGGGTCGTTTTGACCCCGAAATTCTGCAAGGCGCGAAAGGCTGCGACGGTCATGACCGCGACCGGGATCGACGTGGAAATGGTCAATCCCGCCTTGAGACCCAGATACGCGTTGGCTGCTCCGAAACAGACGCCGAAGATGATCCCCGGAATCACCGCCTTGACCGTGAATTCGAGCGGAGATTCACCGCTGGAGATATACGGCTCGTATTTCCCGCCCTCGGGAATCGGTTCGTAGGCTTGTGCGGACAGACCTTCCTTGTCGCTCATCGCGTCTCCCGTCATGACTTATCGGACGTGCTCCGAATCAATCCGCGATGTTAAACGACAATTGAAGCTGTGCGAAGTCTGCAAAATCGGCGTCGCCATCGCCGTTGAAGTCGAACACGGCGCAGATGGGATCGACCGTTCCATCGGGTCCCGACGCGCAATCGGCAAATTCTTTTACATCCCGACGATCAACATCGCCGTCACAGTTGTAGTCGCCGTTGGCCTCTCGCGTCGCGACGGCGAGGTAAACGCCGCTGCCCCATTCGATCTGGTTATTGCCGGGCGGAGCCAACCCCGCGTTGAACGCGACGTCGCCGCAGGTGTTGATGGACACGCCGCCGCCGAACACCGGGCTGGACGCGGTCTCCTGATCGACCCGCGCGGGTCCCAGATCGGACGGCAGGAGGTCGTGCTCGGTGACAACACGACGCAGGGCCGTGCCGTCGCCAGCGAAAATGCTGCGCAACCCGTTCTGATCGAACCCCCGGAACACAACGACACGATGACGGTTGACCGCTGAACCGAAAAATTCGATATCGCTGACCATCGGGTGATCCTCGGTCGCGATTTCGATCACGGTCGAGCCATCGGAAACGAACACGCCTCGACCACCCCCCACAAGATTGGCTGTGAACGAAACCCAGCCGTCGTCCGTCATCGCGACGCTGTTGTCGAAACTTGTGAACGGTGAATCGGGGTCACTGTCTGCGTCCTCAGCGATGACAACGGATGATCCATCCGCCTCGAAAACCAGAATCTGATCCGGGCGATCGTTGCCGACCTGCCCCGCCGGTCCCAGCCGCGCCTTGCCGGCGATCTGTCGGGCGTTGTTGAACGACGGTGTAAACAGGAATGAATAGGGACTGCCCGGGTCCAACGACACCTCGACCGCGTGGTTCGCCGTCAACGACACGCCGTCGTAGGAAACAAACGCCCGCCGGCCTGCGAAATTCGCACGAAACCCGATTTGCCCCGCGTCGTTCACCGTGGGTGACGACCAGAAGGTCGTCCCGAAAGGCTGCGTCGTTTCCAGACCGCTCGCATCGGTCGGCCCGTCGTAGAAATACAACCCTGGCGCAGGAACGAATGCCTGCTCGAATACGACGCGCCCCTTGTTGTTGAGCGAGGCATTGCTGACCGAGGCGTCGCTGATCGAGGTAAACTCAATCTGCCCGGATCCGCGTTTGCCGAACCAGACCGCTTTTTCGAGCGATCCTGTCATGGCGGTGATGTTGAATGCCACCTCGGCGTGGTCGTTTACCTGAGCGGTGATATTTGCAAAAAAGTTTCCGTCCGGCAGATTGAACGCGTTTGCGAAATTCGCGCGGGCCTGTAGCTGATGCTCCTCGTAGGTCGGCACCCCCGCCAACGCGTCCGCCGAGACCATCGCCAGGACCGCAACCCACGATCGCCAGGATTTCGTCATTCCTTCACCTCCTCATACCCGGTTCGCCCGCCGCCGGGATTTCGATTATAACAGCAAGACCAACTGGCGCATCGACATCAATTTCAGGAGGCGACGACGTGCGATTTTGTGTGGTTGAATTTGGCGGTGACAGCAGTGCGAAACTCTGCGTCGAAAAAGACGGAAAACTGACCGAACTGGACGCTCCCGGCAGCGTTCGCGGGGCGCTCGAGCAGTACGGTCCGGAAGGGTTGAAAAAACTGGCGGCGGACGCTTCCGGCGGTGGTCGACCATTATCGGACGTCGCGCGATGGTTGCCACCGGTTCCCGACCCGCGCACGTTTCGCGATTTCTACGCGTTCGAGCAGCACGTCAAGACGTGTCGCACGATGCGCGGACAGGAGATGCTGCCCGAGTGGTACGAACTGGCGATCTTCTATTTTTCGAATCCATGCACGATGAAAGGCCACCTCGAACCGGTGAAAAAGCCGGGCGGCACCAGCGAAATGGACATCGAACTCGAGGTCGGCTGCGTCATGGGCAAACAGGTCAGCGACGTTTCAGGCGATGTGGCTGACGACGCGATTTTTGGTTACATGGTATTGAACGACCTGTCCGCCCGCGATCTGCAACGGCAGGAGATGAAATGCATGTTGGGTCCTGCCAAGGGCAAGGATTTCGCGACGTCGATCGGACCCTACGTCGTCACGACCGACGAGTTGGCGGACGTCAAGGTTGGACCGGGTCGGTACAAACTCACGATGACGGCGAAGAAAAACGGGAAGGAAATATCGCGTGGAAATTTTGAGGACCTGACGCACGATTTCACGAAAATGGTCGAACGGGCATCGCGTGATGCGGCGCTCTACCCCGGTGATATCATTGGCAGCGGTACCGTTGGGACCGGGTGCATCCTCGAGGTTCGCCCGGAGAACACCGACGGTTGGCTTGAACCGGGTGACACGATGGAACTGGAAATCGAACGGCTTGGGGTTCTGACCACGCCGATTGTTTAGGGCGGTTTCACAACGAACGTCGCGGTTGGGGCGTGCTCACATGGATTGGTTTTCTCGCCACCCACAAGGGGTGACGCTACATTAAGATTGAACCTGTTCCGGAACGACATGCAGACGCACACGGAATACAAAACGCTTGTCACGGCTGATCGCGAGAACCGTGCGAACTTTCATACGCTGCTCAGTTGCGTCATGCCGCGACCGATTGCGTTTGTCTCGACAATTACCCCCAACGGCACGCCGAACCTCGCGCCATTCTCGTTTTTCAATGCGGTCGGCTCGAACCCGCCGGCGATTATTTTTTCGCCGGCCACCAAGGCGGACGGGACTGACAAGGACACGCTGAACAACCTGAAGTCGCACGGCGAAATGGTCGTCAACGTCGTGACGCACGGCATTTGCGAGGCGATGAATCAGGCGTCGGCGGCCTACCCCCCGGGGGTCAACGAGTTTGAACAGGCTGGTTTCACGCAGGTGCCGAGCCGGTTCGTCAAGCCGCCTCGCGTGGGCGAATCACCGGTGCAGATGGAATGCAAGCTGATACAGATCGTCAAGGTCGGCGAGGGTCCGTTGTCCGCCAACATCTGCATTGGCGAGATTGTTTGTTTTCATGTGGCTTACGGTTTTTTGTTGGCAAACGACACGGTGGATGTCGAGAAAATCGATCTGGTCGCGCGGATGGGTGGGGACTGGTATGCGACCATTCGCGATCGGTTCGAACTCGGCAAACCCGGTCCGGTGTCATGATTCACGTTGACTATCACGGGTATTTTGGCGATGCGTAGCGGCGTTTACTATCTGGTCGGGGTTTTTGTCGTCGCGCTGATCGTGTTTATCACCGCAGCCAGGAATCCGAAACCGCGTTGTCGTCGCTGCCGAGAGGTCAACCGACCAATGGCGAAATTCTGCGCGCACTGTGGCCAACCGCTGAAACGGTGATGCCCGCCGACGTCGAGCTACCTGCCAACGTTGATCTGCCTGCCTCCGCCGTTCGCCAGGCAATCCGACGAAAACTCCTGACGTGGTACGACCGCAACAAACGTGATTTGCCCTGGCGGCGACGCGTCGGAGATGGTTATGCGACGTGGGTGTCGGAAATCATGCTGCAACAGACGCAGGTCGAGACGGTCATTCCCTATTTCGAGCGGTTCATGACGCGATTTCCGACGGTTCGGGCGTTGGCGCGTGCGACCGATGACCAGTTGCTCGCGCATTGGCAGGGCCTGGGGTATTACCGTCGGGCAGCCAATCTGCACAAGGCGGCGAGGATGGTCGCGGGCAACGGTGGATCGCTGCCCGATACGGTCGATGGGTTGCTGAAACTGCCCGGCGTCGGGCGATACACAGCCGGTGCGATTGCGTCGATCGCGTTTGATCGTCGGGCGGCTGTCGTCGATGGCAACGTCATGCGGGTTTTTGCGCGGTTGTTCGAAATCGACGACGACATCGCCGACGCACGAACGCAGAAACGATTTTGGGTATTGGCCGAGGAATTGTTGCCTCGGGGCCGATGTGGGGATTTCAACCAGGCCATCATGGACCTCGGCGCGACGGTCTGCACGCCAACGGGCCCCCAATGCCCCGCCTGTCCACTGCGAAACCATTGCGTCGCGTACGAAAATGGTGACCCCGCTCGCCTGCCTGTCAGAAAACGCGCCCGGGTCGTACCGGAGATTGGCCACGTCGTGGCCATGATTCGTCGTGGTGATTCGTTCTTAATGACCAAGCGTCCGCCGGGCGGGTTGTGGTCGGGGTTGTGGGAATTCCCGAACACGGTGGTCGAAAATAGTGAATCGCCCGAGACCGCCCTCGAACGCGTCTTGAAGCAACTCAAAATTCCCAAACCCAAAAGCATCGAACCGATCGGTCGCGTCACGCACAGACTCACGCATCGGTTGATGCATTTTGACCTGTTTGAAATCTCGGCCAACTCGAAACAGGTGGGCGTCGTCGCGAAATGGACCCGTCCAGGAAAAGTCGGTATTTCGACGGCATGCAAACGGATGCTGACGAAACTGCGCATGGTGAATTCTTGATTCCAGAACGGGTCACACCACGATTACAGACGGGAACAGCACGAGAAAACCCATCAACGCTATCGCCGCCAGGCTCACGACGAGCGCTGCGATCAGGTAGCGTCGGCGGGATCCGTCGCAGTAGGGCTCCCTTAAATCCTCCCAGGACGCCTTGGCGATCGACACCGCCAATATACATCCGCCGATCATCCCAATCGGTCCGAGCACGACGAGGAAACCTAGATTTCCAAGGATAGAGGGCGAACCGAAGGGTCTCCGCTCGTTCAACAATACGACGACGAGCGGAGCGAACATCGCGAGTCCCGCGCCGACAGCGGCCAGCAGGTATTTCCAGCCGTCGACCAGTTTGCCCACATAAGTCTTGTCATCGTCGGGATCGAAGGTTCGCCCGCATTCGGGACATCGATTCTCCGGCAGGTGTTTCAGTTGGTAGCCACAACCGAGACAACGCATCGGGGTGTCGTCGGACTGTCGGTCGGGCGTGAGGGTCATGCGTATCAATCAGGAGGATGTTTTGAACGCAGCAATGGCGAGCAGCAGCCATCCGAGCATGAGAGACAAACCGCCGACAGGCGCGATGGCACCGAGCCATTTAGCACCGGTCAGGGGGATGGCGTACAACGTGCCGGTGAAAAACACGATCCCGACCAGGAAACACCAACCGGCGGCGTTTGTTGGTCCGGACGTGTTCCGCGATGCGAGCCATGCGACGACGATCAGTGCGATAGCGTGGTACATCTGATAGCGTGCCCCGGTCTCGAAAATGACCACCTGATCCGGCGTGACGAGGCGTTTCAATCCGTGGGCACCGAACGCACCGGCGGCTACGCTGACCAGACCGTTGATCGCCCCAATCGCGAGCCAGATGTTCCACGTCATTGCAATTTCCTTTTGGTGTTTGCGTCGTGCACTTTTTTGACCTCGACATCGACGAATTGGTCATCGGATCCACTGCGCACGTCGAATCCGCCGCTGACGGAGGAGCCGTGCATTTCAAAATTGCTCGTAAACGACACGCGATTTTTGAAATAACGCGTTAGCAGGATTTTCACGATCGCGCGGATCGGTGGGATCAGCAGGCAGAACCCGATGGCGTCGGTGATGATCCCAGGTGTGATCAGAACGACGCCTGCGACCAGAATCAGCACGCCGTCGAATAGCTGTGTCGTCGGCATTCGTCCCTGAGCCAATTCGTTCTGCACGCTTTGTAACGCTTTTAACCCCTCGTGTTTGGCCAGCGCTGCCCCGACGATGCCGGTAATAATGACCAGCAGGATCGTTGGCCCCAGACTGATCGTCTGTGCCACCTGATACAGCAGCGCCAGCTCGATGACGGGCATTGAGACGAACAGAATCAACAGGATGAAAAACACATCGACCTCCGACAGCATTATGCAGCCACCAGCCCGCGCCGGCCAGTGGTATGACGTCCCGCCTTTTGGTACAAAGGAAGTGTAGTGCTGCGTCAAGCTTGAGACGACGGACGGGTAACGCGCCGATTGGGTGGCGATTTGTTTGGGTGGCCCACCTCTTTAGAGGTGGGGGACTCGATTTGAGTTTCAGATTCGACTCCCCCACGGCTAAAGCCATGGGCCACCCGGCCGCTACTCGATCAATGACGGGGTACTGGTATCGCGAGGGAATATGGTCCGATGCGGATTTGCGAGATTTATCAATCGATTCAGGGCGAGGGCAGGCTGACCGGCACGCCGTCGGTCTTCGTGCGCACGAGCGGCTGCAACCTTCGCTGCACATGGTGCGACACGCCGTTCGCGAGTTGGGAACCGGAAGGCGAGGAAATGTCCTGCGACGCGATTGTGTCGGCTGTTTTGGAATATTCGTCGCGGCACGTCGTCATTACCGGTGGCGAGCCGATGATCTGGCCCGACATCGGCCCGTTGACCAGGGAATTGAAACGGGCGGGCAGTCACATCACGATCGAGACAGCCGGCACGCTCTGTCGCGACGTCGTTTGTGATCTGGTGAGCGTCAGCCCGAAAATGTCCAACTCGACACCATGGGACCGGGACGAAAACGGTTGGGCGGAGCGTCACGAACATTTGCGACTCAACGTTGGGGTCGTTCAGGAATTTGTCACAAATTACCCGTTTCAGTTGAAATTTGTCGTTCAGTCACCGGACGATCTCAACGAGATCGACGATTTGTTGAGTCAACTCCGGGGCGTCGAACCGTCGGATGTGTGGCTGATGCCGGAGGGAACAGACGCAATTATTCTAACCGATCGCGCCGAGTGGGTGTCTGCCGTTTGTATGGAACGCGGGTTTCGGTTTTGTCCGCGGTTGCACATCCTGTTGTACGGAGACGTGCGAGGCGTGTGAGACCTCGAAATCGGAGACCAACGCGTGTATCGGATTTGTAAGGCGTTCACAATCGAGACGGGGCACATGCTCAGCAAGCATCCCGAGCGATGCAAATACCCGCATGGACATACGCGCCGTGTCGAATTGGTGCTCGCATCACCGACGCTCGATGACAACGATATGGTGTGCGATTTCAAGTGGATCAAACTGGCGGTTGCGGACTTTCTTGATCAGTTTGACCATGCGTTGTGCGTTAACATAAGCGACCCGGTGATCGAAAAACTCGGCACTGCCGGTGAGCGCGTGGTTATTTTCGAGGAGGGCGACCCGACGACCGAGTTGATGGCCAAACGGATTTACGACCATTTGAACGATCAAATCCGCAAGGGCGCGACATTCACAACGGAATCGGGGATCGCCTACAAGATCAGACAGGACGTGCGTGTCGAGCGCGTCCGCGTGGGTGAAACACCGACAAGTTGGGCGGAGTTTGAAGATCGTAATTAGCGTAAGGGGTTGATACTGATTTCTGCATCTATGTGTGTACTTGTCGCGTCTTGTCATTCGCGAGAATATTCACACACGCTCGACGAAAAAAGTGGTACATTGCACCGTGTGGTCGAATGTGGGTTCGAGACGGTTTCCAGACATCGACAAAGCAGAACCGCACAAGAAGGAGGTTCGGACAGATGCTTCTACGACTTGCAGTGACCGTTTGCACGGTCACGTTGTTTGCAGCGCCAAGCTCTGGCGGCGTACGGTTCGTCCGGGACGGCGTCGTGTCGTTCTCATTCGATGAGACGTTTATCGGTTTCTTCGCGATCGCGGGGCTGACGTTTGACGAATTCGTTTCGACCGCCCCACCCCATTCGGGTTTCGATCTCGGACTCCGCGTGCTCGAATCCTCCGATTTTTCAATCGGTGTTCAGGACGGACAATTCGCCGCCTTTCGCGATGGCAGACTTGCAACCGAGGGCGGCGCACGGTTCATGATCCCCGGCACGCCCCTGCCTTTTGATATCGACGCATTCTCATTCATTCACGACGCCGAACACGAACCCGAGGTATGGTACGCAGTCGGTGCCCTTCGGGTGGTTCCATTCTTCGAGTTGTTCTCATCCTTCGCAGACTTCACCGCCGGCGACGTCAGCTACGACGACACCACCGGTGAGCTTTCCATCACAGGGCTCACCCTGGTCATTTCCCAGGAGGCTGCCAACGACATCCTGGCTGCTCCGGAACTGGCTGGTTCACCCTTTGGCGAGGCGCGCATCGACATCCGCATGTTCATCCCCAACGGTGACGGTGACGACGACACCGACATCGACGTGGGTGACTACGGTGTGTACCGCGACTGCTTCACAGGCCCCAACGATTTCCTCGACCAGTTCACCTGTCGTGCCTTCGACTTCGACGATGACCGCGATGTGGATCTCAACGATTTTGGTGGACTTCAGCGCCATTTCACCGGTCCGCTCCTGCTGCTCAATATCGGCTCGGTGGTCGAACCCAATGTCGACGTGACCGTCTCACCGGCAGACTTCTTCAACCTGGCAGAAGACGTGACACCGTTCCGAAGGAGCTATCAGGCAGGCCGAAACGTGACCATTTCAGCCCCACCGGCGACGCTTCTGAGCGAATTTGTTCGCTGGACTGTCAACGGTGTGGATCAGGCAGACGGTCAGACCGAAATGGTCGTTTCCATGGAGGAACCGAAACTCGCCGAAGCTGTCTACGAAAGCGTCACGTCCGAGGTTCTCATCGAATCGACGGGCACCTTTGGCGTCCCCATCTCCGCGTCTCAGCCTGACGTTTTCGGTACCAGCGCCGGAGCCACTGACTTCATACTCGCCTATCCCAATGACGCCGTCGTCACCTTCACCGCGCCGCTCGAATGGGACAATCGATTCCTCGAACGATGGCGAATAAACGGTGCCCTCGCCCCGAACGGCCAACAGGACGCGACCCTGACGATCGACGGACTGTCCACGGTCTCGGTGAGTTACAAGGACATCATCATTATCGAGCAACCGCAAAGCCTCGCACTGTGCAAGGGGCTGCCCGGTGAATTGAGCGTCGCCGCCATTGGAAACGACCTCAACCACCAGTGGTTCTTCGAGGGTGAGCCAATTGAGGGTGCCACCGAGGCGACACTATTATTCGACGCACTCGGTGGTGATCAATCCGGAGGTTACACCGTTGTTGTCAGCAACGGGCTTACCTCCGTGACCAGCGAGGAAGCCTTCGTCGACGTCGCCCTCCCACCTCTTGTCACGTCCAACCCCACCGGGGGTGATTTCTGTCCGGGTGACACAGTCCTGCTCTTTGTCAGCGCATCCGGCGCATCACCGCAGTTCCAATGGTTGTTCAATGGAAAGGATATTCCCGGTGCAACCGAGTTCTTCTTTTCATTTGGTGTAACCGACGCAAGCCAGGCGGGTGCCTACACCTGCCGCGTCTCCAACGACTGCGGACAAACCGTGACCGAAGAAGCCGTCATCACCATCGATATCGCGAACTGTCCATAAGCAGCAATCAGGAGCATTCAATTGAATATCAAACACAATATATCGAAAATGGTTGTCCTGATGATCGCGGTCTCTCCGTTCGCGCTTGGGGCGGACGAGAACCAAAACGCATCACCAGAGCTTGTCAAAGCCATCGACGACTTCAAACGCGAACACCCCAAAACGAGCCTTGCCAATGAGGACGGAATCGTCCGCAATATCAGCGGAAAAGCCTTCTCAACGGGTCGGACCGCCGTCGACTCCGTCGAGTCGTTCCTCACCGGTCACGCCACCATGCTCGGTGTCAAACGCGGTGATCTGCGGGTCACAGAGACCCGGACCCTGATGAACGGGAAGTTCTCACTGCATCGATTCGAGCAGGTGCACGACGGCCTGCCCGTCCACAAATCGCAGGCATCCCTCTTGGTCCGAATCGAACCGAATCACCCGTTGGTGCTTGTGAACGCGACGACCAAAAGGCTGACCGGTCAGCTACCCGCGACCCGATTGACGATCGCCGACGCCCACGCGATCGCCCAAAAAGACGCCCCCGCCATCACGACATTTGAGCAGGCGACGCTCGTTGTCTTCGCGGAAAACGGCCTTGTCGCACCAGCCTGGCGATTTTGGGCGGAGGATCCATCGCCCGCCAATCAGGTGCGTTGGGGGTTCGTCATCGACGCCGTCACTGGTGCGATCCTCGAAAAACGCGACGGCATCGTCCACACGGACATCACGGGCACCGTGGAGGGCTTTGGATCTCCGGGCGTGGATCCGGATCTGCCCAACAACCTTCCCGCCTCGCTCCCGCTGTTTGGTGCGCGTGTTTTCCGAAACAACGCGGATTTCACGTTTGTACAGGAGGACGGATCCTACACACTTCCCTACCTCGGTGAGGAACCGACCGTCGTCAAGGTCAACCTCGACGGGCAGTGGTGCGAGGTCCGCAATGTGAGCGAGGACGCGGTCGATCTCGCCTCGCAGGAAGGCGTGCTTCCCCCGGATTTCCAGGCCGATTTCCTGTTGAACGAACTGGGTGCCCCGCTTCTGAACGCGCAGGTCAACGCGATGATCCACACGACCAGGGTTCACGATTTCGTCACCGGAATCATCCCAGGCCTGACTGCACTGGATATTGCGATTCCGACGGTCGTCAATATCGCGGACACCTGCAATGCATTTTACTCACTTGGGAACCCGCGACTGAATTTTTTCGCCGCCGCACCCGGGCCACAACCCGCCTGCCCCAACACTTCATATTCATCCGTGATCTACCACGAGTATGGGCACTTCGTGGTGGACTCCGCCCAGGGGTTCAACGCAGCCGGCGACTATCACGAGGGGATGGCTGACGTCATCGCGACGCTGCTTATCGACGATCCGTGCGTCGGAGAGAGTTTCCGCGGTTTGGAAACAGGCTGCCTCCGCCGCGTCGATGAACCCGATTTTTTCTTTCCCGTCGGAAACGGTGATCCGCACATCGACGGGTTGGCCATCGCCGGCGCGTTCTGGGATATGCGGACCGAACTCATCGACGCTCTCGGTGCCCAGGAGGGACTCGATCTGACCCGCGAGTTGATGTTCAACCAGATCATCGTCGGACCACCCCTGCTCGGATCCCCCGTCGCCATCGCGGTGCTCACGCTCGACGATGATGACGACGATGTTTTTAACGGGACGCCCCACTATGTGCAGATTCAGAGCGCCTTCGAGCGTCATGGCATGCCCGGACCGGTATTGGCGCTGCTCGAATTCGAATTCCCCGAAGGTGTCCCCGATACCACCTCACCGCTGGCAAACGCCTCGGTCATGCTCGACATCACCGACGGACCAGCCGGCACGCAGCTCGCGCCGGATTCCGCAGTCGCCCATTTTCTCGCAGCAGACGGATCTCCGATTGAGGATCAACCCCTGGCCACCGTGGAACAACTGGAGAACGGCGTCCGTTTCGCCGTCAACCTGCCGAAAGGTCAATGCTACGAGGTCTATCGCTGGTTTGTCACGGCTGACACCGATTCGGGTGAAACCCTGTCATTCCCGTCAAGTGCGCCAACCTCCCTGTTTCGCTCCGTCGTCGCAACCAACGCAACCGTGCGCCTCCGTGACGGGTTCGACAACGACAATGGCTGGATCGTGGAAAGTGTGAAGGCTGAGGATCCGTTCAAGCCCGGCATCGACCTCACCGAAGGCGGGTGGGAACGGGTCGATCCCGAGCCCGTGTTTAACCCAGCCGACAGTAACGCCGTGTCGCAACCCGGCAACGATTTTGGTGGATTCAGCGAATTGACGTTTGTCACCGGCGGTTTGGCTGGGGACATCATCGATCCGGGAGCGTTTGACCTCGACTGGGGGCCTGTCAGACTGACCTCACCGCCACTGACGTTTGACGGTGGCAACGCCACGATTTCCTACGCACGCTGGTTCTACAACGATGACGGCGACGACTCCCTGACCGTTGAAATCTCCAGCGACAGTGGACAATCGTGGACGACGATCGAAACCGTCACCGGTACCACCGGGTGGGTGCAGACCCAGCACCTCCTGTCCGATTTCGTCGATGGCGGAGAAGTCATCGTCCGTTTCAGCGCCGAAGACGCGCCCAACAACTCCATCACCGAAGCCTGCATCGACGAGTTCGAATTGGTTGACCTCGTTTGCGCACCGGCTGATGTCGACGGCGACCACGATGTCGATCTGCTCGATTTCGGGGGTTTTCAGAGATGTTTCGGGCCGGGCGACCCGATTCCAGTCGGATGCGATATTTTCGATTTCGACAACAACGGTCTGCTGACACTTCGCGATTACGCCGAATTGCAGCATGTGATCGAATCGACACCGTAGCCAGGCTGCTTCGAAAAAACGCTATTTTTTGAGTTTCTCGACGAGCGATGTCACTTCTTTTTTCAAAGCGTCGCCGAGAAGGTCCATCGCGTGAATTCTTCCAGTCGGTCCGATAAGAATCGTCCGCGGAATGAAAGTGACGCCGCATTTTTTCGAGGCCACGTCCACGCCGTTTTTGTCACCCACCACCTGCAACCATTTCATCTTGTTTTTCCTGACGAATTTCCTGACGGTCTTCTCCATTCCGTTTCCATCCAGACTAATGCCCACAAAAACGAAATTCGGGTCCGCCGCCAATTCGTCGTACATTTCGACGAGATTGGGAATCTCCGCGATGCATGGGCCACACCATGTCGCCCAGAAATCCAACAGTATCACTTTGCCGCGCAAATCCGCGGTCTTGATTTTTTTCCCCTCCAGCGTTGTGAAATCCAAATCCGGGAGCGAATCGCCGATTTTGAGGCGTTTTGCCGATCCGAGAGCTCCTGATGATTTCTCTGCGCGTTTTAGTTTGAAACGGTGGTCGAGTTTTCCCGGTTTGATTGTTTGTTCGAGGAGCGGTTGGTGCTTGAAGGCCTGAACAGCCACTTCAAATTCCTCGTCCGGGATGTTGGTCAATTCGAAGACCCCGTTTTCGTCAGTCAGCGCCTGTGCACCGAGGGTCGATCCTCCAGCCCATTCGGTGGCGACGATGAACGCGCCTTCGATGGGTTTCTCTTTGGAATCGAGCACGACGCCTTTGGCGATTTTGGACTCTTTGAGCGCGAAATCGACCTCTGTTGTCTGGTTGGCGTGGATGCGGATTTCGTGCAGTTGTGGGGCGTACCCCGACAGGTAAACGGTGACGACGTCCTTGCCCGGAGACACGCCGGTCAGTTCGTACGATCCGGCTAGATCGGTCCACTCTGTTGGCTGATTCGGATCGCTGGTTGCGCCCAGTGTGATCCGCGTTCCCTGCAACGTTCTGCCCGTCTTTGCGTCGGTGACCTCTCCCTTGATGGTGCCGGCGGATACCATGGTCAGGCGGTATTCGGTGTCAAATTTATCGTCGGGAAACTCGATCTCGCGGGTGTAGGTCACGTCTGAGACAAATCCCTTGTGGTCGAGCCTGGCGCGAATGGTCGTCATGTCGCGCGATGCACCGGTGAAGACTATTTGTCCGTCCTTGTCGGTGATGCCGTACCAATAATCGCTCCGCTCGGTTCCCTGGAGTTCGACATCCACGTCGGGAATCGGGTTGCTCCGCCAATCGACGACAACGATGCGAATGATGCGTTCGGATTGCAGCTCGATTTCGATGGGTTCGTCCGCGGCGAGGGACGGGACGTTCATGATCAGTTTTCCGAACCCGCCGGCCTGGACGGTGAGTTGGCCACTGCGCTTGTGGGTTCCCTCGACGGTGAACAGGCCGTCCTTGTCGGTCCTGACGCGCCAGTCCCTTCCGAAGGAGCTGACGAGCACATTGGCGTCGGCGATGGGTTGCCTGGATTCCTCCGAGCGGACGATTCCCTTGAACGTGTTAGCGCCGGGGAGTTGTACATCGACGAATGGGGGCAGGCCGCCGTCTTCGATGGTGACCGTTCGTTCGACCCTGGCGTAGCCTTCTTTTGTAAAGACGACGGTTACGTCACCGGTGAGGCTGACTGTTTTGGGGAATTTGAAGTCGCCGAACCCTTCGGTGTGAACGGACAGGAGGGGTTTGCCCGACAGGTCAGCGCCTGACTTGTACAAATCGACCACGACGGCTTTGACACCACTTCCCGCGTAGTCGAAGACCTGCCCTTCCACGAGCGTCGCGTCCTCAGCCTCATTCTCCTGTGCGTGGACAACGCCCCCTGCCAACACGGCTGCGAGAAGAATGCTGAGAATCCGACAACAGTTTTTCAATTGAGGCGGCGGTTGATGGGCCGACAACATCGCACATTCTCCCATTTGCCCGCGTTCCGACGCCGACATGCGTGCGGAAACTTTTATTGGCACTGAAATCCCGACAAAATCCAACCTGGTTGCTCATAGATGGTACAATGCGTACGATAATAAGGGTACCGGCAAGTTTGGTGCCGGCAGCCACCGGGTGCGTGACGAAATCGGCGGGTACGATCGTGGTGGCTGTTCTGCGGCGTGGCACGTTGTGGACGTCGTGATTGCAGACGGACGTCGTTTTGTATTCCCGTCACCCACAAGGGGTGACGCTACAATGGTCCGTTGCACCCCGCCGGAACTGTTATGCAACCCGTAGCCACTTTTTTTGCGAGGATCGCGCATGTCACCCATCGAGACACAGGTTCAGAAGGCTCGGCGTCGGATTACGACCGACCGTTGGCTCAATCTTGTCTGCAAGACGACAACGGCGGGCGCGGGGATTTTCGCGGCGGTCGTGCTCGTTGATCGATTGTATGCCTTTGACTGGCCTCTGGGTTTGATGGCGGTCTGTCTGGGGACGGGCTCTGTTTTGGTGTCGGTCGTTTGGGCGTTGGTGAATCGGATTGATGCGTACGGTGCGGCGGCTGCGTTGGACAAGGCGGCTGGTCTTCGTGAGCGGATCAGCAGCGGGTTGTATTGTCAGGATGCAGATGATCCGTTTGCGGATGCGGTGGTAACGGATGCGGAGAACACGAGTCGTAATCTGACGGTCAGCCAACATCTTCGGTACACGTTTCCGCGTGCGTTTTCGTCGATGGCGGTGAGCGTGGTTTTGGCCTGCGGCCTGTTGCTGTTGCCGACGGGATTGCTGGTGGGCGCGGATGACGGTGATGCGGAACAGATTGAGAATGTCCGGCACACGAAGACGGTGATCAAAAAACACACGGAGAAGTTAAAATCGCTTGCCCGCACGAACCCGGAATTAGAAGATCAGTTGAACGATCTTGAGGAATCCGGAAATCTGAAGAAACCGAAGCTCCAACGTCCGAAGGATTTTCGGCGCATCGCGATTCGGAAGCTCGACTCGATTCAGGACACGCTCAAGAAGCAGAAGAGCGATGAGCGTTTTGAGCAGGCGAAGGAATTCAAGCGGATGCTGCGTGCGCTTCAGCCCGACGATGCCAATGACAGTGAGACGAACAAGTTGTCGCAATCGTTGGCGAAGGGTGATTTCAAGGCTGCCATGAAGCAGCTTGACATCTTGAAGCAGAAAATGCGTGAGAGCGAGGGGGACGAGCAGAAGCTCAAGGCGTTGGAGAATCAGTTGAACAAGCTGGCTGACAAGATCGCGAAGCTTGCGGATGACAAGAAGTTGAAGCAGAAGCTCCAACAGGCGGGTATTTCAAAAAAAGACATCGAGAAGATGCTGAAAAACCTCACGCCTGAGGACATCGAAAAACTCAAGAAACAGCTTGAGAAGAAGGGGATGTCGCAGGAGGAGATTAAGAAGACCACGAAACAGATGAAGTCCAAGTGCAACGCGTGCAACAAGGGCAACCAGTTGTCCGATGCGTTGAAGCAGGCTGCCAAAGCGGCGGGTGCGGGACAGGCTGGTCAGGCGTCAAAGGGGCTGAACGGGGCTGGGCAGCAGTTGTCTGAGATGGATCAGCTCGAGCAGGAGATGAACGATATCGAGTCGAGCATCGCCGAGCTTCAGGAGAGCAAGAACCAATTGAGTCAGGGTGGCAGGAAAAACAACAAGCCCTGTGGTCAATGCAACGGTTCGGGGAAACAGGGGAACAAGCCTTGTGGAGCGTGCAACGGGCGGGGCAAGGGCGGGATGGGTCCCAACATGAAGAACGGTCGCGGTGGGATCGCGCCGGAGCGTCAGACGGCGTACGATTACAAGAAACACAAGCAGAAGGTGAACAACCACGCTGGTTCGATCATTGGGCAGTTTCTGGTGGACGGTCCGCAGGAGAAGGGTGACGTTTCGTCTGCGGCGAAAGAGGTGATCAACTCGGCGGAGCGTGATGCGGCTGACGCGATCAATCGCAAGAGGATCCCGCGTCGCTATCAGGACGTCGTTCGCAGGTATTTCACCGACATGCAGGAATCCGCCGGGGTGACACCGCAGGAAGCTGGGGAAGCTGGGGAAGCTAAGGACGCTGGGAATGAAAAAGGCGGTAAGGAAAGCGCGTCAGATGGCGACGACGAATAGGATACCCGGGTCATTTTCCGTCAGTGGTTGAACCATTCCATTTTTCTGTGCTGCGGATTTTTCTGCGTGGTTTCGTTTGGTTGCGCGGACGATGACACCCGCCCGGTTGTCTATTGCAGTGTTGATGAAACGTTTGCCCGGCAGGTGATGGCTGCCTTTTTCGATCAGACGGGTATTGAACCTCGCGTGGTTTACGATACTGAAGCGGGGAAGACGACCGGTCTGATCAATCGGATTCGGGCGGAGGGCAGCAAACCTCGCGCGGACGTTCTGTTTTCCAGCGAGCTGTTTAGCACGATGCGTCTGGCGGATGAGGGATTTCTCGCGTCGTACGAACCTGCGACAGCGTCGGACATTCCCGGTGCGTTTCGCGACAAGCAACATCGTTGGACCGCCATCGGATTGCGGGGGCGGGTGCTTGCGTTTGATCCGTCTCGTGTGCAGCGTGATGCGTTGCCTGACAAGTGGGAGGATCTGTCGCAGGAGCGGTGGGCGAGGCGGCTGGTCATGGCGAACCCGATGTTCGGGACGACGCGGGGACATGTGGCTGCGATGTTTTCGATGTGGGGAGATGATCGGGCGACGTCGTTTTTGACCTCGTTGAAAAAACGTGGGGTGCAGATTGTCGGTGGTAATTCGTCGGCGGTGCGAGCGGTGATGGATGGGCGGGCGGACCTGTGCATGACCGATACGGATGATGTCTGGGTTGCGCAGCGTGATGGAGCCAACCTTGATTTGAAGTATCTCGACATGGGACGTGGGGATACGCTGTGGATTCCGTCGTCGGTGGCCCTTGTCGCACATTGTCGACATGAGGAGGCGGGACGAAAGCTGGTCGATTTTCTGACGTCGGCTGCTGTCGAGGAGTTGCTGGCGAGGTCGACGTCGCGGAATGTGCCGGTGCGGGCGTCGTTGCGTGATCGGCTGGGCATCAGGACGGATGTCCGTGTGAACATTTCCTACACCGATATTGCGAGCAAGCTCGATTTGAGCGCCGAGGTCGCCCGCCATATCCTTTTGAAGTGAATCGATACGGGTTCTTTGCAATTGTCAGGTTGATCGGGTTGGTCGCGTTTGTGGGGACACTCGTGGTACCAGCGGGTGCGCTGGTTTTGCGTACCGTACGGTGCGACGCGGCGTTGTTGGGCGGGGTTTTCAACGAGCGGTACTGGTTGCTGTTTGTCAGGACAGCCGGTCTTGCCGTTGTTGCGACGCTTGTTGCGACGGTGTTGGCGTTGCCGGTTGCGTTTGTCATCGGTGGTCGTCGATCGTCGTGGATGGTTTCGCTGGTGACGCTGCCGTTGATGTTGCCCGCGATGGTGCTCGTGTTCGGTTGGCAACGGTATTGGGGTTCCGTGACGCCCGGGTTGGAAGGGTGGGCGCCGTGGTTGCGGACGATGTGGTGTTGGGCTGGTTGGGGTTGGCCTGTGGCGGCGTTGGTGATTGGGGCGGGTTGGTTGCGTGGTGGGCGATCCGGTTACGAATCCGCGTTGATGGACGCGTCGGGTTGGGATTCGTTTCGCCGGGTCGGATTGCCGAACGTGACGCGGCATGTGGCTGTTTCGATGCTGATCCTGTTTGCGGTGTTGATCGGGGAATACTCGGTTCCACATGCGAATGGTGTGATCGTGTTTTCGACGGAATTGCTCGCGATCGCAGAAGGTGACGCGTTTGACGTGGCTGGTGCGAAGATCGCGATTGGGTGCGTCGTGCCATTGCTGGTGCTCGTTGGGGTAATCGTTCTTGTCAAAACCATGTGGGGTCGCCGACCATCGCGTGGGGACGGGCGGCAGGTTGGATCGAAAACGGGCAGCGCTGTGGTTGTCGTGGCCATCGTCGTCTTAACCGTCGGGGTTCCGATGCGGATGTTGTTTTCGGGGCGAGAGGTGATCGGGCCGCTGTGCGAGCTGTTTGTGACCTATGGTGGGGAGTTGGGCGGTACGTTTGCGGTTTGTGCTGCGGTCGGGGTGGTCGCTGTTTGTATCGGGGTGTTTGCAGCGAGCAGCCGTCTGGTGGCTGTCATGACGCTGATTGCGATGGCGGCGGGGGTTTTGCCGGGCGCGTTGATTGGGGAATCGATGCTGGCTGCTTATCAGCGGGTTGACGCGGTTTACAACCATTGGCCTATCCTGGTGTTGGCGTTGACGGGTCGATATGCGTGGGTCGGGTGTTTGGCGTGTTGGGTTGCGACACGGGCGACTGCACGGGATCAGATGGAATCGTTGCGGGTCGAGGGTGCGGGGTCACGGTCGGAGGTATATGGAGCGATGCTCGGGCACCATTGGCCTACGCTTGCGGGCGGGATGTTTCTGACCGGTGCGTTTGCGTTGGCAGACGTGGATGTTGTTTCGATCGTGGCAGTGCCATCGCCGCGAATGATGGCTACAATCCTTGTCGAGAAGTTTCATCGGTTTGAAACGGGCATGTTGCTGTCGATCGGACTGGTGATGACGCTGGCGGTCGTGCCGGCCATCGTTTTGGCAACGATCGCTCTTCGTCGCAGGGAACTCGATGTTTAGATTGGTTGTTGTCATTTCGTTGGTGGCATTCATGGTCGGGTGCGAACCGCCGCCGCTGACCGAAAACGGTGTGGCCAGGGTGTTCGGATCGGTCGGAATGGGGCCTGGTGCGTTCAGCTATCCCCGGGGAATCGCCCGCGCTGCGGACGGTCGATTGTTCATCGTCGACAAGACCGCTCGGGTGCAGCGATTCAGCCCGGAGGGTGAATTCGAGAGGCAATGGCCCATGCCCGCCAGGCAGGCTGGGAAACCCGTCGGGTTGACGGTTCATTCGGACGGGCGGTTGTTTGTGGCAGACACGCATTATCATCGCGTTCTGGTTTACGATCGCGATGGTGTCGAACTCGCCCGGTTTGGTGAGGAAGGTGACGGGGATGGTCAGTTTCGCCTGCCCACCGACATCGCCTACGACAACAACGGGTTCATTTATGTGGCTGAGTACAGCGGCAACGATCGGGTCACCAAATGGAAGGCGGACTACACGTTTGACTCGACAATCGTTTCGGGCGAGATCGCGGGCATGCCGCTCTTGCGGCCTGCGGCGATTCTGGTGGACGATGAACAGACGCTGTGGGTAGCAGACGCCTGCAATCACCGTGTTCTTCGGTTCAATCTTGATGGGCAGCTTCTGACGCAATTCGGGAAGATGGGAACCGAGCCTGGGCAGCTCCGGTATCCGTACGATCTGGACATGAAAGACGGAATTCTTCTCATTTGTGAGTATGGCAACAGTCGGCTTCAGTGGTTTGACAAGGCTGGAAAGTCGTTGGGGGTGTGGGGCGGACCGGGGCGTAGCGTTGGTGAACTTTACTCGCCCTGGGGAGCAGCGTATGGTTCAGGTGACGTGGTATACGCTCTGGACTCTCAGAATAATCGCGTGCAGATAATTAAGCGGTGACAGGATTGTTTGATCAGCTTCCGTTTGGTTTTGAGAAACCTGAATGGCTTTGGCTTGCACTGCTGATACCGGTGCTCGTCGCAGCGTCGTATCGTGCGCTGGCGGGGTTGGGGATGGCCCGTCGGATCGCGTCGCTGGTCGTCCGTTCACTGGTGATTCTCGCCATCGTCGCGACACTGGCTGAGATTCAACAAGTCAAACGCAACGACGATCTGACGGTCATGTTCCTGATGGACCGCTCGCTGAGCGTTCGCGAGCACGAGGCCAATCAGGAAGCGTACATGGAGAGGGTCTGCGAAAAAATTCCACCCAACGACCGCGTCGGTGTGATCGATTTCGCGCGCCACGCCCACCTCGAGCAGTTGCCCATGAAGGGTGGTTATTTTCTCGAACGCGGGCGATTGCCCGACATGCCCAATCCCGATCGAACCGACGTGGCTGGCGCGGTTCGACTGGCGATGGCGATGTTTCCGCACGACACAGCCAAGCGCATCGTGATGATCTCGGATGGTAACGACAACATGGGCGACCTTCTCGGAGAGGCTCAACGGGCGGCGGCGGATGGCGTGACCATCGACGTGGTACCGCTTTGGTACGAGTTGCGGCGCGAAATATTTTTTGAGAAGATGACCGCACCCGCGTCGGCGGAGGTTGGGGAAATCGTCGCGATCCGCATGAACCTTCGCAGCAACTCGGTCACGTCCGGGCGCATCGAGGTCTACCACAATGGTCAGAAACTCGATCTTCCCGACGAGATGGCCCGAAAGCGGCTCGAGGTCGGCAACAATTCGTTCGTCCTCAAACAGCTCATTACAGAACCCGGCGTGCAAAGGTTCGAGGGTCGTTTCATACCAGACAATGACGACGCGGACGCGATTGCGGAGAACAACCGGGCGTCGAGCTTTACGTTTGTTTCGGGCAAGGGCAAGGTCGCGCTGCTGACGATGGACCCGTCGGCTGACCAGGTTTTGTACGACGCGCTGCGTGACGAGAATATTCTCATACGCATGATCGACCTCGGTCTGGGAATCCCCGATCTCGCCAGTCTGTTGGACTATTCATCGATCATTATGTCGAACGTACCCGCCAACGTCTTCACCGATGAACAACAGCAGGCGCTCAAGGACTACGTCGAAACGACCGGCGGCGGACTGATCACCACCGGTGGCGACGAATCGTACGGTGCGGGCGGATGGATCGGTACGTCATTCGCGGATGTGTTGCCGGTCGAGTTGGAACTGAAGCACAAAAAGATCATCCCGCGTGGCGCGCTGGTGCTGATCATGCACAGTTGCGAGTTGCCGCGTGGAAATTACTGGGGCAAGCTCGTCGCGAAAAAGAGCGTCGATACGATCAGTTCGCAGGACTACATCGGCGTCGTCGCCTACACGGCTGGTGGTACCTCATGGGAAGTACCGCTGCAATTTGCGACCAACAAGCAGGCGGTCAAGAGCAGGATGGATCGCATGATCATCGGCGATATGCCGGATTTCGACGCGTCCATGGGGCAGGCGGTCAAGGGACTGAGTCAAACCGACGCGGTGCAGCGGCACATCATTCTGATCAGCGATGGTGACGCAGCCGCTCCGAGCCAGCGCGTCATGAGAAACCTGATCAGCTCGAAAATCACCTGCAGCACAATCGCGATAGGCTACGGAGTTCATGTACAGGAAGTCACGCTTCGCGACATCGCCAAGAGAACGGGCGGACGTTTCTATCCGGTGCGCAATCCGCGCACGCTGCCGCAGATTTTCGTCAAGGAATCGAAGGTTGTCCGCAGGCCTTTGATCGTTGATGAACCGTTCACCCCACAGGTCGCTTTCCAGAGCAGCGAAATCCTCGCGGGTATCGCGGACGAGGGACAATTGCCCCCGCTCGGTGGGCTGGTCCTGACAACACCGAAGGGCGAAGCGTTCGTCTCACTCGTTCGAGCGACCGAAGACGGGGAGGACCCCGTACTGGTCCATTGGCAACGCGGGCTGGGGCGTGTCGTTTCGTTCACGAGCGGGTATTGGCCCAAATGGGGTGCGGACTGGACCGCCTGGCCCATGTATTCCAAGCTTTGGGCGCAGATCACCCGCTGGACGATGCGTCAGGAAGCGCCCGCGAATTTCGACGTCATGACTCGTATCGAAGGCAACAAAGCCCGCATCATCATCGAAGCGCTGGACAAGAACGCCGACTACCTGAATTTTCTGCAATTGCAGAGCAAATACATCGATCCCAAACAAGGCCCGCAGACGCTGCAATTCACCCAAACCGGTCCGGGCCACTACGAAGCGGAGATGCCCATCGAACATACGGGCCAATACATCGCCAGCATCGGTATTTTCAAGGAAGGCGACTATCAGGGTTCGATCCACACCGGTGTGTCCATGCCGTTTTCGCCCGAGCTTCGCGAGACGTCCACCAACGAAGCCATGCTTCGCGAAGTGGTGAACGTATCAGCCGGTCGATGGCTTGATGCCGGTCCGGAAATGGATGACATTTTCTCGCATGACCTCCCGCCCTCCGTATCGAAACAGCCCGTTTGGGACTGGACGTTGGCGTGGGTTCTGCTGCCGCTGTTTCTGCTCGACGTGTCTGTTCGACGGTTGGCCAGTTGGTTGGCGTTGTCGATTGTCGTCGAATTGTTGATCATCGTCGTCCTGCTGTTCGGTGCGGGGGTCATTTACACGAACTGGTTCGGCGTGCTTGGCGTGTTGATTCTCGCGGAGCTGGTCGGCTGGTCGATTCGGTACCAATTTATCCGACCGCTGATCGACTGGTTGACGCATTCGGTGACGGCGTTGGGACATGCGGGCGAACGCAGCACCCAAACGCTCGGCCAACTCAAGAACGTCCGCGAGCGCGGGAAGACCGATGATGTTCATGTGTCCCAACCGCAGCGTCCCGTCGAGTCAACACCAGCCAGGACGGTCAAATTCGACGCAGGTGAACCGACACCGGGCACGAAAGTCGGCGATTTGTCCGACGTCATGGGCGGTGCGAAAGCATCCGCGACCGAGGCTGGGAAACCCGAGTCTACGTCGCCTGGAGATCGTCAATCCGGCGAAACAGAAGAAGCGCATATGTCGAGACTCCTTCGCGCCAAGCGTCGTGCGCGAGGGAAAATCGACGACGGAAATAAGCAGGAATAAACCGAAGCAATCGGCCCCATCGGGCCTTTGAATTCAAAACGACCGCAAGGAGTTTTATCCATGGCCCACAAAATCGACCCCGCCGTCGAAAAAGCGACCAGAGAATTTCAAGTCAAATTTCAACAGGTCCGCGACGAGATCGGCAAAGCCATCGTCGGACACGGCGAGATCGTTGACGGTGTCCTGACCGCGTTGTTCGTCGGCGGACATGTGCTCCTCGAAGGCGTCCCCGGGTTGGGCAAGACCTATCTGATCCGCACATTGGCTGACACGGTCGATCTGGACTTCTCGCGCATCCAGTTCACGCCCGACCTCATGCCGGCGGACATCATCGGCACGAACATCATCACCGAAGACCCTGCCACCGGAAAACGCGAATTCGAGTTTCAGAAAGGCCCGCTCTTCGCGCAGATTATTCTCGCGGACGAAATCAACCGAGCCACGCCCAAAACACAATCCGCCATGCTCGAAGCCATGCAGGAACATTCGATCACCGTCGGTCGCGATCACTTCAAACTCAAGGAACCCTTCTTCGTGATGGCCACCCAAAACCCGATCGAGCAGGAGGGCACCTACCCGCTGCCCGAAGCACAGCTCGACCGATTCATGTTCAAGCTCGTTGTCGAACATTCGAGCAAGGACGAACTCAAGACCATCCTCGACCGTACCACCACCGGATACAAGGTCGACATCAACGCGATCATGAACGGCCCGGAAATCCTCGGCTGCCAGCAACTCGTCCGCCGCATCGTGATGGCGCCACATGTGCAGGACTATGCCATCCGTCTGTCGATGGCCACCCATCCCGGCGGACCCCACGCCGTCGAGGTCACGAACCAATACGTCCGATGGGGTGCGAGTCCGCGTGCCGCCCAATCCATCACGCTCGGTGCCAAGCTCCAGGCCATGCTCGACGGTAGATACAACACCAGCTTCTCCGACGTCCAAAAGGTCTACCTGCCGGCCATGCGACACCGCGTGCTGCTGAATTTCGAGGGCGAAGCGGAAGGCATCGACGTGGACGACGTACTGCGACAGATCATCGACGCCACCCCAACCATGTCGGAAGCAGCCGCCTAGAAATCGCATGAACAACGACACCGCCCTTCTCGAACCGGATTTTCTAAACAAGCTCAACCGCCTCGAGCTTGTCAGCAAGAAGGTTTTCGCCGGAAAACTGCGCGGTGAGCGTCGCTCGAAGCGTCGCGGCGAGTCGGTCGAATTCGCCGACTATCGCAACTACACCGTGGGTGACGATCTGCGCTTCCTCGACTGGAACATCTACGCACGTCTCGATCGCCTGTTCCTCAAATTGTTCCTCGAGGAAGAAGACCTGATGGTCAGCATCATCTTCGACACATCCAAAAGCATGGACTATGGCCAACCACACAAGGGGATCTACGCCCGACAGGTCGCCGCCGCCATCGCCTACATCGGTCTCGTCAATCAGGACCGCGTCAGCCTCTACCCCTTCGCAGACGGCATCGTCGACGAAATGAAAGGCCTCCGCGGCAAACGCACGACACCGCGCATGCTCGATTTCGTCTCCCGTTGCGACTACCGACCCGCCAGCGATCTGACGACGGCCTGTAAACAGTACGCCATCCGCCATCCGCAACGCGGCATCGTGATCGTCATCAGCGACTTTTTCGACAAAGGCGGATTCGAAGCAGGCCTGCGATTCCTGCTCGGTCGCGATCTTGACATCTACGTCATCCACGTCCTCTCACCGCAGGAAACCGAACCGACTGTCACCGGCGACCTGCAACTCGCCGACATCGAGGACGAGGACGTGGCCGAAGTCACCATCAGCCGGGCATTGATCAACCGATACAAGCACAACCTGGAAGCCTATTGTGCCCATGTCCGCGACTACTGCACGCGCCGAGGCATCGCCCATCTGTTCACCACCACTGACGTGCCATTCGACCAACTGATCCTCAACTACCTCAGAAGACGGGGGCTGGTGCGGTAGATGAATTTTCTGACACCAGGAACAATCGCACTGGCTGGGGCGTTGACCATTCCGCCGCTCGTCGCGCTCTACTTCCTCAAGCTCAAGAGGCAGAAATACGCGATCTCCTCCACGCTGCTCTGGAAGAAAGCCATCGAAGACCTGCACGTCAACTCGCCATTCCAGCGACTCCGCACCAGTTTGCTCCTTTTGCTCCAACTGCTCGTCCTCGCATTGGCTGCCCTCGCCCTCGGTCACCCCATGATGGCCATCGAGCGCGACCGCGAGAAATCGCTCATCCTCATCATCGATCAGTCCGCCTCGATGGCCGTCGCCGAGGAGAACCAACTCACCCGTCTCGATCTCGCCAAACGCGAAGCCAAACGCGTCGTCGACAGCATGGACGAAAACAGTCGAGCCATGGTCATCGCGTTCTGCGACCGCGCGACCGTTCCCTCCTCCTACGACAACGACAAGGACGCCCTCAAACGCAAGATCGACTCGATCGAACAAACCGACAGCACCTCGATGCTCTCCGAAGCCATCAATCTCGCGGAGGCTTACTCGCAGAACATCATCATCGGCACCAGCTCCGGCAACGACGTCGCACCCGAAGCCTCCGCGTCCGCCACCGTCATGCTCTTCACCGACGGCAGGGTCGCCGACGCCAACGACGTTTCCCCTCAACGCCTCGACCTGACCAACATGGAAATCGTTCGCATCGGCAGCCGATCCGACAACGTCGGGATCATCACCATGGACGCCCTTCGAAACTACGAACGCCCCGAAATGCTGCAGGTCTTCGCCACCGCTCGAAATTTCTCCGACAAACCCGTCACCATCGACGCCACCCTCTACTTCGACGGCGAACACATGGATGTGCAGACGGTCGAGCTTGCCCCGGGAATGATCCCAGCGGCCGACGACGATAGCACCCCATCAGACGACGACAACGCCGGCGTACCATTGCCCGGGTCGGTGGCGTCCATCGCCTTTGACGAAATCGAATTCGCGTCCGCAGGCGTGGCTGAAATCCGCCTCAACACCCAGGACGCACTCCGCGCTGACGACAAAGCCTTTGCAATCATACCCCCCTCTCGCCGGGTCAATCTGCTCCTCGTCGTTGACGACAATCGAAAACTGGTCGATCTTCTCTCCATCCTCAACATCGACCTGACAATCATGTCGCCCGATGAGTACGAAAACGCGCCCGATGACGTTCTCGCCGACGGCAGCCGATCGCGTTTCGACGTCGTCATGTTCGACAACCACAGCACCGACCGCCTGCCAACCGGAAACTATTTTTTCTGGGGCGGCGCACCGATCATCGATGGCGTGGCGGAAACAGGGCTTGTCAGGGACGAGGTTTTTATCGACTGGGACGACACCCATCCCATCCTGCGCCACACCGACGTCAGTGCGATCGAGATTTTCGACCATTGGAAACGCATTAATCTCCCTCCGGAAGCCATCATCCTCATCGAAGGCAGCTCGGAACATTCAAACGTCCTGTCGCTGCTCTCGCGAGATGGCAGCCAGTTCCTCATTTGCGCATTCGGACTGTTGGCCACCGATGACCAGGGTGAATCCGTGCTCAACACCGCCTGGATGCTGCACTGGAGCTTTCCACTCTTTACCGTCGACACCATCGATTTTTTGGCATCCACGCTGTCCGCCAAGGCGCTGTCAAGCCTCCGTCCCGGTCAGCCGCAAATGGTCCCGATTCCGCCGAACACGGACACAGTCATTGTTCTCCGACCCGACGGCAAACAGGATCGCCTACCCACAGCCGGGGCGCAGAAAATCACCTACGCCCGCACAAGACGCGTCGGAATCTACACAATTTCTCCGGGTGTCGAGGGCGGCGACCGCATCGCCGTCAACCTTCTCGACGTCAACGAAAGTCGCGTGAACCCCAAAACAACATTCGAAATCGGCTCAAGCCCCATCGCGACAACCACCGGCGAAAACCTCGTCGATGAACCGCTTTGGCCCTGGCTTGTGTTGGGTCTGCTGGTGATATGCCTGATCGAATGGATCGTCTACAACCGTCGCGTGTTCGTCTGATCGCAATCAGTAAGGCGGATGCGTGTATATGCCCCGCACTACTGAGTGCTAATGGGTACACCAACGATGACCTCGACAACTTGGATTAGGGCTCCGCATTATTACCGCTCGCTAAGCCGAGACAAGACACGATATACTTCTTCAAACCCTCCGAAAGTCGCTTCAACCACTCCTGCGAAGGCTTGACTCCTTCACCGCGGAGGAATTCGTAAAACGGCCTGTCCTTCGTGTTCGGCTCATTACTCCATGTGGCAAATAGTTGCCCGATCGACTTATTGCCTTGCAGGCCCCACAACGACTCGACATCCCTCGCAGTCAAGTATCTGACTGCCGCGACTTGCCCACGTTTGGGTAGATCATTTACAGGACTTTCGACAGTGTCGAACAATTTTTCTCGCAACCAGACGAGCGGCACTCTCTCCCACGTCACAACGATTGGGACAATATGCGTTGTTGTCCAATCCCGAACGCCAAACGGGTCCGAAAAAGACGTTCCATTCCACAATGACGTTATCGTGTTTGCAATTTGCCGATTGGCCTTTCCGATATCCCGCAGTAGTTCTTTCTTTCGCTTATCCAACGTGAGCAACTTCAGGTGCTCCCCAGCGTGGAACCTCGCCATTTTTGCCTCAATCACGAGGGCATGATGTTTGTCAAAAACCAGAAAGTCCGCGTGGCCGTCCTGATTGATTCGATGAAACGCCGATGTGTAGGTCGCTTGCAAGACCTTATGAATGTATTGCTCAAATACTTTACCCAGCTTGCCGCCGACTTCTTCGACTTTCTTTCCACATCCCTTGGCAGCGTCAATCAATGCATGCCTTGGGGCATCAATTATAGCCTGGCCAAGATTGTCATAGTTATTAATGAATATGCCACGTTCTGAAAAATCGATAATCGGGTACTTTCGTATAGGGATAAGAGAATAACTGGCCAAGTCATCAGGCGATTTCTCATAGCTAGCAGTGCACTCCTTGAGTACGGCAACAGTTGTGCACCGCATTCCATAAAACGCAGAGCGACACGCTGCTTCGCGCGGATTGTTGCAGTCATTTGGCCGAAGAATCGGATACCAGCCCTGTGAGTGTGAGTCTGGGCCTTGGTTCTTGTCACAAAGCAGAGTTACGATGCCACCCAATAAGTATTCACTATATTGTACCTCTGACAAAGCTGAGAATTGGTCAGCTATCCATTGCGCGTCCCGAGTTTTGGGACCGATATTCAGCTGATAAATCTCAAATCCGCGTGTGGCAACGAAGAAGGGATGTTCAGTCGGGCCATTGGCGTGGTCGCGCGTCACATATTCAAGTAGCAACTCTGTCGTTTGGCCAGGCGCCTTTGGATTGATCAAACTCTGTACCATTGTAATGGCACGCCACAAATCTCGCCTTCCTGAGTCAGCCTCAAGGCTCTCTGCATCTTCGACTGGTGCATTCAGAAGAACAAACTCCTGTAGTACCTCAATTTGGTGATTGGAGCAGGTCAGTACTGTGAACCCGGGATGCTGTTGTTCGTAATTGGCAAATGCCGCAATCGTTGACTTATTCATCGTACATCCCGCCAACTCGCGGTGTTTTTCAGGAGAGAGAACGTTGGTCGAACTGAGCATTCCAGCGATTCGTGCGAGGTAGCAGAACCACTCAAAAACACTATATTTCTTAACAGTGTCTCGCAGATCTCCTGTGGATGCAGGTCTACCGTAGAGTTCCGTAAACCCTGGCACAATTGACATCGTACGACGAATCCACTCTTCTGACGCTGATAGGGCCACTTTGACATGCTCCAAGTCCAATGCAGATACCGCATGATAACCAGCAATGACTCGTCGGGACAACAGATGGCCTAGACTCCGTCATTCCTTTGTCGCAACACGGCACGCGTGCGAAACATAATGAATGTCAGGTCCGCTGCGCTTGACCTGACCTACCGTGCTGGTGATATGCCTGATCGAATGGATCGTCTACAACCGTCGCGTGTTCGTTTAATTGGGCTTGTTGAAACCGTGGCGAAAATCCCGTCCCCGCCCGCAGGTCAATGCATGAACCGTCTGCTGCAACCCCGCCATCCGCGGATGAATGCGCAACGCAGCACGGTAACTACCCACCGCACGATCCACGTCACCAAGCCGGGCATACGCATGACCCATCCCCGCCATCGCGCCAAAATGGCAACCGTTCAACCCCACCGCACACCTTGCATCCTCAAGCGACCCGACGAAATCGTCCGATAAAAATCGCGCCATCGACCGCTGGTTGTACGCCTCCGCACACGCGGGATCATGATCGATGATTTCACTCAACACGATCGCCGCCCGCGGATGGTCTCCCTCGCTCATCATACTCATCGCCTCAATCAAATTCGCCCTCGACTCCCGCGCAACCGCATCAATCCAAATCCCCCACAACGCGTCCTCCGCCGCCTCCGCTACCTGCGAATCATCATGCTGCAGCGCTCGAACCAGCGGAAAAACAGATGGCGTATCCCCCCAAACCCCGAGGCAATACGCCGCCATTTTCGCAACGTCACGGTCACCGGAATCCACCAAACCTGCCAGCGCATCCACCGACCAATCCCAATGCAGATACGCCCGCAGTCCGTCGCGATCATCCGACGCGAGATAACCCCGCGTCTCCACCAGCAGGTCGCACCCGGTCAACTCAACCGCGTCACATTCACAAATCGTCATGCCCATGTCGATGCCATCGAAACCGTCCCGAATCGAATCGTCCAACCCCGGAAGCCGCCATCCGTCATCCCCAATAACCATCTGATCGTAGGGTCCAACCACCACCAGGGTCAACCGGATTTCGGACCTGCATTGGTTGCACGCAACCCCTTTACCAGCAATGATATCGGCCAATACCACCAACCGACCGACAAGATATGACAACTTCAAAACCCGCAAACGACATCCTGGCCATCCTGCCCATCTCGCGCAGCCGAGCCATCAACCACGGATCGCTCAGAATCGTCCCAGCCGCCATGCTCCTGTTCGTCGCCTACAGCATTCTCTCACACCTCAACTTCACCCCCAACGCCGTGTCAAACCGCATCACCGATTTCAGCCTGCTGCTCATTTTACTTCCGATCGCGCTGGCGGGGTTGGTTATCGGACTGGGGGGTTGTCGTTGGCTCGTGACGGGATGCTGGCCCGGTCAACTCGCCATCGTCGCATCAACACACAGCCTCACTTTTCACCTCGGCGCCATGCCAACGCAACGCTACCCCATCGACAAGCTGACGATCCGTTATTTATTTGAGATGAACACCGACGAAATTGGCGAGGACCTCATTTACGAAGCCCTCCTGCCTCAGGAAAAACAATTGGCGGACATGCTCCCACTAATCGAGGCGGCGGGTGGATCCAAACCACTCAACATCACGATCCTGAATCTCTGCTCAGGGACCGAGCGTCAAATCGCCGCCGCGTTGAAACCGTTCATCGACTATCAGCGCAACAACGACCACAGCGATTCCTGACCCGCCTCGACCATCCCTACTTCTTTCCGTGACACTGCTTGTACTTCCTGCCACTACCGCACGGGCACGGATCGTTTCGACCGACTTTCGGGTCTGCACGGCGGATCGTTTCTGTCTTCCGCGGAGCATTCTGGGCCTGCATCGCCGACTGTTCGTCACGCGACGCCTGCGCAAACGCATTCCCCGACGCATCCGCGTGCTGATAATTCACCGGGGCCGCCGCTCCCGTCGTCACCGTCGTCCCGCCGCCGCCCGCACGCAACTTGAACACGATATCCGTCACGCGCGACCGCACCAACGTCCACATCTGGTTGAAAAATTCGCGACCCTCGATCGCATACTGACTCTGCGGGTGCGTCTGATCGCCACCCATAGGCCGCTGCATGATCGCGGTCTTCAGCCGATCCATCTCCCACAGATGATCCTTCCACGACTGATCATATATCCGAAGCAGAATGTACCGCTCCAACTGCGTCAGTTCGAACCGCAGCATCAGCCGACCGATCTCGACCAACGTCTCCTTCGGATCATCCTTCTCCCGCAGGGCTTGCTCGTGCATTGGATAAAACGCGCGCTGAAACCGTGCCCTGGCCCATTCAATTAGATCGTCACCCTCATGGTCCGCCATTGCCTTCTCGATCTCAGATTCGAGCTTTCCCCCGTATAGAAACGAGGTCTGCAACGCGATCAACTGCTCGGTGATCTCCTCAATCGGCTTATCCTGCAGATTATCGACGCTCCAATCCGCGTTGTACTTGACCTTCGCCCAACGACAAACGACCTCGCACGCCTGCGCATTGTCGCTATCCGCCGAACCGAACGCCTGCGCCATCGCCTGCTCGACAGGAAACCGCACTTCCCGCTCGCGATACGTCGCCCGAACACGCTCCCTGACCAAATCAGCCACATCCGAAGCGGGTAAATCCTCCAGTTCGCCCGAATCCAGACCAATCTCGAACTTGCTGCGCGCCCACTCCGCCAACTGCAACGAACCATAGTCGCCCGACGCGAACGCCTCGATACCGCTCAAATCCACTTCCCCATAGAACTGCTCAGCTGCTTCGGTCAACGCATCCTCAATATCACGCGGGTCCATCTTCTTCAGTTGATTCTGCGTAAACGAGAATTTGTACGCACGCTGTGCCCAACGGATCAGCCCACCCACATCCCACGTCGACGCATCCTCATCCGGATCGATATATTCCACCAGCGACGTGCGGATCACCTCACGCGCCTCGTCGATCGAAACCTTGCGAATGCGCTCCTGCGCCAACTCCAGATCATCGACGTTGATATCGTCGGCACTGACGACCACTTCCAGATGCGACCGAACCCAGTTCGAAATACAATGCGCCCGATAGCCCGCACCCAAAAAGTCAGCCACGCTCTCCTCGATCGACTCGTCAATCATGTCGAAAATAACCCGCGCGACGTCCGGGTCCGCCAGCACATGCTGACGCTTTGAATAAAAATCCTTCCGCTGAAAATCCATCGGCTCGTCCCATTCGAGCAGGTGCTTTCGAGACGAGAAGTTACGCTCCTCAACCTTGCGCTGCGCACGCTCAATCCCCCTGGTCAACCGCTTGTCCTCAAGACTGGTCCCCTCTGAAAAACCCAGTTTTTCCATCATTTTGAGCATCCAGTCCGGCATGAACAGCTTGATCAGATCATCCTCGAGCGAAATGAAAAACCGCGACGAACCCGGATCACCCTGCCGACCCGCCCGACCGCGAAGCTGGTTGTCGATCCGCCGTGCTTCGTGACGCTCGGTACCGATGATGTGCAACCCGCACGGTGCATTCAGCGAACACACCTTGCGACCGAGATCGGGAAACCGGGGATCGAGTTTGGGTTTGTAACAATGGGCACAGTTGGTGGCAGGATCGTATTCCTCGCAATGAATGCAGCACTTGGACGAACCGATCGGATACAATTCGTTCGCCCGCTCCACCTCGGAAACCTTGCATGTCTCGTAAACTACCCCCTGCTCAAGCTTGATGTCCGTACCACGACCCGCCATGTTCGTCGCGATGGTCACGTTGCCGATCGGAGACTTATCAGACCCGCGCGTCGGCAACTGACGATGGCCCGCCTTGGTGACGATCTCCGCCTCACGCGAGTGGTTCTTCGCATTGAGCACCTCATGCTCAATCCCGTAACGCTTCGACAACAGGCTCGAAATCTTCTCCGAATTCTCCACACTCGTCGTCCCCACCAACACCGGACGACCCATCGCCAGATCACCCATGGCGTCGTCATAGGTCTCCAGCATGAAGTTGATGACCTTTTGGTCTCCCTCCTCCGCGCTATTGAACTGTGCGATGGCTTCGTCGATCTTCGACGTGTCCTGTCCCATCCTGGCCAAGATCGGTTTCAACGATTTGAATAAATCAAACATCAAAAACGGATCGCGAGGCCTGCCCCGCCGACGCATCTCGTGAATCTCGTCAACGATGGCGTTGTATTTCTGATCAACGTTGCGATACATCTTGTCGTTGTGATTCACGCGGTTCACGGGTCGGTTCGTCGGTATCTGAACCACATCGAGCTTGTAAATCTTCAGAAATTCCTCGGACTCCGTCGCAGCCGTCCCCGTCATGCCCGCAAGATGCTTATACAACTTGAAAAAATTCTGGATCGTAATCGTCGCCAGCGTCTGCGTTTCCTGCTTGATCGGAACGTTTTCCTTGGCTTCGACCGCCTGGTGCAATCCGTCCGACCACTGCCGACCGATCATCAATCGACCCGTATTCTCGTCGACGATGATGACCTCGCGATCCTGCACGACGTATTCCTTGTCACGCTCATAAACCAGATGCGCCCGCAACGCCTGCTCGATCAGATGCGGACGATCCATGTTCTCGCCAACGTAAAAACTCCCGATGCCCGCCTCATCCTGAGCAACCGCCACACCATCGTGCGTCAACGCAACCGACTTGCGATCCTGCTGAACGACGAAGCACTGACGATGCCCCATCCCCTCTGCCTCCTCCTCCCCGACCATGTTCGGGTCGATGGCAAACCGCTTGACCGCCTCCACCGCCTTGGGATTCTGCTGAACCACATCAGGCAGATTGTCACCCCACTCCGCCAACTGCGCCTTCGTTTCCTTGTTGAATTCCGCCTGCTTGCGAACCAGCAATCGCGCCAAATTGTCCGCCCATTTGTACCGATTCGGATCGTCCACCGCCGGTCCCGAAATAATCAAAGGCGTCCGCGCCTCATCGATCAACGTCGAATCAACCTCATCGACGATCGCATAGTCCAGCCGACCCTGCACCTGAGCAGCGTGTCGGATCTTCATGTTGTCGCGCAGATAGTCGAACCCAAACTCACTGGTCGTCCCATAGGTGATGTTGCAAGCATACGCGTCCCGACGAATTCCCTCCTGACCACCGGGATCAACCTGCGATTGAATAAACCCAACCGTCACGCCCAATCGCTCAAACACCACCGCCGCAAACTCCGCATCACGCTTCACGAGGTAGTCGTTGACCGTCACAATGTGCACTTTCTGACCCATCACCACCCGCAGATAAGCCGCCAAATGACACACGATCGACTTACCCTCGCCGGTCCGCATCTCCGCCACCGTACCGTCGAACAAAACCTTCCCACCAATCAACTGACAATGAAAATGACGATGCTCCTTCGCCCGTCGCGATGCCTCCCGAACGACCGCAAACGCGCTGGCCAACAACGTCTCAACCGACTCGCCATCCTTCGCCCGCTGCGCCAACGCCTCGGTCTGTCCGAGAAGCTCCTCGTCGGACAACGCGCGCACCTCGTCCTCCAGGGCTTCGACCTCGTCCGCCACAAAACGAAACTTCTTGAGAACACGCTCGTTGCGCGAACCAAACAGCTTGTCCAAAACGTTGCCAAGCACCGATTGTAATGACATGCACAGACCTCAATCACACACAGGAGTTATTCATCACAGCAGCCGAAAATCCACAACGACTGCCTGCACGAAGCACAAATAGAACGGCCAACAACAATTCAAAAAAAACGAAAGGCGATGTCGAATGAAATGAAAAACGATCAGGGACCGTGCAGCCCACCAAGGCGGGAACACCTGATCTCCCACATCTGCTGAATCGAGACAATGACAGCGCAAACGGAAAAATGCGCCGGGCGGATCATCCCGTCACCCGCCGGGGGCAACGTCGCAGCATCGCAACCGACCCGAGCGTCGATCGCACTGACCAACACTTGAAAAACACAAGGCGCGTCGAACATCACCCCGTTTCGACGAACACCCTCCCCGCGAGCAGCCGAAGCAGCCAGCGTCACACTCGCCACGCTCAGTAGCCCCAAACCCACGCCTGAAATCAAACGACTTCGACCAACCATCCGCCGCATTATCACCCACCCTGACAACCTGTAAAGAGAATCCCCCGACAGGCTCGAAAACCCGCCGGGGGATCGGTTATCCATTTTGCGACATGCCAGGCGCACCCGCGGCATGTCCACGCCTTCCGCTACGGGGCAAATCCGTAGATCATGTACACCTCGCCCGCCTCCGTACGCCCCTGCGGTCGGGCCAACACAGAACCGAGCAAAATATCATCCCGACCGTCGCCGTCAACGTCACCAGCCGGTCCAATCCCGAACGACCGGAACTGCTGTCCCGCACGCAGGCTCGCTCCACCACCAAGCTGATCACCCGGATGCGACCCACCGTCCGCCCCCTCGCGACCGACGAATATGACGCCACCAAAATCACTCGTGCCCAACTGCGTGATGTTGATCCGACGGTTCGAGTCAGCCTGACTCGCCAGATTGTTCGTACCGAAAATCAGGTAAACCTGACCCGCATTCGTCAGCAAATCAGGTGTCCCGTCGAGATCGACGTCGTCAGGCTCACCGTCACCAAACGGACTCTCCGGGTTGGCTGTGTTGATGACATCGACACCAGCGGTGTCCAGCGTGCCATCGTCATTGCTGTCGAACATCGGCGACGCCCCCGGGGCAGCCACCAGCAAATCGTTGATCCCGTCACCATTGAAATCACCCGCCACCGCCACGTTGAACCCGAACTGATCGTTTTGCGCCGCTCCGGAAATCGCGACAGCACGCGGATTTCCCAGTTCGTCGGTCGCAGCGAGCAGCGCGTCAATCCCAATCCCGTTCAGCTCCGTAATCAACGTTTGCGACGAGAAAACAACGATGATCTCGCCCGCACTGCTGTTCGCACGCGGGTTCGGAATAATCAGATCGTCAAAACCGTCACCGTTGAAATCGATCGACCGGTTCGTCAGCGATCCGTCGTCATTGACCACCTGCAAACTTTTCGTCAAGACCTCACCAAGCCGCTCGTTCGCACGTCCGTTGATCAGCAATCCATCAAGGCGATCAGGGTTCGTACGAGCCAACGCCAGCGTATCCAAAACAAAGTCACCCTCGATCGAGGATTGCCGACGGAACAACACACTAACGTTCCCGGCATTTCCGTTCGCAGCCGGTCCACCCACGACGAAATCACCACGACCGTCCCGATCAAAATCGGGCACCCCCTCCACTTCCTCGATCTGGTACCCATTTCCACCCAGAATGCGAAGCGGCGATGACGACGTCTCAAAAATCTGATCACGCACGTCCCCGCCCGCACTGCAATGGCTACGCGAGTTTTTCAATTGTGTCATCGGATCAATCACACCCGCCGTCGAATCTACCCGAGCCGGAAACGGACCAATCTGATACTGATAAGGTGTCGGCGGTCGCAAACCATCCGTGGCCATCGTGTCAGGGTCATCCCACGCCGTCACTGACGGGTCAGGCCACATATTTCGCATATTGATCAGATACATCACCCCGGGATTCGTCGGCGTCGGAAGCGCCGTCGGAAACGCAGGAACCTCAACATCCACAACAGGACTGCGATTCGGCGCACTGACGATCACAAAACCACCACTCACCGCGATCGTCGAACCAAACTTGTCCCCGGTCATCTGCGGACCACCGCCCGCCACCGTTCCCGGATCATTCCCGATCAACCGCGCACCGACCGGCGGAATCGCCGCATTCGGCGACATCCCGGATTGATTCCCCGCATTGGCATCCGCAAGAAACACCGGGTAATAACCGGTCCCAAGCCGTGAATCGGTGGCTGTCTCCAGCATACCGCCTGCGATGTCCGCCGCAGACAACGGCCCGGAGACCATTCCCAATCGCGTCGCACACGCCCCACCATCGTTGGGAATCATGTGATCGCTTGCACCAAGCCCGTTGTTCGTGGCGTTCGTCGCATTATCGATCGTCGAATCAAAACAATCACAAAACGGACCGGTATTCGCAGATGCAGCCGAGAACGACTGACACAACGTCCCCATGTGATCCGCCAGGGCAGGACTAAATCCCAGTTGCGTCCCCCTGAATGTCTCAAAACAACCGTCCGTCTGCCCGAACTCGCACGTCACAACCGTGACACCCATGTTGTCCACTTCCATCCGCGCCCATTGGTCGACCATGTACGCCCCTTCGCACCCGCGCATGCCGTCAGGGTTGTCCGGAAAATAATCGATCCCCGCCGAGGCAAACCGCTGCCCCACCAGATCCAGCGGAATCACCGCCTGATTGGCAAAATCAGCATCGGGATCGTCACCCATCGGTGGATTCGACAAATTCGGATTCCGACTGGAAACAAACACCACGCCGCCGCGCTGAAACTGATTCTGCTTCTCCAACGAATTCCGCGCGAGCGGATTGCCCTCGACCAGCAACCGCTGCGTATGCCCTCGCGACGAACAGAACGGAATCCCGAACGCAAGCTCCGGAACCTGATCATCGTCCTGATCCGGAATCATCCGAACCGTGCTCAGCCCATCCGTCTCCGTCGACGTTGATTCGTCCGTACGAACGCCCGTAAACGTGATCCCCTGCAGCACAGGCTCACCCTCACTGTCAACCGCCCCCACCATGTTCAGATTCTGAATCCTGTTGCGACGTTCACCACCATAAATCATGTACGCCTCACCAATACCGATACCGGAATTGGAAAGAAAGAATGGCTTGCCGAACCGCGCACCAATAACAAATTCCGCACGATCGTCCGCGTTGAAGTCTCCAACCGTCGTCACAAACGTTCCAGCGCTGTCAGAGAAATTCACCCCCTGATAAACCTCGCCATCACGCGCGAAAATCGTCCCCTGGTTCATCCCTTCCAACCGCTGATTCAACTCGTAAATCCCGACATAAAACGTCTGAGGCAACGCGCTCACGCGAACCACGCCGACAGCACGCGCCGAAATCGTCGTCGCCGGTGTCAGGTCCGCCAACGTCATCTCAACGAAAACAACGTGACGCCCCATCACGCCGGCCGTATCCCACGTCGTCGCCCCCGCATCAAGCCGCAGATTCGTCGCGATCACAATCTCAGGTCCGGTCCCCTGATCCGCCGCATCGCACGCCGTACAGGCCCGCGCGAAAACGCGAATCGTACGGGCGTCCCCTGGCGGCACGTTCGTGCTCCACTCCACCGGAACACCGTCCCCCTGCGCGACCTGCTGATCAAATCCCGGTGCCGAAGCGCTCAACTCCGCGTCCGAAGGTTGAACAATCGTCAGACGCAAACGGTCGCTCTCAACAACAGACACCGGATTATTCTGGCCGTCCGAAATCGTCCCGCCGATCATGTGCAAACCACTCGGCAGGTTGGCCGTCGAAAACTGAATCGAACCGGTACTCGGATCGGTCACCGTCGCGATCGTCTCTTCAACCGCCTCAAAAAACCGGGTCAACGTGACCGAAAACTGATCTCCCTCGAACGTGTTCGCGGTGAACGAAATCGTCACCGTCTCACCACCAAACGCCGTCAGGCTCGACGCCGGAAACGACAGCGTCGGAGGCCGCGTCGCCGTCGGCGCAGGAGTGATCGTGATCACAAAATTGCTGTAGCTCGTGACGACCGCATCCGATCGACCCGCATCCACCGCCCCACCAATCGTCAAACCGGAATCCGTCGCCGACAACCCGAGACGATATTCCCCCGGCGCAACATTCGACGTGTCCCAGCGAAAATCAACGGTGTTACCCGACCCTTCCGTCAACCGCGTCCCCAGCAACGAACCGTCGCCGCTCTGACCCTCGTCGCTTAACGGATCATTCGCACCCTGGAAAAACAAGCGCCACCGCGCCAGACCCTGCGGATCACCGATGTCCGCATTCACCTGAACAAACGTGCCCGCCGCAACCTCCGTATCCATCCCAGGCTCCAGAATCAACGGCGATGGAGGCCCCTGAATCTCAATCGTCCCCTGACTCGGAAAAATCAGCGTGTCCGCCTGAACAAACACCCGGTAGAACCCCGCCCGCAATCCCCCCGTATCAAAAACGAACGACCCGTCCGAACCAGCCGGCAGATTCTCCGCGATGATCTCCTCAATCCCGATCTCCTCACCACCAACGTTGGCTGGCGCGTCGAGCACGCGATAGAACGCAAAAACCCCGGTGGCACCCGGCGGCGCGTTGTACAAAACCGTTATCTGAATGTCCTCGGAAAAGCTGAGGTTCGTCAGCAGATTGATAATCCCAAGCGTATCACCCGAGCCACCACCATCCCCACCATCCCCCATACCGGGGTTCATCCCTTCCGGAGGACAACCAACAATGCCCACGCCCATCGCCAGCACCAGCGCCAGCATCAGCGCCATACCCGGACATCGCCGCACAATGCCCGCGAAAGTCATTCGTTCCATACTCATGGTCGGGAGCTCCTGTTCACCTGCAAGCCTCTTCCCGCAGGCATAGGGATTATCAGTCTGTCTTATCGCCGGAAGCCGATTCCCGGGCAGTTATAGGGGTGCCCCAAGGTTCCTGTCAACGAAGCCGCCTCAATCGCAGCTTCAACATTTTCAGCCCGGACATATATCAAAACGGGGAGCACAGCACGCCCGCTATGGAGTCTGCCCTTGATGCGATTGTCTTAGAGGGTGTGTGAGAAGCAGGGATATCGCCGATAAGGATGGAAATTGGCAAGGAGTGCCTGATCCATGGCGAGGAATGCTTATCCCAGCGACTTGACGGACGCGCAGTGGAATCTGATTCGACGACGAATACCGCC
>JAJDDT010000119.1 GCA_029260165.1 Phycisphaerae bacterium | reverse complement strand
CGAATTGATGCGACCCTTGGAGGTGTCGCCCTCAAGCGAAATGATCGTGAGAGTCGAAAAATCCGTACTCGCCGTCCCGAAAACCTCAACAAACTCATCCGTGTCAGCACCAGAATGATTGGCAATAAACTCGTTGATTACCTGTGCCGTCACGCTGCCGCTGCAAATAAGCGTCGCGGTGATGGCTGCTACCCAAAGCATATTTCTTTTGCTTGTCATCTTTTCCTCGTTCCTCCGAGTAAATGAAGCGATCGGCGGAAATTCTGCCGCCCGATCCCTGTTTCGTTGTTCCTAACTATAACCACTTGGTTGCGATGATGATTTTGTCTTTCATCGCAGGGCGTCGATGAACATCGAATCGGATCAGGCGAGTGGCGGCGCACGGGGCCGCGATGGATTGAACTCGAGAGAGGGGGCGTAAAGCGACACAAGAGGCTGAACGAAAAGCCCCGTGTCATCAAAGGTAATGGTTATCGCCGGTTTCCACAGCTTGAGCCGGAGACGGTCCAGCACGAGCAGCAATGACGCACTGGAGAAAACGACAAGAACGGAAACAACGACATAACCAAACAGCCGGCCAACGATGCCGCCGGTGATGCTGTCACCACCGGAAATGAGCAAGCCGTAGCGAAGAGACAACGGTCGCAGGCAGAGTTCGACAAGCGTCCAGCCAAGCGCGAGCATGATTGGATTGAAGGCAGACCGACGGGTGGCCCATGCCCCCAAACCGCAATACATCGCCGGCACGAATATGAGTAGAAGGAGCGGCAGAAACCCCGCAGCAATGGTCGCGTGGGTCGGACCGCTGCAAAACAGGTACAACAACGCCCCCCAGAAACCCCCAGCCCGCGCGGCGTCAACCGGCGAAAGCGTTTGAATCGAACGGAGCAGCGGGAGCATGGCAAGCGTCCCGAGCCAGAATGCAAATCCGGACTCCAAAACACTAGCCAACAACCACGCGCTCAGCAGGAGTGAAACGAGAAGCTGAACGGAAGCGATCGCCCGAAAACAACGTCGCCGCGAATTGCCGTGACTCTCTGTACGCACAGCCTTACCTAGCCTCAACAAATTGCCTTTTCCATCTCCGAAACGCACCGCGCATGGCTCCAATCCAACGCAGAAGCAACACCCACGTCGCAACCACCCCGCCTGATCCCTTCCGGAACCCGAACCAATGGCCACAGGCCCGAGACTACTGTTTTTCGCGTGTCCATGTCAAGGATTAACGGATGCCTTTACGGATCGCAGCATCGTACCCGGAACAGAACTCGTTTGTTTACAATCGCTTAGCGAGTTTTTCGGGGCCATATTTTTTTTGCGTCACAGGCTCGAATCGTTGCGTGGCGACCGTAAAGTGATAACGGACGACTCGAACCCCAAGGCAATATTACTGTTTTGCGGACAAATTTCACTTCCCACTGTTCCTGGGACGATGTATTTTATACAATCTGAGCTGATTGGTGTTTGGTGTCGAGGGCAGCGGGCACTTCGGCGCATTGCGGAACTGATTCGACGCGAATCGGGACGGGTCAATACGGGAAGATATTTTACGATGACTGGTTCTCATTTGAATCATTTCGCTCGACATCTCGTTGGGTGCCTTATGGGTGCGCTGGTATCAGCCATCGCCCTGATGCAACCGGTTGCAGCCTATGCGGGACAATTACCGTTCGCCGATGTCGCGGTACCAAGGGGTATTGATTACCTGGTAGGCACCGATACGGGTCAGCCGGACCCAACCCTGTTTGGCGCGGGTGTGGCGTTCGTTGATCTCGATAACGACGGCGATGAGGACCTGGTCGCGGTTGGTCGGCTCGACGGGCTGGTCGGCGTGTTCGAGAACGATGGCACGGGCCACTTCACCGATCGATCAAACACCGTAGCCATTCCGCAGTTACCCGGGTATTCGGGCGTGTCGGCGGCGGATTACGATGCGGATGGCGATCTCGACCTGTTTTTTTCAAACTTCCTCGATCGCAACGTGTTGATGCGAAATGACGGCAATTTTCAGTTCGCCAACAAGAGTGCGTCGAGTGGCCTGGATGACGCTGGAAGCGGAATGGGGTGCTCCTGGGGTGATGTGGATGGAGACGGTTGGCTTGACCTGTTCGTGCCGAATCGCACGGGAATTTTGGGGAATCTCACGCCGAACCGCATGTACATCAACAATCGCAACGGGACCTTTCTCGAGGTAGGCGAGTCCCTGGGCGTGACACGGGGCATGGATCCGACGCTGGTTGTCGCGTTTCTGGACTTCGACCGTGACGGGGATGCTGATCTTTACCTGGGAAACGACAAGGGTACGGGAGCGGAATTCCAGAATCACATGTTTCAGAATCAGGGGGACGGAACCTTCATCGACATCACGGCTGCCTCAAACACCGCGGCCAACGTCGATTGCATGGGCATTGCAATTGGTGACTGGACGCACAACGGGTGGCAGGACTTGTATGTGACGAACACCCCCTCAGGGAATGTCCTGCTCCTGAATCCCGGGAACGCACCGTGCCAGAACGCCACACTCCTGGCGGATGTTGGCTCGTACGGTATCGGATGGGCGACGTTTCTTGTCGACTTTGACAACGATACCTGGGAGGAATTGTACGTCTGCGATTCC
>JAJDDT010000118.1 GCA_029260165.1 Phycisphaerae bacterium | reverse complement strand
GCGGCAACGCTCGTCCCACCTTGCGAATCTGTCCGACATCCATGCTCTTGCTCCTGCCAGGAATCCAAACTCTTCTCCTGACAGAAGTTATCGATCCACGCCCCCGATTCGCTTGAGCTTACTTTGCGCTGTACTGTTAAGATGGCCAAAAGCGTCATCCGTTCCAGGGAGGTGGTTGACGATGAGTGATTTCCAAAGACTTGTCGAAGCCCTTCACCGACCGATTGATATCCTGGAGCTTCGCGCTATTGGCAAACGCGGTGTGGTCTCGCGGCAGTGGTGGACACGCGACGAGTTCATCGCCCAAGAAGACTACATCCGAAAACTGACGCAGGCACCCAACTACTGCAACGCCTATTTCGGGGTTTGTCCACGGGTTAAAAACGGTGACGGCAAACAAGCGGACATCGTGACCGTTCGATGCTTGTGGCAAGACCTGGACAACTGTGGGCCAGTGACAGCGCTCGAGCGCATTGAAGCGGCGGGGTTCCCTGCTCCGAGCGTCACGGTGTCGAGTGGGCACGGCGCGCACTTGTACTGGATTCTCGATGACGCCGTCACCATAACGACACAGGATGATCGGGACCGCGTCACGTCTACGATGAAGGCGATGGCGAAGTTGTGGAACGGTGACGGGACACAGGACTTGAGTCGGATTCTGCGGCTTCCGGGCTTCGACAACGTCAAAGACCCCGACAACCCGGTCCCTTGCGTGATTCACAACATCAACGACGACACATTCACCCTGGATGAGCTGCGCGGCTGCCTGACGTTCCCAGAAACGCCCACTACGACGACATCCGAAGCGGACGGCAGTGACACGCCCGTGCCTGCGAACGTCGTACAATGGGCACGAAATGAGCTTGGGAAGCCTGTGGACGATCGTTCTGAACGCGACTTTCACGTCATGTGCAAACTGGTGCGAACCGGGGCGGGCGAATCGGACATCTTCGACGTCGTCGATGGACTGTCGAAGTTTGCCGACAAACGAGACGACTACTTCGACCGGACGTACGCCAAAGCGGTTGAAGCGGTCAAGAATGATCCGCGCGTCAGCGTTGGTGAGACGGCGGGCGTGCCGACGACGGAGATGCAATTCGCCGAGCGGCTGGTTGACCGACACGGCAAGCAGCTACGCTATTGTGCACAAACGGGCTGGCTGGCTTGGTGTGGAACGCACTGGAAACGCGACGAAATGGGGCGTGTGAGCGAGCTTGTCAAAGAGACGGTGTACAATGCCACGCAAGATGCCGCAAGCATCGCCGACGACGATGACCGCAAGAAGGCGCTCAAGGCGATACTGAAGTTCGAGTTCGCCAACCGCGTGAAAGGGATACGGACTCTCGCCGAGAGCGACCCGCGTATCCGCATACCTGTTGAGAAGCTGGACGCTGACCCGTGGTTGTTCAATACGTCGAGCGGCACGTTCAACCTTCGGACACGCGACTTCTACAAACACAGACCGGGTGACTTGATAACGAAGGTTGCGGGGTGTGCCTATGAACCGGACGCGCAATCCCCGCGATGGTTGCGGTTCATGGACGAGATATTCGACGGGGACAACGAGCTAACCGCCTACATGCAACGCGTCATCGGATACGCCCTGACGGGTAAGGCGGATGAGCATGTCCTGTGGATGTTCCACGGCTCCGGCGCGAATGGGAAAACGACGTTTCAGAAGACCATCGCGGCGATGTTCGGGGACTACTCACGTCAGGCGGACGCCAGCACGTTCATGGCGAAGCAAAACAACGGAGCGAATTCCGACATTGCACGGCTGGCGAGCGTGCGGTTCGTGCCGGTCGTTGAAATAGAAGAGGACAAGCGGATGCACGAGTCGCTTGTGAAGTCCGTCACAGGTGGCGACTCAATTGTCGCCCGGTTCATGTACAAGGATTATTTCGAGTACACGCCTGAATTCAAGCTGTTCATCGGCACAAACCACAAGCCCACTATCAAGGGGACAGACCACGCCATGTGGCGACGCATCAAGCTGATCCCGTTCGACGTGACGATTCCGCCAGAGGACCGCGACACGGGACTCACAGAGACGCCACACGGCGAGTTGAGTGGAATTCTGAATTGGGCGCTGGCCGGAAACCAATCGTGGCGGGACGCGGGCCTACGGCATCCTGAGCGTGTTGAGGCGGCGACCGACGAGTACAAGACCGAGCAGGATGTGCTTGGGCATTTCATCGGCGAGTGTTGCGTTGTTGCACACGGGGGTGAGGTTGAGTCGTCGTGGCTGTACAGGGTCTACCGAACGTGGTGCGAGTCACACGGGGAGAGGCCAAGCTCACAAACATGGTTCGGGCGGAAGCTGAACGAGCGGGGCTTCGACAGCATTCGGGGGGAACGGGAGCACAGAGGTAAGACCGTACGCGTCGGAATCGGTATTCGGTGCGGCGTTGAGGACGAGGTGCAATGACTTTGTGTACAGTTGTGCATGGTTTGACCCCTATTTCAAGTCTTCCCCCCACACGCACGCGTGGAAGAGGTTTTGATAAATGCCATCAACTGTGCACAACTGTACACAAACCTCGTTTTCGGGCCAGAAACGGGGGTAGGTTGGGGCACCGTCGCATCCCTGCAGAGGTGATTTCTATGACCGTATGCCAAGGGCGAAAACTTTTTTCACGGATTAAGCGAAAGGAACGACATGGATGACAAACGAACGAACGGATTCGAACCACTTCTCATCGACGTCAAGGGCGTCGCGTCAGCGCTTGGCGTGTCCAAACGCACCGTCGAGCGGATGCACGCCAATGGCGTACTCCCGCCGTCCGTGCGGATCGGCAAAACCGGCGTGCGATGGCGGATGGCGGACATCCGGGAATGGGTGAATATGCTCCAACCGTTGTCTTGACACGGATATCAGTAATTTGATATCATTCATGAATGGGAAGAAAAATGAAACCAATCGACCTGCGTGAGCAATTACTGAAAGCCATCCGTGCATCCGGGAAGTCCATGTTTGCGCTGTCGCGTGAGAGCGGGGTGGGTTACGCGTCCCTGCACGGGCTGGTACGGGGCGGGAACAACCCCAGCATCGCAACCGTGACGAAGCTGGCCAACGTGCTGGACCTGGAATTGGCTAAACGACGGAAAGGAAGCTGAAATGGGATTGTACCGACCGACGGTCACACGACGCGACAAGAAGGGCCACAAGGTTCGCAGGAAGCCGTCGGTGTGGTGGGGACTGTTTCGTCACCCCAGGACCGGCGACCAGATTCGCCAATCCCTGAAAACGACCGACAAGAATGCGGCGGAGTTGGCACTGTCTGAAGCCATCCGAAACAGCCACCGGGAATCAGCCGGGCTGGTGAACCCCTACGAAAAACATTTCGTGCGACCGTTGACAGGCCATATCGGCGATTGGCACACGGCCTTGATTGCAAAGGGCACGACCGAAAAACACGCGAACCTGTTGAGGATGCGGGCGACGGCGGTTGTGACGGGGTGTCGCTTCAAGTGTTGGACCGACTTGTCAGCGTCGCGCGTTCAATCGTTCATCGGCACGCTGCGTGACGACGACAAGTCACACCAGACGTGCAATTTCTACCTTCAAGCCATCAAGCAATTCGCGCGTTGGATGGTGGCGGATCGACGAGCGCCGCATAACCCGGTCGGACACTTGCAAGGCTTCAACGTGCGGACCGATCGACGTCATGACCGACGGGCGCTGTCGACCAACGAACTGCGGCGCTTGCTTACGGTTACTTCAGCGCAACCGAAACGGTTCCTGCTTGACGGTGCTGCTCGATCATTGTTGTATCGGCTTGTCGCGGAAACAGGGCTTCGAGCGGAAGAATGCCGATCGTTGACCCCGCAATCGTTCCATTTCGAGGGGCAACATTCGCGAGTTACCGTTGAAGCGGCCTATGCCAAGAACCGGCGGGAATGCGAAATTCCCCTTCGGCCAGAATTGGCGGCGAGGATCAAAGACTGGATGAGTGGCTTGTGGGATACGGATCGAATGTTCAGATTTTCAAAAGATAAGGGTGCGGCAATGGTCCGAGCCGATCTGGAAGCTGCAGGGATCGATTACGTGGACAGTAGTGGTCGATACGCCGACTTCCATTCTCTGCGCCACACTTTCATCACCAATCTTGCGCGCGGTGGAGTGCATCCCAAGGACGCCCAAACCCTCGCCCGCCATTCGACGATCAACCTGACGATGGATCGGTACACCCATAGAGCCCTGGCGGAAGTGGCCAACGCGTTATCCGCCTTGCCCGACCTGAGCGACGAAACCGAAGCCGAACGAACGCGAGCCACCGGGACGTACGGCGCCACACCCGACGATTCAGGGTGTTGTACTAATGTTGTACTGGCACCCCAAAACGGGGGTAGTCAGGGGCTGGCGGACGATGGCGGATTGTTGGGGAAAATGAATGACGTGACCGCAACGCCACCAAAACCACAAACCGATACAGCACAAGGGGTTAGTGACGGGAATAGTCGGAAAAAGGCGGGGGCGGTCAAGGAATTCACACCCAAACAACAACCAGCCACCGGTCGGACTCGAACCGACGACCTGCGGTTTACAAAACCGCTGCTCTGCCAACTGAGCTACGGTGGCAACATGTTTTAAAACAACAACTTACAGCAAATCTCGGAATTCCATGATCCGGGAACGACAACCTTGACGACAACCGCGAAGCAGAGTACCAAGTGATCTCACGAGCAACTATCCACTGATGTTCGGAGTACGTCGTCATGGCATCTGCTACGAAACGGGTTAAACCTCACAAACCTTTCGCATCCTTTCCACTCACCGCACACGCGAACGGGCAGTGGTGCAAAAAGATTCGCGGCAAGGTGTGCTTCTTTGGTGTGTGGGACAATCCTCAGGCAGCACGCGATCGATACCTCGCTGTTGCTGCAGATCTCCACGCAGGCCGCGAACCTGATACGAGGACAGTATCCAATTCCGAATTCACGGTCAAGAAACTGGGAAACGAGTTCCTGGCTTATCAGCTTCAGCGAGTCCATTCTGGCCAAATCGGTGGGCGATGGTTTGAGGACTGTCGTCGCGTCGTCGTGCATTTCGCCAAACAAATCGGCAAACAGCGATCAGCCGCATCGCTCTCCATGAAGGATTTCCAGAAATACCGTACAGAATTGGTGCAGCACGGTCTCACCGGCCGACAAGGTCTGGGTGTCCATGCCCTCACGCGTACCTTGGCAGTGATTTCTGCGATGTTCGCATGGGCCGTTCAGGGTGGCTCGATGGATCAATTGCCCCGCTGGGGAAAGGTGTTGCAAAAACCTACGGCAGTGGAGAGACGGAAGAGTAGACAGCAACATGAAATCACGAACGGCAAGCGGTTATTTACGCTGGGGCAAGTCCAGACTTTGATCAAAAACGCAGACAATCCGATGCTCCGAGCCGCAATTCTACTTGGAGTCAATGGTGGTTTTGGTAATACGGACTGCTCCCAACTGCCGCGAATCGCGGTCGATCTCAAGCAAGGCGTGGTTGACTTTGATAGGCCCAAGACCGCGGTACGACGTACAGTCCCGCTCTGGCCTGAAACAACAATGGCTCTGCAAGAGATCCTTGACGAACCACGCCCAAAGCCATTCGATGATGGTGCGGCGTCATTGGTGTTTCTGACCGAAACTGGGCGACCACTCGTTCGCAATCGTCTGAACACAAGCGTAGATGGGACCATCAAAGTTTCCTATGCAGATCGACTTAGAGCGTGGTTTGATGTATTACTAATCGAACATGAATTGAAGCGCCCCGGTATTGGCTTCTACACTCTGCGTCATACGTTCCGCACATGGGCCGATGAAGCACACGATCAACACGCCATCTATCGTATCATGGGACACGCTCTGCCGGGGATGTCGGACACGTATGTGCAGGAAATCGGCATGGACCGACTAGGTGACGTTACCGAGCATGTACGAAGGAAGATATTTGCTACTTGATGAAGTCGTGGCACGGCTGCTTGTGATTTTTTTTGATCCGATCGTTGCGAACCACATTCACCAGAAGGTATTGATCAATCCACTCCGCATGTATCCGATGTCGATTCCTGAGTCCACGGCCAGCTGGCGTGGTGATGATCGACGCTTTCAATTGACCGGATGCGATAAGACGATCGATTGTTGTTTCCGAGACCTGAAGCAATTCGGCGGTCTCTGTAATCGTAAGCCATTCCTTTTGGCCTTGTTTGCTCTGAATGGCTACCAAGTGTTCCTCGATGCGACGAAGTGTTTCAATCACGTCGCAGATGAGTTGTCGGAATGCTTTTTTCATGGGTTGGAGAAGCCTCGTGACACAGTTCTTCAATCCTGGTTGACATGTTGGGTGGTGACCTGATGCGATAAAGGCACCATCACGGGCCGTACAGCTTCACCAAGCCGGCCTGCGTAGAATATGACGATGGCTGACGGAAACGGTGCCGCCGTATCAGCACCTCCCAATTTGAGCCGCCCGCGTAGGGAAATTACCTCCCCTCGCCTCGCGTTGTCGTGCGAATACTCAGCCCAACGAATTCTCTCAATCGCATGCGGCGGTCGGCGCCGACACCGATGTCGCGCAGCATCGGCGTCAGCGTGGACTCGATACAGGCAGCGACGGATTCAACGTTGTGGTCGGCCCATTGGTGTCACCGATCACTCCAAAACCAACCACCAAGCGTCGAATCAAAACCAACCAGTGATTTGGTTATCCTTATAGCTCATTGTTGATCATCTACAAACAATTTCAGTTATGCGTCTTTGTCATCATTGGGGTTCCTGCCTGA
>JAJDDT010000117.1 GCA_029260165.1 Phycisphaerae bacterium | reverse complement strand
CACTGCCAAAGCTCGCTCGCACGAGCGGTGACCGCCGTCGCGAAAAGAACGGCCAGAAACCCAACCTTTGTTTTGATCATGATCGTGTGTCGCCTCTCTCCGGAATCGAACAACGCCCGGGCGAAACCGCCGCCGGTGTTCCCGATTCCCTTGGATTTTCCCTCTGTGGTGGAAAGCTGCCCGATGCGCTCCTCTCTCCCTTTGGACCGCCGGTATTATCATACCGGAAAACCCCCCGGAATTCCCACATATTCCACAATTGAATGGCGATGGTTCACGCGTCACGCGGCAGGGCAGGTTGAACCAATCGCCCCAAACACCCGGCAGCTCCGGCGTTATGGAAGGGGTGACGCTGCATCAGGATTGGAAATGCTCTATGGACACGGAAATCCTTTTGTGTTGTTTTTTCGAGCGGTTTTGTAAGGTTCGTCGTGCACGACAGCCAATCTCAGGGAACGTTTGTCCGGAGCGGATTCGGACAAATAGAGGTAGGCATCGGTATTGGAAGGTTTGCATTCATCGTTGATCCAGGTGACGACGTAGTTGCATTCGAATTGTTCGATGATGGCGGGTTGGTCCTTCTTTCGGGCGAGGTTTGCGAGCGTTGCGTTTCCCACCAGTCCGTTCATGTCCACGACGTGCATTTTGTCTGCAATGATCGCGATGTTGAACGAATCGTACATTGCGAGGGTGGTGTTTTCCGGCAGGTTGGCCACGATCCAGTCCGCGACGTCAAAGCTGATGGCTACTCCGGGGCGGTGCTTCGACTTGGCTTTAACGTACACCGCGGTGCCGGACGAGACCATGATAATGACAAGCACATAAGTGGCTATCTCGCGGACAGACCTGCCTCCTGCTACTTGTTCACCTCGGTGTTTTCGTATGATCATGTAGGCAGCGATCGCGATGCCGACATACAGCGATTGGAATTGCATAAACAGATGCCACGGGATGTTTATTTCTCGAATCCTGAACAGGTAATAAACATATTGACCGACGGCACCGGCGGGTAATACCCACAAGACACGGAGCACTCGCCGCTCATTGCGGATTAGTTGCCACACCCCCCACATGACCACGACAAACGCGATCGCGCCAGCGACGCCCAGGATGGGAAGCCAGGTTGATGGCAGGAGTTGCGACTTTTTTTCTGCCCAATGGGTGAGATTGTTCACGGTACGTGCGAGATCGAGGTGTTCCATTGTCTTGACCCGCCCACTGATCGGCATGAGGTGTCCAAACGTCATTATGTTCCACGCGAAATAAGGAACAGGAATCAGCACGACCGGAGACAGCCAGGCGGCGATGCATCTGACGCCACTGCGTCTGAGGTGAAAGAGAATGATCAATCCCAACGGGAAGAGTGCGAATATACCATCGAGTCTCGACAGGAAGCAGGCGACCATCACGATGCCGAGCGATGCGCACGCCCTCCTGGAGGGCATTGGTTTTTCGATCAACTGGTCGGTCAGCAGCAGCGACAAACCCATGAGCAGCAGAAAGAGCGGCGTTTCCACACCTGCGTATAGAACGTATATCGTCCACCCGAAACACCCCATAACCATCACGAGAATCGAGGCTGCCAGCCTGCTCCGCGTGATGCGCTGGACGTACACGCTCCAGACGGCCACCGCTCCCAATGTTGTGGCGACCCACAGCAAACGTGCGAGGGCCATCCGTGACATGGCGGTGTCTGCGCCCAGGAAAAGTGGAACATGAAGCCACATCCAGAGCGGGTGATAGCCATTGGTCGTGGTGATGCCGTCGAATGTCGATCCATGGCCTTGAGCGAAGTTGAAGGCAATGCGTGCGTAGGCCAACCCGTCGGCGATTGAAAAGTGGATCAGGAATTCACGAATCGGAAGACTCAGGAGGTAGCAGGCTACGAGCAGGGTGCATGCCCAGCTTATTCGCAAAAACCAGACGCTTCCCGTGACCGGGTGGTGCGCCTTTGTGTTGAGTGGGTCTACCACTGGAATCGGACGCCCACGACGAGGCGATAGTCGGTCTCCGGGACGTCGCCGAGTTCCTGAACGACGGGCAGTTGGATTGAGGCTTCGAGGATCCAGCGCTCGGTGCTGAATTGCACGCCTGGGGCAAGGAAGAGTTCGTGCGAGCCGTCGGTTCCGTATCGGCCATTGAGTTCTGCGACGCCGGAAAGCACCCATGTGCTCGTGCTGGTGAATACGTCGGGAAACAGTCGGTGGGTGTAGGCGAGGTCGTAGCGCAGGAAGTCGTGTCTGAAATTTCCTCTGCCCGTGTTGAATTGCCAGACGAGGTCTGCGTCGAATCGGCTTCGACCGCCTCGCCAACTGAACACGGTTCCCACGATGGGGTCGTAGCTGTCGCTTGTGAAATCGGAATCGCCACTGCGGATGTTGATGCCGCCCAGCAGCGCCCACCGGGCTGTCTTCCCGGGTCCGTCGTCACGCTGCCAGAACCGGTGCTTGAGCAGGAAAGTGAAATCGCCGACGCCGTCGTGGGCGTCTTCGATGCGCCCTGATTGTGGGTCAATCCTGTCTGTTTGGCGATTCAGGTATGGGACGGTCATGATCAATGCGATGCCCGCGGTGATGCCATGGAGAAAGGTGCCGCGAACGGAGGATTCATGTTGGTTGGCGATCGCGCCGGTACCCGACAACTCTCGAAACGTGTATTGCAGACGAAGGATGCTTCCGCCGTTTCTGGGTGTTAGCGCGACATCGGTGTTGATTTGTGCGGCGGCGGGTGAGGCGACGAAGGCGGAGCCCAGTGCGACGAAACAGAACCATGCGGTGAAACCGTGACGGATCATAACGAATGATGCTCCCGCTAGCTGGCGGCGAAATTGATAAACTGACTCAGGAATCCATTGACGAGGGTGAAGATCGTTGCGTTGGCGGCGGAGGTGCTGATGAAGAAGCCCGGGTTGGGCCCCAGGCAGCCGGTGATGCCCAGCAACATGGGAGCCAGGAACATGATTGGGTAGGGACGTATCCGTTTGGTTCGCATTATTCGTGTTCCTTTTTGTTTGGTCCGCGGTAGGCTTGGTCACCGATTTCCACGGCCAGGGGTGTGAACCCGCTGTTGAGGACGGCTTTCCAGAGCTGCGCAGGGTCAGCGGTTTTTCCGGTTTCGAAGAATACGGCGGCATGTCCCGAATCCAGGTTGAATTCCACGCGTTTCACATTTTCGAGGCGCTCGACCGAGCGCGTGACGTTGGTCGCTCAGAACGGTCACGAGACGCCGTAGATGGAAATGAGCGCGTCGGGCTTGACGTTCCGATCAATGTTTTGTCCGCCACGTTTTTGCGACGTCTCGCAGCCAATCGGACCGGCCACGAGTATCGAAAGCACGGACAGGATCGACGCTGTACACAGTCGGTTATCAATCGCCATTTGCATTGCTCCATTTCACGACCGTTGCATACCTGGTTGAGGGTATGACGTGTGTCATGCGGTGTCCAGTGGCAAGGTTGTCCTGTGTGCGTGCATGGCCATTTCGGCGGGACGCAAAGGACCGCTGCGACGTCACCCCTTGTGGGTGACGGGAACGCGAAACGACGTCCGTTTGCAATCGCGCCGCCCACAAGGGGCGACGCTACAGAATGGGTATCTGCAGGACATCACGATCGAACCCGCCGATTCAGTCACGCACGCGCGTGGTGTGGTTTCGGGTTGCATCGGTTGCCGGGTGTTGTTGGGGTGCGGTAGGATGTGGGGATGGCGAATTTGACTTATTTTGATGAGCAGGGGCGATATCGGTCGCGGGTACTGGCTGATGAATCGCTGGTGATCGGGCGGGTGGAGTCCTGTGATGTGACGGTCGTTGATGATCTGGTGTCGCGGGAGCACGCGCGGATCGATCGTGATCCGGATGGGCGATATCGGATTCGTGATCTGGGCAGTCGGAACAAGACGTTCGTAAACGGGCAGCAGATTTCCGAGACGTTGCTGACCGATGGGGACATGGTGCGCATCGGGCAGTGGGTGTTTGAGTTTCTCGATGATGTGGGAACCGGGGAGGAGGGTGATCTTTCGTTCCTGACGCCTGATCGGGTGGACCCGCCTGAGACGCAGTGGGTGAAGGTGGTGCAGCCTGTGTCGCTGCCGGTGGGTCGGATTGCGTCGATTTCGATGTTGACCGTTGAGGCGGGGTATCCCGCGCGGACAGATGAGGTGTTGCGTGCGGGACTGGGTCGTTTGATGACGCTGGTGCAGGCGGAGCGGGGGTTTGTGGCGCTTCGTGGTGAATCGAAAAAAGATTTGCGGTTGGCAGCGCAACGTGGTTTCGGGCGTGTGGCGGGTGGAGCGGTCATGCCGGTGAGTCAGACGTTTGCGCTGTCGGCGATGCTGCAGGCGGTGGGGGGTCGATACCCGGCGGTTTCGGGGAAATTCGATTCCAAGCAGGGTTTTGCGGCAGCGGGATTGGTGGCACCGGTCTGGCAGCAGGGCAAGGCCGTCGGGGTTGTGTATGTGGATCGTCCGGGGAATCCGCAGGCGTTTTCGGAGCAGAACGTGGGGGAGATGATTGCGGCGGGGGCGCACCTGGGGACGGCGATGTCGGAGACGTCGGACCGTTTGGCGCGCAATTCGGTGGCGACGTCGGCGGGATGGTTGTCGACGTTGAGACGGATGCAGCTTGCGATGACCGTACCGCCCGTATCGAGCGAGGGGTTCGACGTTACGGTCAAGTTGCAGGCGGGTCGGATTCGGTGTGGGGATTTTTGTGATGTGATTCCCGATGGTGGGGAACGGCTGTATCTGCTGTTGACCGATGCCGGGGGACATGGGGTTGGGGGATTGTCGCAGGGGCATGGTATTCGGTCGGCGATTCGGACGGCGTTGATGATGGAGACAGACGAGAAGCCTCACCTTGCGCGGTTGATGTCGGCGGTGAATCGAACGCTGGGCACGCGATCGGCGAGGCAACTGGTGTTGTGTTCGTTGTTGTCCCTGGATTTGAGCGAGGGGAAAATCAGCTACATCAACGCGGGGTGCCCGCCGCCGTTGCTGTTGACGGGGCCTGGGCGATTGGTGACGCTGGATCAGCCTGCGTTGGTTTTGGGCATTGACACGCGTTACGAATATGAGGTGACGCAGGTGGATTTACCCTCCTCGTTTCGGCTTGTTTGCCATAGCGACGGGTTGTGTGATTTGACGAACTCGGCGGGTGAGGTTTGGGGGACGCAGGCGATTCATGATCTGTTGCTGGAGCAGGAGGTGTATGCGGTGCCTGGGGAGATCAACGGTCGATTGACGGGGGCGGCGGATCGCCATCGGGCGGGCAGGTCGTTTGATGATGATGCGTTGATTGTGTCGGTGAGTCATGAGTAGGGTTGGAGCATGATCGCAGCCATTGACGCGGAAGTCACCATTCTGCGAAACCTGCTTGAGAAGGACACGCTGACGCGCGCGGGCGTGGATTCGCTGTTGCTTGAGTCAGCGATGATGGGACTGCCGCCGGTGGAGACGCTGCTGGCCAGGGATGTGGTCAGCGACGAGGAAGTGGCGCAGGCGTATGCGGATTTGCTGGGTTTGCGGTATCTGGATTTGACGCGTCGTAGGCCGTCGACGCCCTGGGTGCTGTCGTTGCCGGAGAATGTGGCCAAGCGGCGGAATTGTATCGTGTTTGGGGAGGTCGGGGGTCATCTGGTGGTGTCGGTTGGGGATCCATCGGACCCAACGGTGCGGGCGGAGTTGCACGAGCATTTCGATCGTTCGATTCAATATGTGGTCAGTCCGCGATATCAGATCGCGGAGTTGCAGGACGAGTTGTACGGCGATGCGCGACGCAAGGGCGCGCGGATGGTCGAGGCATCGCCGATGGCGAGACGGACAGCCACGGTGTCTTCGGTCGGGATGAACCTCGTCGAGCAACTGGACAGCGTGATTGATGAGGCGGTGGATCGGCGGGCGAGCGATATTCATATCGAGCCTGAGGCGGATCGGGTGCGTATCCGATTGCGCATTGACGGTCGGTTGATCGAGTCGCGGGCGTTTCCGCTCGATGCGGCGGCGGGGATTGTGTCGCGGGTCAAGGTGATGTCCAATTTGGATATTACCGAGAAGCGACGTCCGCAGGATGGTCGGTTCACGCAGCGGAGTTTTGAGCAGGATATTGACGTGCGTGTGGCTGTCCTGCCGACGGTGCATGGTGAACGGGTGACGCTGCGTTTGTTGAACATGGACCGGTCAAACGTCGAGTTTTCAAAGCTGGGGATGGAGATCGGTTGCGCGCAGGCGTTCGAGCGGTTGATCAAGAGGCCTCACGGGATCATTTTGATTACCGGTCCGACCGGGAGCGGAAAAACGACGACGCTGTACGCGGCATTGCAGCGTATCAACAGTCTGGATCGTCATATTGTGACGATTGAGGACCCGGTCGAGTACAAGATGGCCGGGATCAATCAGGTTCAGATTGATCACGAGCACGGGGTGACGTTTGCGGGGGCGCTTCGGAGTATTTTGCGTCATGATCCGGACGTGATCATGGTGGGTGAGATTCGCGATCAGGAGACGGCGCGGTTGGCGTTGGAAGCATCGTTGACGGGTCATCTTGTGTTTGCGACGCTGCACACGAACTCAGCCGTCGGAGCGCTGACGCGTTTGTTGGATATGGGGTGCGAACCGTACCTGGTGGCGAGTGCCATTGTGGGGGTTTTGGCGCAGCGACTGGTGCGTCGAATTTGTCGCAAGTGTGCAAAAGCGCATGTGGCCAACACGACGGAGCGGGAGTTGATGGGGATTCCGACGGAACGTGGGGACGTCGAGGTTTTTCGTGGGGCGGGTTGTGCACGGTGCAACCGGACCGGGTACTTCGATCGCGTCGGGGTGTATGAACTGGTGACCGTGGATGCGGGTGTGAGCGATTTGTTGATGAACAAAGCCACGACCGAAACGCTGCATCAGCACGCGGTGGAACAGGGAGCGCACACGCTTCGGCAGGATGCGGTCGCCAAGGTGCTGCACGGTGAGACGACGCTGGAAGAGGCGATGCGCGTAACGGTGGCGGAGCTTCGGGATGGCTGACGCGGAGATGGATGCGTGGGAGAAGGCGCGGGCGGACGGGATCGACGTCGATCAGTTGGATTACTTATTGAGTTTGTCGCCGGAAGAGCGTTTGCGGCGGCATGATCAGGCACTTGAGTTGGTGCGAGAACTCCGTCTGGCAGGTATTAATCACTATGGATTCGACCCGAGGATTGGTCCGCCGACTGATTCAGAATGATGTGTCGTTTGTTCTTGTCGGTGGCATGGCTGGCACGATTTATGGCTCGTCGTTGGTGACAGAAGATGTTGATATTTGTGCGCCGCTTGTCTTGTCCAATATCGCCAGGTTGCTGAGCGCGCTTGATGGCTTGGAACGTCGCTGGCGAATGCTGCCGAAGCGTCCCCCACTCACAACGGTCGCTGACGAACTGGTCGGGTACAAAAAGCTGTATTTGACAACGACAGTGGGACAACTCGATGTACTCACGGAAATCGCCGGTATCGGTGAATACGATACGGTGGCAAGACGATCAGAGACCGTACATTTGTCCGAAAGAACGATTCGTGTACTCTCAATCGACGCTCTCATTACCTCCAGGAAGGCCTTGAATCGCCCCAAAGACCTGCCAGGCATCGCACAACTGGAAGCCATTCGGGATCGAAATCGAAACCAATAAAAAAGGGCCTCGAAAGGCCCTTTGGATTTCGTTTTTGGTCCTAAGGAACGCCGCCGAAATAACTTCCTGATTTCGCTGCGGATGCGTTATGATCTCGTCGCGGCTTGAAGGAGTGTGAGGTTTCAGTCAGGGATGACTGCATGCAACCCTATGATATGGTGATTGAGCGGACGATGAA
>JAJDDT010000116.1 GCA_029260165.1 Phycisphaerae bacterium | reverse complement strand
AGGCCGTGTGGGTCAGGCCGTGTGGGTCAGGCCGTGTGGGTCAGGCCGTGTGGGTCAGGCCGTGTGGGTCAGGCCGTGTGGGTCAGGCCGTGTGTCAGGCGGTGTACCGTTTTTTTGCGTTAGATACGCAACGAGGTGCCCATGAACACCATCCGCAAAGTCCTCCCCATCAGGCAGGTCGCTGAATTCCTGCAAATGTCTTCAGAAGCTGCCTGCCGGGTCGCCACGGACGGTGCATTGCAGGGGCACAGGATCGGTCGCATCCGGCGGTTTCCAGAGAAGGCGATTCGGAAATACCTCCGGGAGCATGGCAGTCATGACGCAGAGGCCCGGAGTCATGATGCACCCTGGTGCTGCGTAACCACCTGGTTTATTCGGTAGATGATTCCATGAACCAAACGACTAAAACCCGTAAAGCGCTCACGGAGGAGGCTCAACGGAACGGTGAAGCACAGCTGCGCATGTTGATCGAGACATTGCCTGACCTCGTATGGTTGAAAAATCCGGAAGGTGTCTACCTCGCCTGCAACCGAAAATTCGAGCGCCTGTATGGCACCACACAGTCCGAAATTGTGGGCAAAACGGATGACGACTTTGTGGACGAGAACCTGGCAGACTTCTCCCGTGAGAAAGACCAGGCCGCCATCGCCACAGGACAACCCTGCACAAATGAAGAGGAAGTCTCCTACGCAGATGACGGACACACAGAACTGCTCGAAACCGTCAGAACACCGATGCATGACAGCCGGGGCAGGCTTGTGGGTGTATTGGGAATCGCCCGCGATATAACAGAGCGCAAGCGTGTGGAGGAGGAGCTCCAGATGCTGTCAGTGGCCGTGGAACAAAGCCCCGCGTCGGTCGTCATCACCGATACACAGGGTACCATCGAATACGTCAATCCTCGTTTCACCGAGGTCACAGGCTACACCGCGAAAGAAGCCGTTGGGCAGAATCCGCGAATACTCAAGTCAGGAAAGTGGCCTAAGAAGGCATACAAAGCCTTGTGGAATACGATCCTCGGTGGAAAAACATGGACCGGTGAGTTTGAAAACAGGAAGAAAAGCGGCGAGGTGTATTGGGAGACAGCCAGTATCTCGCCCATCCGAAATACTGAAGGAACGATTACTCACTTCCTCGCCGTCAAGCAGAATATCACCGCTCGTAAGAAAGCCGAGCAGACCCTCGCCCGGATGAATCTGAAGCTTCAGGAGGAACAGGAACAGCTCAAGGCTACCCATGCTCAGCTTCTCCACGCACAGAAAATGGAATCCATCGGGCAGCTTGCTGCCGGCATCGCACACGAAATCAACACACCGATCCAGTTCGTCGGCGATAACACTCGATTCCAACAGAACGCATTCACCGATCTGAGTTCGTTGCTGCAAAATTATGAACGGCTCCGCAACGCCGCCATGGAAGGCACCGTGACCGCGGAGTTGCTTGCTGAAGTTAAAGCCGCTGTCGAAAAAGCAGACCTGGAGTACGTTTTTGAGGAGATCCCCAAAGCCATCGAACAATCGCTCGAGGGCGTCGAGCGTGTAGCCACCATCGTTCGTTCCATGAAGGAGTTCTCACATCCAGGTGGGAACGACAAACAGCCAGCCGATCTCAACAAAGCCATCGAGAGCACAATCACCGTCAGTCGAAACGAGTGGAAATACGTCGCTGAGATGAACCTGGAGCTGGATTCTGCGCTGCCGCCGGTGCCCTGCCTGCTGGGTGATTTCAATCAGGTCGTCCTGAACATTATCGTGAACGCTGCCCATGCGATCACTGATGTCGTAGGAAAAGACAGCGGTGAGAAGGGAGCGATCACCGTTTCGACGCGGCAGGACGGCGATTGGGCTGAGATTTGTATCAGCGACACCGGCGCCGGAATGGCCGCCGGAGTCTGTGCCAAGGTGTTCGAACCATTCTTCACCACGAAGGAGGTCGGCAAGGGAACGGGGCAGGGATTGACCATCGCCCGCAGCGTTGTGGTTCAGAAACACGGCGGAACAATTGACATCGAGAGCAGGGTCGGCAAGGGAACAACTTTTACCATCCGACTTCCGATCGACGAGAAACCGAACAAACCGGCGGAAACGCGAGATCATGAAACGGCGAATCCTCTTTGTTGATGACGAGCCGAACGTCCTGGATGGACTGCGGCGCATGCTGCGCGCCGAGCGAATCCGCTGGGACATGCACTTTGCAGAGAGCGCAGATGAAGCCCTGCGTGAGGTATGCGAAACCGACGTGGATGCAATCGTGTCGGACGTTGACATGCCCGGCATGGACGGTCTCACGCTGCTTCAGAAAATTCGAGGCACTGACCGGACCCGCGACATTCCCGTCATTATCCTGACCGGTCGCAACGACAGTGGACTCAAACGCCGTGCCCTGGATCTGGGCGCTTCTGACCTGCTCAACAAACCGGTGGATTCACAGGACCTGGTCGCGCGTCTCCGCAGCGCGATTCGTCTCAAGGAGCATCAGGACAGGCTGAAAGACCAGAACGCGGTCCTTGAGCGACAGGTTGACGAGCGAACCGCCGAACTTGTCGATTCACGACTGAACATCATCTGGCGCCTCGGCAAGGCCGCCGAATATCGTGACGAGGAAACCGGCAACCATATCGTCAGGGTTGGCTGCTACAGCCGCGTCCTCGCACGCGCGTTGAGAAAAGACCGCGACTTCGTCGAGACAATTTTTCTGGCAAGCCCGCTTCATGACATCGGCAAAATCGGAATCCCGGACAACATCCTCCTCAAGCAAGGTCCGCTGACGCTCGAGGAACGCGGGATCATGCAACGACATTGCGCGATCGGAGCTGACATCCTGTGCGGCGATGCGCGACCCGGAATCGCCATTCTGTCGCAGAACCCGGACCGTTCGCCTGCGTCCGTGAAACCCGCCGACAACGCCATGATGAAGATGGCGGCATCCATCGCAATGACCCACCACGAAAGGTGGAATGGAACAGGCTATCCGGCAGGCCTGTCGGGAGAAGCGATTCCTCTGGAGTCCCGGATTGTCGCACTGGCCGATGTGTATGACGCCCTGTGCTCGGAAAGGCCGTACAAGCCGCCGTTTACAGAAGCCCGCGTGATGGAATTAATGAACGAGGAGGCCGGGCGACACTTCGATCCCCTTGTATTTGGAGCTTTCGAACGATCATTGGAGGAATTCAGATCGATCCGCGCGGACCTGTCCGATGTGGCGTTGTGCCATCTGCCCCAGGAGTGCGCCACATGAAAAAGATACTCTTCGTTGACGACGAGACGAAAATCCTCGACGGACTCAAACGGTTGCTGCGCCCAATGCGCAAGGAGTGGGAGATGGCGTTCGTCAACAACGGCGCCGAGGCATTGGAAACCCTGGCGAAGGATCGTTTTGACGTCATCGTCTCTGACATGCGAATGCCCGGCATGGATGGCGCTGCGCTCCTGACCAGGGTGATGCGACAACATTCGCAGATCGTACGCATCGTCCTCTCAGGACAATCGTCCAGGGAAGAAACCATAAAATCGATCGGCGTGGCTCACCAGTTCCTGGCGAAACCGTGCGATCCGGAAAAACTGAAACAAACGATCAACCATGCCTTTGCCCTTCGCAACCTCCTGACGGACGAAACACTCACGCAGACGTTGTCGCAGTTGAAATCTGTACCAAGCATGCCCACCCTCTACACGGAAATCATGGAAGAGCTTAACTACCCGGACGCTTCGGTCAAACGCATTGGTGACATCGTGGCTGAAGACCCCGGCATGACAACCAAAATACTGCAACTGGTCAACTCGGCTTTCTTCGGACTTCCCCGCCAGGTATCGAGCCCGGCCCAGGCAGCAAGTCTGTTGGGCACCGAAACACTCAAGGCCCTCGTTCTCGGCCTCGACGTTTTCTCACAGTTTGAAGGCCCTGCCGTTGAGGGGCTGACCCCGGAGTCCGTGCAGAAACACTCTTCGGAAACCGCAACGATCGCAAAGCAGATAGCGAACGCCGAGAAAACCGCGACAGACATCGTCGAAGCCTCCTTCATGGCAGGGTTCCTGCACGATATCGGCAAGCTCATCCTCGCCCAGAACATGCCCGACCAGTACCGTGAGGTCATGGCACTCATGCAGGAACAGCATGCTTCACTCTGCGAGGCAGAGCGAGCAGTCCTCGGTGCAACGCATGCCGAGGTCGGCGCTTACCTGCTCGGACTCTGGGGCCTTCCGGATACAATCGTTGAAGCCACCGCCTTCCACCACTGCCCGAAAAAATCCCTGGGGGATTCCTTCGCCCCACTCACGGCGGTACATGTTGCGAATGCTTTCGCACACGAGCGGAGCACCGAAAAACAGGTTGCGGGCCAGGGGGGACTGGATTGCGATTATCTCAATGAAGTCGGTCTGGCGGATCGATTGCCGATCTGGCAAACAGCATGTCAGGAAGCCTCACAGGTCGGAGCAGAAGCATGATCGCGAGAATCCTCTGTGTTGACGACGAACAGAACGTACTGGACGCCTACCGGCGCGGCCTGCGGAAACAATTCCAGATCGAAACGGCGCTGGGCGGGGAGCAGGCGCTGGGAATGCTCGATGCGCAGAAACCTTATGCGGTGATCGTTTCCGACATGCGGATGCCCGGCATGGACGGTGCTCAATTCCTGGCAGCGGCAAGAAAAAGAGCACCCGAAACCGTGCGAATGATGTTAACCGGCAACTCGGACCAGCAAACCGCGATCAACGCCGTCAATGAAGGAAACATCTTCCGGTTCCTGTCCAAGCCCTGTCCCCCCGAAGCCCTCGCGAAGTCGCTTACCGCCGGGATCGAGCAGTATCGGCTCGTGACAGCAGAAAAAGAGCTGCTCGGAAAAACGCTCCGCGGCAGTATCAAGGTTCTCAACGACGTCCTCTCACTGACCAACCCCACAGCGTTTGGTCACGCATCGCGCAATCGCCGCATCGTCGGCCAACTCTGCAGGGAGCTTAACGTCGAAAAAGCATGGGAAGTCGAAATCGCAGCCATGTTGTCCCAGATCGGATGCGTGACAATTCCGCCCGAAACACTGGAAAAGGTTTACCACCGCAAACCGCTCACACCCGAAGAATCCGAGATGTTCGAGGCGCACCCGGAGGCCGGTCGTAGCCTGGTCGCAAACATTCCCAGACTGAAGGGTACAGCCGATATCATCGCACACCAGAACAGGCGCTTCGACGGATCAGGTACTGCGTCGAACCCGGTGACAGGAAAGGACATCCCCCTTGGGGCACGGATACTCAAGGTCGCAATGGACTACAACACCCTCAAATGGACAGGCCTGACGGAGCTGGATGCAGGTATCGAGCTTCGAGAACGCACGGGATGGTACGACCCCGAGATACTCAAGGCCCTTGAAGCAGTCACCGGTCTTGAGGAGGCACTCGAAATCCGGGAAGTTCGACTGAAGGATCTTACGACGTCGATGACACTGGCAGACGATGTGATGACAGAGGATGGCACCATGCTGGTCGGCAAGGGGCAGGAGGTGACATCCTCAATGTGTCAGCGACTCAAAAACTTCGGCCGCAAGCGCAGGATCAGGGAACCTGTTCGAGTCTTCGTACGAACCGACGCCTGCTCACCCGCAGCCGCACAAGTGTAGGCGAACCGGAAAAGATGACATGAGCCCGGTAGGTCAGGTCGCGACCTGGCAATTCAGGTTCACCAGCCCCTGGTAGCCCACCCGCCGTCACCATCCGCGACTCACCCGTCAATGGCTTTGGCCGGCAGTCCCACCGACGCTTCAGAAGCCTCGCCCCTACTCGTACTCAACAATAACCTGCCACAACTCGTCCGACGAACTCGCACGCGACATGGCCACTCGAAACTCTTCCGTCAGCATCAATCGTGAAATCCGCGCCAGCGCCTGAATATGCGGACCCGTCTGATCCGGAGGACTCGCCAGCAGCACGATGAATTCCACAGGCTTGCCATCCTTGGCACCGAAATCCATCGGCGGGCTCGGCTTCCCAATCGCCATCACCAGCTTCCTGCACCCCGCCGACTTCCCATGCGGAACCGCCAATCCGTGCCCAATCCCCGTCGAAGCGGTTTTTTCCCGCTGAAGAACAGCGCTCAAAACCTGCTCACGATCAGCCAACTGCCCACTTTCCCCGAGCAGATCGACCAGTTCGGTAATGGCAGACTCCTTGTCGGTCGCCTTCATCGGTACGCAAACGCAGTTTTTCTCAAGAATCGCAGTCAGCTTCATGTTCACAACCCGTCACCCGTTCACAGCGGAGACCCACAGTGTATCGTGGCCACCGGCGGAATCAATGCGGGCTTGCCGACGTCGTTGCCGATCAACGCGTGCGCCTTACCGTAACCATGAAAAATCCGCCCACCGCGATGGATGCGGCAGGCGGATTGATGTCTGTCCGGGTGGCTCGCGACCGACGAGCCGCGTTCGACCCCGTCTACTGATCCTTCACTTCGATGTCCGCCGTGGGCTGACCGGTGTTCTCATCCAGCTCAGCCACGACCTCGATCAACTTGTTGCACTCAAAGGCGGTATCCGCTCGCTCACCGATGCTGGAGGCCGTAAACGTCTGCGAAAACACCGGTTGCGTACCGGCAAACGGTATGTTGATGAGCACGTCGACGGTGGCTTCCACACGATCGGGGCAGTTGGCTTCGACCGCCAGCTCAAAAGGCCCAAGCTCTTCGTTGGCGGTGTCGGTACAGACCTCACCGTCCGGATAGATGCGATTGATCGTCATCTGAATGGACACACCGATAAAACCGGGAATCTCCTGCCCCGCCAACGCAGCCGCCTGCTCGCGCGTGATCGAGTTGGCCACCCTTATGGCAATCGTGCCGTCATTGGAACTCGAACCGCACGCAGCCAGTTCCAGGAAGCCGTCACCGTCCTTGTCATCGGTCGCAGGGTCCAGCGTGTCGAGCGTCCCGGTCGGCATCGGTGGGAAACAGGCGATCGAGGTCAGCGCCATCGGCAATACCAACAGTGACAGTAGGCGTGTTTTCATAGCTGGAGCTCCATTTCTTCTTGAAATATCAGGGTCATCTTCCACATCCCGAACCGCCAACGCAGACGCGCACAGGCGCCGCGAGACCGCGCTGCATTCCAGGATATCGGCCAATCGACACAGCCGACTATGGTTTCATAAAATTCACCAACTGCCCGGTCAACCGAAATTTATCGGACGGGCCGGGAAAAACGCTCAACGGCCCTTTTCACCTCCAAATCCTCCGGATTCAGGCGATAGGCTTCAAAATAGTGACGAATCGCATTTTCGCGGTCACCAACGTTTTCCAACGCGACAGCAAGGTTGAAATGCAGGTTGGCGTCGTCAGATCGCGATTCAAGTGCCACACGATAATGCCGAATCGCCTCCGAAAAGCGGCCCATCTGCGCGAAACCCTGCGCCAGAAATTGTCGCAACCGGGAGGCCGACGAATGAAGCTCGATGGCACGTTCAAAATGCGGAATCGCCTCGGGAAGCCGATTTTCAAGTACCAGTGCAACCCCGAGGTTACCCAGTTGCGACGCGTGCAGCTCCGCCTCCGGATTGATCCGCCATTGACAGGGGATCGCGACAACAATGGCGGCGACCAGGGCTGGCGCGACGCTTCTCCAGTCGTGCGATTTCATTCGTTCGATCAACCCCACCACGCCCGCACCGGAAAAAATGGCGAGGACCGGGACGAGCGGAAATCGATAACGACCAAAAAGATAGAACACCGCGATCGCAACCGTCATGACGACGAACACCGCGTAAAGGACGGCCAATCTTTTGCGCTGCGACCATGTCAGGAACGCGCCAACGACGCCCAACGGAAGAATCAGTCCGAAATGCCCAACCAGCGCAAACGAGCGAAGCCACCACGATGCCCCGCAATACAGCTCGAAACTCTCCGTATCCGGAATCTCGTACTGATTGAACGTCAAAGCTGTCTTGAAGGCGAGGAGCTTCGCCCAATCGAACGGGTGCTCGCGAATGTAATCCAACGATTCCCCAAGCCAATAGTCCGACACCTGTTTCGGCGACAATTCGCGACCGACAGCCTGCTCCGCGAGATTCGTCGCATCCGTGCGTTCAAACTCCGGCGTCTCGCGACCGGGGATCATCGGGTCATATCTGCCCGTGGCTCCGTCATGATTTCCGATATAAAGATTCGGACCGAGTTGAAACGTCGTGATCGCAAACTCACCACCCGCGCGATGGTTGTGAATAGCAGCCGGCGCGACACCGACGCCAAACCCGAAAAGAAACAGGATCGGCGAAACCAGTCGCGTTCGAACATCGCACCCGCGTGTGTGGATCAGGCACCAGATCCCCAGGACCGGCACCAACGCCATCGCGTTTTCACGCGTCAACGCCAACAGTCCCATCACCAGACCGAGTATTGCCCATCTCCAGACGACCGCTCGTCGAACCTGCGACGCGATCAGTGCGATGACCGTCGCCAGCAGAAAGAAACCAACGGATGTTTTTTGCAGGATTCCATCGAAAAAAATCGCGGGTGCGTAGAACGCAAGGATCAAACCCGTCGCCAATCCCGCACGATGCGAGAAAAACCGACTGGCCGACCATGCCATCAACGCACATCCGACCGATCCCAGAATGCACTGAACAACGCGAACCGCCATGGCATCCTCGCCGGTGAATTTGTAAACAATCGCGACAAAATAGGGATACAACGGCGCCTGATAAAACGTTTCGGGCCAACGCCAACCATCAGCGACCAGCGTTCGTGCCCATTGATCGTAGCCGGCTGCATCCCCCACGAGGTGAGTCACCAGAATGAAATCATCAATCGTCGCGAGGTAGACCAGACGCACGATCAGTGCGCAGGCGAACACAAAAATCAGATACCAATGTTGTTTCAGGGCGGATTGTTTCGTATCCGTGCGGATCACTGTGGGGTGGTAACCGGTGCCGTATTGCCTGTTCCCAGAATCTGGGTCTCTTCCGGTGGAATGACGATGGCATTGCCGATCGCAACATCCCTGCCATGCTGGTTTACACACGCCACCATCAAACGCACGCGTTTCGGGTTGATGATTTCTGTCACCGTCCCGGTGGCTGTGATTTTGTCATTGAAGTACACGGGCTTGAGAAACCGAACATGCAGCTCGACAAAAATCGTCCCCAATCCCGGCAGTACGCTGCCCAGCACGGTCGAAATGATCCCAGCCGTCAGAATACCGTGTGCAATACGATCCTTGAAAACCGATTCCTTCGCGTACGTTTCGTCAATGTGCAACGGATTGTGATCGCCCGACGCATCGGCAAACGCGAAGACGTCGTGCTCGGTGAGCGTTTTGCTGAACTGCCCCGTGTCGCCGACCTGCAGCGTGTCGCGTCGCGTTGGCTTCAATGGTGTTGTGTCGCTCATGATGGCACCTGGAGTCCGATCTGAATCGCCGCACCGCACGATGCCAGTGCGAAACCAGCCGTCGCGTGGGCGTATCGTTCCAACGATGGAAACGAGAATCGCGACAGCCCCGCCAATGTCGCCAACACGATGATCGTCATCGTCGCAACCGTCGCAAAGGCAAAAACACCCGTCACCAGCACAAGCCCCGACCAACTCAACTCAGCCGCAGGCACCATCAACACCGGTATCAACACCTCGCAGGGTCCAAACACAAAAATGGTGAACAACACCCAGGGCGTGATCGATTTGGTGTCGTCATTGTGTACATGAGCATGATCGCCATGATGATTGTGTTCGTGGCGATGTGTCGTCCCGTCTTCGTGAATGTGCCAATGTGCGTGAGGCTTGTTGTTGATTGCCCGGCGAATACCCCACAACATGTACGCGACGCCGAAGCTCAACAACAACCAACCCGCGAGCGCTCCACGCGCTGATTCAAACCACACCGCCTTGTCCAGCGTCAGGCCGGTCACGGTAATCACGGCGACACCGATTACGATCGAGCCGAGCACATGACCGAGACCGCACACTGCGGTAATCGCCAGCGTTTTGGGCAATCGCCAACCGCGCGCCCGCGACATGGCAATGAAAGGCAGGTAGTGATCCGGACCAGCCACTGTGTGGACAAATCCAATCGACGCTGCCGTCGCAACCAGCGCTGTGATCGTCGTGTCATTCATGCGTGCCGCCTTCGTTCTCCCCGCAATGATATTGGAATCATCGGCACGCGGAAAGAGTTGCCCTGGCGGTGCAACGCCGGTCGTTGCTAATCGGCATGTTCGTGCGCCACTTCGGCGTTTTCGATTTTTTCGCGGGGGATTTTGCGGACTTCGTTGGTTTTGACATTGACGATGTAGATGTCGTTGTCGAGTTCGACGGCTTGCAAATGCCGGGGATTGGAGAAGGTGCCCTTGTTGCCGACGGCGACCACGCAGCCCATGTTTGAGATGGTGACGGCGGTGATGGCGATCAGGGTTGCGAAGCGTGTCATGGGAGCCTCCTTTGAATTGACGGGGATTGCCCGACGGTTTTGCTGATTTCCAATGCTCTCGCCCAATGTTCACACACTGAACGTCCACGTCGATAGACATGACGGATTCGCGTTGGTTAGTCAAAAATGTTTTTGACGCAAAAATGCACTACCGTTTGGGCTTGCCCTTGAGCCAGTCGCCGTAGGCATTGAAACGATAGGGTCTGCCCAGAAACTGTTCGACGAGATTGGCTGCGTCGTCGGAACCACCGGTGGACAGAACAGCCCTTCGGTAACGCCGGGCGGTTTCCTTGTCGAAGATGCCGTTTTTCTCAAACTCGCTGAACATGTCCTTGGCGATGACCAGCGACCACATGTAGGTGTAGTAGATGGCGGAGTAGCCGTTGAGGTGGCCAAACGCGCAGTGCATGTAGGTGTCGGGCACATAGGCATAGGGCGCGTATTTTTGGGCCAGTTCCTTCACGAGGTCGGTGGTGTAAAAGGCGGTGGGGTCCTGGTTGTGGAAGTTGAGCGACATGGAGGCGTAGAACATCTGCTGTCGGACCCAGGTGGCTTTTCCGAAATCACTGGCGGCGCGCATTTTGGCGACCATTTCGGCGGGGATGGGTTCGTTGGTTCTGTGGTGTTTGCCGAACATTTGCAGCACGTCCACATTCCAGCACCATTCCTCGAGCATTTGTGACGGGGCTTCGACGAAATCCCACTCCGTGCTGATACCGCCGACGTCCACCCATTCGTGGTGACCGGCGAAGATGGCGTGGAGCAGGTGGCCAAACTCGTGGAAAAAGGTGACGACATCCCCATGTTCCATCATGGCTGGTCCGGAGGTGGTTTTGGGATTGGGGAAGTTGCAGACGAGTGCGTTGATCGGGATTTGTTTGCCTTTGACGCCTGTCTGGTAGGTGAAACAGGCGGCGTGTTTGTACTTGCCCTCGCGTGGGTGGAGGTCGAGGAGGAATCGGCCCAGGATTTTGTCGCCGTCGTAGAGATCCCAGCAGGTGACGTTTTCGTGCCAGAGTCTGACGTTCCCGGCGGGTCGGAACTGGATGTTGAAGAGTCGCCCGGTGACATCGAACAGTCCTTGTTGCACGCGGCCAAATTCGAAATAGGGTCGCGCTTCCTGTGAGCTGAAATTGAATTTTTCGCCCTTGACCTTCTCAGCGAAGTAGCCTGCCTCGTAGTCGAAAATCTGCGTGGCGGCGGGATCGTGTTGCTTTTTGTAGGCGAGGAGTTCGGTGATGTCGTTTCGCGACGGGGGTTTTGCGAGTTCGGCGATTTTGTTGATGAAGGCTTCGACGGCTTCGTCGTTGCCGATCATCTTGTCTTCGGTGATGTACTCAGCCCAGTTGTTGTAACCGAGGAGTGTGGCGAGTTCGTGTCGTTTGGCGGTGAGTTTGCTGAGGGCTTCGAGGTTATTGGGGAATCCGCGGTGCCGGTAGACGTCGTACATGCGTCGGCGGGCGTCGGTGCTGTCGGCGTACTTCATGAACGGGACGTAGTCGGGGTAGTTGGTGGTGATGGTGATTTTTCCGTCGTCGCCGGGGGCATGGTCGCGGATGTAATCGTCGGGCAATCCTGCGAGGTCGCCGGGGCTGTCGAGTTTGATGTGTCTCACGTCTTCGGCGATGTTGCGGTCGAATTGTTGGCCTATTTTGACGATGTCGTCCTGAATCATTTTGACGCGCTGGCGGGTTTCGTCGTCGCGATCGACGCCGGAGCGGCGGAAATCGCGGAGCGTGCGGAAGACGACGCGTTTGGTTTCCGCGTCTGATTTGGAGACGTCGACGGTCTGGACGGCGTTGAAAAGATCACGGTTGAGCGAGAGTTCGGTTGCGAATTTCGCGACGGCTTGTGAGCCTGCGTCGGCGGCTTCGCGGACGGATTTTTCCGGATGAACGGCGCTGAGCAGTTCGGATTTGCTTGCGGCGTTGCTGAGATGGATGTTCATTTCGTTCATTGGAACGAGGGTGTTTTTGACGTTGCGGTCGCCATCGACGGCGAGGATCTGGTCGAGCAGGGTTTGGGCGGCGGCGAGGTGGTTGTCGATCTCGCGTTTCATCTCGCCCGCGGTGCGGTTGAAGTTCGTTTCGATGGCGAGGATGGGTGAGGCTGACAGCAGCGCGACGATGACGAAAAGAGGGGTTCGGTATTTCATAACGTTTTCCATGCAAACAGGTCTGGTTGATGTCCGATCGTCGGACCTGCCGAGAGTCTAGCACAACGGGGGCGGTGGGTTAAGGCGGGACGGTGATCAGGGATCGCGCCAGCCGGATTTTGCCCAGGGGATTTTGGGGTCTCCGGCTTGTCGGAGTCGAAGGGAGAGTTGGGCGGCGTGGTGCTGGATGTGGCGGATGTTGTGCAGGTGCATTTCGGCGCGGGCGAAGGGCAGGTGGCCAAACGGCGAGACCTGGGCGATGGAATCCTTCGTTTCGGCGGCGATGACCGAGGCAGCTTTCGATCGACAGTGGGCGAGGTATTGTTGGATGAAGTCCCTGTCGTACCTGAGAACGGGGATGCGGTCCTCGAATTCCTCGTAGTCACGGAAAATGTTTGTGTTTTCGCGGTGAAACGCCTGTTGTTTGAGGGCATCGATCGAATCCCCCAGGAAGAGATCGGTGTAGACAAGGGCGTGAAACGCGGTCTGGCAGAACAAATGGTTGGCGACGGGAAGGAGCCACTGGTCGTCGGGGCATTGGTCGATGGGAAAGTGAAGGGCGCAAAGAGCCGCTTCAAACTGGTTGGCGAGTGTTTGCCTGATTGTTTCGAGCATTGTTGTTGCTCCTTCGTGCTGTGGTCCCCCGACCCGCAGGTGTACTATAGATTTGGGAAATGTTTGGGTCAAGAGGTTTTTGGGGAGGGTATCGCGAGAAGTGGCCCAAGTGTCGACGTGGCCTGGGTTTGGCGTGGTAGGATTTTTTTATTTTTCACGAAGCGTGTTCGTTGGCTGGTGGGGCTGGTCTCGTCCAGTGCGTGCGAACAAGGGGCGATGATGGATCAGGACAGGGATTTGTTTCGGAATGCGTCTGGTCTGCGCATGATCAGAGTGGCCACTAAGAGCAAGGCGAGCATGAGGACGATCATTCCCCAGGTTGAGACGGCGGGGACGGCGGGTCCCTGGGCTTCGTTGAGGGTGTGGAACTGATCGATGGCGAGGTTGTTGTGGGTGGTGGTGTTGCCGTTGGGCCAGCGGATGCTCACCTGTTGGATTGTTGTGGCTGCTCCGAGGCCGAATTCGAGTGGTGGGTCGTTGGTGGATCCTCTGCCCGCACCGCCGCTGACTTCCTTGACGATGGTGGTGAGGTTGGTGGTGACTTCGACGCGGGCACCGAAGGCGGATCGGTTGCTGGAGTCGCCGACGAGTTTGAGGGTGACCCAGTGGTTGCCGTTGTTGGTGACGTTTTCCCATAGTTTGTTGGGTTGGCCTGCGTCGGCTGTGACGCAGAGGTCCATGTCGCCGTCGAGGTCGAAGTCTGCGAAGGCGGCACCGCGACCGTCGAAGAGTGCGCCCCCGAGTGCGGCGGTGACGTCGGCAAAGGTGTTGTTCTGGTTGTTTCGGAAGAGGACGTTTGCGGTGGAGGAGGGGTCAAAGCCGTTGGTGATGAACATGTCTTCCCAACCATCGTTATCGACATCGCCGGGGTTGCAGGAGATGCCCCATCCGCCTGCGTCGGTGGTGTTGGAGGATACGTTGATGTCGGTGAATGTGGTGGCGTCTCCGAGGGTGTTTTCGTAGAGGGCGTTTGTCTGTGCAGGCCAGGTTGTCCAGTAGAGGTCGAAGTCGAGGTCGTTGTCGAAGTCGAGCGAGAGGACGCCCATGCCGAGGCCTACCTTGGTGATGCCGACGGTGGTGGCGACGTCGGTGTAGACGCCGTTGTTGTTGATGTAGAGTCGGTTGATGTCGTTGCTTCGGTTTCCGGTGAAGAGGTCGACCCAACCGTCGTTGTTAACGTCTGTGGGGACGACGCCGACGCCCTGTCCACCGTTGTTGATGACGCCGACGGAAGATGCGACGTCCTGGAAAATAAGGTTACCGAGATTGTGGTAAAGGATGTCGTTTCCGATTGAATTGACGTAGATATCGAGGAGTCCGTCGCGGTCGTAGTCGACAAAGGCCATCCCGCGGCTGGAACGGTCGAGGGTGGTTTGTGCGGAGGCGGCGACGTCGGTGAACTGGTAGGCACCGCCTGGTCCTGTGGGTCCGTCGTTTCGGTAGAGGGCGTCTGCGCCTGACCCGAAGTTGACGAGGTAGAGATCGAGGTCGCCATCGTTGTCGAGGTCTCCGAAGGCGCAACCGACACCCCAGAGTGTGCTGCCGACGCCCGCTTCGGTGGTGACGTCGGTGAATGATCCGCCGCCGTCGTTGCGGAAGAGGTTGTTGGCGACGTTCTGGTTGGTGAGGTAGAGGTCGGGGTCGCCGTCGTTGTCGTAGTCACCCCAGCAGAGGGATTCGGTGAGGACGCCGGTGAGTTCGATCCCTGCGGAGGCGGAGATGTCGTTGAAGACGACGGTGGGGCCTGCGACGGCGGGCGCGGTGAAAGCGAGAAGTGAAACGGTCAGGAGTGTCAGCGCTGCATGGAGATGCGTACGGGGATTGGTCACGGAGTTCCCTTTCAGATCGATATTATCGGCGTGGCCCGCACCGGTACGATTGAACGCGGATCGTACCCGAATGCGATGTGCGGTTGCAAGGAGATGTCACGGGTTCGGATTTCATTGCAATGTGACTGTTTTTTTGACGGTGCTCGTTTGATTTGCGATTGACTGGTATACTCCGGCGTTATGATTGGGCGATTTTTTCTTACTCCTGTTCTTGATCTGGCGGCTGGCCTGGACCGGCAGCTGGTGGGGAATGACCGTCGTGGACGGGCGGCGGTGGTGATTTTGTTGTCGGCGGTGGTGACGTGGTTTGTGTATGTGCCGATCCACGAGTTGCTGCATGCGTGGGGGTGCATGGCGACCGGTGGGACGGTGACAGAGTTGCGGATTGACGGGAAATATGGTGGGGCCTTTTTGGCGGAGGTTTTTCCGTATGTGAGGTCGGGGAGTGAGTACGCGGGGCGATTGACGGGTTGGGATACTGGTGGGTCGGATTTTGTTTACCTTGCGACAGATTTTGCGCCATTTGTGTTGTCGGTGTTGATTGGGGTGCCGTTGTTGAAGCTGGCGGGTCGGCGTCGGGGGGCGGTGGTTTTTGGTGTGGGTCTGGTGGTGGGGTTGGCACCGTTGACGAATCTGCCTGGTGATTTCTATGAGATGGGTTCGGTGGTTGTGACGCGGGTGGGGATGTTGTCGGGGGGACTGGATGAGCCGACTGCGGTGGCGATGCGGTCGGACGATGTGTTTCGGTTGTTGGGAGAACTGGCGGAGGGGGAGGGGGCGCTTGGGGGTGTGGGCGTTGTGACGGTGGGGACTGTGATGGTCTTGTCGGCAGTGTTGGCGGTTGTTTTTGCGTGGGGGACGTATTGGTTGGGGGCTGGGGTTTCGCGGATATTGTCGGGGAAGGTCAGGACGGTTGCGTGACGCGGTTCGCGGTGCGTTCCCCGGACGTGGTCGCCTACTCCGCGATGGTGGTGTCTTTGATGCGAAGGTCGAAGAAGCGGACGACGCGCGTCAGGAGTTGTTGGAAGTCAACGAAGATCAGGTAGATGCAGGGGACGCCGACGAGGGTCAGGACGGTTGCGAAGGCGACCCCCCCGGCGATGGACAGGCCCATCGGGATGAGGAATCTGGCCTGGAAAGACGTTTCGAGAAGCAGCGGAGCGAGTCCCAGGACGGTGGTGATGGAGGTTAGCAGAATGGCACGGAGTCTTGAAACGCCCGCTTCGATGGTGGCGTCGCAGGGTTTCATGCCTTCGGCACGTCGGTGGTTGAGGTAATCGATCAGGATCAGGGAGTCGTTGACGACGATGCCGGTGAGCGCGACGAGTCCGATGAGCGAGAGCATGGTGAGGGGATAGCCCATGACCCAGTGTCCGAGGACGGCTCCGATGAAACCGAAGGGGATGGCGGTCATGACGATGAGCGGTTGGATGTAGCTCTTGAAGAGTGCGGCGAGGATAACGTAGATCAGTCCCGCGGCGATGAGGAAGTCGCGTCGGATGGATCCGAAGGCTTTGTTGAACTCCTTTTTTTCACCGCCGAATTCAAAAGTCAGGCCGGGGTATTGTGCGGTGTATTGGGGGAAGAGTTTGGCGATATCCTCGGTGATCCGGTCGGCGTTTCCGGTGGCTTGATCGACGTCGGCGGTGATGGCGACGGTTCGCTTCTGGTCGACTCGTTTGATGGAGGCGTAGGATCTGCCTTCGCTGAGTTTTGCGACTTCCCTGAAGGGAACGAGCGTGCCATCCTGCGTGGCGACCCACATTTTTTCGATATCGGTGATGTTTTTTCGATGTTCTTCCGGATAGCGAACCATGATTTTGACGTCTTCGCGGTCGCGCTGGATTTTGCGTGCTTCCAGTCCATAGAAGGCTGCACGAACCTGCGATGCCAGTGATTGCGTGGTGAGACCAACGGCGCGGGCGGAGTCGAGCAGTTCGATTTTGACTTCGGGTCTGCCCGGGTCCATGTCGTCATCGACGTCGAAGATGCCTGCGTATTGTCGGAGGTGTTCCTTGAATTCGTCCGCGACGAGTCGGAGTTGTCCGGGGTCTTCGTGGCTGATTTCGATCTGGACGGCTTTTCCTCCAGGCCCACCGTGGACGCTCTCGAATTTCACGGCGTTGACACCGGGAATCCCCTGGGAGGCGACCCGGAGTTCACGGAGCAGGGTTTCGCTGTCGCGTTCTCGTTCATCAACAGGGGTAAGCTCGACGATGAGTTGTCCGAGGTGGGTTCCGTTGTCCGCGGATTGGCCTTCCTGGGAATACTGCACGCCGATGACGGTGTAGAGGGAGTCGAGTTCGGGAAGTTTGACGGCGGCTTGTTCGATGTTGACGATGGCGGCTGCGGTCCTGGCGATGGGGGTTCCGACCGGCATCTTGATGTTGACGGTGATGGTTTCGGAGTCCATTTTCTGGATGAACACAAACGGGACCACGCCTCCCTCGACCATTCCACCAACAACGACGAGCATGGCGACCAGCGAGGCGACCGTCACATAACGGTAGGAAACCGCCTTTCTCAAGAGCTTCTCATAGTTCGCGTAGATCAACTCCTTAAGCACATATTCGCGAGTGCGTTGCAGCCTGGTCGGTTGTTTTGGAGCGGTGGCGGGCTGGTTGTCTGTTTTGAGTTTGAGCCAGTCCGCGAGGTGGGATGGCAGGACGGTGAGCGCTTCGAAGAGTGAGATGCTGAGGGCGATGATGGCGATGACCGGGAGAACGCCCATGAAGTCGCCGATGACGCCTTCGATGAACAGGAGCGGTGCGAATGCGACGATGGTGGTGAGGATCGCGCAGACGACAGGCCAGGTGACTTCTTCTGCGCCGGAGACAGCGGCGAGTTTCGGTTCCTGACCTTGTTCGACCTTGGTGAAGATGCGTTCGCCGACGACGATGGCGTCATCCACGAGCAGCCCCAGAACGACGATCAAGCCAAACATGCTGATCAGATTGAGCGAGATGCCCATGAACTTCATGGCGACGACGGTGCCGAGGATGGAGAGCAACAGACCGAACATGACCCAGAAGGCGACGCGCCAGTCGAGGAAAATGAGCAGCGAGGTGAAGACGAATATCAAGCCCCAGAAGCCGTTGCGTTTGAGCAGGTCGAGTCTGCCTTCGATGAATCTCGCGAGGTTGGTGGATGTTTTGAGAGTGCCGCCCGACGGATAGGGTTGGGTCAGCGCATTGGCGTAGACCTGTTCGATGTCGTCGCGGATGCCGAGAGCGTATTTTGTTTCCGCCCACCAATCCCTTTCGAGCGATTCGCCCATCTTCCCGGCGACGAGGGCTTTGACTTTGGCGGCGATGCCGACGGCGTCCTGCGTCGATGTCTTGAAAACCGTGCACATGATGGTGGGTTTGGCGTTGAACCTGCCGTAGAGATCGGTGTCTTCAAACGTGTCGCGGACGTTGGCGATGTCGCCGAGGCGGATGACCTTTCCGTTATTCTCGCTGCGGACGATGATTTGGCTTATGGGTTCAGCCTGGTCCTTTTCGCCGAGTGTGCGAACGGAGACGTTTGACGAGGCGGTCTTGATCTGCCCGCCGGGAAGGTCGAGATTGGCGCGGGTGACGGCGTCGCCGATTTCCATGAAGGACAATTTGTGTTCGATGAGTTTGTCGGGGGTCACCTCGACGCTGATCTCGTCGGCGCGGGTTCCCTGGAGCACGACCTTTGTGACGCCCGGGATGGCCAGCAGATCGTCGCGGAGCTGTTCGCCGACGTCCTTGAGCGTGCGTTCGTCGAGGTCTCCGTAGTAGGAGATGTTGATCACCGGGAGGAAGGGTTCAAAGGCGGCGACGGTGGGTTCCTCGGCATCTTCGGGGAAATCCTCGCGCGGGATGGTGTCGATGGCGGCTTTGATGTCGTTGGCGACCTGATCGACATCATCGACGTCGCTGAAGAGGATGGCGTTGATGGTGCTGAAGCCTTCACCGATCGTGGTGCGCATCTCCTCGACTTCCTCGATGTCCTTGACGACCTCCTCGATTTTGATGGAGATGCCTTTTTCGACCTCAGCCGGGGTGGCTCCGGGGTAGACGGTCGTGATCATGACCGATTCCGGGGTGAATTCGGGGAACATCTCGCGGAGAAGCGTCGCGCCCGCATAGATGCCACCGACAAGGATGGCTGCGGTGACCAGACCGACGAGCACGGGGTTTTCCACGCTGAAACGAGGGAGTGATTTCACCGCGACGCTCCGTTTTTGGCGTTCGATTCGGAGCTTGCAATTGACTGGTCGTCGTTTGCAGAATCACCCGGGACGTTCAGGCGAATTTCGTGACCATCCTCGATGATGTCGAGATTGGAGACTATGACGAGGTCGCCGTCGACCAGTTCCCCCTCGACGACGGCGAGACTGCCGACGGTTCGGGTGACGTGGATGGACCGCTTTCTGGCGTTCTTATCCTGCGCGACGAAAACAGAATCGGAGACGATGGCGCTTCGCGGGACGGTTAGAACGTTCCTGAGAACCGGTCCCTCAACGAGGGCGGTGACGAAAAACCCCGGCGTGAGCGGGGTGGGCTGGTCGCCGTTGTCGACCTCGACGAAAACGGAAAATGTGCGACTGAGGGCGTCAGCTGCGGGTGCGATCCGGGCGACGTTTCCGGTCCAGGAGAAGCCTGACATGCTTTCAACGGCGAGTGTGCAGTTGGCATTGACCTCGACAAACGGTCGGTTCGAGGCGGGCAGTTCGATGGGGATTTCGATATGGCGACCGTCCATCATTCGGAGCAGCTCCATGCCGATTTGCGCACGATCGCCCTGATCAACAACCAATCGTTCAACCTGCCCCTCGAACGGTGCGGTGACGCGGCATCGTTCGACGTTGAGGGCGGCGAGGGCGACGTCCGCCTCGCGGGCAGCCAGGGTGGCGGTGAGCGATTGGCGGCGGGGTGCGAGCTGTTCAAACTGACTGACCAGACCCTGCCAGACACGTCGGGCGGTTTGGTAGGTGCGGTTGGTCAGGTCGTATTCACGACTCGAGGCGTTGGCTCCCTCGAACAGGTCGGAGAGGCGTTTCAATTCGCGGCGGGCGATGTCGACCTCCTGCGCTGCGATGGAGACGAGCTTTTCGACGTTGTCGCGTTCGATATCGATGGCGTTGAGTTGGGCGTGGATGTTTGCGACCTGCGCGCTGGCGCGGTCGAGTTGTCGCTGATAATCACGATCATCGATTCGCAACAGCAGTTGGCCTCTGGTGACAAACGCGCCGTCGTTGATATCGTCGGGAACCTCGACGACCTGGCCGTTGACTTCGGCGGCGATGGAAACGTGGTGGTCCGCACGGGCGGTGCCATATCCGGTGAAATTGAGCGGCACGTCGGCGCGGACGGTTTGAAAAATCTCGACGACGGGTGGAGGCCTGGTGACATCGACGCGTTCCGGGTCTGGTTTGCGGGCGACCAACCATTGGGACACGCCTGCGCCCGATCCGAGCAGGATCAGGATCAAAACGACGGAGACCACGACTCGATTTCGGTAGGACGCCATTGTTCGTTTGCTGCTCCCGTTGATGAATCCTGCGTGTCACTCACCGCTTTCCGACAGGTTCCCGGTTGTCCTGCCGGTCATGGGACTATATTCGGGTTTGCGGAAAATGACCACGCGGATCGCTGACTGACAGGCCCATTTGACACTGTCGCGCCTGGCGAGTTACGATCGCGTTGTCCGTTCGGACGGGAAATGACAATTTTCTTGACGGAGAAATCCAGCTATGTCGCAACTGAACACCCTGAATTTCAAGCAGTGGATTGATGAGCATCGCGATCAGCTCAAACCTCCCGTGGGGTTGATCCCGGTGTGGAAGGATCGACAGTTTATGGTGTCGGTGGTTGGCGGGCCTAACGTTCGCAAGGACTACCACATCAACCCGACCGAGGAGTTTTTCTATCAACTCGAGGGTGACATCACACTGAAGATCATCGAGGAGGGTCAGCGTCGCGATTTGCACGTCAGGGAGGGGGAGATTTTCCTGTTGCCACCGCTCGTGCCACATTCGCCGCAACGGCCAGCCAACTCGGTCGGGCTTCTGATCGAGCATGAACGGCCTGTTGGGCAGAATGATCGTGTTCGGTTCTACTGCGACGGTTGCGATCACATTATTTTTGAAGAGTCGGTTTACATGACCGACCTTGCGTTGCTCAAGCCTATTCTGGAGAGTTTCTGGGCGGACGACGGGAAACGAATCTGCGAAAAATGTGGTGCGAAACTGGAGCCGCCGACGAAACCCGGATAATTGTTGCGACCGGATGGGGATGGGGTGGTCGCGATGAAGATCGATCTGCACACGCATATTCTGCCTGAGAACTGGCCTGACCTTGAGGAACGGTACGGGTATCCGGGATTCGTCCGGCTGATGCATCATCGTCCCTGCGGGGCGAAAATGCTGATGGGGAATCGGTGTTTTCGGGAAATCGAGTCGAACAGTTGGGACCCGGTTGCACGCATCGGCGATTGCGACGCGACGGGGGTTTCGGTACAGGTGCTGTCGACCGTGCCTGTGATGTTCGGCTATTGGGCAAAACCTGAAGACACGCTTGATTTGTCGCAACTGTTGAATGATCACATCGCGGGCGTTTGCCGGGACCATCCGACGCGGTTTGTGGGTCTTGGGACGTTGCCGATGCAGGATCCGGAATTGGCATGTCGGGAGCTGGACCGTTGCGTGGGGGAACTGGGGTTGGCGGGGGTCGAGATCGGAACGCATGTCAACGACTGGAACTTGAATGCGCAGGAGATGTTTCCGGTATTTGAACACGCGGCCAGGATCGGGGCGGCGGTGTTTGTTCATCCGTGGGACATGATGGGCAAATCGGAGATGCCGGATTATTGGTTGCCGTGGTTGGTGGGGATGCCGGCAGAGACGTGCCGGGCGATTTGCTCGTTGATTTTTGGCGGGGTGTTGGAACGGTTGCCTGATCTGCGGATTGCATTTGCCCATGGTGGCGGATCGTTTCCCGGGACAATCGGTCGAATCGAGCATGGGTTTGACGTGCGCCCCGATTTGTGCGCGAAGGACAATCCGGTGAACCCGCGGTCGTACGCTGGGAAATTTTATGTGGATTCGCTGGTGCACGATGCGGAGGCGCTTCGGTATCTGATCGATCTGGTCGGTGCGGATCGGGTGGCGTTGGGGAGTGATTACCCGTTTCCGCTGGGGGAGCAGCATCCGGGGCGGATGATTGAGTCGATGACGGACTTGTCTGATGAGACGAGGCATCGGTTGTTGGCTGGGACCGCGCTCGCGTTTTTGAATTTGCGGGCTGACGCGTTTGCGGGGGCGTAGATCATGAGCAGGGAATCCCCGACATCGTTGCCCGCGTTTGAAGCGAGCGAGGCGTTCGCAAGGCGAATGGACGCGGCGGACCCGCTGGCTGGGTTTCGCGAGCGGTTTTTGATCCCGCGGGCGGCGAACGGGGAGCCTGCGACCTATCTGGCGGGCAATTCGCTGGGGTTGCAGCCTGCGACAGTTCGACAGTATCTCAACGAGGAGCTTGAGGACTGGGCGATTCATGGGGTGGAGGGTCATTTTCGGGGGCGTCGTCCATGGTATTCGTATCATGAGATGTTTCGCGAGTCGGGTGCGAAGCTTGTTGGTGCGAAACCCGGCGAAGTCGTAATGATGAACAGCCTGACGGTCAATTTGCATTTGATGATGGCGACGTTTTATCGTCCGACGTCGGATCGATACAGGATCGTGATCGAAGACACGGCTTTTCCGTCGGACACCTACGCCGTCAAGTCGCAGTTGAAATGTCATGGGTATGATCCGGCTGACGCGTTGATTTTGTTGCAGCCTCGATCCGGTGAACACACGATTCGGACGGAAGACGTGCTGGACCTGTTGGACGAGCGTGGTCATGAGATTGCGTTGTTCGTTCCGGCGGGAGTGAATTTTTTAACGGGGCAGTTTTTTGACATTGCGACGATGACAGCGGCGGCGAAAAAGCAGGGGTGCGTTGTCGGGTGGGACATGGCGCACGCGGTGGGCAACGTTGAGCTGTGGTTGCACGACTGGGAGGTCGATTTCGCGGTGTGGTGCAATTACAAGTATTTGAATTCGGGGCCTGGCGCGGTGGGGGGATGTTTTGTTCACGAACGACACGGGAGGAATTTGGGGTTGCCTCGGTTTGCGGGTTGGTGGGGGAATGACCCGGACACGCGGTTCAGGATGCACCTGCAGCCTGAATTCACGCCTCGCGCGGGGGCGGACGGTTGGCAGATCAGTAATCCACCGATTTTTTCGCTGACGCCGGTGAAGGCGTCGATCGAGATATTCGAAGAGGCGACGATGCCGATGTTGCGGGAGAAATCGTGGAAACTGACGGGGTTTTTGCGGTTTCTGCTGGAGCGCGACGCGGGCGGGGTTTTCGAGATTGTCACGCCGCGTGACCCCCGTGCGCATGGTTGTCAGTTGTCGATTCTGGTGCATGATCGTGCGAGGGAGCGGTTTGCTGCTCTGGAGGAGGCGGGCGTGATCTGCGATTTTCGCGAGCCTGACGTGATTCGCGCTGCGCCGGTTCCGTTGTACAACACGTTTGTGGACGTGTGGCGATTTGCGAGGGTGTTGGCTGACGCGGTGGGTTAGGCGCAGAATATGGGCGAGAAAGAACATCCGAAGATCACGATAGCCGGTGCGGGGTTGGCGGGTGCGCTGCTGGCAACGATGCTGGGTCAGAAGGGCTATCGGGTTGCGTTGTACGAAAAACGTCCGGACCTGCGCTTGGGTGAGGGTGGTCCGGGTCGATCGATCAACCTTGCGTTGTCCGTGCGCGGTGTGCACGCATTGGAGCGGGCGGGGTTGGCTGAGACCGTGCTTGAGTCTGCGGTGGCGATGCCGGGTCGCTTGATTCATGGTGAGGACGGGTCGCGGAGCTATCAACCCTATAGCAAAAATCCCGAGGAGTATATCAACTCGGTATCGCGGGGGCAGTTGAATATTGATCTGCTCAACGCAGCCGGCGCGCAGGACAACGTTTCGCTGCATTTTAACAAACGGTGTGTTGAGGCTGATCTGGATTCGCCGTCGGCGGATTTTGTGGATGGCGAGACCGGGGAAACATCGCGGGTTGAGTCGAACCTCCTGATCGGTGCGGACGGGGCTTTTTCGGCGGTCCGCGCTCGCATGCAGCGAACCGATCTGTTTGATTATCGTCAGGACTACCTTGAGCACGGTTACAAGGAACTGACGATTCCGGCGGCGGAGGGTGGTGGTTTTCGGATCGAGAAGAACGCGTTGCACATCTGGCCAAGGCGGTCGTACATGATGATCGCGTTGCCGAACGCGAACGGGTCGTTTACCTGCACGTTGTTCTGGCCAATGAAGGGTCCGCTGAGTTTTGACGCGCTCGAAACCAGGGGTGACGTGACGTCGTTTTTTGCGGAGCATTTTCCGGACGCGGTGGAACACCTGCCGACGCTGGAGGATGACTATTTTGCGAATCCATCGAGTTCGCTGGTGACGGTTCGTTGCAGTCCGTGGCACTACCAGGACAAGGTGGTGTTGGTCGGTGACGCTGCCCACGCGGTGGTGCCGTTTTACGGTCAGGGTATCAACGCGGGATTTGAGGATTGCGAAATCTTCATGGATTGCGTGGGGGAATTCGCTCCGGACTGGGGGGCGGTCCTCTCGACTTATCACGGGCGACGCAAGAAGCATGTGGACACGCTTGCGAGACTGGCGATCGCGAATTTCAAGGAGATGCGGGATCATGTCGGATCACCGTCGTTTTTGCGGAAGAAGAAACGTGAGCGTCTGTTGCACGCATGGTTTCCCGGGTGGTATGTGCCGCTTTATTCGATGATTACGTTTTCGCGGATTCCGTATGCTGAGGCTGTTCGTCGCGCGCGGAATCAGGAGTTGAAGGTGCAGAGTGCGGGCTGGGCGATTGCGACGCTGTTTGCCGTTGTTCTTATGACCTTGTTTCTCTGGATATTCTGATTGTTATGACACTGACCTACGGAAGTTATCTCAAGATTGATGCGTTGCTGGATTTGCAGGAGCCTGCGTCGTCACCGGCGGAGCATGACGAGATGCTGTTTATCATCATTCATCAGGTGTATGAGCTTTGGTTCAAACAGTTGTTGCATGAGCTTGATCGGATCAAGACATTGTTTTCGGCTGACGATGTGTTCGGATCGATTCACGCATTCAAGCGATGTCGCACGATCATGAAGACGCTCGTCGGGCAGTTGGATATTCTCGAGACGATGACGCCGATGTCGTTCACGAGTTTTCGCGATCGGCTTGACACTGCGAGCGGTTTTCAATCGGCGCAGTTTCGCGAATTTGAGTTTGTTCTGGGATACAAGCGTCAGGACACGCTGGAATATCACGATGTTGACGGGCCTTATTATGCGACGATGCAGCGACGGTTGACCGAGCGGACGGTTGTCGATCATTTTTATGATCTTCTCGAGCAGCACGACGTGACGATACCGGGTGAGATTCGCAATCGGGAAGCGACGGAGCCTAACGTGGCCAACGGAACGGTTCAGGATGGGATTGAGCGTTTGTATCGAAACGATCCGGGGATGACGATTCTGTTTGAATCGATGACCGATTTTGATGAGGGTTTGCAGGAGTGGCGTTATCGACATGTGAAAATGGTTGAGCGCACGATCGGGAGCAAGCAGGGATCGGGTGGATCGTTGGGCGTTGCGTTTCTCAAGAAGTCGCTGTTCATGTCGGTTTTTCCAGACCTTTGGGCGATTCGACACCGATTGTAATCGGGCGGTCGATGGTTTGATTCTGCGATGATTTACGACATCACACCACCTGTCACCGAGTCGCTGGCGGTTTGGCCTGGGGATACGCCGCCGTCGCGCGAGGTTCTTTGCGACATGTCTCGCGGAGATCATCTGACGCTGTCGACGCTGCACGGGACGGTGCATCTTGGGGCGCATGTGGATGGACCGAATCATTATGGGGTTGGTGCGCCTTCGATTGATGAACGCGATCCTGACTATTACCTCGGGCGGTGTCAGGTGGTGCGTGTTGATGTCGGTCGTGGGGTTCGCGTGGCCACTGATATGTTGACAGAGGAAATAGTCGAATCCCGCGTGTTGATTGCGACGGGGACATATCCTGATCCGACGGATTTCAACGAGGATTTTGCGGGGTTGGAGCCGGGGTTGGTTGACGGGCTGCATGCGAAGGGGGTCAGGCTGATCGGGATCGATACGCCGAGTGTTGACTTGTTTCACTCGAAGGACCTGCCCGCGCATCAGCGGTTCCTTGCGAACGACATGGCCATCCTCGAGGGGGTTGTCTTGTCCGACGTGGCGCCGGGGATTTATGAATTGATCGCGTTGCCCTTGAGGTTGGTGGGGTTTGATGCGAGTCCGGTGCGGGCGATTTTGCGGACGATCTGATTGGAGAGTGCCCGCGCAGCGTGACAGTGTGCGGAGCATTCCGAGCCTGCGGAAGACCCATTGTATTCCCGCCACCCACAAGGGGTGACGCTACATTGAATGCGTCACACACGCGCGGTGGCGGCGCATCAGGAGAATCGCCGAGTTACTCCGGGATGGTGGCGATGACTTTTAGTTCAATGGCGATCGGGGTTGGCAGGGCGGTGACTTCGACGGTGGTGCGGGCAGGCTGGTTGTCTTTGAAATACTCGGCGTAGAGTTTGTTGTATTTTGCGAAGTCGTCTTTCATGTTTGTTAAGAAGACGGTGACGTCGACGATGCGGTCCCAGCTTGAACCGGAGTCTTCGACGACGGTGCGGACGTTTTCAAAGACGGAATGACACTGCACTTCGATGTCGTAGCCGGCGATGTGGCCTTTGTTATCTAGCGTGACGCCGGGGATTTCCTTCGTGCCACGTTTGCGCGGACCGACACCCGACAGGAACAGCAGGTGGCCGACGCGTTTGGCGTGTGGGTAGGCACCGACGGGTTCGGGGGCTTTTTGACTCTGGATACTTTCGCTCATTGGTTTCGCCTTTTTGGGTCAAACCGGTGATTTCTGTTGTTGGTTCCGTTTCAACCTGATCGTCGTGTGATCGATTCGCCGACGCTCTCTGGTTTTCCCGTCACCCACAAGGGGTGACGCTACATTGGGTTGGGTGGCCCATGGCTTTAGCCGTGGGGGAGTCGATTCGCATTTCAAATCGAGTCCCCCACCTCTAAAGAGGTGGGCCACCCATGAACGTGGGGCACCCACCGAATTGCCACCTTCTATAGTAAGTCGAACAGCAACTATATATTGACGCACACATTTTTCGGTTCCGTGAAGAATCTTAGTGATTCCAGGCCTCCCTCTCTGCCGACGCCGCTGGATTTCATGCCTCCGAAGGGGACGCGGAGGTCGCGGATCATCCATGCGTTGATCCACACGGTGCCGGATTGCAGATTGGCTGCGACGCGGTGGGCGCGGGAAATGTCGTTCGTCCAGATCGAGGCGGACAGACCATAGTCGGTGCTGTTTGCGTACTCAATAACCTGTTGCTCGTCCTTGAACGGGATGACGCATACGACGGGTCCGAAGATTTCCTCCCGATTGACGCGGCAGGCGGTGTTCAAACCGGTGATGACGGTCGGCTCGAAGAAGTGGCCATCCTTGCAGCGGTCGTTTATGAGATCGGGTGATTTTCCGCCGCAGAGAACCTGACCGCCCTCCTGCTTTGCGAGTTCGACGTAGCCCTTGATTTTTTCGAGGTGTTGCCTGGAGACGACGGCGCCCTGGTCGGTGCCATCCTCCAACGGATCGCCGACGTTGAGTTTCCTGGTCATCGCGACGAAGCGGTCGAGGAACCGATCGTGGATTGATTGCTCGACGAATAATCTCGATCCGCAGAGGCAGACCTGTCCCTGGTTTGCGAAGGAGGCGCGGACGCTGCCGGCGAGGGCTTGTTCGAGGTTTGCGTCGGCGAAAACGATGTTGGGGTTCTTACCGCCCATTTCGAGGGACACCTTCTTGAACCTGGGGGCGGTGGCAATCGCGATGGATTGACCTGTCCTGGTTCCGCCGGTGAAGGAAACGGTTGGGACGTCTCGGTGGGCGACGAGGGCGGCGCCCGTTTTGGCACCCTGGCCATGGACGACGTTGAGCACACCCGGGGGCAGACCGGCTTCGATGCAGAGCCGGCTGTACATGTAAGCGGTCATGGGTGTGATTTCGGATGGTTTGGCGACGACGGTGTTACCGGTCGCGAGGGCGGGCGAGATTTTCCAGGTGAACAGATACAGTGGCAGGTTCCAGGGTGAGATGATGCCGGCGACGCCTCGCGGGTTGCGGAGGGTGTAGTTGATGGCGGTGTCGTCTATCGGGTGGGCTTCGGTGGCGAAATGGGTGATTGATGTTGCGAAGAAGCGGGTGTTGGCGACAGCGCGTGGGATGTCGAGGGTTCGTGCGAGGCTGATCGGTTTACCGTTGTCGATGCATTCGGCGCGGGCGAATTCGTCGATTCTCTGTTCGAGCAGGTCGGCGATGCGGAGCATGATTTTCGTGCGCTGGGCCGACGGGGTTTTGGACCACTCCGGGAACGCCTGCCTTGCGGCGGCGACTGCCTTGTCGATGTCGCGTTCGTCGCTGTCGGGAACCCGGCTGTAGACCTCGCCGCGTGCGGGATCGACGTTGTCGAGGTATTCGCCCGACGCGGGAGCGACCATTTCTCCGTTGATGTAATTGGCGATGTTTTCCATGGTTTTATTGCGACGCGAGTCGTCCGCCATCGACGGGCATGTTCACGCCGTTGACGTAGCTTGCGGCGGGTGATGCGAGAAACGCGACGACGGCGGCGATTTCCTTCGGGTCAGCCATCCGACCGGTGGGAATGCTGTCGATGGCGGTTTGGCGGATGGCCTCGGGAGATTGGCCGGTGCGTTTGGACTTGGCTTCAAACAGGTGGTTGAGTCGTTCGGTATCGGTGTATCCGGGAAGGACGTTGTTGATGGTGACACCGAATGTCGCTACCTCGGAGGAGACGGTGCGTGACCAGTTTGCGACGGCGGCGCGAATGGTGTTGGAGACGCCAAGCCCCTTGATCGGTTGGAAAACCGACGTCGAGATGATGTTAACAATTCGTCCAAACGAGCGTTCCTTCATGCCTGGGAGAACGCTTTGAAGGATGTTGTGGTTGTTGACGACGTGCTTTGCGAAGGCGGCCTGGAAGGCGGTGGAATGGGCTTCGGTTATCGGACCTGAGGGTGGCCCACCGGTGTTGTTTACGAGGATATCGACGATCGCGCCGGCGTCGATGTGTTTGTGGGCGGCGTCCTTGACCGAATCGGGACTGGTGAAATCCGCGACGATGTAGCCATGGACCTGACCGTCTTCGGTTGGCAGTTCCGCAACGCGTTCCCTGAGGGCGGACTCGCTGCGTGCAAAAAGGGTGACGCTCGCCCCCTGTGTCGCGATTTCGTGTGCACACGCCCAGCCAATGCCCTGTGTGCTTCCGCAGACGATTGCATGTTTTTCCGATAATACGCCCATAATTCCGCTCCCAGACTGGACATTCTCCTGCTTTTCGGACGGCGTGCATGATAACGGCGATTCGATCGTCCTTCGAGGGCATGGACGGCGACATTGGGTTGAATATTTTGGGCAATCGGAAACTGCGATCGGCAGTCAGGTGATTATCGGAGCATGGTTCGGTGATCGGGCTTGTGTGGTTTGGGACGCATGGGAGCGTCCTGTTTGGACGATGAGGTAGATGTGTCGCCGTGCGGACGTGCGATTGTTGACGAAAAGATTGGCCCGATGAGTCTGCCATGCCATCGAAAATAAGCATCGTTCTGTATTCGGATACTCCGCAAAACAGCAACATTGAGAAGCCGTTGGCTGACTCACCCTCAGTGCGTCTTGTCGAGGTTTATCGATCCGTTGACGAGTTGATGAACTGCCTTGCGAGCCAGGACGTGGACGTTGTTGCCATCGATCTGGACACGCTGGGTGCCATCGACGTCGTCGAGCGTATCTCGCAGACTCATTCGGAGTGTGGAATTCTGGGCATCAGCGGTCGGACCGATGCGACGTTTATCATTCAGGCGATGCGTTCGGGATGCGGGCAGTTCATCACGACGCCTGTCGACCCGGAGGATATGGAAAGCGCGTTGTATCGGCTTCGACCCACAACGCGGGCGGTCTCCGCGCACTCGAAGCGCATTTGCGTGGTTGGCTCGTCCGGAGGGGTTGGTGCGACAACGATCGCGTGCAATCTGGCGGTTGAGCTGGCATCCCTGACAAAGGAGCCGACCGGTCTGGTCGACCTCAATCTGGAGTACGGTGACGTGTGTTGCGCGTTCGATTGCACACCGAAGTACAGCATCGCAGACATCTGCCATGAAGGGGCGGACGTTGACGCCGAAACGACCTGCGCGGCGTTTGTGGACCTTCCCAGCGGGGTATCGGTTCTGGGTCGGCCTGACCATATGGAACATGCGCGTGATATCACGCCGGACGGTATCCTGGCGATGTTTCAGTTGGCGGGCAAGCGCTTTCCGCACATCGTTGTTGACCTGCCGCGGTCGTACAACTTCCATTCCGCGATGGCGGTCCGCGACGCAAACCACATCCTGGTCGTCACACAACTGGGTGTACCACCGATTCGCAACGCGACGCGAGTCTGCGAGTCGCTCAAGCAGATGGGGGCGGAGGAGGATCGTATCGAGATTGTGGTGAACCGCAGCGACGGTGCCTTCGAGCGCATCACGCTGGAAGACGTCGAGTCGCACTTCCGCCGACCGGTTTTTGCGGGGATTCCCAACGATTATCAATTCGTCTCCGCGGCGACCGATTTGGGACACCCCATCGGAGCGGACGCGCCAGCCAGCAAAGCCAAGGCTGCGATCGCGGAAATGGCAAGGAAGCTCGCACCGGAGTATGCGTCCGACTCTCCGAAAAAGAAGTCTGCCGGGATATTCGGGAAGATCCTCGGCAGGAAATAGCACGCATGATGCGGCTTGCGAAATTCCGGCCTTGAGACAGAACCCGGAGAATACGTCATGGGAAACATCGCCGAGGCACATCGGACCATTATCAATCATTGGCTGACCGAGTATTGCGAATCGGGAGAAGCCAACGAGGATTCGTATCTCGGCAAGCGTACATCGACCCGCTATTTCGAGTGGTCCGAGCCGTTGGAAATTCGCCACAAGGGTCGGACATTGATCGCACGAGGCAGCAGCCTGAGCACGGAAGGTGTCGGATTTGTCTGCAAGCAACGGTTTGACAAACGTGACGAAGCCGACATACGGAGGTGTGGAGATGAGGACGATGCCACCTCCTGGGTACCCATTGTGATACGACACGCCACGCAGACGATCGGCGGGTTCAAGGTCGGTGCGAGGTTCAAACACACATCAGCCGATTAGTGCTTCGTTACTCGTCGTTTGATGGTTTGATGATTGTATGATTGGGTGGCCCATGGCTTCAGCCGTGGGGGAGTCGAATCCAGACCGGAAATCGAGTCCCCCACCTCTAAAGAGGTGGGCCACCCATGAAAGCGGGGTACCCTCGTGCTCATGACGCATCAAACCGTCTGCCACGAGTCGCTGGATCATCTCACGCTGCAAACGCCACGCCACATCACACCGCCGCTGCGATTGAATCGATGTTCCCGTGTTTCCTGCGCGTGGTTTTCGGCGGCAGAACCTTTTCCATGGGTACGTTCTTTTTGCCGCCTGCGCTGGTGATCGTGTAGCCAAGGATTTTCAGGTCCAGCCAGACAGACATCTCGCGGACATAGGCGAGGTCATAGTGAATCCATTGATGAAAATCCCCCTGATCGCGGTCGTGGCGACAGATTTGCCACAAACCTGTGATCCCCGGGCGCACCGACAATCTCGCCCGCCGCCACGGACCGCAGATTTGATTCTCGCGGAACGGCGAGGGTCTGGGACCGACCAGGCTCATCTGTCCGAGAAGGACGTTCAGGAGCTGAGGCAGTTCGTCGAGATTGGTTTTTCTCAGGAAGTCGCCTATCGGTGTGACGCGCGGATCGCGGGCGATCACGAATTGCGGACCGTCCGATTCATTTTCCTCAGCCATGGCGCGCTGCCGGGTATGGGCATCCCTGGCCATGGTTCGGAACTTGATGCAACCAAATTCCTTTCCGTCTTTTCCCTCGCGGTGATGGATGAAAAAAAGCGGTCCTGGTGACGTCAGTCTGACGAGCAAGGCCGTCAGCAGGAGCACCGGACTGAGAATGACCAACCCGCAGGCTGACGCAATGATATCGATCGTTCGTTTGGCAAAAAGGGTCATCGTCCGGCGACGCTCGACACGGGTTGTCTCGTGGGCATCGCCCTGGACAACGCTGAACACGCCATCGTCCTCGCGGTCCGGCAGCACCTGCATATCGTCTGGATCAATCTCTCCCATGGGAATCTGACGATTGACCAGGACCTCGTGGTAAATGGCGGACCCCGGCTCGACAATGGCGCGGTCGTACACGACGGCATTCGCGACGATCGAGCCTCGTCCTATCATGGCGCCTCGACCGACGACCGTCGGTCCGATCACGGTGGCCTGTCTTCCAACGTGTGCATCGGCATTGATGATGACGTCACCGATGAACCTTGCGGTTCGGTCGACGGTCGCGCCTTCGGCGATGCGCAGCCCCTTGTGATCGCGACTTTCGACGAGGATCTGGCGGTCTTTCCGGGTCGGGTCCGTAGCGGTGGAGCAACTGAGTCGATGGAGATCGGACGTTTCACACAGATCGAGGCATGGCGCGGACTCGGGAATATCACGAATGGGAATCGCCCGTGATGCCAACTGCTGACGCATGCTTTGCAGTGGGAAACGCGCATTTGCCTGTGCGGATTCCCGCGACATGACACAGCAGGGGACGACGGTGCCGTCTGCGTTGGACCACCGCATCTTGTCGAATGTCCGCTGGATTCGTTTTATGTTTCCGGAGGCGTCGGTCACGATGCGTTCGACGCGATCGTCGGCATGCGGATCGACATGCATGGAGAATGAAGGGACAAACTGTTCCTGGAAGGTGGACAATATCTGGGAGAAATCGAAACCATAAACAGGCCAATAACGCGGGTCAGCGAAGATAATCGTATCGGACGATTCACCGTTGTGCAGGAACTCCCCGCGATGCGTCGGTTCGACGATCGAAATCGAGCACTCGGGGGCGGCGGCGACGAGTCTCCCCTCGTATGTGACATCCGGTTCAAATCCCGGAACGATGGATATGTCAGTGACGCCGATGTTTCGCAGACTTCTTGCTACCTCGGAGAAGATGTATCGCGTCCCGAGGGGCAGAGTCAGAATTGAATGGGTCTCTCCGAAACTGCTCAGACATTCGGGTCTGGTGTCGCAAATGACGCAGTGCGTTGTCATGATTGTACGGTGCCTCTGTTGCTGGCGTGTCCAAACAGGCGAACGCTCCGGCGCAGAGCGCTATGCATCCGCCGAGTCCTTTTGTTCACCATACGATCTGGTTGACTGTTGCCTGGAAATTCGTGGCTGAACGACTGGTCCGATAAATCAGTCGGTCGGTTTGTTGGCCTGGACCGCCATTGATTCGGACGGGTCGTGTGGGCCGGCGACATCCTGCGCTGCTGTGGCGATTGGGTTATCAGCCTTTGCCGGCGTCGCGTTTTTGGAATTGGGTATTTCAGCAACGCACACCATCCTGGTGTGCCGTTCCGCGTCCGAGACGACGGCGTCCTCAGCCACCAGACATCGGTCCACCTGAGCACCCGCTTCGACGATGGAGCGTGCCCACAATGACGATCGCGAGACGACCGCACCCGCTTCGACGATGGCGTATTCCCCCACCGAGGTGGGCCCGACGACAATAGCGTGGTCCTCGATAACGGCGTTGGGGCCTACCATGACAGGTCCGAGAAGTTTCGCGTTACTGGATACCCTTGCACTGAGGTGAATCATGGCGGTGCCTTCGGCGTAATAGCCGTCAGCATCCCAGGCGCCCATGGCAGCCCGCTTGAGCGCCCAATCGTTTAACGCGAAATAGCTGGCGATTCCCGTCAGTCTGGGGGCTTGTCCGTCGGTGCGATACACGTCGGCTCGCTCACCAGCGCGATGCAGCGTCGGAATGAGCGACTCCTTGATGTCCTGAAATCCGTCCGGACCCACATGGTCCAGCGCTTTTTTGGAGAAGACGTAGACGCCGACCGGCGAGTGAACTTCATCAGAAGTCGAGGAGGTTTTTGAAGCGACCGTCAGAACAGCACGTCCACTGCGATGGGCGTCGATCATTTCCTTCAGATCGAAAAACGGGATGATGGATGATTCCACAACAACCACATCGTCAGCGTCGATCCCCTCGGTCGCGTCCTTCACGCAGCCTGCAGGTCCTCTGGGCATCGTGTCGTCACGATACGACACCTGCATGTCCAGCGCGGAACCATCTCCGATCGTATCCCGGATCAGTGCGGACAGTCCGTTGGAGCAGATGATCGCCTGAGAGACGCCCGCATCGTGGAGACGCAACAGGACCGTTTCCATGATGGGTCGGTTGGCGATGGGTGCGAGCGGTTTGATGCAGGCACGGTTGAGGGGACACGCACCCCAGTCGTGCACACCTGCCAGAATCACGGCGACCGGTTTGTTGCTCATGCTCTATCCCCAAATTGCGACAACGAAAATCGACGGTTAGACGCAATGACCCCCAAAAAACGCATGGCGATCACTGCATTCTTTGGCACCGCGATGATCACTGTCAACGTCCGAAGGGTAAGCCGGACCGGGCGACCGATAGTCGTGCGGGCAGCACACCCCTGAACGTGGATCCCGTCAACGACCGGCGATGGGACAGTCCCCGGTCGATCGATTTTTCAGTTATGGGCCAATCGTTGTCAGGCACTGTCAGGGATTCGCGTCCGATATCGCGTCCTCGTTTTCGACGTCCAGAGATTGAATCATTCGAGCAGCTTCGTCCATGATCGCCTGTGCATCGCAGTCGTGCGGGAGGACCGCGGTGAACACAGCCTGGATCGCATTGAACTGTTCAACCGTCTCGGTGAAGACGGCAGAAAGCCCTTCAAAGGAAAGACCGAAAGCGGACAACGCCAACAGTCGGAGCGAATCGGGCACCTTCACCGTCTGGCGATCCATGGAGAAAGGCAGCAGGGAACAGAAATACGCGATCTGCCAAAGCTGCTGCTGGACGTCGGACGTCTTCTGCATCGGAGGCTTGTCCCAGTGTCTTCCGATCGCATGGACAAGGTCTTCGGGAAAGCTCCATCGTTCTGCGAGGAGTTTTCCGAGTTCTGCGTGATCGACACCGAGGCAGGAGCGCTCGACCGAGAGACGGCGATCCCAGTCCCAGCGACAACGCTGCAGACACTCCGCGTGCTTTTGCCCGAAATGACTGGACAGCGCCAACGTTCCGACGTCCGAAAGAAGACCGACGATGAACGCCTGCTCGGTGGGGCTGTCGTTGACCCTTTGAGCGAGTTGTCGCGACAGGCAGGCACGCAGAACGCTGTCCCGCCAGAAGTCGCGCATGTTGAACCCGTTGGGAACAACCTGTTTCATCGTGTTTGCTACATAGAAACCCAGGGCAGCCACACGGATGTACTCGTTGCCGAGCACGACCACCGCCCTGCCGAGCGTCCCGACCTTTCCGCGCTGCCCGAAGAACGCACCGTTGGCGACCTTGAGCAATCGGGCGGTCAGGGCTGGGTCGAGTTCAATCACCTCGACCAGATCGGAAGCGCCTGCTTCGGAATCCCGGCAGACCGAGAGCAGCTCGGACGCAGCCTCCGGCAGCGACGGAATTCTGACGTTGTCGAGAATCTCATTGGCCCACTCTGTGCCAATCGCGGATGTTGCCTGCTCGGACATGATACCCTCCGGGGTGTTACCAACTGTCACCATACGATTCACCGGAACTGATATCGGCTTGCAGAGTGGGCTGGTTTGGCGGGGTCTGGTCAATCATGGCCCGAATAACGAAACCCGCCTGGGATGCGGTGGCCTTTGATTCCCCCCTGCTCGCGTGTTCTTTTCGTGTGAGACTGTAATATCGGACCTTTTTCCGGTGCCACCTGTTATCGTCCGGTCAACCTCGGTATAATCGGGAGATTGGCGATTTTGCAGGCCTATCATTTGGCAATCGCGAATCAAACGTCGAGATGGAGTGACGCAGAATGGGACCGAAATCGTTGTCAGTGGTTGTGGCATTGATCGTTGGAGCAATGATTCCCGCGATCGCAAACGCGGGGCGGGTCAACGCAGCCAACGAACCGGAATATGTGCCCGGCGAGGTCATCGTGGGCTACAAGAATATTCCCGCCAAACGTGAGCTGCGTTGTGCGAAGGATTGCGTCACTGGTGAGGTCCATTGGCGAAAAATGCGCCATGCGCCATTCGCCAAGGGGAAACCAGGTACACCCCACCCCTTGGCCCGCGTCCGAATAATCAAGCTTCAACCCGGCGAAGACGTTCCTGAGGCAGCGGCCAGGTTATCGGCGTTGCCGTCCGTTGCCTACGCGCATCCGAATTACATCACACGCGCAGCCTTCTCTCCCAATGACATTTTGTTCTCGACGGAGCAATATGGTCCGCAAACCATCCGCCTGCCGGAGGCGTGGGATTTGACCGTTGGTCGTGGAGGCGTGGTTGTCGCGGTGGCTGACAGCGGATTCCGGTTGGATCACGAGGATTTCGCAGACACAAGGATTTGGGCAAACAGCGATCCGGTCAACGGAATCGACGACGACGGCAACGGATTCGTCGACGATTTCCGTGGCTGGGATTTCATGAACAATGACAACAACCCCGCCACTTTCGGAGCCCAGGGCGATCACGGCACGCATGTGATGGGAATCCTCGCGGCATCAACGAACAACCAAAAGGGAATCGCCGGTGTCGCACAATGCACGGTCATGCCGCTACAGGTGCTCAATGGTTTGAACGGCACCTGGGCTGCGATCGCAGAGGCGATCGAATACGCGGTGGACAACGGTGCCGACGTCGTCAATTACTCGGCCGGCGGCCCCGGCGGTGCGGGGATTCTTCGGGACGCTGTCGAATATGCACATGACAACGATGTGGTGGTCGTTGGCGCTGCGGGAAACAACAACTCGGCGGTGCTGTATTTCCCGGCGGCCTATCCTGGTGCGATCGCGGTGGCAGCCACCGACATCAATGATGCCCGATACTTTGCCTCGAATTTCGGAGATTACATCGATATCAGTGCACCGGGCGTCGCGATTCACTCAACATTTGCAACCGAAGCAACCGCCTATGGGACGCTCGAGGGCACTTCGCAGGCTGCTCCGCACGTCTCCGGACTGATCGCATTGATGCTCAGCATTGATCCGACTCTGACCATTGAGGAAATCCGCGGATTCCTGCGCGACAACGCTGTTGACCTTGGTGCCGTCGGGTATGACGAGTTCTTCGGAGCCGGTCGAATCGACGCACGGGCCACGCTCGACGCGGTCGAACTGGCCAGCGCTCCACCGGCCATCGTGCATGACGGCGGGAGCACCATTCCCCCAAGCGGATACATCGATCCACGGGACGAAAGCTCCAATGGGTTCGACCTTGATCTCGGAATCGACACGATTCAACTCACGTTCAACAAACCCGTGCGAGACATCAACATGAACGAAGGGGGCGGGTTGACGATTGACGCGTTCACCATTGCCGCGGATGAGGCTGTCGCAACCCCGACCATCGTGGCGGTTGAAACATCGAATAACATCAACGTGACGTTGACGCTTTCCTCACCCATTCCGGTCGGCGCGTGGACAACCATCGTGGCGGACGTCGAGGATTTCGCCGGTCGGCGGATCGTCGATCTGGGCAACCAGGGACCGGGCGTGGACGAATCGGACCGTATTGATATCGGTTTCCTGCCAGGCGACGTGGACCAGAGCGCGACCGTCAGCCCGTTCGATCTGTTTCGTTTTCGCCAGCTCGTGTTCGAGGTCATCGCCCCGGAATTCGGGACGCGCGAGGATTTCATCGATACGGACCGAAGCGGCACGGTCAACCCGGTCGATCTCCTGCACTTCCGCAACCTGATCGTCGGCAACGGGGCGGCTACGCAGTCGTGGTCCGGCGTATCCCTGCAACCGCAGCCATAACCGTTGCCCGCGGAGCATTTTCCGGTTTCCGGATGCTTCGGCGAAATCGAAACGGTCGGCGCGATCAATCGCCCGACAATGATTCTACGGAAACGGGATCTGAATCGTACTTCCGCCCCAGCCCGCCAGAACATAACAGGCGGTACCACCGACAGCCCACACACCGATCGACACCCCGCCCACCGCAACGACACCCAACGCGCAACCGCCAACCGCGAGCAGACCGAGTGAAACCCCGCCCAGTGAAACCAAACCAATCGGCAGTCCGCCGATGCTGACAAACCCCAGACAAATAGCGCCTATTGCGACCACGCCCTTCGGGTAATCCCCAATGGCAATGATCCCGACGGGGCGGCCAACCCGCTCATCGCGAAACGGACCCGTCGCGATTGAAATCAGAGGCCAACCGAGGATTTTCTTTTTCGATTGATACCGATACCCCCGGCGACCCGGAAACGACTCGCGCATCAGCACCTCAACCAACGGCTTGCCGCACTCGGGACACTTCGACGACTCGGTCAGCCCCTTGAGACTGTAGCCGCAGTGATCACAGTACGGTGTGTTTGCGGAATCGGACACACGGTGACTCCGGTTGATGGACAGGTCGCACCCATTCGGTGGACTCTCCTGCTTGAATACACCCATGTCCGCGAGAAATACCAACGACCAGTCGATCGTAACCACCATCGGCGATCGCGCGGCTTCTTCGTTGGCGCAATCGTCAACGCGGCAAACTTTTATTCCTCGTCCGACGGTTCTTCAACACCGGGACCGGACGGCAACTGCCTCAACATGGATGGCGCGGGAATGGGTGGTTGGCCCTGTTCCGCGCGGAACTTGTTTTGCGCCTCAAGACGCTGCATGAACGTATGAAGCGGCAGCGATTCAAGGTGACCGTCGGAGAACATGACCCAATAAACCAATGGCTTGGTGGTATTAAACGACATGTCCGGATAGATGAACAATTCCCAGGTACCCGGGGTCACCCACTCAGTCTTGTCACCGAGTCCGACAAAAACAGCATCGCCCACACGATACGATTCACCGGCGGCGGGCAGCAGCTTCGTGGCTTCCTTTGCCGCACGGGTCTGTCGATTCTCGTCGAGCTTGAGAAACTCACGCAGTGTGACCGATCCGATCGGAATGTCGTCGAGCGATGTTTTCGAGCCGGTCGCGATAAAATCATCGGCGACGAGCAACTCCTGTTGAACAAGGACAACGGGGTGTTGTTGGCCGGTCGCCTCCGGATACAGATTGGCGTAGAGTTCCTGCGCACCGGCGATGTTTCCGACTTTTTGCGAATCCGTCATGAAAGAAAATGGCTGATTCCCGACGTTTTGAAAGGCTGGGTTTGCGTTCAGAATCGACACGATCCATATCGCGTACAGGACGACAGACATACCAGCCATCACCAGCGGCGGCGTGAGCACCGCGAAACCCGCCCTCACGCCGCTGACCTTTTGCCCCTCCCTGACCGCCACCACCGCGCTCACAAGCCACCAGATCCATCCGACGTATCCACCGCAGAACGGAACCATCGTCAGGGCGTTCGCGCCACCGCTGTAGAGAAGGCATTGATAGGTCCGCCCGATTGTGTGTCCGGTGGATCCGGTGAGTTTGAGAAGCAATTGTGTCACCGCGCCCCAGACAAGCACACCCAGCGCAATCACAAGTAATGCGCCAACACCCGCACAACCGACTCCGGCGAACATACCGATCCCAAACATCCCCAGGCTCGGGGCGACACCTCCCGCTCCACCTCCCGGGAATGCTCCGCGCGTGCCAGCCAGAAACAACGCGACAAAGAGAACGGAAAACGAGGACGCAACCAGCACAAAACAGAGGTTCGCAAGCATCCCGAACGACCATGCTGACCCCAGCGAGCTGTCGGGTGGCACGATCCGGATCATCCTCCCCGGCTGAAACATCGCCACATAAACGCCCGACCAGAATCGCCGAAAAAATCCGCGATTCTCGCGATCAAGCCACGGATGCGTTTCGGAGATCGTCGCCTCCTCGTCGGCGTCGACGGGAAAGAGAACCATCTGGTCAAGACTGATATCGCGATGGCAGCCTATGCAGTTGAAACTCCGCGGCGTCGGCAGCCCATTCTCATCCGTTCCGTAATAGGGTTGCGAGCAGTGCGGGCAGCAGAATTGCACGGTGTTCGGCGTGAACTGAAATTCGGCGGGCGAAAATGACTCGCCACACTCCGGGCACTCACGCGAAACGAGGTTCCAGAGTCGATAGCCACACTGCCTGCATTTCATGACGAATTCCGCGACCGCGATCGCTTCCAGATACCTTCTGTCCCGATTATTTGCCCGGAATCGTCAGTGCGAGAACCGACTTCTTAAAATCCTCGTTGAAATGATCACGGCAACCTGTTGAACAAAAATGCATGGAATACCCTTCAAATTTGATCGCGTTGGCAGCCTTGCCGTTCATCGCCAACGCACAGCCCGCACATTTGGTGACGGTTTTGTCGGTCGCTCCGTCAACCGCATCCGCCGCGGCCAGCAAACCGACCATCTTCAACTTGGCATCGATTGCAATTCCCTCTGCTGACACGACGATCGACTCGGATTTCGCACCCGACTCGGACTTGGCGCCCGACGATGGCTCGCTCGTCTCGCTTTTCTTCTCGCATCCGATCAACCCAACAGAAATGACCACGGCACAAACACACGATGCAAATTTCTTCCCTGGCGAAATCATGACAATGCGCTCCTGTTCCTGACGAACAACCCGAAAACCCGATTGGCCGGCAAACGTACCGGTGACCACGAACATCCTACAGGCGAAAATATCCGCCAGCCACCCCAACAAACCTCGTTGTTCCTTGAGAACCGCTCAACACTCCGATAGGCTTGCCGGACAACGAATCATCCGGAGGCCCGTTAATATGCATCATCATAACAACCCGAAACTCAGGAACCCGTGTTTCGTGGCCATCGCAACTGCCACATGGCTACTGCAACCCGCGATGGCAGACTGGCCCAATTTCCGCGGGCCGAACCACGACGGGATCAGCCACGAAACGGGACTGAAGACCGAATGGACCGAGCCAATCCCGTCGCTTTGGAGCAAAGAGATCGGATCGAGCTTCAGCTCGTTCGCCTGCGTCGGAAATCGTCTCTACACCTGCGGCACCAAAAACGAAAAACAAACGCTGCTCTGTCTGAACACCACGACCGGCGAAACAATCTGGGAAGTCGGATTCGAGAACGCCTACCGTGAACCACAAGGCGGCGATGGAACGCGCGCGACACCCACCGTCGATGGCGATCGCGTTTACGTCCTCGGCGCAAAGGGCAGGCTGCTGTGCGCGTCATCCAAAACGGGCAGCACCATCTGGTCCAGACAGTTCAACAACATGCCGATGTGGGGGTATTCGGGATCCGTCCTGATCGAAGGCAACGCCGCCATCGTCAGCGCGGGAAAGGGGGACGGTGCCCTGCTCGCACTCGACAAAAAAACCGGTGATCTTCTCTGGAAATCCGGCGACGACACCGTCGGGTACGCAACACCCTACCCATTCGCCTTCAACGGCAAGCGCTACATCGTCGGATTCACCGCGGAAGGCGTGATGATCGTCGAAGCCCAAACCGGTCGCGAGGTCTGGCGCGTGCGATGGAAAACCGATTGGGGCGTCAACGCTGCCTCACCCATTTTTCACGACGGTTATCTCTTCGTTTCGTCGGGATACCACACGGGATGTGGCCTGTTCAAAATCACGCAGGACGGGGACAAACTGTCGGGCGAGGAGGTCTGGCGAAACAAGGTATTGATGAACAAATTCCAGTCGTGCATCCTTCGCGACGGAAAGCTATACGCCAGCGACCAGAAGGCCCTCGTCTGCGTCGATTTCAAAACCGGCGAGGAACATTGGCGACTGCACCGCAAACGTCACGGCACCCTCGTCCTTGCCAGCGACCACCTGTTCTTCCTCAGCCAACAGGGTCAACTGGAAATCGCCCCAGTAACACCCGACGGATTCAACCCCAATACCACCGCGGACATCCTGACCGGACGATGCTGGACCGTACCGGTCATCCACAACGGAAAACTCTACGCAAGAAGCCTCAACAGGATCGCATGTTTTGACTTGAAACCGAAAAAATAGAAGCGACAGCTCAACCAACGATGTAGCGTCTCCCCTTGCAGATGACGAAAATGCCAACCATCGCCATCACGCACGAAACCGCTACGGAAAAATACCGCGATCCTTATACACCTTCTCAAGTCGCGTCATCGCAACAATATACGCAGCCGTTCGCAAATCCGTCTCATACTCACCGGCTGTGTCACGCACGCGATCGTACGCAGTCGACATCTTCCTCCACAGCTTGCGATCGACCTCTTCAAGGTCCCAAAACTCGCTACGCTTGTTCTGCAACCATTCAAAATAACTGACCGTCACACCACCGGCGTTACAAAGAATGTCCGGGATAACCTCAATCCCGCGCTCAGCCAATACCGCATCCCCTGCGGGGTCCGTCGGTCCGTTGGCTGCCTCCACGACGAGCCGAACGTCCAGCCACGGCGCTGTCTCAGCCGTTATCTGATTCTCCATGGCAGCCGGTATGAAAATATCCGCTTTGGTCTTGAGAAACATGATATGATCGACAAACTGACCCCCGCGATACTTGCGAACACCACGATGCATCCCCATCCACTCGAGCAACGCCCCAGGATCAATCCCCTCGATATTCCGCGTGCCACCCGTCACATCCTCCACAGCGATCAGCTTCGCCCCCAATTCGACCAGCAACCGCGCCGCCCACGACCCGACGTTACCAAACCCCTGAACCATAAACGTCAGCCCATCCAGCGAAACACCACGATCCTCCGCCCATTTCTGAATCGCAAACACAACCCCCTGGCCCGTCGCCTTCTCGCGACCCGCACTACCACCCGACACGATCGGCTTACCCGTCACGACATGAATATGACGGTGACGCTCTGCAGGCGGAACCGTCGAGAGATAAGTGTCGAGGAACCACGCCATGATCTGCGCGTTGGTGTTCATGTCCGGTGCAGGAATGTCATACTCCGGCCCGACATTACTGCCCAACGCATACACAAATCGCCGCGAAATACGCTCCAGCTCCGCCAACGAATAGTCCCCCGGATCCATCTGCACGCCTCCCTTGGCCCCACCAAACGGCAGACCAAGAAGCGCACACTTCCACGTCATCCAGCTCGCAAGCGCACGAACCTCGTCCTGATCCACACCCGGGTGATACCGCAAACCACCCTTGTACGGACCCAGCGCATCGTTGTGCTGAACGCGATAACCCGTAAACATCTTCACCCCGCCGTTGTCCAGGCGAACGGGAAAATTCACGACGATCTCGTTCTTGGTCATCGACAGAATACGCCGAATGTCAGGCTCCAGCCGCAACAAATCCGCCGCCTTGTTGAATTGCTCAACAACATTCTGATACAGGCTGCGTTTGACGGGAGTGGTCGTTACATCCGTACCGGACTCGATCAGCTTCTCAACCATCTGTTCGACGGGTTCCGCACGGTCCGAACCGCCATGACCTGTTTTCGACGATTGGCTCTTCATACCCAAACTCCAGTCATGAACCGTTTAACCTGACTGCATCACCGGGTCTTCCAGAAACGGGGGATCACTCAGCCTTCGTAATTATTGTGCGTCACGGAAACACAAAAACGCGTCGGCAGGCCGGTCACTTCTTCCCGGACTTCTGATATTCCAGCAAACCCGCCTGCAGGTTCATCTTTGCAAAATCCTGATCGCATTTGGCAATCGCCTCCCCCTGAATCCGGATCGCGTCCTTAACCTTCCCCGTACGGAATTTTGCCAACGCAAGCGTCTCCAGATGCGACCAGCCATCACCACCCGGAGCGACCCTCATCGCCTCCGCCGCGGTCACCGCCAGCGCGTCATACTTGCCCGACATCGTGGGGTCACTCAGCAGCGTCCACGCAAACCCGTTCAGAAGATTCGCATCAGCCTCAGCGTTTTCGACGAAACTCTCCCCCGCATCAGTAGCGCCCGCAACATCGTTCAACGACGAATGGTGAATGCGAAATTTCGTCAGGTAGTGGTCAGGGTTTTTCGGTTCCCGGGCGATGGCGAGATCGATCGCCTTCTTCGCCAACGGCGCCCCAAACGACGCAAATTCCGGAGCGGAAAGAACGTTGGCAATCTGGCCGAGACCCGCCGAGTCCTGCCGCAATCCCTCGATCACCTGCGTTGCAACATCTCCCACATGATCGGTCTGACCCGAAGCAGCCACCCCGAGAATAAACGCAATCCCCAGGTTCACATTTGCGGGAAATTTCCGGCGAGCGGTTACCAGTCGCGAAATCGCCATGTTCGTGTATCCGTGCTCATCCGAATCACTGACAATCTGCATCGCAACCTCAGCCAGTTTGTCCGGATCGTCAGCCGCAAGGTCAAACGCCTTCATCGCAGCATTGTTCGCCTTGACGGAATCATCGAGTTGATAGGCGTAAACCAGAAACTTCGTCATCCATCGGTCAATGTCCCCAGGGTCCAACGCCAGCGCTTCGTCAACCGCGCCCACCATCTCGCTCCATTTCCCCGCCATCGCGAACGACTCAATCTTCCCCTCGATCGCAATCAACCGCTTCATCCTCGCAACGTCGTATGTACCAGCCACAACCTGATCCAGCACCACGTCCATCCCATCCAGCGGATGACCGATCCACGCGACCTTGCCCTGCTTGTCGACGATAAACGCCGTCGGAATCGACTCCTGCCTCGCAGCCGTCATGTACGCGTCATAGGTATCCCCGTCCGCATCGAATCCCACCGCGTAATCAAGCTTGTCGCCCATCCGACCGACAAAAGCCCGCACGATTTTCTCGGTGTTCCCAGGATCCCTGGCAGTGATCGCCGCGATGCGAACATTTTTCGACGCGTATTTGTGCTGAATCTCGGTAAGGTGCGGGACGCTCTGAACGCATGGCGCACACCATGTCGCCCAAAACTCAACAATCGTCACCCCCTTGCCCTTGCGCGCAGCCAGATCCACGGGATTGCCCTTGACCCACTTCTCAACCTTGATCCCGGGTGCATCCGACCCCAGTTCCAACGTCGCCGACCAGGCTGGGGACAGACACAGAAGCACAACCACCGCCACAAATCTTCCGAATTTCTTCACGTTTCACATCCTCGTTGTTCAATACCAAAATGGTGGAGCACCACCCCGCCTTTATGTTCTAAACGCGGGACGTCGTACGTCAATTCCCATCAACCAAAATCCCCGTCCCGCCGCGATCAAGGACAAGTTCATGCAAAAAAACGGCCCGCCCCCACCATCGGCAGGGACGAGCCTGATACTTTGTAGCTGCCATAGAGCAGCAGCGTCGCTGCTTTACGGCAGCATACCTATTTCACTACCCACAAATCACCTCCTTATCACACGGGAACACGCCGGTCCTGCCTGCCGGTAGCGCGGCCACATTCTCCGACCCGACTCCCCCCGATGACCGCCGCCACCGGGCACACCGCGCGGGACCTTGTTGCCCCGCTCGGTCAGCATACTCCCGGTTTCCGAAACACGCCGATTTTCGCGAGTCGGCCACCGGTACCCTGCTGACACCACAATTCTAGCAAAAGGAAAATTCCCGAGTCAATTGGAAAATGCTTTTCTGTCCTGTATAAAGTTGCCCTTACAAGATGCGCACCCCTTGGGAAAGGACGACAGGTGATCAAAAACCCGGCCAAATCAGCTCACCGCACGTTTTTCAGAGCGTTCCTCTCAGACCCGGGTGTCGTTGGTGCCATCGCGCCAAGTTCGGAAAGACTGGCCAACACGCTGCTACGCCCCTTCTCACAGTCCGAAAAACCCGCCCGCCTCCTGGAGGTCGGCGCGGGAACCGGAGCCGTCACAAAATGCATCCCGCCCTTCATAGGCCCCGACGACCACGTCAGCGTCTGCGAACTGATTCCCGAACTCGCCAACCATCTGAATCAGCACGTTCTGACACGCCCGGATTTCGCTCCGCACGTCGCCGCCGATCGCGTCGAACTCCTGCCCTGTCCCGTGCAGGATATTCAGGGCGAAAACCAGTTCGATTACATCGTGTCCTGTCTCCCCTTCACCGCCTTCCCGCCGGACCTCATCCGCGACATTTTCAAGGTATTCAGGCGGATTCTGCGACCCGGCGGCGTTTTGAGCTATTTTGAATACGCCGGCATGAGACGCCTGCGCACCGTGTGTGCCGTCGGGAAGACGCGCAGAAAGATGCGAACAGTGTCCGCCATCCTTGACGACAACATCCGACAATCGCAGTTCGCGAAAAACACCGTCGTGCGCAACTTCCCGCCCGCCCTTGTCCGACACTGCCGCCTGGAATAGTCGGTCAATATCTGGAAACGCAAACCTGCGTTCCCACTGTAACCCACGCACCGTTGACACATTTTGAATCCGATCGTAGCATCCGCCCACACCGAGATTGCCCGAGTGGCGGAATTGGCAGACGCGCATGGTTGAGGGCCATGTCTACATTAGTAGGTGGAGGTTCGAGTCCTCTCTCGGGCATTGGAATGAGAGGGGCGATTTGGCTGTACTGCGGGGTGACGCGGATCGGTATTCGCTCTTAATCATGTGTTGACAAAGGTTTATGTGTTCGCCTGACTTCATCGGATGCGACCCGGTTGGCAAAGCGTAAAAGCTCAAAAAAAAGCAAAAAAGTAGCGTCGAAAAAGAAGGCGTCGGCAGCAAGGACCAAAAGGTCAGCCGCGAAGAAATCGACAGCTAGGTCCGCGCCCAAATCGAGAAAAAAAACGTCAACCGCCAAATCGACGAAAAAAGCCGCCTCAAAGAAGCGTACAGCAAAGAAAACCACCGCCAGGAAGACCACCAAGGCCAGGTCGCCGAAGAAAAAAAGCCCCAAAACAACCCAAAAACGCACTGCTACTGCAAAGAAAACGCCATCGCGCAGCCGAAGACTGGGCAGGCGAAATGTTCACGTCGCCCCCGATGACAAGCCCGTTCCCAAAACACGTCTGAAAGACGTTGAGTTGAAGGAATTTGAGCGGCTTCTGCTCCAAAAGCGCGCGGAACTGATTGGTGATGTTGCCCATCTTACCAACGAAGCGCTTGGCAACGACCATTCGGACGGCGTTTCTACAGTGCCACTTCACATGGCCGACGTTGGCACGGACAATTGGGAGCAGGAATTCACGCTCGGGTTGATCGACAACGAGCGCACCCTGGTGCACGAAATCGACGGAGCCATCGATCGCATCGTCGACAAAACCTACGGTGTGTGCCTGGCCACTCACCTGCCGATCAGCAAATCACGACTCCGAGCCAAGCCGTGGGCGAAATTCTGTGTCGAATACGCCAACATGCGCGAGCAGGGTCGCCTGCAGTAGTACACGATGACAGATGCGCACGACGCAAATCACCGTCTTCCCACCGCGCAAACGAGGTCTGCCTTTTTTGACACGGGATCGCATCTCCGGCTTTGGATCGTCGCAACCCTGGGTCTGGTTTTCGATTTGTGGTCCAAAGCGTGGGCCTTTGATACCATCGGTCCGACCGAATCGCGCGAATTCATCCCGAATGTGCTGGTCTTTCAACGTTCGCTGAACCCCGGAGCGTTGTTCGGAATGGGCAAGGGCATGACGTCGGTGTTCATCGGTGCGTCGTTCTTCGCATTGGGATTCGTCCTGTTTCTGTTCATCTCAAGCACGAAGAATCGACGATCGTTGCATATCGCACTCGGTATGATACTGGCTGGCTCGTTGGGAAACCTGTACGACCGATCATTCGTGTTGGCTGACCAGGTAACCAACGTTGAAACGCAGCAGTCGTACATTGGTCTGGTGATTGAGGAAAAGAGTACCGATCGGCATCTCACGATCGGCACCGCCTTTGACCGGCAGGCCCCACGCACATTCCGTCGGGACCGCATCAAGGTCACGAGAACCCCGGTTGTTCGCGACTTTTTGCACTTCACACCGAAATTTTCCGGGCGACCGGTTTGGCCCTGGGTGTTCAACATAGCTGATTCGCTGCTGGTGGCTGGTGTCATTCTTCTGCTGATCAATTTCTGGTTCGAGCGACGCATGATCACCGAAACGTCGGACGCGACACCCAACGAAGATTCACCGTGACTGCCCCTCGGTTCTCACAACATGACGAATCGTTCATGCGTCGCGCCATCCAGCTCGCCCGTCGGGGACAGGGACGTGTCGAGCCTAACCCGATGGTGGGGTGTGTACTCGTCCGAGGTGGAAAGGTGATTGGTGAGGGATATCATCGCAGGTTTGGCGGCCCCCATGCCGAGGTCCACGCACTGGGTCACGCGGACAAACAACACAACAAGACCACCGGCGCAACCGCATACGTCACATTGGAACCATGCAGCCACCACGGGAAAACACCCCCTTGCACACAGGCGCTAATCGAGGCTGGTATCAAACGCGTCGTCGCGGCGACGGGAGATATCGGACCGCATGTGGCTGGTCGTGGGTTCAGGCGATTGCGTCAGGTCGGTATCAGGGTGGACATTGGATGCCTCGAACACGAGTCGCGCGAGATGAACGCCCCGTACGAAACGCTTCTCGGCAAACGTCGCCCGTACGTTATTCAAAAATGGGCCCAGAGCATTGATGGAAAAATCAGCACACCGAAGAATCAATCGAAGGCGATCTCCGGGGCAGAATCCCACCGTTGGGTGCATAGGTTGCGGGCGCGCGTTGACGGCATCCTCGTCGGTATCGGAACCGTGCTGTCCGACGATCCGTTGCTCACCGCACGCGATGTTCCCATTCGCCGTTCCGCCACCCGCATCGTGCTTGATTCAAGGCTTCGAATTCCCGTTTCTGCCGCACTCGTCAGGACCGCCGCGCAGACGCCGACCATTATTTTCGCCTCGCAGGGAGCAACAAAATCCAAAAAGGCTGCCAGGCTGCGGCAAGAGGGAATTGAAGTCCTTGCGTGCCCTCTCTCGCGCGGACGGCTGAATCTGTCGCGATTGCTCGAAATACCGGGACAACGTCAGATGACCAACCTTCTCGTCGAAGGTGGAGCCGCCGTGCACACGTCGTTTGTCAACCAGGGGTTGGCCGACGAAATATGCGTGTTCGTATCTCCGCGAATCATCGGTCAGCGCGAGCAATCCATTGCATTTGAAAAGGCGATCGATACGCGCAACATCACCGCGCAGCGCATGGGTAATGACATGCTGTGGCGGTTTCGACTGCACGACCAGAACCGCTGATTCTGTCGCGGTTCCCGAGTCGGGAAACGGTGTCATTTTTTTCTACCCAAATCCTGCGCGCTGACTACGATGGTGGGCATTGGACCGCATGATGGTGACAGAACACTGACACCGAAACGTCAAACAACCGATCCGAACCAGACGGCACGTCTGGAAATGGTGCGATATCAAATCGCCGCCCGCGGCATCCAAGACAAACGGGTGCTCGACGCGATGGCGAAAGTTCCCCGCGAACGATTCATCCCCGAGCGATTTCAGGAACAGGCATTTGCGGACCGGGCGTTACCAATCGCCGAGGGGCAGACCATCAGTCAGCCATTCATGGTCGCGTCAATGACCGCTCAGCTTCAAATTCAGCCACACCATCGCATTCTGGAAATTGGAACCGGGAGCGGCTATCAAACGACCATTCTCTCGCGACTCGCGCGGGAGGTGGTGACGATTGAACGCATCGGCTCGTTGCAAAAAAAAGCGAGGGAGATGCTCGCGACACTCAACGTGTCCAACGTCACCTTTCAGGTCGGCGACGGCACTGCGGGGTGGGTGGAACATGCACCCTACGACGGGATCATTGTGACCGCCGGCGCCCCGACGATTCCCGACCCACTGGTCGAACAGTTGACAGACGGAGGTGTGCTCGTGCTGCCCGTCGGCGGAGAGAAGGAGCAGGTGTTGATTCTCGTCACGCGGAAACGTAACAAAATCGTCCGGAAAAAGCTGTTTCCCTGCCGATTCGTGAAACTCATCGGACAGCATGGTTGGCAATGACCGGGTTGCCTAATTCTCCCGTTTGCCCAGCAACACGTTGGCACGGTCGATGATGCCGGTCCAGAAGGCCTGATCCGGTTCTTTCGCGATGACCGATTCGCCCATGACAACCACGCGTCTCAATTCCTCTTCGGAATTTTCGCCACCCCCCGATTCGACGCGTTCGACCATCGCGTTGGCGGTCAGAAAATTGATCCGATTCTCGCAACCGGGGAATGATTTCGCAGAGGACAACGCCGCAATCGCGTCGGTCATTAAACCCGGCGACGCGACGGCACGCGACTTTTCCATCAGCAATTCCGCGCGCGTGACAAACAAATCGTAACCCCCGTCGCCAAGAGTCAGCGCATGATCGACGTGTTTGAGACCCCGCTCGATCAGCGGTATTTTTGCTTCCCTGGCCGTGCGCGATTCGAGCAGACAGGAACGGGCCAACATCGCGAGGGACTCGACGTTTTCGGGATGGATGTGCAACGCCTGCTCGAGCGACTGCCGACCCTTTTCGATTTCGTCGCGTTCAAAATAGGCATTGGCCGCCGCAATCGCTGCCTCGAAAAAACTGCGGCGAACACTCAACGCCCGCTCGTAGCTTTCAAACGGCTCCCTCCCAGCCAGACGCATCGCGTCCCCGCGAAGTTTCCAGACCTCCTCAAGATCAGGATCGTCAGCCAGCATGCAATCGCAAATATCGATGCAACCATCGGCGTCCTGATCCGCCAACCGCCCCACCGCCCGCGCTAGGTCCGCCTGCCACGGAAGAACATCTTTTTTCAACCGAGCCGTCTCACGCAACGCGACCTCCGCCTGTCGCAACCGGTCTCGCGATTCACCCAGATGGTGTCTCATTCCCGACTTGCTGATGTGTTTGTGGGCCTGCTCATGCTCGCGCAAAAACATCGCCAGATACAACCTGCCCATCTCGAATTGCGCAGTGGCTTGATTCGCGAGCCGATCAATCGTGCGTTCCATATCGTCCAGCGCATCATCCAGCCTGCCGCGGCGAAACAACGCCATCCCCCGATAAAACCGCGCCCACGCGACATCCGGACGATCAGACAGTATCTGCGTGAGACGATCAACAATCGCGTCCAGTTGCGGATAGTAACGATGGATGCTTCGCGACACGCGGTACAGCGTCGCGTCCCAGTTGGCCAGCTCGCGATGAATCTCGATTCCCAGGGTTTGAAAAACATCCGAATCGGACGACGTCTCGACAGGCCTGGCGCCAACCAGTTTTCGAAACCACGCCGACGATCGGCAGGAACCCTCGCCACCCTCCAGAAATGTGTCCAACTCGTCGCGAACCTCGCAAATGGTCCGGTAGCGCTGGCATCGTTGTTTCTGCATACACTTGAGGATGCTCGTCTCGATCGCACGCGGAATAGTCGAGTTGACCGAGCGGGGCATGGGTGGATCGTCGTGGATGACGGCGTGCAGCACATCGACAAGATTGTCACCATTAAACGGGTATCGCCCGCACAGAAGCAGATACAGGCTCGCACCAAACGCGTAAATGTCAGACCGCGCGTCTATGGAATGCAGTTCTCCGCGAGCTTGTTCGGGGGGCATGAGCGCAGGGGTGCCCATGACCGCACCGTCATGGCTGATCGTCGCGCCGGACGATCCGGTCAGGTCGCGGGCGATCCCGAAATCGGTGATGAACGCCCTGCCGGACCGATCGACCAGGACGTTGGCGGGTTTGAAATCGCGGTGGACGATGCCCTCGCGGTGAGCGTGCGCCAGCGCGGTCGCAACATCGCGCATAACGCGAATGGTGTCCGTCAATCCGAGATTCGCGTCTGCCAGGTTCCCGCCGTCGACGTACTGCATCGCGATGTAAGGCTGACCGTTTGTTTCGCCGAATTCGTAGATGCGAACGATGGCGGGGTTTTCCAGCCTCGCCGTGAAACGAGCTTCGCGGCGAAACCGTTCGATGTCCATGGGACGAGCATCGTTGAGAAATTTCAACGCAACAGGCCGATCCAGCGTCTTGTCTGTCGCAAGATAGACCACACCAAAACCACCACGCCCCAGACACTTAACGAGATCGTATTTGTCCGGTACGCTGATTTCGGTCGGCTCGGACAGGCCGACGAGACCGAACAGATCCTGCGTGATGGCTTGTGTCAGAATGTTTTCGCTCGATGTCATCGCGTACCAGATTAACCGCAGCCCCGGTAACGCCACAAATGGGAAGATGCGTGGGTGATGTTTCCGACGACGATGTGGACAACCATTCGCCAGGCAGGGGATCGCGATCCGGCCGCCCTGACACGGTTTGCCGAGCGCTACCGTCCCTTGATTCGTGACTTCCTGCTGAGAAAAGGCGTCAGCGATGCGGATGCGGACGAAATCTGTCAGGACTTGTTTGTCCGCATCCTGAGAAGTGACACTTTAACCAGGGCGGATCCAGCCCGTGGACGATTTCGGAGTCTGCTGCTGACCATTGCGCAGCGATTGATGATCGATCGACATCGTCGTCGGCGTGAAGTGTCGCTGGAAACCGAGGATTGGCGGGCGGAAACGCGTGATCCGGATTTTGATCGCCCCTGGATTCTCCATCTCGCCCAATCCGCCATTGACGAGCTTCGGGACACAAAATCGCCCTATTACCTGGTGTTGTGTGGTCATTTGGCGGGGCAGTCGCAAAATCGGCATCGGCTCTGGATCGCACGACGCAAGCTGATTGCGATAATTCGACGGGAAATCGCGACAACGTGCTCGACGCACGAGGAATTTGAGGCGGAGGCAGCCTATCTGACGACTTTTCTGCGTCCGACGCGCACTGACTCTTCAGAAACTATTGAACTTTCAGAGCCTGGCAAACAGGATCGGGAAAATGATTGAGACAGCGCGTTTCGCACCACGTAGCAGAAGCGACGACGGCGGAGTTCACAGGTGAACCAACGAAACGACCAAGGGAGTCGAATCATGAACGTACGACTGATTGTGGGGACAGCCAAGGGCGGATTCGTGATCCATTCTTCGGACCGACAGGACTGGAAAATTGAAGGTCCGATATTCAAGGGCTGGAAGGTGACGACGTCGGCGCGCGATCGGGATGGAACATTTCTCGTCGGGACAGCCAGCGACGTTTATGGTTCTGCGATCCACCGTGCGAACGACCCGCTCGGGGAGTGGAAACAGGCCAACCAAAGCCCGCAGTATCCCAGGGACGGTGGAAGGAAGATGAACCAGATTTGGCGCATCGTCGCAAACGGGGATTCCATCTACGCCGGCGTCGACGAGGCAGGTCTGTTCAGGAGCACCGATGGCGGGGATATATGGTCACCGGTGGCGGGGTTGAACGAACACGCGACGCGTGGGGCGTGGTGTCCGGGTGCGGGCGGTCTTTGCGCGCATTCGATTCTGATCGATCCGACGAATCCCAAGCGACTCTGGTGTGGGATTTCAGCCGTCGGGGTTTTTCGCTCGGATGATGGTGGTGAGAGCTGGCAAGCCAAAAATGACGGGATCCCGGTTATATTGGAGGACAAGGACCACCCGGACATCGGGTATTGCGTGCATGGCCTGGTGGCATCGCCGACGGATGCGAACCGGATCTATCGGCAGGATCATGTCGGGATGTTTCGATCGACCGATGGCGGGGATCACTGGGAGCGGAACGAGGAGGGGTTGCCGTCCGGTTTCGGTTTTCCCATCGCGATGGATTCGCAGACGGAAACGCTGTTTGCGGCGCCACAGGAAAGCGACGAGTATCGCCTGCCGAAGGAGGGTCGGCTTTGCATCTGTCGATCGACTGACCGCGGGAACCGTTGGGAGGAGATGCGTGACGGGCTTCCAACCTGTCATTCGTACGAGGGTGTTTTGCGAGGCGCGATGGTGACGGATCATCTGGATCCGTGCGGGGTCTATTTTGGAACAACGTCGGGCAGTGTTTATGTGTCTGTTGATTGCGGGGCGTCGTGGAAATCGTTGCCCTGTCGATTGCCTCGCGTTCTGTGCGTCGATGCGTATGTGGACGGGTAGTCGGTGATGGTGACGGTTGATATTCAGTTGCCAGGCCTGTTAGCGCAGGTCGGTCAGGGGGATACCCTGACGGTTGACGCGAACACGATTTCCGGAGCGTTGGATGCCATCGTCGAAATACGTCCGACATTGGCGTTGCACCTGTTTGACGAATCCGGGGCGTTGCGTGAGCATGTCCTTTGTTTTCACAACGGGACCAACACGCGTTGGCTTGACGATCTGGACGTGCCGCTGGTATCGGGTGATTCGTTGCTCTTTATGCAGGCGGTGTCCGGAGGTTAGAATCAGAGCATGGGATTAACGCTGGACGAGCATGGACGACCGTTGGGGTCGTTGCGGATTTCCGTGACGGATCGGTGCAACCTGCGCTGTCAGTATTGCATGCCGGAGGCGAACTATGACTGGATTCCACGGTCGGAGATTCTCTCGTACGAGGAATTGGCGTTGGTGGCTGAGGCGTTCGCGGAGCTTGGGGTAACGAAGGTTCGGCTGACCGGGGGTGAACCGCTGATTCGTCGGGATTTGCCGACGTTTGTTTCGATGTTGTCCGACATGGGTCGGTTCGATGACATCGCACTGACGACGAACGGGGTGCTGCTGGCTGATCAGGTTTCGTCGTTGACACGGGCGGGGCTGAATCGGGTGACGGTGAGTCTGGACACGTTGAATTCGGATCGATATCTGCGACTGACAGGTTCGGATCAGTTGTCGGCTGCATTGGCGGGAATTGACGCTGTTGTTGAGGCGGGTGTTTCAAACCTGAAGATCAACATGGTCGTGATCCGTGGGGTGAATGACGATGAGTTGGCTGACATGGTTCGGTTTGGTCGGCAGACCGGTGCCGAAATACGGTTTATCGAATACATGGACGTTGGTGGAGCGACGCGGTGGTCGGGGGATGTCGTCGTGTCGCGGCAGGAAATCCTGGGATTGATGGAAACTGAATTCGGTTCGGTTGTGGAGGTTTCGTCGGATAAGCGGGCACCAGCCAATCGCTTCGAGCTTGCCGACGGCACCACGTTCGGGGTGATTGCGTCGACGACCTCCCCGTTTTGTGGTCAGTGCGACCGGAGCCGGATCACGGCGGATGGTCAGTGGTACACCTGTTTGTACGCTCGCTCTGGTTTCGATCTGAAAGCCCCGTTGCGACGAGGTGCGGACATGGGGGCGATGACCGATTTGATTCGGGCGCGATGGTCCGGACGCATCGATCGTGGGGCTGAACAGCGAACGATTGATCCACAGCGCGGGACGTTTGTTTCCGTATCGGAGTTGCGACGGGATCCCCGTCTTGAGATGCACGCGCGCGGCGGTTGACGCGCGACCATGTTCCGGTTTCAGGGGCGGGATGGCGATGACAAAGGGATGGATATCCGGTCATGCGGGAAAACTACGAACCGGACCTAGCATACATTCATCATGTCGGATTTGATAGCTTCGCCAGGGGGGCGGTTCCGTTTATCGTTGAGAATGTGCGCAGATTCGGAAATGGTGGGCGGCGAGTGGTCGATCTGGGATGCGGCAGTGGACTTCTCGCAAGACAACTCGTCCGGCGGGGATTTGACGTAACGGGAATTGATCAGTCGTGTGCTATGATTTCGATCGCGCGGGGGCAGGCACCCGGGGCGCGGTTTGTTTGTGGTTCCTTTCTGGATGTTGATCTACCCGGATGCGATGCGGTTACCAGTACCGGTGAATGCCTGAATTATCTGTTCGATGGGCGGGTGAGTCGGCGCGCGCTCAAACAGCTTTTTCGGCGTGTTTACGCGTGCCTGGATCCGGGCGGATTGTTCATTTTTGACGTGGCTGAGCCGGGACGAGGTATGGGGCCTGCACAGCGACACTTCGAGGGCGGGGACTGGTCCATTCTGCTGACGATCGACGAAAACAGGAAAACATCGACACTGACCCGACGAATCGTCACGTTTCGCAAGGCCGGAAAACTGTATCGGCGTACCATGGAAACGCACCGGTTGAAGCTGTATCGGAGCAGCGCCCTTGCCGGCGATCTTCGATCCATCGGTTTTCGCGTGCGAACGGTGCGTCGCTACGGGAGGATGGACCTGCATCCCGGCCATGTTGGGTTCGTGGCGCGCAAGGCCCGGTAAACGGGTCGGTTTCCCCGAGAACCCCCAAGCCTGCCAACGGGGTACATGACCATTTCGGCGGGACACAACTGATACCTGCAACATCACGGTGTGCGGGTAACTGAAAAACGAAATACTTTCACCTGCGATCGCGCCGCCCACAGGGGGCAACGCGATCGCTCGCGGCTTTTTGAAGCGTTATCGGTCCAGCCAGGGGGAATTGACCATTGGTTGGACCGGGGGGGATTCCCGATCTATAAACAATCACATGTCCACGTCGGAACGGATGACATCTCAAACGCCCGATATTGTCGCAGCCAGTCAGGCGATGCGTGATGTGCTTGCGTTGGCGACGCGGGCGGCGGAGTCGGATGTTACGGTTCTGATTCAGGGGGAAACCGGGACCGGTAAGGAGCTGGTCGCTCAGCATATCCATCGGACAAGCCTGCGATCGGGCGGGGCGTTTGTGGCTGTCAATTGCGGAGCGTATGCGGACAGTCTGCTGGCGTCGGAGTTGTTCGGGCACGTTCGTGGTGCGTTTACCGGTGCGGTGGTGGACAGGGCGGGCGTGTTCGAGGTGGCCCATGGCGGGACGGTTTTCCTCGACGAGATCGCCGACATGAGCGCGGAGATGCAGGTCAAGGTATTGCGTGTGTTGCAGGAAGGCTGCGTGATGCGCGTCGGTTCGTCGTCTGAGATTGACACCGACGTGCGTGTAATTGCGGCGACGAACGCCGACCTTGCCGCGTTGGTATCCTCGGGAAAGTTTCGCGAAGACCTGTATTATCGGATCAAGGTGGTGGCTTGCGACATTCCGCCGTTGCGCAATCGCCGCGACGATATTCCCGCACTGATTGATCACTATCTTGCGAAATTCTGTCGTGAGGCTGGCAAACCGGATTTGCGTCTTTCTGCCAATGCGCGACGTCGTTTGTGCGACGGTCATTGGCCTGGGAATGTCAGACAGGTTCGCAGTGAGATCGAACAAATCGTTGCGATGGCAGGGGCGGGACAGGTTGTCGATGTCGATCGCCTGTCGCCTGAGATATCCGTCGCGTCGCAGCCGGCAGACAACCGATCCGGGTTTGAAGCGACTGAACCGGGTGCGTTGTTTGCGGACGACGATGCCACCTATCAGGAATTGCTGGACCTGTGGACGGCGGACGTGTTGGAAAAGCGGTTGGCGAGGTTTGGGGGGAACATTTCCAGGACGGCACAGTCGCTGTCGATTTCCCGGACCACACTTTACGCACTCTTGAAAAAATACGGTATGCACGGAACCGAGGAATAGCAGCGGCTGTCCATTTGTTTTACAGCGTTGTCCATTTATTGAACAACGGTTTGTTCGTGGGTTGGACAGTGGTGGAACGCCTGGCTGGCTTGACTCGGACGCCGGATGTAAGTGGTTTGATGACAAGGGGTAATGGGGATTCGCCGGTCGTGGGATGTGGTGTGCGTTGGCACGGCATGTGCAGGAATGTTGCTCGTGGAACGTGCGCGCGTTGGCGTGTACCATGGTCAGGAAGCGCGGGGTGCTCCCGCGATGGTTTTGAAGAGGAATGAGGAGAAGGTTGATGAAGACAAAAGACACAATGGTGCTTGCATTGGGCGTTCTTGCGTCTGGTGCGTTGGCGGTAGCGCAGGAGAAGAGCAGTTTTCGTTCGCGGTCTGTGCGGGTTTTTGAGGATCCGAATTTTGTCGCGAGTGCAAAGGGCGAGACGCAGGCGGCTGGTGACAGCGGCACGACCTGCCAGGAATCCGACCAGGCTGGTCAGGGTGCGATGGGTACGTTGGCGGTCAATTCGGATACAGAGGCTGGTCTTCGTGCCGCGGACAATTTTCGTTTTCTGACGGGTGGTACTGTGTCGCAGATCGAATGGCAGGGTGTCTGGCTTATTCCGCCACCGAACGGATTCGCGGACTGTGTTGCAGATGGTATCAACAATTTCACGGTTCGGATTCTTGGTGACGACAACGGCGTTCCCGACGAGACGAACGTGATCTTCGATCTGCCGCAGTCGGTCGGTACGCTCACGGACATGCAAACCGGGAATATCCTTGCGGGGCTGACGCCTGAGATCAGATGGACGTTTGTGTTGAACACGCCGATTGATCTTCCCCTGGATGATTACCATGTTGAGATCACGAATGCCGCTCCCGTGGGGACCGAATGCTTCTTCTTCTGGGAGACCGCGCCTCCGGGTGATGGTGCATCTGCTCAGGAAGACGATGGTGACGGCGATTATGGTCCTGATGACCTCGACGGCAATGACTACGACCTTGCCTATTGCATGACGTTTTCGTCGGGTGGTGCGGAGCGGATCACACCGGATGTCGATATTTTCCTGAATGACCTTTCGGACCCCGAGACCGGTTGCTGCAACTATGGTTTTGACATTGAGAACCGCAACACGCCGGCTCCGGGTTTTGAGATCACCGAGTTCTACCTTGCCGTCAGCAAGGGCGATGGTGGACCGGATTGCGAGGATTTGGCAAACGTCACGCCTCCTCCGGGTTTTGATGTGGAATTCTGCGAGCCCTGGGCCAATGGCACGACCGTTCTTCGCTTCTTCGGTGGCTTCCTCGCACCGCAGGAGACGGCGTTTGGTCGTATTGCGGGTAGTCGCAACGGTGACACGGACACACTCGTCATGGCCCGCGTGGTCGTTGGTGAGGATATTGTGACCGAGGAGCAGACGATTCTCGCGGACGGCGTTCGCGCATGGGCAACGCAGTCGGACGCAGCCGGTGCCTGCGGTTCGGGCAATTTCAGCCCGTTCGGCACGAGCGGTGACTGGAGCCGGGGTGATGACACCGTCTGCTTCATCGAGCCGATTCCTGCTTTGGGTCAGATGACCAAAATCGTTCTGGCGTGCCTGTTCGTCGGCATGGGCTTTGTGCTCGTGACGCGTTCGCGCGTGTCCGCCGCGTAATGGTGCGGATGTTAACGAAGTTGCGACGTGCTATTGATGTCGCGATGAGGTAAAATCACTCGGGTCGATCGCTGTGGACGGTCGGCCCGAGTTTCCTTATATCGGGTGTGTTGGTCCGAGGTGGGTTTGACGTCAGACGTTGATCGGATTTGAGGGACTGCCATGAAACGTTCCTGGGTTATTCCGTGGATTGGGTCGTTGCTTGTTGCGACGGGGTTCTGGCTGCTGTTCGGAGCCGGTGATTCCGGTGGTGACAGTGGACGTGTCGAGGTGCCGAGTCTCACGCAATGGGGGAAGGTTTACGCGCTGTTGCTTCTGGCGGCGCTTGGTGTTGCGTATCTGGTCTGGAGACGCCCGATCATGCAGGCGCAGGCGGTTCTTGAGACGTCACCGCTGGGTGGAAAGGGGACGCCACTGGTCGACTGGTTGTCCTATCTGAAGCTGCTCGTTGCGATGGAGGTGGTGGCTGGTGTGGTGATCGGTGTCCTGAGTCAGTCGGGCGTCAGGCTTGGTGGGCTTGATGCAATGGGGTTTGTCGGCGCGACGGCCATCGTCGCGTTTGTGTTGCACCTTCTCTGGCTGTCACGCGGGAATGATGACGCGCCGTAAGGTCGTTTCTATTCAAGCACAGCATCCTCGCTCGCCGACACTTTCTGGTTTTCTCGTCACCCACAAGGGGTGACGCTACGGAAGAATGACGGTGTGGCGATACAGATGAATGGCGTGGTGGTGATGCACTGCAACTGAAGATGTTGCGGGCGCTTCAGGTTTCGTCGGCGACGTGGTTATTCCGTCAGCGCTTCGTGGATGATTTCGATTTCGCCCCTGGCGGAGAGAAAAACGTCAACAAGCCAGGGGTCGAAGTGTGTCCCGATTCCCTGACGGATCAAATCGATGGCTTCGCTGAACGGGAAGGCGTTCTTGTAAACGCGTTTGGATGTGAGTGCGTCGAACACGTCCGCCACCGCGCAGATGCGGCCTGGGAGGGGAATATCCTCGCCGCGCAGGCCTGCGGGATAGCCCGACCCGTCCCATTTTTCGTGATGCGCCAGCGCGATCGACTCTGCCATTGCGATAATCTCGTTGTCTGAACCATTCAATATTTTCGCGCCGAGCACCGTATGCTCCTGCATGGCCAACCGCTCTTCGCGCGATAACGGACCGGGTTTTGTCAGGATGGCGTCGGGGATACCGAGTTTTCCGATGTCGTGCATGGGGCTTGCAAACAGGATAATCTGCGACGTTTCCGGTCCGCATCCCGCGTTTCTTGCGATCGTTTCACAATAAAAGCTGACGCGACGAATATGTTGCCCTGTGTCATCGTCGCGAAATTCTGCGGCGGTTGACAGGCGCATGATGGTGTCGAGGTGCGAGTCGCGAAGAGTGTCGCGCAGCTTTGCATTGCGAATGCAGACGGCGGCCAGGGATGCAACAGCCAGCGCGATCTGCTGGTCGCGCTCGGTGAACGCGGTGTCTGTTTCGCCGGTGGGTATCTGCTTGTTGATAAGTTGCAGTACGCCAACGGTGTCCCCAAGGCGGTCGATCAGGGGGATCACAAGCAGCGATTTCGTTCTGTAGCCTGTGGTCTTGTCGTGCGACGTGTCGAATTTGTGACAAACACTGGACGGCATGTTGTAGGCATCGTCGATGCGAAGTGGTTCCTTGTACCTTGCGACGTAACCCGCCAGCGACGTCTCATCTACTGATATTCTGGTACCCGAAAGCGAAACACGATCGAGTTCGTATGGTTTTGGCGCGACGCAAAGGTCGGGCCTTGCGTCGTTCTGGCAACAGACGAACCGCAGTTGGCTGTGGTTGACGAGGAACACGGTGCCCGCCTGGGCGTTGACGAGTCGTCGGGCTTGCAGGAGAAGGTTGTCCAGCAATTCCTGCGCAGTACCGGGCTGATTCAGGGTGGAGCAGACGTTGAGGAGTGTGCCAAATGCGAGTTCAGTTCCGGAAGGGAGATTGAGTGACGCGGAGTTGATCGAATCTGACATAGTCAACACACTTGAGACAGGTTGCCCGATGTCGGGATGATACCCGTGCACGGATTGAGCGACAACGGGGCCGTGGCAGAATCGGTGGGCACGATCATCGTGCTTTGCACTCTTGCAGCGTCGTTCGTTGTTGGCGGCGCGATTGCAAGATGACGTCGTTTCGTGTTCCCGTCACCCACAAGGGGTGACGCTACATTGCATTCATCACCCACGCGGACACTCAGGAATGTGGTGCGGATTCGTGCGGAATTGCGTCGGGTTGCGATGGCTCGCGTTCCGAAAGCCATGGGCAGGTTAACTCGTCGATGCGATTCGCTGCGGCTTCGCACGCCTTGCGGATATTCTCGTCGGATAGCGCCAACTGCGTGATCCAACTCCAGCATGGCGTCAGGGTGGACGCGTCTGCGGTGCTCATTGCAGTGATCGTTCGAGATTTTTTGGCGGTGATGTATCGCTTCAACATCGTTCGTTCGATGTTGGTTTCCGGGAGTTCGTCGTCGGAGACAGGCTGCCACCCAGCCAGGAGTGCCTCGAGTGGTTCGTCGGCGATGTGGTTAATCGCCTTTTGATAGGTGGCTACCTCGCTCAATGTGTGGTCGTCGGTGCTGTCAAATTCGTCGCTTGCGAGGCTTGCGAGCATATCAAGCTTTCCGACACCAACGCAGTCGGTCCAAAGATCGGTCCAGGGATGGGATGGGGACTCGGGGGTGTTTTTTCGCAGGTCTTCAACGAGTTGAATGGGTTGACCCCGGATAACGCGTTTGGTTGCGAGGTCCGCCTCACCGATTGCGTGCAGGCGGTATCGACGCGAAAGGGCGAATTTCAGACCCATTGTGAACGAGTAATTCAATCGCAGCGGCCTGGGCAAAAACATCAACGCGGTTTCGAGCAGGCTTACGATGTCTCCAACGCCTATGGTGATCATCGCGTCGGTTGCAAAAGTGTTGGCCAGCAGGATGAACGTTGCGGGGTCGTCGACAATGCTTGTGTTGAACGACGACGTCCCGGTTGGTGCGTCGAGTTCGATGGGTTCCAGTTGGCCTTTCGGTAGTTCGTCGAATTCAAACGCGCCGCCGCGATTGAGTGCGCCAAGGATGGCGAACGGATTGTTGTCAAACGCGAGCAGTTGATCGGCGGACAGAACAAATGATTGCGTGAGCACGCGTTGCCCACCGCGTGCGGTTTGTTCGAGACCAGCGTGGGTGGTGCGTGCGATGCAATATCGCCCGCTGCGTAGTGGATAAAACGACAGGCCGATGTTGTCGTCGTTGATCGGGCACATGGCTGAGTGCGACGGGCTGGCGGTGGTGATGTGTTTTTTTTCGTCGGCGGTCAGATTGGCGGATGACGCGACGATGCGATATCCCTGTGCCATGCGGGTTTCGCTCGACGTGAAGACTGCATGGTCGACCTGCATCACAGGGCTGTGATCAACCATTCAAATGGTTCCAGAATACCGCGTGGCGCGGAGTGCAGTGGAACCGACACGACGTTGTCGTCCTCGTCGGTTCCGTAGCCGATCGCACCGATGACGCTGGCGGCGAAGTAGGCGACGTTGGTGAATCGCGAATCGCAGAGATTCCAGAGGCGGTTGAGGTTGGTCTGGGAAAACGTGATCGGATCGTCAAACGACTGTGGGCAATAATCAGACTTGCAAAGGACAACAGCCACCGGTGTTGCGACTTTTGTTTCCGTGCCGAGGGCAGCCAGTTGATCGATGTAGCTCATCAATTTGAACGCAAAGAAGTCCGCCTGCACGTTGCCCATTGCCGCAGCCGATGCGTCAACGAGCAACATGATACCGCGACTCTGCGTGAGCAATCCCTGAATGGCGGGATAGCTTCCCGGAGCGTCGAGTTCGGTTCCGATCGACTCGCCAGCCATGTCCGGCATGACCAGATCGAACCACTGATCGGGACGTCGCTTGTGTGCGGTCTGACAGTATGCCCAATGCCATTGGTCGACCTCGTTGGGTGTCTTCGGGGGGAACAACCGCATGGCCAGGTGGCTCATCACGTTTTGCTGAAGGTTGATCGAAAACGGTCCCTTGGGTACCGATTCATATTCGCCTGCGCGTCGCGTCAACATGTCGAGCAGGTAACCAAGATAAACGGTCTTGCCGACGTTGCTGTCCCCGATGACGGTGATCATGTTGGGGTGGCGGTTCTGAATCAACGCCTCCCGCGATAATGACATCGGTGCGGAACAAAGCGCACAGCAGTACGCGTCTTCCGTGTTTTCCTGCTGGCAGATCAGACACTGCGTTGCACTCAATGCGATCGACATTTAGTCGTCCCCTTCGGAAGCGGTTTCTTCGGTCGGACTCTCGATGTCGAGAGCGCAGCGAAAACCGAGATTGTGCGTACGTCCCAACGCAATCTGTCCGGACCGGAACAGGCTTGTCGCCTGCGACTCAAAGTAGGTATCGAACGATCCCCCGCGAACGCCCATCATCGGCATCTCACCGACGATCGGTGATTGATCGTCCGCCAGGATGTTGAATTCCGTGCCCACCCATTCCCACACGTTTCCGATCATCTGCAGAACATTGTTGGGAGCGCCCCCTTCGGCGTATTCATCCACCGCGACCGTCGTGCCACGACCGGCGTTCCACAGGTTGCAACGGGTCCAGTCCATCGCATCGCCCCATGGGAATCGACGGAAGACATCGGTCGAACTGCGAATACGCCAACTGGCTGCCATCTGCCATTCCGCTTCGGTCGGGAGTCGCACACCAGCCCACGTTGCATACGCGTTGGCTTCGTACCAACTCACGCCGATGACGGGGTGGTTGGCTTTGCGGAAATCATGACGACCGTCACGCCAATACCGTGGACCCAGCGTACCGGTCAGGTCGTGAAACTCGATCAGGTAAGGCCAAATCTCTTCCGGCCAGAGATCGAGATTCTCGTAGGCACCACCGTCCACAAAATACTGAAAATCAGCGTTGGTGACCGGATGGACCGCCATGAGAAACGGTTCGACGTCAACATCGAGCTGCGGACTGCTCGCGTCGTCGGACACCGTTTGCGCCAACGAAGCAGCCCCCGCCGGCACCAGCGCAAATCCGCTTTCCAGCGCTTCGTGTGACTGATCGATGATGCGCTCAACACTCGGGTGCGCCTGCCAGTGGTCCGCATTGTCAATGATGAATGCGTACCGACGGCGTTGAAACAGGCGGAGCAGCTCGTCTGTTTCCTCCTTTTCGGGAGTGGCTGGCTTGAACTCCGCAAGGAGTGAATCAGGCGATGGTGGCGGGGGCTCGACACGCAGAGGCGTGCGGACCTCCACGTCTGATTCGGCTGAAACACCCTTCTTTTTTGAAAACAACGACAATGCCATTCAACAAGCCCCCTTCGTTTGGCGTTTGGCCAATTCGATGTCGTCCGCTCCCGCGCTCGTCGCCCCTACCCAAGCCCCTTGACGCGGCGTTTCGCATCACGCCGCAGTTTTCGGAACTGGTCCGCCGCAGGATGCGACCGCACCGGACGATCCGCTGTCGCCTCGCCCTCACCATTCATCGGTTGAGCCACCGGAGCGGGTGCCTGAACGCGGGGCATCTCTTTCGGTGTCGCCACCGCCTGATCCGATGCGGATTTTGGCAATGGCGGGGCGATCGGTTCCGAATCTATGTCAGCCACCGAGACGAGCCGCCTGGCCAACTGCTCCCGCTGCGTCGACAATTCACGATGCTCACGCTTCAGTTGATCCGTCAGCATTTCCAAATCCTCGCGACGAGACTCAAGCTCAGCCACCTGTGCTTTCAATCCGGATTCCCGTTGCTTCAACGTCCCATCACGCTCGTCAATTTTATGCGCCCGGTCATCAAGCCGCGATTGAGCTTCGGCAAGATCCGTCTGGCTGATCTTCAACGAGCGCCTAGCCTCTTCGAGCGCGTTTCGCGAATTTTCCAGTTCTGCCTGCTCGCTTCCAAGCACCGTCCGGGCTTTTTCGAGTCTTTTACAATCATCGGACAATCCAAGCTCGCGCTGCGCAACCGCTTTCTTTTCGACACCCAAATTGTCTCGCACCGCAGACAACTCAAGCTCACGCGATTCCAGCGTAGCTTTATGCTCCAGCATCGCTTTCTGCTCATGTTGAATCTTTGCGCGTGCGGATTGAATTTGAGTATGTTCGTTGAACAGCTCATCGGCATGCGTCCGAATAACCTCCAACGCTTTGGTCAGTTCCGCCATCGCGTCGTCGGCAAGCAGCCTCAGAGGTTCCATACCGGACGGCGCGGTCAACGCTTCCATGGTTTTTAATCTTTCGGCCATCGTGGCCCTCCCCACCTTGTCCCGAGGTGGTCTAGTTCAAAAGCCAACGCCCTCGTGTCGATCTAGACAGGACGTGTCGATACGCACGAGTCGCATCACACGATCGAATTGTACGATACGTTTGTGACAGACCAGTCAGTTTGTCCGAACCCGTGGATAAAAGATTTGCGGGTATATCGAATCGGACTGTGGCGGACATGCGTTACAGGACCTTACCAACCGAGGATCGCGCAACGTTATGACTGATGCGAACCTGGCGAATCCCGATATGAATTCACCCGAAACCGATAATGCGAAAACCGGCTCGCGCGGGCAGGCTGTGTCCAGCCACGACCGGATTTCGGACGTTCTCGTTTCCGTGACCGAACGCATTGAAACGATTCAGAAAAGTGTCGCGCAATCGTGGCAGCAAATTGACGAATGGCGAGCCCGCGTCGAGAAATTTGCCGGCAGAACGAAGCAGCACGCGGAGGAGGTTGAGGCTCAAAATTCCGCCGTCCGAGAACGTGCGCAACAAATCGAGGCAGAAAAAAAGAAAAATAATGACCTCGCTGCCACATTATCAGACCGTGAGCAATCAGCCGCGGACCGCGAAAAGAAACTCGAAGCACAGGCAATCGAAATTGCCCAACAATTCGAGCAGATTGGGATCGAACAAAAAAAACTCGCAACCACAAAATCAGGGATTGAACAGGACGCTAACGCGCTGGCAGGCCGAAATGAGTCTCTGAAAAAAGAGAAGGCTGAATTTGAACGCACCAAAACGGACTTCGCCGCCCGCGACCGGGAATGGTCGGATCGAACCGCAAAGCTCGATGCACGCCGGAAAAAAATCGAAGCCGCTGAACAAGAGATCGCCAGCCGGGAAACCCAGGTCCGGGAACAGCAGGAAACGCTCGCCACCGCCCAACAATCGCTATCGGACCAGCAGCAGAAGCTGGCTGCCGATGTCCAGGCGATAGAGCAACGTCGCCGGCAGATCGAAGATCAGGGACAAAAACTCCAAAAAGATCAGGAGCAATCGGAGCAGCGTCAGATCGCTGTTCAACAGGAGCAGCAGAAGCTTGACGAGCGTGCCAACAGGATCGAATCGCAGGCAGCCGGTTTGAAGGAGAAAGAGCAGGCGCTCGAAAAGAGGGCGATCGAACAGAAGAAACTTGAGCAGCAACAGCAGCATCTTGAGCAGCACAAACAGCAACTGGATCAGCAGAAGCAGCAGTTGGATCAGCAATCGGCTGACCTCGCCAAGAGTAAACAGCAACACGAAGCACAAGCCCAACAGCTTGCGGATCAACGCAATCAATTGGACGCGATCGCAAAGGAGCAAGCCGCGACCGCGCAAAAACTCGAGTCGCGTGGCGGTGAAATCAACAAACACGCTCAAGCATTGGAAGCGCGTCAAACCAAAATGGGCGACCGCGAGAAATCGCTGAACTCGCTGCAGGCCAGACTGGAATCCCAGCAAACTGAGCTGGCCGGAAAACAGGAGCAGGTTCAGGCTGCGGTGCTGGCTGCCAGGGAACGCGACACGCAGATTGCAGCATCGCAAAACAAACTCGACGACCAGTCTGTGCAGCTTCAGGATCTGTCAAAGCGGCTGGAATCCGAGCGGTCCGCCATCAGGGACGGACGATCGAAACTCGAAGAGCAGGCGAAAAACCTCCAGGAGCAGTCAAAACAGCAGGAGTCCGAACAGGCGGCGATCAGGGACGGGCAATCGAAACTCGAAGAGCGTGCGAAGCAACTGCAGGAACAGTTCCGGAAATTTGAATCCGAGCGGTCCGCCATCAAGGACGAACGATCAAAGCTCGGCGAACGCAGCAAGACCATCGAGGCGGAACGAAAATCGCTGGCTGACCAACATGAAAAGCTCGGCGCGCAGAAGAAAGAGTTGGAACAAACCAGGCACGCCGTCGAGCAGGCCGGCGTCAAACAAACCCAACGCGAGCAGGGTCTTGATGGCCGATCGAAGCAGTTGGAGCAACAGGCGGCTGAATCCGCGAAAAAGTCCGCCAATCTTGAAAAACAGACCGCGAAAATCACCGAAGACCACAACCGGTTGCAGCAACAACGGGCGGAAATCGAAAAGCAGGGTGCCCACGTCAGGGATCAGGAAGCCAATCTCAAACAACAGCACTCAAGCCTGCAAACGGAGGTGAAGCAACTAGACCAGAAGCGTTCGGAACTGGACCAACGCGCGCAGGAGATCGCGCAGAACCAGTCGAAAATCGAGAATCGAAACGCAAAATTGCAGCAATGCGCCAAGTTGCAGGATCAGCAAAAGGCCGAGTTGATCCAACATCGCGACGCCATCCGCAAGCAAGCCTCCGAGATTGAAGCGGACAGGGAGCGTCTTGAATCGCAAAAGGGCGAATTGCGAAAACACAGCGCCGACGTCGCACAGCGATCACAAGCCATCGAAGCCGCAACGGGCAACCTCGAGAAGACCAGGTCCGCGCTGGAAAAAGACAAGGAACAACTCCGCTCCGAGTCCGTCCGCGCCGCGTCGGATCGTGAATCGATCGAGGAACAGCGTGCCCGTCTCGCGCAGGACCAGCGAGGCGCGAGCGAACAACGCGAAAAGCAGTTGGCTGATCGCAAGAGGCTCGATTCCGAACGAAAACAATTCAAAGACGTTCGTCAAAAATTCCAGGCGGAGGTCGAACAATGTCGCGGTGAAGGCGAGCGGTCCGCCGCCGAGCGCCAACTGCTGCAATCCGAACGGGAACAGATCGCCAAGGATCGCTCCGCCCTGAGCGCCGAGCGGGCGGAAATCGACAAGGCCCACGCGCAGGCAGAGGCGTTGCAAACCCGTCTTCGCAGCGATCGCGAATCTTTCAAAGCCACACGACTCGAACTCGAACAACAAAAACAATCGCTCGAATCGTCTGCCGAAAAAATCGCCGCCCAGCAGGCCGAATCCAACGCCGAGACCGAACGCGTCCACGCACTAACCGAAAAACACAACGCCGAAACCGCCCAGCTAAAATCGGAACGAGAGCAGTTGGCCGAAAAGCGTCGGCAGATCAAATCCGATCAGCAACGACTCGCCGACGAACGCGCCGAACTCGATGACGAACGCAATCGCCTCACCTCCGAACTGGGCGATCATCAGGACGAAGCCACCCAGATCGCCACCGAACGACAACGACTCGCCGCCGAGCGTGAAAAGCTGCAGTTACAACGTGACGAACTGTCAACAAAGCTCGAGCAAACCGCCAGCGAGCAGGCCAGCCTCGATGTCGAGCGTCAGAAAACCGATTCCGATCGCGACAAACTCGCGAGCGAAAACGCCGAGCTTCAAAAAATCAAAAAGCAACTGGAACAACAACGAGGATCGCAACAGTCCGAACACAACGCCGTCACCGAGAAACGCCAATCGCTCGAGCATGAACAGCAGACGATCGTCGAACTGCGTGAACAGCTCGAATCCCAACAGGAGCAACTGCAATCACAATCGTCCGAACTTGACGGGCAACGCCGGGAACTCGAGTCGCAGAAAAAGGAACTCGTCGAAAAACAAGACCAGATGGCTCGGGAGCAATCGTCAGTTGCTCAGCAAGCCAATTCGTCCCGGAGCGATCGCGCCGAGTTGGAGGAATTTCTCAAAGACGTGGAAGAGCGAGAAAAATCGCTGGCCGTCGAGCGGGAAGGTTTCCATGCCGACAGACAAAAACTCGAACAACAGCGCAACGATCTTCAGAAACGCATCGAGTCCGTCGAATCGCAAAACGCGGAAACATCAACCGCCGAACAACATATCTCGAAACGTGAAACCGAAGCGGAGGAATGGGCCGAGGAGCTTGGCACCGAGCGCAAAGCACTCGAACAGTGGCGTGATGATCTCGAAAAACACCGCTCTGCACTCGATGAATTGCAGGCGAATCTTACCAGACAACAGGACGAAATCACCGAAGCCGCCGAGCAGGCATCCGCCGCCGCTCGTGAAACCGTCGAGCTTGTCAACGAACAAGGCAACGTTGGTCCCGTTGATCTTTCAAGCCGGGTTGTCGAAGAGAAATCGAGGAAACGTGAACCAAAAGCAAAAACCGAATCGAAATCGTCCGCTGTGTCCGGGAAAAGTATCGCCGCCAATAAGGAACAGGATCAGCCCACCGCAAAGGAAAACGATCACACACCGGAGTCGAACCAACCCCCCGCAGACGTTTCCCAGGATGCCCTGCCCGAGGGACTCGACGACGAGACCCGCGAAAAACTGCGCATGCTCCGCCGCATCAAGGGCCCCACGATGAGCGACGCCGACCTGCTCAAGATCATCGAGAATGAGAAAAACAACCCCGATCCGTCAATCGCCGGCAAAAAACGCTGGTGGAAGTTCGGCGGTGAATAGAGCCGTGATTATGGGACGCAGGCTGCATACGCCGCGGGATTCAAACTGTTTTCGCGGAAAGGCACTCCTCAAACGCCTTTTCCTGACCCGGGTTGAATCGACAAGCGCAGGTTGTTATCCTGTCGGATAGATAGACCATGCCGGGATGGGTGGGTAAGCAAGGTGCCGAAAGGCAGATAGGGGAGTCAGAAAATGGAATACCGCCCACTCAGTGCGCGCACCTCGTTGGGTGCGTTGGCCGTCGTTGTCTTTTGCCTGTCATCACAAGCCGTCGCACAGGACGCGTTCCAGGGGGGACGGCTGTACGACAAATGGTGGACCGGGAATGGTTCCCCCGCCCCGGTTGGCGAGCATCCGCTATATCCTGCGGTTGGACAGCAATCCGGTAACACGACCTTCCGTTGCAAGGAATGTCACGGTTGGGACTACAAAGGCGCCGCCGGAGCGTACGCTGTCGGCTCGTCGCACTTCACGGGCATTCCAGGCGTGTTGACCTCAGCCATGACGCCCGCGCAGATGTTCGACATCATCAAAAACCCGGACGGCGACGGTACGGGTGGCACAAATGTCAACGGTCACGGTTTCGGAACGATTGGCCTGTCCGACGCAGACATCGACGACATTGTTGCATTTCTCCAGACACAATTGGTCGACCCAGCCGCATTCCTCAACGGCACTCAATTTGTCGGCGACCCCGTGCAGGGTGAAGCCAACTACACCGGAAGCGGTTTTTGTTTCTTCTGCCACGGAGACGACGGTACCGATCTCAATTTCGGTACCCCCGAAAATCCCGAGTGGGTCGGAACGGTTGCGGTAAGCAACCCGTGGGAGTTCATGCACAAGATTCGCGTCGGGCAACCGGGTAGCCAACCCGCGATGCCGAGTTGGACTCAGAACGGTGGTTCCGACCAGGGAGCCGCAGACCTCGGACTGTACATCCAACAAAATTTCCCGACCGCACCTGCGGTGTCCGCCGTCCCCACGACTTCCGAATGGGGAATGCTCGCCATGGTGCTGACGATGTTCGCTGTCGCAGTATTGTCGCTTCGTTATTCCCGCCGTGCGACAGTCAGGTAGCCCGGCAGCCCCGCGACCTCGCGATACCGCGGGTGACATTTCGCAATCAGAGACTTGTAATCGGTAGGGATTGGGCGTGCGACCGCAGTTCGCGGCACCGCACGCCCAATTTCGTTACCAATCCTGAAATGGACAACCATCGATCGGTCAGGGAGCATCAGTCAGCAACGGCTGCATTGAACCGAAGTCGGCGGCGAGGATGATCTATTCGTTTTGTTGCGGTGCTAAGTCACTGCGCAGGCTTGGTTTATAGAAAACACGCGCGGACTGACAGCCAACGGCAGACAGGGCGACCGCGAGGGTGACGACGCTTGTGATTGTCCGGACCTTGTTCATGAACCAGCCTTGCCGTGGTGGTCGGTTGGGATGAGTCGGGAGGTTGGGCCAGATCGGCTGTTGTGGAGATTCCGCCGGAAGGAAGTTGTTGGGTGGCACGCACAAGTTCGCCACGCGCGAATTTTGATCGGGTGCTGTTTCGGGATATAGTTGGCTGCGGTAGTTGTGTTTGATTTCGCGTCCATAGTGACGGCAGGTGCGAGCACCTGCCCTACTGAACTGCCCCACGGAATGCGGTGATTTTGTTTGATTCTTCGTCTATGGTGACGGCAGGTGCAAGCACCTGCCCTACCAGGCTGTTCATGGCACGCGGCTCCAATTACTAGGTTAGTGAGCGATGCCCCCGGTACACAAAAGCTCCAGACGTGATCAAGAGCAGTGTCATCACGATGGGGCCACATTCGGACATCGCCAGGTGGAGGGTCGGGCTTGCCTCAAGTATCGTATCAATTTGGTGAGGTGATGAATGGACTTCTCGATTCGAATTCTGCGGCAGGGCTGGATCGACAATGACGCCAGGCACGATCTTTGTTCTCACGGTGAAATTGATCTGCGAATCGGTGGACAGCAAATATCGGTTGGCGTATCACCCGGCGAGTCCGGGAGCTATGGCATCAGTGAGGCAGCTCTCGGACTTCTGAGGACTTTGAAGTTTCGGCATACAAGTCAGCACCGGGTTGCGGAGCGGTTAATCCCTCACGGCTGCGGATTGATCCTCATGATGCACTGCGACATTGGAATTGATTGGGACGTCCGGCATCAAGACGGGCTTGTTTGCATCGACAACGTTGTCCGATACGAATCAAACGATCTTACGGAAGCGGTCAAATTCCATGACGCTAGGATTCAGATTCCATGGGGGGTCTATGCTGAACAGATTGTGAGCTTTGCGGCGCAGGCAAAGGCTTTATTCCAAGGAATCGAAAAGGATACCTCGGTGGAGACCATCGACGGAGAATTCGACGCATTCTGGTCTGAGTACGATCGCCTGTTGGAAGGCTGGGATGCTACCTGCGAGCGTGACCTCGTCCGCATGGGCTCATACGTCGAATACGATCCTTAGCCGGGTAGGGCAGGTGCTTGCACCTGCCGAGACTATCACCTTCGGTGCGTGCGGCAACTACCGTCTCGCCCCGTGTGTTCCCCTGATTCAGCCTTATGCGGCGGGCGCGCGCACTGCCCCACGGGATGCGGTAATTGTGTTTGGTTCTTCGTCTATGGTGACGGCAGGTGCGAGCACCTGCCCTACTGAGGGGTTTGGGCGCGCGGTAGCCGGTTTTGGCATTGCGCGCCCAAACCCTCACTGGTTCAGGACAATTAAATGGTTGATCGGTCAGGGTGCGTCGGTCAGCAACGGCTGCATTGAACCGAAGTCGGCGAAATCGATGTCGTTGTCACGATCGAAGTCGGCGCGGTGGCAACCATCCATTGGCGGGCCATTGCCCGGACCCGTGAAACAATCGAACCAGGACGCCGCGTCAAACGTGTTGGCTGTACCGTCGAGATTGAAATCCGCGGCTGAGTACACCGGGCAGTTCTGCTGCACAAAAACACGCCAACCAGTACAAAGACCCATGAATACATCCAGGCAGTTGTCGTTATTGACATCCGCAAAAACGAAGTCGTGAGGCCTGAGTTGAATGTTCTGGTCCGCACCAAACGGGTCCGAAAAGCGCCCCGTTCCATCATTGCGAAGCAAGGCGAATTCTCCCAGATTCGGTCCCGAGTTGCAGTTGGCTACGTCCACATCCACCGGTGCCAACCCGATATCAGGATCACCATCATTGTCGATGTCCGCCGCCTTGGTGTTGCCGCCGAAATTGGTCGTTCGCAGCGACGGGCTTGGTGCGAATGACTGCCAGGAGACGTCATTGGGTCCGTGGTGCGTGGACAGGTGAACGCTGTCCTGAAAATCTCCGGTGATGTAGACGTCCATCGTGTCGTCCCCGTTGAAATCGTCGACCGCAATCATGTAGTCCATCGTCGAGCCGGGGATTGGATCGAACGTTGCAAAATTGCCCGCGCCGTCATTCCACAGGATGTACGTTCCGATCGGAAACGGCGAGATCGTAAACTCCGTCGATATCTTGACGATGTCATTGTCCCCATCACCGTCCATGTCAACGACGGCACTGTCCGTACCAAACGCCACACGCGCCAGATTCCCCAGCCGAGAGTCTGATTCGTCGGTAAAGTTCCCGGACCCGTCGTTGATCAGCAGCACATCGGTTGTCGCAAGACTGTTGGGGTTGTTGTTGTAGTTCGAGAAGAACAGATCGTTCGACCCATCACCATTGACGTCACCCGCCGCCACCGCGCAAAACCGCGGGCCCGTCAGGTTCAAAACCGTAATGGTCGGAAACCGGGCAGCCGACTCGTTGACCAACCCAAGCCACTCCCCGCTCTCATCATTGCCGAGGTTGCGATAGTACAATGGCTGCTGATCAAACGTGTTGGCGATGACAACATCCCGCCAACCGTCACCATCCATGTCTTCGGTAATGACCGCCCTGGCATCGGTCAGTGTCTGACGAAATCCAGGGGCAAACTTCGCCGTCCGATCGACCAGCACCCCGTTCTCATTCATCAGGAGAATGTCCTGACGCGCTCCGGGATTTGAAAAAACACGCTTGCGAACAACCACCGCGTCAAGCCAACCATCACGGTTGAAATCCGCTGCCGCAATATCCTTTTCCTCGTCGTCATCAAACGGGTCGCTCCCCGGAGCGTCGATCAGGGATGACAACGTCAAACGACCGTCCGTCTCGTCAGAAAAACTCACCCACTGACCCTGGGCAAAAGAAGACCATCCCAGAACACCTCCCAGAACACCAACCACCACCGTCTCTGTGCGCATAAAACCCTCCTGCAAAACACCACGGATGCGCTCATCCGCAGGTTCCAATTTCGGCGGCTCGCCGATCCACAGGCCCGAGTTTAGTCGCCGGTTATGCGATTTCCAAGGCATAATGCAACCGCGATGTAAGTTATCGTCACATAATCAGTTACGATTCAATACGTCCTGTTAACCTTCAATTTTTGGCCTGGTTTTCCCAATTCCGCGACATCAGCCACCGATATCGGCTCGAAGAACGGATGAACCCCCGATGCAATAGCGCGTAACACATTGCGCCATGTTCCTCACGCGGCCACAAGAGCCTGTTGAGTATGGTTCTGTTTCAACGGACTGCCAATGACGATATGCTCCCGGATCCGGCGCTCGAAATGAGCAGACGTGAAATTCAAATGAGAATCGTCAAATTGAAACGGGCGCAAAGAGAACGAACACCGACATCATCCCGGTCGGACGAGCCAAACCAACCCCACCCACGTTTCTCCCGGCGATTCAAACTCCTGGCTGTCACGATTCTGATGACCGGCTCGATGCTGTTGGCCGAGATCAGCCTGCGCATCCTCGGTATCCACAAGGGCGGCATCATCGTCATGTCCGACCCGCACACGGGCTACACGCACCTTCCCAACCGAACGCTCATGCACGACTCCGAAGGACACGCCATCGTTCGCATCAACTCCCTCGGTTTCCGCGACAGCGAAACAACCCTCGAAAAACCGCCCGGTGTGTTTCGCATCGCCATGCTCGGCGATTCCTATGTTGAAGCCCGCCAGGTTGCGATTGAAGACGCCGTCACAGAACAACTCGAATCGCGCCTCAACAACGACAGCCCCATCGCCTGCGAGGTTCTCAACTTCGGCATGAACGGCTTTTCCACCGCCCAGGAGCACCAACGCCTCGAACATTTCGTCATTCCGTTCGATCCCGATCTGGTCATCCTCAGCATCACCTGCACAAACGACATCCGCGACAATCACCCCAGCCTCAGCCGAATCGCGAGACCTTTCCTGCTCCCGAACAAAAATGGAGAACTCGTCCTGGATGACAGCTTCCGCACAGGCGACGACCGGAATCGCGACCTCCGAAGTCCCGACAGCCGACTGTGGCGCGCCGTTACATGGATCGCGTCCAATGTCCGATTGGCGGGACTCGCCACCGAAGCACTTCGCACAGTCATGCAGCGCGAACGCGCCACCTCCCCCGTCGCCGATCTCGCACAATTCTATACCGGCACCGAGCGCGACCTGAATATCTTCAACCCGAATCCGCCCGACGACTGGGCACAGGCATGGCCCGTCACCCAGGCAATATTGCTGGACATGAAATCACGCTGCGACCTCCGCGGTATCCCCTTCATAGCCGTCATTCAGGGCAGCACCCAGCAGGTTTGCCCCGCTGCTCGCGATCATTTCCGAAAAATACGCCCTGACCTTGACTGCGACTATCCCGAAAGACGCCTGTCCAGCTTCCTGGCCACAAACAACATCATCCACATTTCCCTAGCCGACCCGTTTCTGCAACAGCATCGAAGGACAGGCGAACACCTGCACGGCTTCAAAAGACCCGGCATAGGCCACTGGAATGAAAAAGGCCACCAACTGGCAGCCCAAATCATCCACGATTTCCTCATCGAACAAAACCTGCTCGACGACTAAATTTTTTGGTCAACAACCGGGCCAACCCGCAGGCCAATCACCCCGGTTCCGCTAAACCCACCCACGCAGTTTGCACGCCTCTGCCACACGCGACACCGACACCATATACGCCGCCAATCGCATGTGAATCTTTTCCTTCTGACAAATCGCATACACCCCTTTGAATGCGTCCGTCATGCGACGATCCAACTGACTATGCACATCACCCAGCGTCCAATAGTAGTTGTATGTGTTCTGAACCTGCTCGAAATACGACACCGTCACACCGCCCGCATTCGCCAGGAAATCCGGCAACACAAACACGCCTTTATCATGCAGAATCCGATCCCCCTCAGGCGTCGTCGGACCGTTGGCCAACTCACACACAATCTTCGCCTTGATATTCCCGGCGTTGTCCTCTGTAATCACATTCTCCAATGCAGCCGGGTACAGAATATCCACATCCAGTTCCATCAGCTCTTCGTTGCTGACAGGCTCGGTCCCGGGGAACCCCGCCACCCGACCCGTCTCCTGCTTGTGATGCACCATCTTGTCAGGATCGATCCCGTTCTTGCTGTAAACACCACCACCCGAATCGCTCACCGCCACCAGCTTCCCACCACCGAGAATCTCCGGATGCAGCGTCGCCGCAAATTGTCCGGCGTTACCAAATCCCTGAATCGCATACGACGCCGAACCCGCATCAACCCCACGCGCCCTGGCCGCCTCACGCACGACATAAACACCACCCCGCGCCGTCGCATCACCACGACCCTGGCTTCCACCCAGCGGAATAGGCTTGCCCGTGATCACCCCCGGATGCGAGTGACCCTTGATTACCTCATACTCGTCCATCATCCACGCCATAATCTGAGGCGTCGTGTAAACATCCGGCGCAGGCACATCCTTATCCACCGCCAGAAACTGAGCAGCCGTCCGAATATACCCCCTCGCCAATCGCTCCTTCTCCGCGTTCGACAACTCCTTCGGATTGCAGGTCACCCCACCCTTACCACCGCCCAACGGAATATCCACGACCGCCGTCTTCCACGTCATCCAGGCAGCCAGCGCCCGAACCGTGTCAATCGTCTCATCCGGATGCCACCGCAGACCGCCCTTCGTCGGTCCACGCGCCGAGTTGTACTGCACGCGATAGGCATGATACACCTTCGTCGACCCGTTATCCAACCGCAACGGAATCGTGAACCGATACTCACGCATAGGCCAACGCAAAAAATCATGCGTCGCCTGATCAAGACCCAATATCTTCGCCGCCTCATCCAACTGAGCCTGGGCAATCTTAAACGGATTCAACTCGGACATCGCACCAAACATCCTTTCACCAATACGCGGACCCGCGTCGGCGATCCACCGCCCACGGGAAAAATCCGCGCAAAAAACATGCCACATGCTATCCCCGAGCATGCGGCATGCCAATCCCTGTCAGCCAATCGCAAAAGGGCTACATACGCTCGTCGTAAATCTGCGACACACGACCCCGACTGTCCTCGGCGTCGTACCTCTGCTGATCCCACACATACTCCGCATTCGGTGCGATCACGATCTCCTTGCCCGTATCCTGCTCAAGCTGGAACAACGTCCCACGCTTGCGATTCTGCAACTGATACGCCACATCGGGCGCAACCTGCACCCGCAATCGCTCCACATCACCGCGATGCAACGCCATCTGAATATTGCGAATAACGTGCAGCGTCATCGACTCCGGCGATTTCACCAACCCGCTGCCCTTGCAGTGCGGACAGTCGTTGTACACCCCGCGCTTGATCGAAGGCCCCTGACGCTGACGCGTCATCTCAATCAAACCAAACTGGCTCATCCGCAAAATCCGCGCACGCTCCTTGTGTATCTTCAACTCATCGCGAAGCGCCTTCTCAATCGAACGCTTGTGACGGTCAAACCGCATGTCGATAAAATCGCAAACGATCAATCCGCCAAGGTCACGCAACCGCAACTGCCTCGCAATCTCCGAAGCAGCCTCCACATTCGTCTGATACGCGGTCCCCTCCTCATCATCCGAATTCTTCAAACGACCACTGTTCACGTCGATCGTCACCATCGCCTCGGTCGACTCGATCACCAGACTACCACCCGACGGCAACGGTACATGCCGCGAATGAATCGCCTCGATCTGCTGCTCGATACCATAATGATGAAAAATCGGAACCGGCGATTGATACGCCTGCACAATCTTCTGAGGCGTCCTCGGTGTCGCGATCCGAAGAAAGTCCCGAACCCGTTCCGACGTCGCCGGCGAATCCACAATAATCTGGTCAAACTCCGGCGTGAAAACATCACGCAACGTCCGAACGACCAGATCAGACTCGCGATACAACTCCGCAGGTGCCTTGGCCGCCCGAACACGCGACGACACCATCTTCCAGAGACGGATCAAATAATTCAAGTCACGCTGAAGCTCACGCTTGTTGCGATCCTGACCGGCTGTGCGAAGAATGAACCCGATGCTCTTCGGCAGCTTCAATTCATCCAGCACCGAACGCATTTTCCGACGAACATCCTCGTCGATGATCTTCCGCGACACACCGAGCTTCGCCATCCCGGGCATCATCACCAGAAATCGACCCGGAATCGAAAGATAGGTGCTCAACGTCGGGCCTTTGGTCCCGAGACCCTCCTTCGTCACCTGCACGATCACTTCCTGACCACGACGAAAACACTTCTGAATCGGCGGTCTTTCACGCCTTGGCGTCTTCTGACCCACCCCCTCAGGCTCCATCGGACGATCACCAAAATACTGAGGCTGAACATCCGAAATGTGCAGAAAACCATGCTTGGGCAACCCAAAATCAATAAACGCCGCCTGAATCCCCGCCTCGACGTTCGTCACAATACCCTTGTAGATATTGCCCACATGCGACACCGCACTCTGACGCTCGATGAAAATCTCTTCCAGACGACGTTCGTGGACAATCGAAATGCGACACTCCTCGCCCGACGACGCGTTGATCAACATCTGACGACCACCACGAGCCAGCGCAGGGGTCACCACAGGCGCCGGAACCCGGGATTCCGCTTTCCCAACAGATTCGCGATCCGCAGGTTCCACATATTCGGTAACAACGGTTCGATCAGAGTCAGGCTCGTATCGGAATCGTGTCCCGGAATCGTCGTATGACTCACGCGATGACCTGTCCGTGCGCGCCGCAGACTTCCTGCCGGTCGCGGACGTCGCAACCGGTTTCTCCGCCGATTTCAGCTCCCCGGTTGCCTTCGATGTGGGTTTCGCAGTCGTACGCTTCACACGCTTCGGACCTCCCTTGGCCCCCGCAGATCTCCTGGTCGTCCTGGCTGTCTTCGCCTTGGAATCAGACGCCGCCGACCTGGGCTTTGCGGTCTTTTTCGCCGCAGTCCCCGCCCGTCGCGAGGATGGCTTGGCCGTCTTCTGTGTCGTTGTTGATGACGTCGATGTTGACGACGCCGAACCTGACGACGAGAACGCGGATGACGTGGACACCTTTTTTCGCCCGGGTCTGCGCCCCCCCGGCTTCTTTTCACCCGTCGAACCCGAAGATCGACGACCCGGGGACGACGATGATCGAGACCCGACCATTTGAGACGTCGCACTCGCCGAACCCGACGAAACTTCGCTCGCCTCAACCGCCTTCACGCGCGAAGAACCCGATCCCGAAACAGACCGACGCACCCTTGGTACCGATCCCGAAACAGAATCACCAGGCCAGGGCAGCGGATCTCCGCTGTCCGGACCGTTCACATTCGCCTTGATTGCCATGTTACCTCCAAACGGCGGATCATATGCGCGGTGTGTTCCGAACCGATGCCCATCACGTCGCAAACCTCTGAAGGCTTGACCGATCCGCCGCCGGTCACGTGAATTGAAAAACAGGTGTGATCCCCCGCAACCTCGATCGTGTCGAGGTAAGGTCGCAGATCAATCCGACGCGTCTGGTTCGAGCTGTGAACGAAGCGATCGTGGTGAATCGGTTCAAACTGCAACAGTTGCTTCGCTCGGGCACCCAGTTCGACAGGATCAACCCCTGCCGTCTGCACGCTGTATCGTACCAGTCGCGGTATGGACAACTCTCCCGCCTCAAGCATCCGTGCTCGGCGCATTGTCACACCTGTGGGCATTTGTTCGGCCAGGCGGCGGATCAACTCGTCGGGACTGACAAACTCAGTCAACTCGACCAGCATTCGCTCCACTTCGGAAGCGACGCCAACAGAACGGGGCAATGGGAGCGAAATTCGTGCGTGAGGATTAAAACCCTGCGAATACCGTACCGGTACCTCAGCCCGGACCAACGCCCGGGTAAGCATCCGTACCGTCTCCTGATGAGACAGGAAACGGAGGTCGCCATCAATGGCGAAATCAATTGCACCGCGAAAATGTTCTTCTGCTATCCTGTTGCCGCCTGGTTGCCGACTTTCAAAATCTTGTCACAAAGCAGCCCGGTGCTCCCACAACAGGCCGCTACGTCTAATATCGTCAACTCCGCCCATTCCCAGACAGCCAATCCGCTAGATCGGATCGTCCGGAAGGAGCTTTTTCGTTTCCGCACGAAGATAATTCGTCACCTGAGCGTCCGTCTCGAACGTCAATGCCCGCTTGGCTACCCGCTCAGCTTTCTTCAAACTGCACGCACGAATCAGCTTCTTGATCTCTGGTATATTATTAGGAGCCATCGATAACTTTCGCAGCCCCAACCCGATCAGCAACATCGCATAAATCGGTTCACCAGCCATCTCACCACATAGACTACAGTCAACCCCCGCCTTCGCACAAGTCCGAATCACGTCACGAATCGTCCGGAGCACCGCCGGATGGCTCGCCGTGTAGTACCGCGACACCCGCTCATTGCCCCGATCCGTCGCCAAAAGGTACTGAATCAGGTCGTTTGTACCAATACTGACAAATTTCACCTCACGAACGAACTCACGACACTGACTCGCAGCCGCGGGCGTCTCCATCATCATCCCAATGTCCAGATCGCGCCCAAACCGAACCCCAGTCTCCTCAAGGTCCTCCATTGCGTCAAAAAGCGTCATTTTCGCCTGACGAAGCTCCATCAACGTCGTCAACAGCGGGAACATCACCCGCACATTCCCCGTCCGCGCAGCCCGCAGAATCGCCCGCAACTGCACCTTGAACATCTCCAGATGCTGCAAACTGTACCGAATCGACCGATTCCCCAACATCGGGTTCCGCTCCGGCTCAAAATGCTTGTTTTGTGTAATCTTGTCTGCCCCCAGATCAAACGTGCGAACCGTCACCTGATTCCCGTTCGCCCCCGCGATCGTCTTGCAATAAGCCTCGAACTGCTCCTCCTCGTCCGGATCCTCATCCCCCAAAAACAGGAATTCCGTGCGATAAAGACCGATTCCGTCCGCACCCTTCTCCATACTCGCAGCAGCCTCAGCCGGGTACTCGATGTTCCCCAGCAACTCGATGCGAACCCCTTCCGTCGTGACGGCAGGAAGATCACGCAACTCGTCGAGCGCATCAATCAGCTTCACGAAGCTCGCACGCTTCGATCGATAATCTTCCAGTGTCGCTTCATCCGGGTCAGCCACCACCATGTGGTTCAACCCGTCCACGATCACCGTGTCACCCCCGCTGACGTGCGACGACAGGTTTTTCAACCCCAGAACAGCCGGTTTACCCCACGATCGCAGCAGGATGGCGGTATGGGAGGTCGCGCCACCCACGTCCAGCGCGACACCGATGATTTTCGTGCTCGAAAGCCTCGCCGTCTGCGACGTCGTCAAATCGTGCGTGACCAGAATGGCTTCCTGGGAAAGATGGGAAATATCCTCGGCTGACTTGCCGAGCACATTTCGCAACAAACGACGCTCGATGTCCTGAACATCGCGCATGCGTTCAGCCAACAGCGGGTCTTTCATCTGCATAAAGCGACGCTGTAACCCGCGCATGACCGTGCTGACCGCGTAGGCAGCCGAATAGTTCCGCTCCTCCATCAGCGAAACAATGTCCTTGCGGAGCATTGGGTCTTTTAACACACCGATGTGCCAGTTGAACACGTCCGCTACGTCATGCCCAAGCTGGAGCTTCACATCTGCACGTTGTGTGGCGATTTCCTCGATCGACGTGGCAAAGGCGTGGTCCAGCTCCGTGATTTCGTCCGGAATCTCGTCTTTGGTCACCATCCGCCTCGGAATGCGCAGCTCCTCCGCATCGAGGACCACTGCCTCGGCGATGGCGATTCCAGGAGAAACGGCTTTTCCTGTCAGTATCTGCATTGACTCATCACGATCGCGGAAACACGCTGGGCGTTGTCGCAACCTGCAAATCCGGCGCAACTACCCCAGGCGGGTCCAGCTTAAGGGGACAATGCCCAACCTTCAACGGGGTGGCTTTGAGGGGGGTGATTTTTTGAACCGCCGGGTATAACCGCGACTGGCTTGTCAGGTGTTGGGAAGGTCGAGGCTGAATTCGTCGACAACCAGGGCGGTCAGTGCCTCGACTGCCCGGGCTGCATCCACTCCGGTGGCGGTGACTTCAAGAACAGTTCCAAATGTCGCACACAGGAGCATCAACTCCATCGCACTTTTTCCATTCACGATTTCCGTGCTCTCGAGCGATCGAACCGAAACATCGGATTCAAACGTCTGGGCCAGATCCACGAATTTCATCACCGGGCGAGTGTGCAGACCCTCCTTGTTGCAGATGGTCACTTCGCGCACAACTGATTCGTTCGGTTCGCTCAAGACGCCTGGTCCTCAATGTTCGTCAGGCGGCCGGGTCAGGCCGCGGACATTTCGTCGGCCTCGTTGATGAGGTCCACGATGGCTTCGCGGGTGTCTGCCTGTCGCAGAAATCGCCTGAAATTGTCGCGTTGCAGATGCCTGAAGATTTGTTCCATGGCAGCCAGGTGGGCATCGGGGTCTTCTTTGGAACTGATGAGCAGGACGACGGTGTAGACCGGCGCGCGGTCCAGCGACGCGAAATCGATGCCCGTGCTCGATCTGCCAATGGACGCCATGAGCTTTCCGATCGTTTCGTGCTTGACGTGCGGAACCGCGACACCCTTGCCAAAGCCCGTGCTGCCCTCGTTTTCGCGTTTCACGGCGATTTCCGTGACGGCGTCGACCTCATCGGCACTGATCGCGCCCTGATCCGCCAATGCCTGAACCAATTCCCGAATCACGCCATCGCGGTCAGAGGACTGCAGCTCCGGAATAATCGCGTCGTTGATGATAAAGTCGCCCAGTTTCACGATCCTGCACCTCCGCCTCGCGCCGTCACCGGCGGTGTTGTTCCTGCTTACCGCTACCGGTTACGCCTGTTTATGGCTTTTCAGCTTCTCTTTGTAATCCCGCAGTTGCCGCTCGACCTTGTCAATCGTTGCGTCAATCAGCTTTTGGGCATCGTCGCCCGTTTCCTTGCCCATGAATTCGTGCTTCGCGCCCGCGTTGACCAGCAACTCGACCGAGAAGAGGTCGCCTTCATTTTCGATCACGAAGTTAATGGATTGAATCCGATCGAAAAATCGATGTAGTTTCCCGGCCTTCTCATGAGCGTAGTCCTTGATTTCCTCCGGCACCTCGACATGCCGGCTGCTGAAGTTGATCTGCACCCGTCGCCTCCTTAACTGGAATGGTGGCCAGGCGGGTGAACTCACCCGTGCCTGGCGCAATGTTACGGTGTTGGCACCTGTTGCGGCAAACCCTCGGGCGTCGAAAAACTCGATGGTTTTACCACGCCGCCACTGATCGTGTATCTCAACGCCTCATCGATCGAGAGCGGTAATTCAATAACGTCCTCCCTGGCCACCGTGATGGTATACCCGGTGATCGGTGTCGGCGAACTCGGGATAAACACCGTGATCAGTTCACGATCGTCGTGGTCGGAGATCGAACTCATCGGCGGACCGGTCATCAGACCCATCGCCCAAATCCCTTTCCGCGGATACTGGACAGCCACGACGCCTGAGAACCCTATTTTCTTATCCGAAATGAAGAAATCCGTCACCTGCTTGATGTTGGGGTAGATGGTGCCGATGACCGGAATCCGCATCAGGGTGCGTTCCAGGATCAACCAGGTCGCACGTCCGATAAAACTGGCGAGGAAATAGCCCGTCATGTAGATAAGGAAAATGGCGATGACGAATCCAATGAAATTGAAAATTTTCCATTTTCGCCGGACAAGGTCCCACAGCGCATCACGCCGATCCTGATTCGCACGTTCAACGCTGCCTTCGATGTTCGGGTCTCCGGTGGCTTTGATCGCTATGTAGTGGGAGGTCAAACGTCTGCCAGCTGGGCTCCATTGGTCAACGGGTTCGCCGTAGATCAGGGCTGCTTCGTCGTCGATTCCGAGGGCGACGTCAGGCTCGCCGCTCCATGCGTATACTTTGAGCACACCGCTGGTGATGTGGCGGGCGATGTTTGTGTCCACAAAATGGTAGACCCACAGGAAGACCGCGATCGTGAGAACGGTCGGGATGAGCGCACCCAACCCCCGCTTGAAGAACGCCATGAAGTTACTCATGCGGGCGGAACCCTCTCTGAACGATCCAAAAAACAGCCACTGTCCACTGCATCGGTGAATCCACGGACACTTTAGGATTGGGTTGACACATGGTCAACCGTTGCCGCGATTGACCTGCGCTGCTAGCATTTTATTCTGTCATGACCGTTTCCTCGACGGAATCCACTGCGTTTCGCGCGTTTGTTCGGCTGGCTGCCCCATTCACGATGCTGTTGATGACGACCGCACTGGCGGCGGGTCTGTCGCTGCATCGTCGCTCGGTGCGGCTGGGTGATTCTATCGCCCCCGAGGGCTGGGCGTTGTCGTTTCATCCTCCGTCGGGATGGTCAGACAGGCAGATCGACGGGTTGATCATGGGCGAGGTGGTCCGGCTGGACAGTCCGCCCGAATCGATTCCGCGCGAGGTTTTTGTTCAGCGGTCAACGTTGCGCGCCGGTCTGACCGCGACGGGATTTGCAGTCGAGCAACTGATTACCTACGGCCAACTGGGGCGAGCGGGCGGGGGGATGTTTGCCAGGGCACCGGAGCTTAATCCAACGGACGTATCGTTTGGCGACGTTGGTGCGGGTGTTCTGGTGACCGACGAGTCAGCCTCGATCATTGTGGCGACCTGTGCGCTGGACGTTGATGCTTACAGTATCATTCTCCGCTCGGGGAGACCGCTCAATGCGCGTGATGTGGCCACGGTCTATTCGATCCTGGATTCCATCGAACGAACGCGTTAGGACGAACAGTCAAAAGGGTTTTCAATGTCTGCTTCACATCGCCATTGGCTTCGTCGCTCCGGGACGAATTCGTCGGCATTCACATTGATTGAATTGTTGATTGTTGTCAGCGTCATTGCATTATTGATTTCCATTCTGTTGCCCTCGCTCAAGTCCGCGCGGTCGCAGGCCAAAACGGTGGTTTGTTCTGCCAATCTTTCAAATATCGGAAAAGCTGCCACGGGATATGCGATGTCGTTTGGTGGTTGGCTTTGCGGTTCTCCGGGGACGTCCGGGAGTATGTTGTATTCGGTGGCTGACGAATCGGACCCGGTTGCGGAGGAGTTGGCCACCGATGCGGTGCAGATATGGGATTATGCGGGTCCATTGGCGGCGAAATTCATGAATATTTCATTGCCTGTGAATCGGGCGGATCGATTGGCGGAGATTCGCAAGGGGGTGTTTGCGTGCCCTGAGAACAAATTTATGGCGGAACCCTTTCCGGGTCCGGCTGGTCCTTTTGAGACGGCTCCGATGGTGAGTTATAATACGTTTCGCAATTTTTTGATGTGGCCTCGGACAATGGTTGATCGTGATCCGTCTCAGCCCTGGGGGCCTGTTGCACCTGTTCCGAAGGCGAGTTTCGATCATCTGAATGGGAACGCGTTGCAGCCCACGAACCATCTTCCGCGACTGGATCGGATTGCAAATCCGGGGATCAAGGCGTATTTGGCGGACGGGAATCGATTCACGGACGAGGATCATCGGATTACTTATGATTATCGCTGGGACGCGGAGGATGGGGGGATGTTTTGCAATGGTGGGCCGACAATGCCGGTGTTTAATGCGGGTGATTTTGTTTTGTCGGCGTATCATTTTGATGAGAAGCCCGGGAGTTTTGGTTATCGTCATCGCAAGGGTAACGGGCGCGGTGTTGTGATCAATTTCTTTGATGGTCATTGTGCCTTTATGTCCGAAGCCGGGACACGGCAACCTGACACATGGTGGCCTAAGGGGACGATCATTCCGTTTCCGGAATTCAACACACAATCGGCTGTTTTGATTGGACAACGACTTGACGGGGGTTTTAACTATGTTGTCGGGCGTTGATTCGCCTGGCTGGTCGCCCTGTTTTTCGCGATTTCCACGGCGGCGGACTCGATATCGCATCCTATAAACCGTCGATCCGTTCGGGCTGCGACAGTGAGTGTCGTACCGCTACCGCAGAAGAAATCCGCGACGACATCACCCGGGTTGGAGGCTGCCTGAATGATCCGATCGAGAAGCGCCTCCGGTTTTTGGGTTGGGTAACCTGTGCGCTCGTTTGAGACGGTGGAGAGGAACGGGATGTCCCAGACGTCGGTGATGGCTGGTCCGTCCGGGTGGAAATAGAGGCGTCCCTTTTTGGTGGATTTGTAGGGTCTGCCGTCTTCGTCGATGTTCAGGCCATCGGTGCGGAATTTTCCGCCGCGGAGGACGTTGAACGTGTGTTTGCCTTTGTTTTTGGCGTAGAAAAGAATCGAGTCGTGCTTGCGGGCGAACCAGTGGCTGCATCGTCCGCCGGTTCGGTAGTGCCAGATGATTTCGTTCAGGAAATTGTCGCGCGAAAAGAGGGTGTCGAGCATCACCTTGGCGTAATGAACGGTTCGCCAGTCCAGATGCACGAGCAGTGATCCCGTTTCGGACAGGAGGCGGTGCATTTCTCGTAGTCGCGGTTCGAGGAATTTCAGATATCCCTCGATGGAACCGGACCAGTTGTCGGAATATCCGTTGGTTTGGCGGGCGGTGGTTTGGCGTTGTCCGGTGCAGAAGGGTGGATCGACGTAGATAAGATCACAACACGCGTCCGGGAGCGACTGCATGAATGGGAGATTGTCACCGAGGTGGACGGTGTTCAGGGCTGAATTTGTTGCAAGTGCGGAATTCATGGTTTGGCGAATCGTATCGGACACAAATACGGTGGGCCAGGGGTTTCAGGGCATTTTGACCGCGGTGTTCGATGGGTAACAATCGCAAATCACAGGAAAAATGCAATTCTCGCTTGATTCCGACGGTTCGATCGGATACGACCGGGAGTTGAAGGGCCGATAAATTCGGGAGACCGGCTGGGGTCTCCTCACTTCCTGTACGCGAATAGATAGAACGGAGGCGTATTGTGGCGAGAAGCTTCCTCGTGGGAATCCTGTTCGCTGGGCTGGTCTTGTCGGCCGGCTGCAGCCAATTGACGTTTCGACCGGTGCGTGCTGAAAACGGTGCCCAACTGTTTGCCGAAATCGGTTCCCATCGGCGAGCGGTGACGACGGACTCGCCGCAAGCCCAGCGGTATTTCGACCAGGGTCTCAACTGGGCGTACGCGTTTAACTATGACGAAGCTGTTCGCTCATTCGAGCGTGCGGCGCAGCTCGATCCCCAATGCGCGATGGCATTTTGGGGCATCGCGCTCTGCCACGGTCCGCACATCAACAACCCTCTGATGACTCCGGAGCAATCGGAGGCTGCGTGGGTTGCGATGCAGGAGGCGGTGAAACTCATCGACAACACGACGCCGGTCGAGAGAGATCTGATCCTCGCGTTGTCGACGCGCTATACGAAGCCGTGGCCTGAAGATCGCAGCACGCTCGACAAGGCCTATGCGACGGCGATGGAGCGCGTCAGCGGGAAATATCCTCAGGATTCGGACGTTGGAACTTTTTACGCCGAATCGCTGATGGACCTCAACCCGTGGAACCTCTACACGCTGGATCGAAAACCCCGCGAGGGAACTGAGGAAGTTATTGCGCTGCTCGAGAAGTTGATGGACATGGATCCGAACAACCCGGGCTGCAACCATTTTTATATTCACGCCGTCGAGCCGAGCAGCAATCCGCGACGGGCGTTGCCAGCGGCCAATCGTCTGAGAAACATGGTTCCTGCGAGCGGTCATCTGCTGCACATGCCGTCGCACGTCGATGTGCTTGTCGGTCAGTGGGATGAGGCGATTGTTCAAAACAAGAAAGCGATGCGATCGGATGTGCACTATCGGGACGTGGCTCCGGCGCAGCGGTTTCAGCACCTGTATATGTCGCACAACTCTCACATGTTGGCGTTTGCGGCGATGATGAGTGGGCGGGAAAAGGAGGCGCTGGATGCGGCTCGCGTGATTTCGGAGAACGTTCCGGACGACGCCCTTCGTGCCGGTGTTCCCTATCTTGATTACATGATGTGCGCCGTGTACGACGTTCAGAAACGTTTCGGTCGTTGGGACGACATTCTCGCCGAATCCCCGCCGCTTCCGATTCTGCCTGTTTCGACGGCGATGTGGCGTGCCAATCGCGCCATTGCGTTCGCGGCGAAAAAAGATTTTACCAGCGCCGAACTCGAACACGATGCTTTTCGACGAGCGATGGAGCGTTTGCCCGAGGATCACGCCATGGCCATCAATCCGGCGAGAAAGGTGTTGCGTATCGCCGATCACCTCATCACGGGCGAGATCGAATTGCAAAAAGGCCATTTGCAGCGTGCTGCGTCGGAACTGGAAATGGGTGTTAAGATCGAAGACTCGCTGGCCTACATGGAACCGCCGGAGTGGATTCAGCCGACCCGCCACACGCTCGGCGCGGTGTATTTGATCGACAACCGCTTCGCTGACGCCGAGCGCGTGTATCGCGAAGACCTGAGCCGCTGGCCTAACAATGGATGGTCTCTGTATGGTCTTATGCGGTCCCTTGAAGGTCAGGACAAGGAGGCTGAGGCGTTGATTGTTCGCGGCCAGCTCAACGAAACGTGGAAGCACGCGGACGCGCCCATTCTGACGAGCTGCTTGTGCATTCCCAAAACGTAGTGAATTGCGGAATCCCAGGATTCGTGGCTTGTGACGTTACGATGGGCCGGGGAATAACTGGTAGAGCATGAGGTAGACGATCACGCCGGTGATGCTGACGTACATCCAGATGGGCCAGGTCCATCGGGCGATTCGGCGGTGGCGGTCGAATTGCTGTTTCCATGCGCGGTAGAGCGTGATCGGAACCAACGGCGCGACGGTGGCGGCGAGAATGACGTGGGTGATCAGGATGAAAAAATAGACGTATCGAATCGGTCCGGGGTGGGTGAATTTCGTCGATCCGTGGTTGTAGTGGTAAGTTAGGTAACAAATCAGGAAGATGGCGGAGACGGTTGTGGCTGCGATCATGCACGCCTTGTGACGGGCGAGCTGCTTTTTTTTGACGAAAACGTAGCCGAGCGTGAGCAGAATCGTGGCGAGGGTGTTTAAGGACGCGTTGACGGCGGGCAGGTCGGCGGTGGTCACGGCGAGCATGTCGGTGGTGGTCATTGCGATCACGGGTTGGCGACAAGGGTACCGACGTCGGTGACGAGGCGTGTGATATCTTCGGGGTCGGTGCCTTCGTAGTATCCTCTGATGTTGCCTTTTCGGTCGACGAGGGTGAATTTCGTGCTGTGGATGATCATGTCGTCGTAGTCCGCTCCAGGATTCTCGGCGACGGCCAGTTTGAATCCACGCAGGCAGAGGTTGAAAATTTTGTCGCGATCCCCGGTGAGGAACGACCAGTTTTTCAGATCGGCACTGAAATGCTGTGCGTAGTCGCGGAGCACTTTGGGGGTGTCATAGACGGGATCGACGCTGATCGTGACGAATTCCACGTTCCGGTGTCCTGATAACACGTCCTGGAGGCTGGCCATCTTTTGCGTCATGATTGGGCATGGGCCTGCACAGCGCGTGAAAATGAAGTCGGCGATCCAGATTTTTCCCCGCAGGTCGCTCGATCCGAGGGGTTTGTCGTCGTGCCTTGTCAGATTGAAATCGGGGATCCTGCCGAGGGTCGTCGGCGGGGCAGGCTTGCCGACGGCAGACAATTCGCCGGCCATCCCGACGAAAGCGCGTCCTGCGATCAGTATCCCGCCGAGGACGAGCACGACGAGAACGATTTTTGACGCCTTTTGCTCCGCAGGTGAGATTCTGGTGGGTTCCATTCTTTTTTCTCGTGCATGATTCGTTCGGTTTCGACCGGGAGAATAGCACGTCTTCGGGCAACGTGGAACGGCCTGTCGCCTGGCGGCGTGCGGATATTCCACCGATGGAATATGGACTTCGAAAAAATCTTACTTGACGGACGGCGCGTTTTTGCGTACCCAACGCGTTACGAGTTTGGCGCGGCGGGCGTTTTGGTCATCCCGGCTTCTACTTCCGCTATCAATTGAAACTTGGGCGTTTTTCGCATCGAGGGGGCGATCGGCGATTCCGTTGTGGTGTTGTCGTCCGGGTGGGCTGCTGGAGAAAGGCGAAATGGAAGAATCCATCTACGGCTGGTGGTTGCCGATTGACATCTCGGTCAATGGTCACAAAGTCGATCTGCTGATCGACATGTTGCACTGGTTCATGGTCGTCATCTTCGTTGGCTGGGCGATTTTCTTTACCTATTGCCTCGTCCGGTTTCGTGCTCGTGAGGGGCATAAGGCGTCGTACGAAACCATCAAGGCCAAGCCGTCCAAATACGCGGAAATCTTCGTTGTCATTTTCGAGGTAGTCCTGTTGTTCGGGCTTTCGATTCCGACCTTTGGTGCGTCTCGGACCGATTTTCCGGCTGAGGGCGATGACCGCGTCGAAATCCACGTTGTGGCAGAGCAGTTCCAGTGGAACGTGCATTATCCGGGTGCGGACGGGAAATTCGGCTCGACGTCTCCGAAGCTGGTCGACAGCGAGAATCTCGTTGGCCTGGATCACAGCGATCCTGCGGCAGCGGACGATTTTGTGACGGCGGGGATCATGCATATTCCGGTCGATACGCCGGTGGTGATCCGATTGACGTCCAAGGATGTGATTCACAGTTTTTTCATTCCGATCATGCGCGTCAAGCAGGATGCGATTCCCGGGATGGCGATTCCGATGCAGTTCGAGGCGACCAGAGTTGGCGAGTACTCAAAAGCCATCGCCTGTGCGCAGTTGTGCGGGAACAACCATTTCACGATGTCGGGGGATTTGTTCGTCGACACGCAGGAAGATTATGACGCCTGGCTGGCGGAGATGGCGTCAGGCGGCGACGAGGAAGAAGAAGAAGAGGAAGAATAGGGACGAGCCTCATGAGCGGCCACGATCACCACGATCCGGGTTTTATTCGCAAATATGTTTTCTCGGTCGACCACAAAGTCATCGGGATTCAGTACACGGTCACGTCGTTGCTGTTTTTGTTTCTGGGTTTCGCGCTAATGATGATCATGCGTGCCCAGCTTGCCTATCCGAAGGCTGACTTCTCGTTTCTTGAGAACATTTTCGGCGAGGCGGGGTTCGTCGGCGGCACGATGCTGCCCGAATTTTACAATCAGCTTGGCGCGATGCACGGGACGATCATGGTGTTCCTTGGTGTGGTCCCGTTGGCGGTCGGTGGTTTCGGGAATTATGTGATGCCGCTGCAAATCGGCGCTCCGGACATGGCGTTTCCGAAACTGAACATGGCCAGCTACTGGGTTTATTTCACCGGCGGGGTTGTGATGATTTGCAGCTTCTTCGTTGAGGGTGGTGCTGCTCAGTATGGGTGGACGTCGTATCCGCCGCTGGCGAACACGCAACCACATCTGATTGGCCAGACGATGTGGCTGGTCGGCATGGTTTTTCTGATCACGTCGTCGCTGCTGGGTTCGGTCAATTTTATCGTCACGATTGTTCAGCTTCGCGTGAAGGGTTTGACGTTCTTCCGTCTGCCGTTTTTCGTCTGGGCACAGTTTATCACCTCGTTTCTGCTGCTTCTCGCGTTTCCGCCTTTGGAGGCGGCTGGGGTGTTGCAGTTGATGGACCGCGTGGCGGGGACGAGTTTTTTCATGCCGGATGGTCTGATTATCAGTGGCAGTCCTGCGGTTAACGCTGGTGGTGGTAACCCGTTGCTTTGGCAGCATCTTTTCTGGTTTCTCGCGCACCCGGAGGTGTATGTTCTGATCCTTCCGGCGATGGGAATCGTCGGGGAGATCGTCGCCAACAACACGCGCAAGCCTTTGTGGGGCTACCGATCGCTGGTTTATTCGGTGATTTTCCTCGGGTTCATGTCGTTTATCGTTTGGGCGCACCACATGTTCATGACCGGCATGGGTCAGAGCATGAGCATTTTCTTCCAGACGACGACGATGATCATCTCGATACCGTCGGTGATTATTCTGACGGCGTTGATTTTGAGCTTGTGGGGTGGATCGATTCGGTTTAACACGCCGATGCTGTTCGCGTTGTCCTTTTTGCCGATGTTCGCGATCGGTGGTTTGACCGGTCTGCCGCTCGGGTTGGCTGCCTCGGACATTCAGTTGCACGACACCTATTACGTCATCGGTCACTTCCACTTCGTGGTCGCGCCGGGGACGCTGATGGCCCTCTTTGCGGGGGTGTACTTCTGGTACCCGAAGGTGACGGGCAGAATGATGAACAGTGCGCTGGGCAAGCTGCACTGGATCGGCACGCTGGTGTTTTTGAACGGCGTGTTCATTCCGATGTTTGTTCAGGGGATGGCCGGTGTGTCGCGTCGTCTTTATGATCAGACGCATTATGAACATGGGCAGGCTGTTCAGGAGTGGACGATCGCGTCGTCGTGGTCCGCCTGGCTGTTGGGGATCGCGCAGATTCCGTTTATCCTGAATTTCTTCATGAGCTTTTTTGCGGGTAAGAAGGTGGACCAGAATCCGTGGAAGGCGACGACACTCGAATGGGCGGCTCCGTCACCACCTCCGCACGGTAACTTCGCGACCGAACCCGAGGTCTATCGAGGCCCCTACGAGTACAGCGTTCCCGGAGCTTCGGACGATTACAGCCCGCAGTTTGTCAAGTAGTTTGCGAACCCTTAGGAGACCGACACTGTGTCCGCTCCCGTGATTCGATATATTGATGAGCCACACCCGATCACCGGGTTGACCAACGGCAAGCTTGGTTTGTGGCTCTTTCTTGCTTCCGAGGTGATGCTCTTCGGTGCCCTTTTTTCGTCGTACATCCTGCTTCGCGTCGGCGCGGATTCCTGGCCTGACGGGTGGGATGTGCTGAACGTCCCGCTTGCGACGCTCAACACCGTCGTGCTGATTTCGTCCAGCGTGACGATGGTGATGGCGTGGGTCGGTTGCAGGTTGAACAATCTCGGCAAGTTCCGCTTTTACATGAGTCTGACGATCGCGTTGTCCCTGGTTTTCCTTGTTATCAAGACGATCGAGTACAAGCCGAAATTTGAGCACTACGAAGCCTTCCTCGCTGATGGCGCTTTGGTCAAGGGTTACGAAGGGTCCGAATCGATTACGGGCCACCTCGACGAAAACGACCTCGACAAGGATTACATCCTCTTCTCCCCGGATGCTGTTCAACATGGAACGTCGGGGGATGATGAGCACAGTGACCACGAAAAGGGCGGCGAGGGTCATGCAGAGCAGATCAGGATTAACCGGCTCGATATTGACAGGCTGACGAATTTTGGTCCCAAGCACAGCAATTTCTACGGTCTCTATTTCACGATGACAGGGTTGCATGGTCTGCACATTGTCGGTGGGATCGCGGTGAATCTGTACTTTCTGCTGTTTGGGACGGGGATGTTTCGATCGAATCCGGCTCAGTTCTCGAATCGGATCGAGTGTGCCGGCTTGTATTGGCACTTTGTTGATCTGGTTTGGATTTTCCTCTTCCCGACGATCTATTTGCTATAGGAGCGATCAAGAATGGGTGGCCACTCCGTTGAGGAAATCTCGAAAGAAGTTCGCATCTACATGACGGTGTTTGCTTCGCTGCTCGTTTTGTCCGGGGTTACCGTGGGTGCGTCGCTCCTGGATGTGTCCACGACGGTGGCGATCATCATCGGGTTGGCCATTGCGTCGATCAAGGGGACGCTCGTCGCGTGTTATTTCATGCACCTGATTTCGGAGCGCAAAGCCATCTACGCGATTCTTGCGCTGACGGCGTTTTTCTTCGCGGTGCTTATGGCGTTGCCGGCGATGGACCTTCAGGGCAACGAAGCCTTTTCGGGCAGGGTTTGACGTAATCGGCTATAATCCCGAACGGCTCATCACGAGTGTGATGTGACGTCCGAGAGGATTGCACGATGTCGCTTGGAAAATTTCACATCATTTTTGTCGTCTCCTGTGTCGCCATGACGCTGCTCGTCGGCGGGTGGGGTGTTTTGCGGTATTTTCGTCAGGGTGATACCGGTGCGCTCACGTTTGGGCTGGGTTCTCTTGTTTCCGGCGGGCTGCTCGTCATCTACGGCAACTGGTTTATTCGCAAGGTTCGACGCGAGGCGATCGAATGAACCGGGCAACGTACGCTTGTCGCCTCGTCGCGTGTTCCCTGCTTTTGAGCAGTTTGCTGACCGAGGCTGCCACCGCCTGCTCAACCTGTTTCGGTGATCCGAATTCCAATATGGTCCTCGGTGCCAAGGCGGGTGTCGCGGTGATGGCGGTTATCGCGTACGCGGTGTTGGGTTGCGTCGCCTGGGTCGGACGAGGATGGTACATCCGCGCGAAAGAGCTGGCTGGGCAGGAAGCGGAAGCTGACAACCCCGCCTCAAATGACGACTGATTTTGTCGCCCCGGTTTAGGCGGTTGACTTGTCAACAATCAGCAAAACAAACACAAGTGTCAGATAGGCCAGGGACGCCCACATGTGCTGTTTCGCGCTTTCGTGTGTTCGGAGCCTGACCATTTCCAATCCGTAGGCCAGAAACGCGAATCCCAACGCCATCGCACAGACATAGTAGACCACCCCCACCAGGTCGAAAAACGTCGGTAACAGCGTCACGGGAATCAGCAGCAGACTGAATCCCACAACCTCGATCATGGACCGTTTTCCGCCTGGATGCACAACTGGAAGAACCTTGAAACCCGCACGGGCGTAGTCGTCGCGATAGATCCACGCGATGGCTTGAAAGTGCGGCAGTTGCCAGAAAAAGACGATGGCGAACAGCAGCCAGGCTCCCAGCTCCAGTCCGCCCGTTGAGGCTGACCAACCAATCACCGTCGGTAGCGCTCCCGGAACGGCTCCGATCATCACAGCCGACGGTCCGACCCGTTTCATGGGCGTGTAGACGAACGCGTAGCTCAGAAACGCTGTCAACGCCACCACAGCGGACACCACGTTGTTTCCAAAACCGAGAATCACCAGCCCCGAGACGAGCGTGACAAGTGAAAACGAGACAGCCTGGGCACTCTGCATTCGGCCCGACGCCAACGGGCGATTGGCTGTCCGGATCATCTTTGCGTCATGGGCTCGCTCGATGATCTGGTTGGTCGCGTTACCAGCCGACACGACCAGCACGGTCCCCAGCATCATCGTCAGCATCCGGACCACGTCTGCGATCGCAAATACCCCGACATGCCCCAGGTAGAATCCGACCGACGACGACAGAACGACCAAACTCGCCACCCGAGGCTTGGCCAGGGCGATGTAGTCAAACAACACCGATTCGCCCGTCGAAACCGGATTCGCACCCACAACCGCTTTCATGTCACCGATACTCCTTCCCCGGTCAGTTTACCTGCATCTGAGACCTTCGCGCCCTCGCGACAAACGCTCAACGCCATCCCCGCGGAAATCCCAAGCACGCCCGCTCCGACCACAACATGCAGCGACGGCAGGAACCACTCAAAAAACGTCGCGTCACGAAACGCAGCCTCGTCAGCAGCAACCGATCCATCGACCATCTCCGTATCGGCTTGACGTTCGTTGTGGGCAGCGTAATCCACGTTGTAAGTCATCACCGCAACATAGGCAGCCACACCGAGCATCAACTGCAGCATGAACAATCCGCCGAACCATTTGGTCAACCTCATCAACCACCGATGCTCATGATGGTGTCCGGTCACCCACATCACCAAACCGCAGATCAGCAACGTCGTCACGCACGCGCCAATCACATGGTAGGCCAACCCGACAGACAGATGTCTGTAGATCGCTCCGATCACGACCTGGGCGAAAACCGCTGTCGCCGTCGCAATCGTGAACCAACGCAATCCGACGCCAAACCCATCGCTACTCCCCACCCGTGGCCACTTCCGCGACGTCACCAGTACCATCACGACCGTCCCACAGAAAAACAGGTGGGCGAAACAACCGTGGGTGATGGCCAACCGAATCGAATCATTGTTCACGCGATAGCCGCCCATCACGCCCTGCCCGATGACCGCAGCCAGCAGAATCCACCCGAACCAGCATACCGCTTGTCTTTTGTCGCGAAATTGGGTCAACAGGGTCACTGCGATCGTGATCATCCCGACGGCTGCCCCCCACAACCGGTGAACATGCTCAAACAGAATGTCGCCCACCCAGTTCCGCGGGTGGTACAGGAACATGTTTTCCCCGAACGTCGTCGGCCAATCCGGGACAGCCATCCCCGCGTCATTGCTTGTCACCGACCCGCCGACGAAGACCAGACCGGCTGTTCCGCACATCAGCCCGATCGCCAGCCGATGCCGCAACGCATCATGCCCATCAGATGTCAAAACCTGCTCATTCATGACGTTTCCGGCGGGATTCTAACGCAAATGCGCAAAAAAATCGAAGCGCCGTGAGACAATTCCCACGACGCTTCGGTCTGTAATCATCGTATGAAAACGGCGGGTCTATTCAGCCCAGCCCTTTCGCGAAAGCGTCAGGTCGGCTTCCTTTGTCTCGTCCTGAGCGACGGTGACTTCCACTGTCGTCTCGCCGTGCTTTTCATGCCACGCAACCACGCTGTACGTTCCGGGCGGTAACCCCGTAATCTCAAACGTGCCATCGTCGCCGGTCGTGTCAAAAAACGGATGGTCCATGACGTGACAGCGGGCCGACATCCACGGATGAACGTCGCACTTGAACTTCACACCGATCTCCGCGCGTTTGAAAGACTCGGTCGTCTCAAGACCCTTGCGAGGCTGAGACTTGTTGAACTCCTTGTTTTTTCCGAGCCTTGCATTCGGTACTGCGTGAACGTTGTGAGACACTTCATCACTGTTCTTGATCAGAATTCCCTGACCAGCCATCACACCAAAAACGTGCGGAACGTAGGTGCAGCCAATCTGGTCCAACACGACCGGCGCATTCGGCGTGGGATAATCGCCCTTCGGCGCGTTCTTAATGTACATAAACACGTTTTTGGTAGTCCCGTTCTCGTTTGTGACGGTCTTTTCCTTGCGCGGAACCTTCTGACCCGCTTTTTCGTGAAGGCCCTTGCACTGGGCGTTCATTGCGTATCGTTTGGCTTTGAATGGCTTGCCGTTCCAACTGATTTTGCCCTTGATGGTCGCACCATCCGCCAACGCTTCGGCGAAAAAACCACTGCCCGCGAAGGCGAAAACGACTGTCAACGCTGCGATTCGTCTGCTGTTCATGAATCTGTTCTCCTGCTGCAAAGATGTTATCGGACCAACGCGGCCGACGTTTCGCGTCACACTTCTGATATCGGCCAACGCCCTCGATCCTTTCCGTTCTATCCTATTCTATTCCTCTTCCTCCTCTTCGTCCTCCTCCTCATCACTTTCCTCGTCGTCGTCACCGGAGGAGGCATCACCAGCGTCTGTTCCCAGGCCGCCGGGTTGAAGAGCGGTGTAATTTCTTGCACCCGCACTATACAGGAAATCCATCATCAGTGCGATCTGATCCGCTCCGGTCGCACCGTATTGACCTTCCAGTTCCGTTTTGAGATCGTCGGGATACTCGGCAAAGGCACTCCTGCCACCCGGGAACCATTGCGGCATCTTCGTTCCTGGTTGCAGATTGGCAGGCTCCTGCATCCACAAATCCACCCATTTCTGACTCAAACGGGCATGCGTCAGGTCCAGATTCGGAGCCGACGGATTGCTGTTGGAACCTTCGATAGTCGGATCACCCAGGACATGACAGGAAAGACACTTCAACTCGTAGAAGAACGCCTCCCCAAGCCTGAATCGCTCGTCATCGATCATCGGTCGCGGGCTTTCGGAAAACGGGAACTTCACGTCCAGCAACTCACGCGTGAAATCAGCTTTGTCGGCTGTGCTGCGATAGGCTTCGGCAAGGTCCTCTTTGCTGTTTGACGGGTCCAGATCAAACGTCAGCATCAGACGGTTGGCGACACAATAATCGCCGAGCGTTTTGGCCTGGCCACGCAGTTCATCGGTCGCGAACCAATAGTCAGCCTTGTGCACGTCGCCGCCTTCTTTCTTCGAGGCACTATTGATGAACTTGTGTACGGGCTTGAGATTTTCCGCCAGCATGGCGGCTTCGTCCTGCGCGATACCCGCGAAATACGACACCAGCGTCGTCGTTTCCTCGTCGGTCAGGTTGAAAGTCGGCATCCGGATTTTCAACCAGGGTCGCAGCGTTTCGACGTTGCTGAAGAACCCGTATAACCAGGCGTATTGAACCTTGGAACCCTGCCCCCGAAGCCAGGGCGGAGCATTCACCTCGTCGAAGTTCGCGTAACCATCGTCGCTGGTCGTGTAGAACTGATGGACGACGGCGACATTGTCCTCGATCTTGTGACATCCGATGCAGTTCAACTCGCGAGCGAGCACGCGCCCCTCGGCGATCGCACCCTGACGGCCTCCGTTATAGTCGATCTGCAGACTGCTCGTGACCCTTGCTGATTTCCGCGACAGGAGGAACGTCACCAGCGCATCGGACTGATCCTCCGTGAAGTAGAAATTCGGCATCTTGATTTTGTCGTACGGCCCCTTGATCCTTTCACGATCCCATATCCGCGGGTTGAGCATTTTGTGTTTGGCAAACCCGGCGTGTGAGTGTGTTATCTGCTCATCCGGGTTTCCCCCCTGCGACCATTCGATCAGATCGTCACGCTCGAGTGGATACACCTTGTCGAAGACCTCCGGACGCTCGTCACGCAGATGGTCGTGCGCGTGCGTATACATGCCGAAATCCAACTGCGACAGGGGCTTTTCACCCCATTTCGTCAGGTTGGTTCCCGGGGGTGGCGACTTCTCGAACCCGACGATGGTGTGGCAGGCGTAACACCCATAATGCGCAATCATCTTGTTGCCCAGAAACATCATCTGCCTGTCTTCAAGCGACAACCCTGAAAACAACGACTCGACGCGATCAGCGTCCAGTGAATCAGAGACGAAACCCTTCAACATTCCGGTCAGCTCGAGGTTTTCGTCGTTCATGATCGCGGTCGCACGGCGGTCGGAATTCTGACTCGATAACAACTGGAACACCAGATCCCTGGCCATCTGTTTGTGTTCGTTATCACCGGGGAACGAAGACGTCGAAAACGCGTGATTCTCCTTTAACGTCATCAGATATTCGACAATGTCAGCCGCCTCCTGATCGGTCAGACGCAACGAAGGCATGCGCGTGTTCGGGTTGTAGTCGGCGGGGTTTTTCAGCCAGCCAAACAACCACGCCCGGTTGGCCTTCATCCCGACAGCGGACAGATCGGGACCATGACGCGTGAACACGGGTCGATCCCCGATCGCTTCGGGAGAAAACACCGTGTCGCGATCGCTCGACACATGCTCAATCAGATGGTACACGCGCTCTGTGTAGGTCAAATCATCGTAGTACGCGTCGGCGAATTTCCCGGTCCGTCCCTCGCGATTGACCATGTCCGCCACGATCATTTCCCGGCCGAACTCCGCCACGTTCGCATGACAGGCGAGACAACCCACCGAGTTGAACAGTTTGCGTCCCTTTTCGACGTCGCCGGTCAGATCATTCGGCATCGGATCGGGCGACCAGTCCTGCGACATCGTAAACAGGTAGTGCGTGATGGCCTGGGCTTCAGTTTCGGTGCGCAAAACGGGGTTTTCGTCCAGATGACTCTCCGAACCCGGTCCGTTGTTTTCCTGCATGAAGAAATGAGGCATCCACGTCGACGGGCGAAACGCCTTCGGGTTGAACACCCACTGCTCGGTAAACCCACGCTCGAGCTTCGATGAAATCCGCGTCAGGTCAGGCCCGACCTTGCGAGCGTCTTCCAGTTGGTCGACCGCGTGGCAATTCACGCAGCCTGCCCGCGTGAACAGATCGCGCCCGAGGTTCAACCGCTTCGCCTGCGATTCCCCGTCGTAACTCGAAATGTCGGCAATCTGCGTGTGACACTTCGCACAACCCGCCTCGGAATACTTCGGCGGCAGCATGGGCCTGTCCCAGTGATGCTCGACCACGTCAAACGTCACATTTGGAACAAACGCAGCCGTCACATAATATTTTTCCTTCCAGTCATGCTCCTGTTCATGCGTCACCGGCGAGTGCGCCGCCTGCACAAAATCCGTCTCCTGCGGATTCCCCTCATGACACACCGTGCAACCGATTTTGACCGCTGGGTGCGATGAATCCACATGCACAAACAAGTCCAGATTCGAATGCGCCATGATTGGCTGACTGAGGTTCATCTCCTGCTTGCCGGTCCGCGAGAGGAACGTATTGACCCGCTCAAGAAGCTCGCTGAAATACGATCGCTGCTGATCCGCCGACAACAACGTCCAGAACTCAGTCACCTGTCCCGGTGCGATCTCCGGCGCAAAATCTCCGCTGACTTCCGGTATTTCCGGAAAATCAACCACCGCCAGGCTTTGGCGGATCAGTTTTTCATTGATGGCTGGCAACGCCCGCTCAAACTTTCTCGCCAAATTCTCACGCGTGAATCCCTTGTCATCGATCGCGACATGACACGTCGTACAACGATCGGTCGTGTACGTCTGCAGATAGTTCAACTCCTGACGCACATCGGGCAGCACATACTGTTTGACCTCATGACGCGATTCGGTCCCCTTGGGAGCCGTGAAATCCATGAGCGGTGCGTTGATCACCGCCTTGGCGAGCACGTTGGTATACCGCTGCTCTTTTTCCTCCGCATCTGACGCTACCTTTAACAGCGCGTCCACCGCCTTCTGAGCATCAGCCACCTGTTGATCAATCCCCTTGATCCGCGACCGCAAACTCTTTTGATCGTCCTCGATCCCGTCTTTGGTCAGTTTCAGGTCGGCGACGGTCTCCTCCTGACTATGTAACTTCTGCCACACGACCTTAGTGTGCTCATCGTCCTCACCATGAGCGCTGACAGCCTCTTCATACTCAACGCGCGTCACCTGAACGATCGCATTGGCATTCCCAAAGCCGATCTTCACCGCGTCGTGCTGCGTCTTCAGTTTCGCAAGCTCAGTTTCCAGGCCGGTCCTGACCGACGCGTTGGCTTCTCGTTCCACATTTGCCCGTTCAACCTGTTCCCGGGCGACCGCAACCCCGTTTTGAAACGATTCGGTTTGCGTATCAAGATAGTCGAGGTGCGCCAGCGCAGCCTGGACCACCATGTAGTCGTCCTGATACCCACGCCAGGGACGATCGTAATCCTCCCAGACCATCCAGATCAAACTCGCGAACATCAGCAGGCAACTCACCGCAAACCAGCGGTTAAGCCCATTCATATCCCGAAGCGTTTCGACAGGTATCGGCATAACGTTTTTTCCAAACGCAATTGCTAAAAGTTAAGGAACCACTCGGTGATGCCCACGATGTACTTGAAATTCCAGCCCCATCGCAAAACCATCTTGATGGGAATCAATGCCATCCACAAAAACAGCATGATCAACAACGAGTAGCGAATCAGTCCGATCTGATCGCCCATCCGCTTGAACACAGTCACCCGCAGCATCACCGGCAACACAAAAAAGTACCCAAGCAACACCACAATCCCCGGCAACTCGCGATAAACAAAATGCGGCAGACCCCACCTGCCCTCCGTCGGAATCCCCTGATTCAACCACTGAACCCAGAAAATCTCAGACAGGTTGATATTCAACAGCGCCGCCGGCCTGTGCACATCCCAATATTCATACGGACCGAAGAAATTCCAGTTCGGACCACGCAAAAACGTGCCGAACACGATCAGCACCAGCCAGAGAATCACGAACCCGATCATGAACATCGAGATCGCAAACTTTCGCTCCTTGAACGTGTAATACCCGTTCCCCCTCGGGTTCTTGTCGAGGTACGGAACCGCAATCAAACCAACAACGATCAACCCCGGCAGCAGCACACCCGCAATCCACGGATCAAAATAAACCAGCAACTCCTGCAACCCCAGGAAATACCAGGGTGCCTTCGCGGGATTCGGAGCCAGACTCGGGTCGGCGGGCTGCTCCAACGGTGCCCGCAACACCACCGCCCATACGATGATAAATACCGTGCAGAGCACCATCGCTATCAATTCGATATAAACCAGATCAGGCCAGACCAACACCTTGTCGTCCGAACCCGCCTCGATCAGCGGCCTGCCCTGCTCTGTGTTTTCGTCGTTGACCGCTGCCTGGCGAAATCCCAGCCAGATGAAAAAACCAAACAAATAAATCATCAACGTGATCGGAACGTTGTCAGGCTTGATGATGATCGACAGAAAGTCCGCGTCCATCGCCGACAGGCCATAGGCAATCGTGAATGCGATCAGCGCAAAAAGAGCGACCGCAGGCCTGGTTAACGCACGATAACCACCCAGAAAAACCCCCGTCACACCACACGAAAGAACGAAAAACCAGTGAGGCTGACATACCCAGTTGATCGCGTTCTTAACCGTTTCAACACCACCCGAAGCGAGCAGCGTCTCACCAGCCAACAGACTGTTCATTGATTCAATCATCGTCTATCCAAATTGCTCGTCCGATTCACCGCCACCGCGCCAAACGCTACAGCGGACCACTGATTCCGCCATCCTTGCGAATCCGCCAGAAATGAACCGCAATCAACACGCCGACCACCAGCGGAATGAAAATGCAATGCAACACATAAAACCGCAACAGCGCATTAGGCCCCACGAACGTACCGGCCAGCAACCCGAAACGCGCATCGTCACCGGCATGCACCAGCGGTACACCGCCAATCTGCACATACTGCGCCAGCGGCCCCTCATGACCAATCAATGGCGTCGCACGGGCCATGTTCGACCCCACCGTAATCGCCCACATCGCCAACTGATCCCAAGGCAATAAATACCCGGTAAATGACAACAACAGCGTCAATACCAACAGAATCACACCAATCGTCCAGTTGAACTCGCGAGGCGGTTTGTAACTACCCGTCAAAAACACACGAAGCATGTGCAGCCAGATCGCAATCACCATCGCGTGCGCACCCCACCGATGCATCTCGCGCAACAGTCCCAGCGTCACATGCGCTCGCAGACCCTGAATATCAAAATAGGCATATTCCACCGTCGGTCTGTAGTAGAACATCAGGAGCACACCGGTCACGACCTCGATCAAAAACAGAAAGAAGGTCAGACCCCCCATGCACCATGTGAAGCTCAAGCGAATACCACTCTTGCGAATCGCCACGGGATGAAGGTGCAGAAACACATTGCTCAATATCGCCATCGCACGTGTCCGACGATCTCGCGGAACACCATGTCGCAACACGCTGCCCCAAACCTGTCCCTCACGGACCCAGTCACCAAATCGGCTGAATAAACTCATTCTGTCGTACCTGAAATCTGCTGTTGTCCCACAGGTCCAACCGCGCCGCGGACCTGCCGAACCATGCCATGAAGAGCGACGAAACTACACCGACAAATAACTGTCGGAATTGTCCCACTCACCCTTCTCAAATTGAAACTTCTTGCTCCGATCGACGACAATCGTCCCGTCGATCAACGAAATCTTAAACCGCTCCAAAGGCCTCGGAGCTGGTCCCTCAAAATTAATCCCATCAGGATAAAAACCGCTTCCATGACACGGACACTTGAACTTCCGGTCATTCGCCAGCCAGTTTGGAATACAACCAAGATGCGTACAAATAATATTGAGCGCCGCCAATTTGCCTTCCGTGCGAATCATCCAAACCCCGATTGGCTTGTAGTCTTCATTCACCTCACCGGGCACCATCTGCGCATACTGAGAAACCGTACCCACCCGAATCTTCGGATCAGGTTCCTCCAACACGTTCGGCATCAGGAATCGCTGGAAAGCCACACCCGAAACCATCGTCGTCCCACCAAACGCCGCCCATCCGATCGCAGCCGCTGAACCCGCCAGCAAACCGCGACGCGTTACCCCCGCGTCCTTGCCCCTGGTCCCCTGCATCACCTTCGACGTACGCGCATCAGGCGGCAAGTCGTCCGCCCGCTTTTTGCTCCATTCACGAGCCTCGGGACCACCCTCGTCCCTCGATCGACCCGCCATTCCCCCTCGCGCCGTCGCAGCACGCAACAACGCCTGTATCGCAGGATCAGGGGCACCCGCTACAGAAACCGCAGGCGATTTCACCGGAGACTTCGCAACCGCAGCCGGTGCAGGCTCAGACGGAGCAGCCGCCACGGGAGCAGGAGCGGACGCGACAGGGGCAGCCTCAGCCGCGGCGGGAGAAGGAGCCGCAAGTGCAGCATCCGCCACTTCCTCCGAAACCACGTCAAACTTGATCACATCAACCGGACATTCCTCAGCCGCTTCAACAATCGAGTCCGTCCGAGGCTTGGTGAATTCCATCTTCAACGCGTCGGGACGAATCTCGCACGTCTCATCCTGAACATCGAAAACGTCCGGGGCAGCCGTCTCGCACGCATCGCAAACGATGCACCCTTCCTCGATCCATACTTTGACGATCTGTTCCTTAACGGCCATGGCCAACTTCCTCACTCTTGGCTAACGAGCCCGACCCTGATGAACCCCCGACAGCGGAGCGCTCATCCAGTACACGCCGGACCGCTTCCTGAACCTCAGGCGACTCGTCCTTCGACAGCGATTCGATCTGCGACCACACCTGAGCATCATCAACATGCCCAGCCGCCTCAACAGCGGCCACAAGATAACGCGAAACCGCCAACGGCGGTAGCGGATATTCCACGAAACTCCCCGGCGAAGTCTCCTTCCGCACCTTGACATCCTTTTCCCAATACGAACGCGTCAACATGTCCAACAGAAGTGACTTCCCCTTCAAACTCCCCAACCGCGCCAACGCCAACGTCGCATTCCACTGAACCTCGCGATCGTCGTCGAAATAGGCTTGAACCAACGCATCGATCGCCTCAACGTCACCCGTCTCAGCCACGACCGATATGGCTGCACACGCCTGCATCTGCACGGCGGAATCACCATCCTTCAACAACGGCAACATCGCACCCAAAGCACCCCGCGTCTCCGGCAGGTCACGCAACGACGCCAACGACGCCAACGCCTGACCCCGCGTCATCCCGTCATCCGATTGCAACAACGGAACCAACGCGCCAACCGCCTTCGGCGAATCGGTCATCGCAACCGCCTGCATCACAAAATGACGCTTCTTGAGCACCCATTCGTTAGCCGTTTCCCCCGACGCGTCCCCAACTGCCAACATCGCGGACAACCGATCCACCACCATCGGCAGCTCATCAGCCGATACCTCGACCTCTTTTTTCCCAAGCCTCAACGCCAACTCCCGACTCGCCTGCCACAACTCCTTCTCATTCGGAAGCAGCATCCCCACCATCTTCTCCCCGGAGCGCGTCTCCAGAATCGTCAGCAAACGGTCAATCGACCGCTCCTGATCCGTCGCGATCGACCCGAACAGCAATACAACCACCACTGCACATCCTACAACCACACTGACAATCACCAGCGGAACGGCGAAGAGCCTCGCCATCAGCGACGACGTCATAGGCTCATCCGCCCCCGTCTCGGAATAGCCTCCACCGCCCGAAAACGCATGTTCCGACGGATCCGCCATCTCTTCCCGCTGCGTCCCCTCAGATTCTCGGTGTTTTTCCTGTCCGCTCATGACATTTTCAGCTAGTTCGCCGGGTATTAAACCCAACCACCGCGACGAACACAAACCCTTTTTTCAAAACCGTTTACGACTCCGCCGACCCTTTGCAACCAGTACCACATTGTGAATAAAATCACAATGTCAGGCCCAAGAGAAAGGCGGGACACAAACGCACCGCCCTCGAATCAATCCGCACACCACATTCTTTCCAAATATCGACCAACCGCAGGCCACGAATCCCGCAGTTTCAACCCAGACACCAGCACATTCTCAGAAACCCCCCCGGTTTTGTCAACGAATGCCAACCCCCAACCCGCGTCGATCCAACTCCCGCCTATCTCGCTGCACCAAACCCTCAAACCTGCACCCACAGACCACCGCGATCCACCGTAAATTCATACCTGCCCGCGTTCACGATCTCGCCGTCAACCTGAACGCCAACCGCATCGTCATGCTCAACCACCACGCGCCTGCTCCGAAAACACACAACCCCGTTCCGCCCGAAATGCCGCCTCGCGACTGTCCAAACCGCATGCCGAACCAACCCGGTTCGCGTTGAGCACGGAAAAACCACCACGTCCAACAATCCGTCGTCCCATTTTGCATCGCGAACCACGCGCAAACCGAGCGCGTAGCGGGCCATGTTCCCGACCAATACAATTCCCCGCCCGTCAAACTTCTTCAAACTCCCGTCAAACACACGAATCACGGGGAAACGATAGGCAAAAAACGTCCTGAGCAACGGCCCGATGTAGTCGAGATTCGACTGATGTCCGACTCGCCGCCTCACCACCCTCGCCAACACCTCCGCATCGAATCCAACGCCCGCAACAACCAGAAACATGTGCTCGCCGTTGACCCAGCCCACATCACACATCCGCCGCTGACCGGAAATCACCGCCCGCACGACCCGTTTCGCTCGGGCTTTCATCCCCAATTCCCGCGCAAAAATCGATTCTGTGCCCGTCGGAACGGGCACCAGCGGAATCCGCTTTCCATTCAACCCCCGCGCTACTTCGCGACAGGTGCCATCGCCTCCGAACACCACCACCGTTTCGGTCCGATCAGCCACATCAGCCGCTATTCGCGTCGCGTCTCCGACCCCCACCGTCTCCAGAACCTCCACCCCGACATCCGACTCAGTCAGCCGTCGCTCCACACGCCGAACCAGTCTCGTCGGGTTCGTCCTCCCCGCCACCGGATTGACAATCATCAGCACACGCCGCACATCACGACCTCCGCACCCCTTGCATCCACGCCGTTTTGCCCTCATCTTGGCTGGTTTCACGCATGACAGCACCGATGACAGACGAACCGCGCGACATCCAACCCATCAACGAGCCCATTGACGACACCCTTGGCGACGCCACTGACGATACTGAAGATGACGTCTGCGCGATCCACACCATCAACGTCCGCAAAAAATTCGCCGGCAAACGTCTCGACGTATACCTCTGCGCCAAATTCCCGCGCATGTCGCGAACGAACCTCCAGAAACTCATCAAGGACGGCGACGTCACCGTCAACAGCCTGCCCACCAAACCGAGCTACGAACCCGCCAAAGGCGACGTTATTCAGGTCGTTCTGCCACCCCCGGTTCCGCTCGACGTCATCCCCGAGGATATCCCACTCGACATCATCTACGAAGACGACCAGTTCCTGGCCATCAACAAACAAACCGGCATCATCTGTCACCCTTCGGGCGTGGGCAAATCCGGCACCATCGTCAACGGACTCGCCCACTACGCCAAAACGCTCTCCGACGGCAGCGAACCCTTCCGCCCGGGGATTATTCACCGACTCGACAAGAACACCACCGGTGTCATGCTCATCGCCAAGACCAATGAGGCCCATTGGCGAATCGCGATGCAATTTGAAAAACGCACGATCCACAAGATGTATTTTGGCATCCTCGAGGGCGAGCTTCAACTCGACGGCGACATCATCGACAAACCGCTGGCTGCCCATCCGCTCGTGAAAGACCGCATCATCGTCGGCGGAAAAGCGAGCTACGATCAAGCCACCAAACAAGCCATCACGCGTTACGAGGTCCGGCAGCGTTTCGCAGGCTTCACCACCGTGCACATGTTTCCCAAAACCGGCAGAACCCACCAACTCCGCGTCCACATGTCCAGCATCGGGCACCCCATGCTCGGCGACACGCAATACGGCGGACACTTTCTCAGCGAAAGAGACCTCACGGGACAAGGCGACACCGAACCGCTCATTCCGTTCCAGTGCCTGCACGCCCGCCGCATCCGGTTCATGCACCCGACCGAAAACAGACCCATCGCCATCGAAGCCCCGATCCCCGAACAGCTCCAGCGCATTCTCGACCTTCTTGGAGAGCACCGCCCGCGCGGAAAATAGATCATGACGATCGCCGGGAACAATTCAGAAGTCATCGTCGTCGGTGGCGGCGTCGTGGGTCTGTCGATTGCGTTTCGCGTTCAACAAACGGGGCATCGTGTCATCCTGCTCGAAAAAAACCAATGCGGTCGCGAGGCGTCATGGGCGGGTGCGGGAATCATCTCCGCCGCCAACCCCCACCGCTCCGACGCCATGTACCGACTGCACTGTCAGAGCATCGCCCAATACGAATCATTCTGCGCCGAGCTGACGGATGTTTCCGGTATCGACACCGAATACGAACGCTGCGGCAGCCTGGACATGCTCACCACCACCCAGGCCGTCGAGATGGCAGAATCCGACGTCCGCGTTCTGGCTGACGTGACCACAGCAGACGGAAAACCCGCCGTCGAGGTCATCGCGACCGACGACATCCGCGAAGTCGAACCGAATATCGCCCGAAACTGCCTCGCATTCCTGCTCCGTCGCGATACCGCCCAGGTTCGCAACCCCAGGCTGCTGGCTGCGTTGCGGTCCGCCTGCATCGAGCATGGTGTCGACATTCGCGAAGGATCGGAGGTCACGCGATTCGCCGTCGAGCACGATCGCGTGATCGGCGTCGATTGCGGTCGGTACAAATTTCGCGCGAAACACGTCGTCCTGTGCGCCGGTGCCTGGTCCACGGAGATTGGCCACGGCAAAATCAGCGACCTCTTCAAGGTCTATCCGGTTCGCGGACAAATCATGCTGTTGCACTGCGTCGACCGCCCCATCCGCCACGTTATCAACCGCCGGAAGCTCTACCTTGTCTGTCGAAAGGATGGCCGACTCCTCGCCGGTGCGACCGAGGAACACGACTCCGGATTCATGAAACGCAACACGCCCGACGGCATCAGATGGCTGACGCTTTCGACCGCAGCCGCCGTTCCGAAGCTGGTTGACTATCCGGTCGAAACGATGTGGGCGGGACTCCGCCCGGGCACCCCCGATCGCAGACCCTACATCGGACCTGTCCCCGGTTTTGAAGGATTGATCGCCGCCACCGGTCACTTCCGCACCGGACTCACCCTTGCCCCCGTAACAGCCGACATCGTCTGCGATCTGATCGCGACAGGATCAACCGCGCACGACCTTCGCCGCTGCAAACCCGGCAGGTCGTTCGACCAGCCCGGGTCCGTCGCCCACAGACCCATCATTTCATAAACACATAAACCCCGAATCCCAGCGTCTCCCGCCCCCAGCGCAACCAGGCATCACGCCAACCCCGGATTCGCTCACCCATCGCACGCGCGTCGGGATCATCCGGGTTCACCCGCAAGTATCGCTCCATCGCAGCCAGATACATCCCCTCGTAATGATCGAATTCGTCCTGCGATGACGTAGTCGAATAGATCGGTGTCAGTCCCAGCGACAACCCCACCGCCTCGGTCCCCGCATGATCCGAATACTCCTCCGCCTTCGCTCCCAGGAATTCCAGATACCGCGCATCGGGGGGCTTTTGCCAATATCCCTCGCCCACGACCATCACACCGCCGGTCTTTGCCCACGTCCCCATCCTCGTCAACGTGTCGCGATAAGCCCCGAATGGCCTGGCCCCCAGACACGACACCACGTCAAACCCCTCGACCTGCCCCTCAAACTCCTTTGCATCTCCCTCGATCCATTCGATCCGGTCCGCCACTCCCCGCGTCGATGCCTGCTTCCGCGCCTCCTCCAGAAACGCCGGCGAAAAATCCACCGCAACCCCGGAAACCCCGTACAACTCCGCCATCCGAATCAGCATTTCCCCCTTCCCACAGGCAATATCCAATACCCGCGAATCCGCCGAAAGCCCGAGGACATCCATGATGTCCCGCAACTTCCCATCCGAAATGGGACTGCACAACCGATGCGTCCCATGTGCAATCGTCGTAAACTTAAATCGATCCATGACATCTCCCGCCAACCACCGCTGGGTCATCACGCCTCGAATTGCCCGCGCAACCCGAAACCATTGGTAGGCAATGAATTCAACGCTCCGGGTGTTTCTATGCTTCCACTGGTTTTGGTTGTGTCGTTTTCCCCGGCGTGATGTTTTGCGCGATGTTCCGGGTCAGGTCGCGCAGGTCGATGCCGAGAACGGACTCGAGGGTTGCGAGAGACTCGGACAACATTCTGGCTTTGCCCAACGCTGCTCCGGCGATGGCTTGTCCATTTCCCGAGTCGATGACGGTGATGTCGCCGAGCTGGACATTGGCGATGGTTTTGGTCATTTCACTGACGACGTTGGGCATCATTTCGGTGAGCATGACCTTGAGGGCATCGGGGTGGTCATGGATAGCTTGGCCGATTGCCTGTATCGCGGCGGCTCGCGCTTTTCCCTCTTCGAGGATTTTGGCGGCTGCTCCTTCCGCCTGTGCCTTGGCGACGTCGCGGTCTGCGTTGGCGTGCTTGACCTCTGTGGTGAGGAGTCGCGCTTCTTCTGCTTTTGCGGCGGCGGTTTGTGTTTCGGCTTCCTTGAGGGCAGCCTCTCTGGCGAGTTCGGCTTTTCGGATACGCAATGCGTTGTTGGACTCGGCGATGGCTTTTTCAGCTTCGAGCCGTGCCTGTTCGGATTTTTGAAAACCGGCAGCTTCGGAGGACTTGGCTTCTGCATCTCGTTCTGCCTGGGCGGTTCTTGCGAGGGCGCCTGCTTCTGCTTCCTTGATGTCTGCTTCGGATTTGCGCTGGGCTTCGTATTGTCTTGCGTGGGCGCGGACTTCGGCCGACGCTTTTCGGGCGATGGATTCGAGGTATTGGTCTTCGTCGTGGACGTTCTGAATGTTGACCGAGTCGATCACGAGGCCCAGCTTGCGGAAATCATCGCTGACTTCGTTCATGACGGTGGCGACGAATTTGTCACGATCTTCGACGATTTCCTCGGGCGTCATTTTTCCGATGACCGCGCGCAAACCACCCTCCAATGTTTCGCGGGCAACGCGTTCCATTTCGACCTGCGGTTGTCCCAGAAATCGTTCGATGGCGCTGCCTCGTATTTCGGGATCGGAAGCGACCTTGACGTTGGCAACGCCCGTGACGGTGATGGGAATCATTTTGCCACCGCCGGATTGTGCTCTGACCTCAAGGCCCACCTGCATGTTGCGCAGAGAAACGCGCGATACCTTTTCGATGATGGGGATGACCACTGTGCGTCCACCTATGAGGGTCCGGTAGCCTAGTCCGCCGGACCGCTTGCCGCTGATGACGAGCAATTCCGAGGGGTTGCCGACGACCATGAACTTGGCCACGAGAACAAGAAGGGTAACGATGAAAAAGAGGACACCCAGTCCAATGGCGATACCTGCCTGCAGTGAGTTTTGTGCGATCAGGATTGCTGTCATTGCGAATCTCCCAGGGGTTTGTTGGCGACGAATTCGAATTCCTCTTTGCTGACGATTTCAGCGGTGCCCGCGTGGTAGCTGACGATGACGATGGTGTCACCGACGTTGAAGCTCTGGTCGTTGTGTTTCGGTTTGGCGGGCACGAATCGTTCGCGACCCCGGACCATGACAGCCACCTCGCCGCGTTGGGTTGGCTGAACGGTAATGGTGACGCGCGCGGGTTTGTTGACAAAATCTGCCGTCGTCGGCGCGCTGTCCGAGCTGCTGCGTTTGAGGTATCTCAGGACGTGGTGGGCGGATTGGCCTGTGACGATACCAACGACAACGGCAGAGACCGCGACCGCGGCGGTTGATTGCGGGGTCAGAAAGGTGAGAACGACGCCGACAAGCCCAAAGCCTGCGAGGAAATACACGACGAATTGCGTGGAAAACCAACTCGCCAGCGACATGGCTGACGCGTCGTGGGGTGCGTCGATTCCAGGATCGGCGTCGGTGTCAAGGTCGAAATCGGCATCAACATCGCCGAAGTCAACGTCGGCATCAGCATCCTGACCGAACATGGTGGACAGGAGCATCAGCCCACCGCCGACGATCAGGCTTGCAATGTATGCGATTTCAAGCGCGACCATGGCGATCGGCGCTGCCGCGAGCAAGGATGTCTGTAGCGAGTCATTCACTGCGCGTGTCCCTGTCTGGTTCGGTTCTGACGCACACCCGGACGGGGTATTGGGTGTCGGCGCATTTTACAACGATCCCGCGACACTGACTATTACAAATCAGCGACGATTTTTGAATGGGGCGGATTGGATTGTCAGATCATGTCTGCGGTTCAAAACGCTGTTTTCGCATGATGCGGGCGGCGGCAAGAATCATGCACGACGCAAGAACGAACATGGCGAACCCGGAGGCAGCGGGAACGGCGGGACCAACGATGGGAATGAGAGCCCCGTTTCCGGTGATGACGCTTCCGCCGTCGATGAGATCGACGTAGTAGACATTAACACCAACGGTATTTGTCCGGGTACCGGGATCCAGACGCAGAACCTGAACATACTGTGCGTCGCGTCGCGAGGGGTTTCCATCGTTGTCGAAGCGGTCGACGAAGTTGACCCGCGTGGGCGTGGTGATGGTAATCTGCCCGAAGGCGAAATTATTATCGAGGCCCGCGAAGACCGGGCCTATGTCCGCGCCGGCGACTTCAAAGTCCTGCGGGAGGCCTTCACCGAAGTTGGCGAACGGGGGGATCGTGCTGTCGAGTCGGATGCCACCGTCGATGAAATCGAAGCATTGCGGGTCGGTGGCTTTGTTCTGGAAATCACCGCCAAGGACGATCTGGTGGTCGGGCGGGCCTGCGGCGGATGGTCCGGATGATCCTGAAGGCGCGGAGGCTGCTGATGCAACGAGTTTTCCACCCTTGATCTCGACGGAGCCCTTCAATTCCATTTTTCCAAATATCTCGGCCTTGGAGTTTTTGGTGAGTTCGAGCAACGGTGGGGTGCAGTCGGGACCGACGAGGGGAATCAGATCGCAGGAGACGGCGTTTCTGCCATCGACGACGACGTCGCCGGACACGCTCAGCTCCATCCGATCTTCAAGAACAAGCTCTCCACGAGGTTGTGTGGCGATTCCCTCGAGCACCTTGAGATTGCCGTTGAGAACCCTCAAGGCTGCAGTCGTTGGATCGACGCCGTCGCGTTTGAGCGAACCGGATGACCCGATGACAGCATCACCATTCATGACGATAACCTGGCGATCCCGTCCGAGCCTGAGATTACCGCGGACGTCGAGTCCGTCGAGAATCTGCAGATCATTCGGCAGGGGTGATGATACGATGAGCGAAGCCCGGTCGATGAGACTTAGCGATCTGATTTGTACAGGGATATCGAGCTGAACGATGCTTGTTGGTCCCGCGATGGTGACCGGATCATTCGGCTGCGGCAGGGTGTCGGGATTCCAGTTTTGCGGATTCCCCCAAAGGTCATTGCCTCCCCCACCGTCCCAGAAGCGGCACTCATCGGGGGTGAAGTCTCCATTGAAGTCGTTGGACACACCCATCGAGATATCGCAGATGTCGGGAATTCGGTTGAGGTTGCAGTCCTGACAATCGGGGTTGGCGGGTATGCCCGCACCGCACCGTTCGATGTCGCATCCATCGGGTTGACCGTTGTTGTTGCAGTCCGGGTCGCAGTTGCCCGGGATGTTGCAGAAAAACGGACCGCCCGGCGCGGGACTGACCACGTTGATTTCACAGCGGTCGGGGATGCCGTTGCGGTTGCAGTCGTCCTCGAAGTTGTTGGCGATATCCAGCCGATCGTTGACGCCGTTGCCGTTGCAATCACACCCACCATCGGCGCAAATGGTTCCGTCGCCGAGGTAGCGGGCGTCCGCCGATGCGAGGCAGACAGCCTGGGTCGCCTGCGCGCAGGTAATGCCGTCGATGCAGCAGGCACCGGTGGTGATGGCGGCGCAACAGGTTGGGTCGTTCGTACCGAGTTGACATTGTGCCACGGAGACGTCTTCGAGGTCGACAACACCATCACAGTTCACGTCGCAGTCGTTCGCACAACCCGTGCAATCGCCATCGAGGCAGGTAAAGATGAGGTCGATATCGTTGGGGTCCACGGTCCCGACGTTGTCCGCGTTTCCGTTGCAGAGGCAGGGTCCCGCGACGGCATCGGTATGGGTCCACGCAAGAGCGAGGCACATCGAGGCTAACAGTGTTTTCGCACGCATATCCGACTCTCCTGCGTTGGCGTCACGTCGCGCGTCACGACGGAACTCCGGTTGTTCGGCTGACCATGGGCGCACGGACACCGTGTTGACAGTCTTGTCGCAGCACCCCATCAGGCCCGCGGGAAGCCTCGTCACCTGCGGACATGTGCGGCTGTTCAAAGCAGCCACAGCACCACCATCCTAACAAAATGGTGGGTTGGATGCCAATTATTCTGCGTTTTGGAACGATTGGTTCTGGGGCGGTTTTAACGATTTTGCGGACCCGAATGTGGAATTTCGAGGAGATTTTCCGCCTCGGATCGCAGGCGGATGAGTTCGTCGGCGGTTTCAAACCAGAGGATTTCGCGGTCGGCGTTGACCCGGTATTGGCCTGGTTGGCGAAGATCATCAGGCCATTTGGCGTCGGCTTCGCGGAGATGGGCGCGGGCTGCGTCGCGTGCGCCGAGGTGGGCGTGAGCAATCGAAGCAACAAGATGCCCAAATGCGGGAATGTCGCCGGCGTTGATTGTTTTTTCGGCTTCGACGATGGCTTCAGAATAGTCCTCTTCCTTGAGTATAGCCAAGGCGACCATCCGCTCGCCACGCGGATCGCGTGCAGGGTATTTGAGATCAGAGGCCTCTCTCCATGCATTTCGGGCAAACAGGTATGGTCTGGCGCGTTCGTCGTCATGATCAGCGCCGTAGGCCAGGAGAATGCGTGCCTTCATCAACTGGTTTCCGGGGTGGTGATTGTCGAACTTGAGTGCGAACCTGATGGCTTCTTCGGTGCCTTCCTTGTCGTCAAGGAAAAACCGAATGGTGGCGATGGTGCGCCAGAGACTTCCGAGGGCCTGCTGTTGTCCGCTGGCTTCGTCGCGTGGGATCACGCCCCTCCTGAGTTCGACGAGTTTGTCGGCGGCGAGCCTGGCCGCGATGTCGCTCACTTCTTTGGCTTCGTCGATTTGCCGCTGCAATGCATATATCTTGATCAAGTTGGATGCGGCCCACGGGTGCTGAGAATCGAGGGCATCCTTGCAAACCTGCTCGGCTTTTTTCAGCTTTTTGAGCATGTACAGCGCCACGGACTTGGTACTGAGCAGTCCAGGGTGGTCAGGCTCGGTCACGAGCGCTCGATCGCAATTGGCGACGGCGTCGCGGAGAATCTGAAAGTCTTCCTCGCCCTGGGCACTGCGTTTGAATTTCTCCTTGCCGACAATGCCAAGGTTTCCAATGGCGCGCCAGTTGTCGGGCGATTCCTCCAGGACTGCCTGCAAATCGATTAGCGCGTCGTCGTATTCATTGTTGTTCATCGCGTGCCGAGCGTCCTGCATGTGAACGTCGTTTCGCAGATCCTTCTGGATCTGTTCCTGAACGAACAACACGACCGTCATGACGACAACGAGCACACCCGCCGTCGCAGCCGTCGTGGCAGCGCGATGGCGACGCACGAATTTGACGGCTCGTTTATGGAACGGTGGGCGCTTGGCGACGATGGGCAGGTCTTTGGTGTAGCGCTCAAGGTCTTCGGCGAAGGCGCGGGCGGTCTGATAGCGCGCGTCGGGGGCGCGTTCCATTGCTTTCAAACAAATCGTTTCCAGTTCGGCAGGGACATGGGGGACGATTTTCCGCGGCGAAACCGGGTCGCGGGTCATGATGGCTGCGAGAACCTTCTTGTCTTCGTCGCCGGGGTAGGCAGGCTGGAAGCAGAGCAGCTCGTACATCGTCGCACCGAGTGAGTAAACGTCGGTGCGATGGTCGAGCGGGATGCGACCCGCCATCGCCTGCTCGGGACTGCAATAGCGAATCGTCCCGAGAAGCGCACCGGTGACCGTGACAGAGTGCTCATCCTCGGTCTTGGCCAGGCCGAAATCCGCGACCATGATGCGACCATCGACGGAGAGAATCAGGTTGGCGGGCTTGATATCGCGGTGGATGATGCGCTGGCTGTGGGCGTATTGGAGCGCATGGGCAGCGTCCGCAATCCATCGCGCGACCTGTCGGTAGTAGATGCGCCCGCGACCGAAACCCTGCGTCGCCATCGTGACGCGTGATTCGTCGATGTCGGGCATGATGTAGGGTTGGGATCTGCCGGTGTCGGGAGATTCATAAGTGGTGTTGCGCAGCATGTCTGCCAACCGAGCAGGGGAAGCGCTGGCTGCGTTCTTCTTCGCAAATTGTTTGACCAAAACAGAGATCGGTTGCCCCTGGATAAGCTCCATGGCGTAGTAGTACGCATCGTGAGACTCGCCGAAATCGTAGATGGGGATGATGTGCGTGTGGTGAAGTCTTGCGGCTGCGTTGGCTTCTCTTTGGAAGCGTTCGACGGCGGCGGGGTTGGCGGCTCCAATCATCGAGGGGAGCACCTTGAGCGCGACCGTGCGGTTGAGCTTGAGCTGGACCGCACGGTAAACGATGCCCATCCCGCCGTGACCCAGAACATCGACGATCTTGTAGCCGTCGATGTTGGGCAGGTGCCTGGAGAGTTCGAGTTTTGGCGCGTGCTCGATGGTAAAATCGCCTGAAGAGGGTTTTCGGCGTCGCGGGATTTTGGGGATGGTCATGTCGTCGTCGAGGAGCGATCTGGCACCGGCGAGGAAACTCTCGTCATTCTGAAACCGTTCGTAGGCAATGCGGCAGGCGTCGCAGGAAGAGATGTGGTCGCTGATGCGTTCCAACTCCGCGTCGGTCGAGTCCCCGTTGTCGAATTGCTCGAAATCGACTTCGGTGAGACAGGTGGACACGGGATTACCTCGTTTTTGAAACAGCGTTTCGCGCGACGATTTCGCTACAACACTTCACCGACGTATTCGCTCAATTCCTTGCGGAGTCTTCGGGTCACGCGCGACTTGGCGAGATAGACCTGATTGGCTGTGATACCGAGCGACTCACAAACCTTTTCGACGGACCATTCACGAAGAGCGTAGAGTTTGAACGCGGCGATGGTGACCTCGGAAAATTCGTCCTGGATGTTGGCCAGGCAAAAGCTGAGATGCTGCTGCAACCAGACCTTTTCCCAGTGACGGTCGTCTTTGGCTTCCAGTCGTCGCAGTTCGCCGCTGGCAGCCTGTCGGGGCTTGTTCTTGCGCATGCGGTCGGCGATGTGGTTGCTGACGACACGGTAAAGGTAGCCCTTGAAGGTTCCCTTCCCGCGCGCGTAGTCGAACCCCTTCATTTTCTTGACGAGGATATTCATGCATTCCTGGGCCACGTCGTCCGATTCCTCGCGACTGAGACCTCTCTTGCGGGCGTAGCGCTCCAGAAGAGGCGCGTAGAGGTGGTAGAACTCGCGCCAGGCGGTTTCGTCGTCGTGCCGTTTGACGCGTACCAGCAGTGAAGGCCTTGTCTCATCCATTGTACGGGTGATTCTAGCCGGTCCTGTCACGAATCACCAAGTCGTGAGTCACAATCCTGGACGACCCGGTCAAAAATTCCCGAAAAAATCATAATCGCGAGACAGAAGTTGTGCGGAGGAACCGTAGTTGGGGTGTGAGCGGAAACGCCACGCAGCCTCGAATCGACGGGTATTATCCCGTCGTTGGGGCTGGAAAAACCGCACCGGAACAGCCGCGGGACGTGGAGGCTTGGGTCGGGGGTGTGTCTAGCCTCGTACTCTCGGTCGGGGTCCTCTGCGCCTCCGCGGAATATTGAACGGTGCCTGGCTCAATCAGTCGAGAAGTGAGCGGCACTACCCTGTTTGTTCGGATTCTTCTTTCCCCTCCTGAGTACGGGGGTGGCTGGCGTGAGGCTGAGCGAGTTAACGACTCGTCTCGAGAGTCGGGGTGAGCCTCACGTCAGCACCTCCGTTTTTTTATGAATCCTCGGCGGGCGACGGCGTGTTATCGGTCGTGGGAATCGGTCGAAATGAGCCGGAAGCTCGAATCAGACCCTGCTACGCGGTGAACTCGATACCAACCTTGAACGTTGTGATGCTCTGGGCACAGTGACAGACGCGACCGAAAACGGCATCGCCCTTGTCGTCGGTGACACAGACGAGCGTGCCCTGCTGGAGGGGGTGTCGGCAGGTCAGTCCCATTCCGCCCAGGCTGATATCGTGGGTGTTGGCGTAGCAGGATTGGCCTGCGTCCCGGCCTTCGAGCACCTCGAGGATGACCGGGGTATGCCACTGGTAGCGAGGGGTCTGTCGCAGGCCGCTGAACGAATCGCCCCTGCTCCAGTTCTTCGCATCGTTGATCCAGTTATTGGCGACCTGGCGAGTGGTGTCGATGATGGCTTTTTTAAGTGCTGCGGTCATTGTTCTGCTCCGTTTCGTCGTGACTTCGGTTTCCCTGCTGAGTGAAGACAAGCAAGACGTGTGCCAAACCATTCGGAGACAAATAACGACGGACCCTGGGGGTAATTACGCGACCCTGTTGCCGAATTGGGTAATATGCCCCAGGTCCAGTGCAGGAAATCAATTGGGAATGCACCGTTGACAACGCCCCGGGTAAAATGGTTAGACTATTGTAGACATTGTTCCGGCTGCGAAATACCATCGGGTGCGATGTCGGGATGCGGGTTCGCGCGCAGGGAGTTTTATGCGGACCCTGGCGTGGATTATCCGGAACGTCAGTTGCCGGGTTTGGCCCGTGGAATCCGTGTGGCGTGGGTGTGAGAAGGGCAAAATGCGTCGGCGAATCATTTTGGGAATTATGGGTACCCTGTCGCTCTGTTTGGGGACCCTGGTGTGGCATGGGTGCGGGCTGGAGAACAATCCGCCTTCGACAGGGGTGGAGGTTGCGCCAAGTGATGGGACGGCGGGTTTCGCATCGGCTGGTTTCAATGATCCAACGATGTGTGGTGCATGCCATCCAACTCATTTCCGTGAATGGCAGGGGTCGATCATGCACTATTCTGCCACCAGTCCGGTATTCAATGCTTTTGAGCTGACGGTTGAAAAACTGACTTCGGGTGCCTTTGCAGCCAATCCCGAAAATGGCGTGACGGAGAATTTCTGCATCGGTTGTCATTCTCCGACGGGGGTATTCAACGGTGAGTTGCCGAGCTATGTCGATGAGGCGTCTGCCACGCCTGCCCGGGACAACCTGTCACCCGTCAGCCAACAGGGTCTCAGTTGTGATTTTTGTCACACGGTGACGGGGCCTGACCTGGACAAGAGTTTTCTCAACGATGGGATCGCGAATTTGTCACTGATTTATGGTCCCAGCGATACGAAATGGGGGCCTGTGTCGGACTCGGTGGACGTTTCGTATCACGATACTGCGGAGTCGCCATACCTGCAGTCGCCGGAGTTTTGCGGATCCTGTCATGATGTGCGTATTCCGATTCCTGATCCCGTGACGGGCGAGCCTTTTCAGCGTCTGGAGAATCTGTTCACCGAATGGAAGAATGGGCCTTACAACTCGACGGACAATCCGCATGGGAAAGTGGTTCGTTGCCAGGACTGTCATATGTCGTTGTATCCGATCGAACCGCCCGGCGTGTTTCCGACGATGACACTTGGGGTTGGGGTGGACGTTCCTGAGCGGAAACACGCGATTCATGCGTTCACGGCTGTCTCGATTCCGTTTGTGGACAGCCCGCAGTTTCCGAATATTGATACGGATGCGAAGGATGAGTTTGGTTTTCCACTGGGTCAGAAGCAGCGTCGGACGCAGATGTTGCGAGCGGCGTGTACATTGACGCTGGATGGAACGCCCGCGTCGTTGGCGACAGATGCAGAGGTGATTCCGATTCGGATCGTTGTGACGAATACGGGAACCGGGCATCGCGTGCCGTCTGGTTTTTCGCAGGAGCGACAGGTATGGGTGGAGCTGGTGGTTTCGGATGACGCGGGGGTGATTTACGAATCGGGGTACCTGCGTGATCAGGCCCATCCCGAAACCGGGGAAATGGAACCTGACGGGTTGCAGGATGATGAGGATTTGAACGATCACCATTTTGACGTGGATATGGAAACACTGGATACGGTTTTTCACGATGGGCCTGATCACAATCAGCGACCGGAGCGGAATCTTGGAATGGTGAGTTTTCAGAACAAATTCATCCGGATTCACGAGGATGGGTCGTGGGAGACGGTGATCAATCCGTTGTTGGCTGATCACATGGACAATTCGCATTCGCTGGACATGCTGACACCGACGCCGTTTCGGTACGATGTTCCGATTCCGGATCGGGGGATTGTTGGTGATATTCGGGTGACGGCTCGTTTGCGTTACCGGGCGTTTCCGCCGGAGTTTTTGCGTATCCTGGCCATTCGCGAGCCTGAGCTGGTGAGCGAGGATATTGTCGATCGCAACACGATCGTGGACATGGCTGAGGCGGACGCGGTCATTTCTGTTCGGTAGGCGGTTTGCAATGTTCCATGCGTTTCGGTTTTTCCTCGCAGGCGTTGCTGTCCATCTGTGAAGTGCCCGCCTCCCGTCACGGTCGCGCCGCTAATTGCGCGCCCTGTGCCCCCATGATTTGCGATGTATGACGTCGCCCCCTCCCGCAGTCCGCAGTACACGACATTAGCGCGCGGAAACTTGATTTTGCCTCCGAGATCGACGATCGTCTCATCGTCCACCTCTGCCACGACCCACTTGGCGTCGTCGGACCAATTGAGTAGATCACCCCTCCCCTCGCCCCACGGCAGTCCGTGCAAGCCATTA